>DKVL01000045.1 GCA_002491195.1 Lachnospiraceae bacterium UBA7179
ATCAATTTTAGAGAAGGTTGACGAGAAGTTAGAGAAAACAGAGGAATCGATTTTAGAAAAGGTTGATAAAAAAATAGTGAAATCAGAGAGTCTTGTATTGGATGAAATAGAACGTACAAGGAGTTCTTTGGAAAAACATATAGAAAAGGTGGAAAAAAATCTTGACGAGTTGAACCAGTATTACCAGATTACAAAACTTGAAAGTGATAACACTGCGCTATTACTAAAATTGATTGATGATCTGTCAAAACGGGTCGAAAAACTGGAAAAAAGAACTGCATAAGAAGATAAAAAGTATTTTTGAACGGAGGACTAGACGATGTCAGAACAAAAGAACCTGGTCGACACGTTTATATCCCGTATGAAGCAAAAAGGCTGGGATATTGCATGGAATGAAACACAGGACAAATGTATTTTGGAAATAATAACAGACAGATATACGAATATTCCGGAAGAGTGGCTGGAATTTGCAGGAAGCATCCGGCACATGGTAAGCCCTGATGAAACAACGTGGTTTTTGGGAACGGAAGATTTTGACGTGCAGGGAGATCAGGCCTTTCGGTGGAATGAGTGGGAGAGGATCAGTCTTGAGAGCGCAGGTGACGATGCTGAGTGGACAGGCAGGATCAAGGAGTTTTGGGATCAGCATCTTCCGATCGTTATGTCCGTAAAAGGTGGCTATTCTTATTACGCGATATCGATGGCGGATGGCTCTGTTGTACATGGATCCGAGCCGGAATTTGAAGCGTGCGAAGTGGTGGCACCTTCTTTCGCGGTTTTTATTGCACAGCCACATGCAGAGGAAATATGCCGCTAAGGCGGCGCATGGGGCGCGCGGCGAGTAGGGGAAGATGGCTCTTCCCTGCTCGATTGGAAAAGTTTTGTGGTTGAAAACAGATCAACCAATTTGATAGAATGGCAGGAGAGGCGGCGAAAAGCTTCATAGAAAGGCAGAAAGTATATGATAAGGAACGAGGAATTGGAAGCAATATTGGAAACGATCGATCTGAGAGAGGATGCACCGACTGAGGAACCGATGCGCCAGTATTATTTTATCAAAAAGGCGCGTGAGCTTGTAAACGCCGAGAGCGTGAAGTTGGGCAGGCGTCTGACCGCGGACGGGGAGACATTTGGCTGTCAGATGAATGCTAAGGACAGCGAAAAACTGATCGGCATTCTGGAAAATATCGGCTTTGAGATGATCGGGGACGAGTCGGCAGACCTTGTATTTTACAATACCTGCACCGTCCGCGACAATGCAAACCAGCGGGTTTACGGCAGGCTTGGGTTTGTACATAACATGAAAAAGAAAAATCCCCACAAGAAGATTGCGCTCTGCGGCTGTATGATGCAGGAACCGTCAGTCATCGAGAAGATACAGAAAAGCTACCGGTTTGTGGATCTGATCTTTGGTACCCACAATATCTATAAATTTGCGGAATTGATCGTTGCAATGTACAGTTCGGACAGCATGATCATTGATATTTGGAAAGATACGGACAAGATTGTCGAGGATTTGCCGGCGGAGCGAAAGTATGCTTTTAAATCAGGCGTCAACATCATGTATGGCTGCAATAATTTCTGCAGCTATTGCATCGTTCCTTATGTGCGCGGGAGAGAGAGAAGCCGCAATCCCAAGGATATTATCAGAGAGATTGAAAAACTTGTCTCGGAGGGCGTTGTGGAAGTGATGCTCCTGGGACAGAATGTCAATTCCTATGGAAAGACACTGGAAGAACCGATGTCCTTTGCGCAGCTCTTGCAGGAGGTGGAGAAGATCGAGGGGTTGGAGCGGATCCGTTTTATGACTTCACACCCAAAGGATTTGTCAGATGACCTGATCCAGGTGATGAAGCATTCCAGGAAGATCTGCCGCCATCTGCACTTACCACTGCAGGCGGGGTCTACGAGAATACTGGAGGCCATGAACCGGCGTTATACCAAGGAGCAATATCTTGATCTGGCACACAAGATCAGGCGCGAAATCCCTGACATATCGCTCACAACAGATATTATCGTCGGGTTTCCGGGAGAGACCGCTGCAGATGTGGACGAGACCATCGAAGTTGTGAGGGAAGTGCAGTACGACAATGCCTTTACGTTTATTTACTCCAAGCGCACAGGAACGCCTGCTGCCACGATGCCGAATCCTGCAAGCGAGGAGGAGATCAAGGAGAACTTCGACCGGCTTTTGAAGGTTGTACAGGAGACCGCCAGAAGCCGTGTGGGCCGTCTTACAGGGGAGGTGCACAGTGCACTTGTCGAGGAGATCAACGAGCATGACAGTTCCCTGGTGTCGGGGAGGCTTTCCAACAATACGATCGTGCATTTTCCGGGAGATGCGTCCCTGATCGGAAAGATTGTTGATGTCAAGCTTTTAGAAGCCCATGGGTTTTATTATATGGGAGCAATAAATGGATAATGGAAAGAAGATTTCTGTTTTGGAAGCAGAGATCTTTTTTTGTGAAAGAGAAGTCAGGAATCAGGACGACGATCATGGAACAGTCTTTTGCAGTGTGATTTTCTGGAAATGCTCTTGAAATATTGTCGAAACGGGTATATATTAAGTATGTTTGTTTTACCACAAATGCTAATATTTACTTATGAGGAGAAAGTGTGGAGAGATTTTCTAAGCGGCCAAAAGACGCCCGCTAAGAAAATCTAAAGCTTCATACAGGAAAAACGCAAAAGGCAGCGTCTTTCATTTTTGTTTGAGCCGCTAAAGCGGTAGGGGGGGATTATTATGGAAAAGTTAAAACCAAAGTTGTTTTCGGTGATGAAAACTTACACAAAACAACAGTTTGTAAAGGACGTGGTGGCAGGGATTATCGTCGCGATTATCGCGCTTCCCCTGTCAATTGCGCTTGCACTTGCATCGGGTGTGGGACCGGAACAGGGTATTTACACGGCGATCATTGCGGGTTTTCTGATTTCATTTTTTGGCGGCAGCCGCGTGCAGATTGCGGGACCAACGGCAGCGTTTGCCACGATCGTTGCAGGAATCGTTGCACAGAAGGGGATGGATGGACTGATTCTTGCAACAATTCTTGCAGGAATCATTCTGATCGTGATGGGACTCTTAAGATTGGGCAATTTGATCAAATATATTCCATTTACCATCACGACTGGGTTCACAGCGGGTATCGCGGTGACAATCGTGATCGGACAAATCAAGGACTTTTTGGGGCTTACTTATCCGAAGGGGACTGTCACGATCGAGACGATGGAGAAGATGGAGGCGATCGTAAAAAATGTGTCGACCATCAACTGGCAGGCGCTGATCGTCGGACTGGTATGCCTTGCCATTCTGATCGCATGGCCATATATCAACAAGACGATTCCAGGTTCACTGATTGCGGTGATCGTGGGGATTCTGATGGTGAAGCTCCTTCACATGAATGTCAATACGATCGGCGACTTATATGAGATCAGCAATAAGCTGCCCGGCTTTCATTTTCCAAACTTCACGATGGCAGACATCAGCGGGATTCTTCCCGATGCCTTTACGATTGCGATTCTTGCGGCGATCGAGTCCCTGCTGTCCTGTGTTGTTGCCGACAGTATGATCAATTCCAAGCATCGTTCCAATATGGAGCTGATTGCACAGGGTATTGGTAATATTGGTTCAGCCTTGTTTGGCGGAATCCCGGCCACAGGCGCGATCGCGAGAACTGCTGCCAATATCAAGAACGGCGGGCGCACACCAATTGCGGGTATGGTGCACGCAGTCACCCTTGTATTGATTCTTGTAGTGTTGATGCCCTATGCGGCACTGATCCCGATGCCATGTATTGCAGCGATTCTGTTTATGGTAGCTTACAATATGTGCGGCTGGAGGACATTTGTCAATCTCTGCAAGTCGTCGCCGAAAAGTGATATCCTTGTGCTTGTCACAACCTTCGTGCTGACCGTTGTGTTTGATCTGGTTGCGGCGATTGAAGTCGGTATCTTACTGGCGGCGATCCTCTTCATGAAGCGCATGAGCGATGTCATGGAAGTGGAGGGCTGGAAGTACGTTGACGACGAGGACGATCCGGATAGTATCACGCTCAGGGAAGTTCCGGTACACACGCTTGTGTATGAGATTTCGGGACCGATGTTTTTTGCGGCGGCAGATAAAATATTGAATATTTCGGTAAAAGATGACACGCAGTTTTTGATTCTCCGCATGAGGAGTGTGAGTGCGATCGACGCGACGGCAATGCATTCGTTAGAGCAGCTCCATGAAAAATATGCGAAAAAGAATATCCAGATCATTCTTTCCCATGTCAACGAACAGCCGCGGGCGGTTATGGATAAGGCAGGTTTTACACAGGAAATCGGGGAGGAGAACTTCTGTACGCATATCGACGAGGCGCTCGAGCGGGCGAAAAAGCTTGCAGCGCAGTAAATCAAAAGTTTGTGTGGAATTATGAAGGCTGGTATGAAAAATATATTTGTGGTAGATGATGATATCAATATCGGAAATATGCTGGAAGAGCTTCTGTCCAGGGAGGGTTATCGCGTCACGCGCGCCTATTCCGGAACGGAAGCTCTCCTTGTGTTGTCCTCGGTTCGTCCCGACCTTGTGCTGCTTGACCTGATGCTGCCGGGACTGGACGGCCGGGAGCTGCTGCCGAGGTTAAGGGGGATTCCGGTGATTGTTGTCAGCGCAAAAGTGGGCGTGGAAGATAAAGTAGATCTGCTGCTCGGAGGTGCAGCCGATTACGTGACCAAGCCCTTTGACACGAAGGAACTGCTTGCGCGCATCACTGTGCAGCTGCGGAATGCGGTTCTGGCCGATGCAGGCATGAAGCTGGAATATGGGGATCTTGTCATGGATACGGACACGCACAGCGTAAATGTGTGTGAACAGGAGGTGCGTCTGACCAGGACGGAATATGCGATCTTAAAATTACTGATGCAAAATCCCTCGCAGGTCATCACAAAGACACTTCTTCTGGACAAAATCAGCGAGGACACGCCGGACTGCATGGAAAGCTCCCTGCGGGTGCATATCAGCAATCTGCGCAAGAAGCTGCGGGATATCGGCGGAAAGGACTATATTGAATCCGTCTGGGGCATTGGATTTAAGATGTATGAAACTTAACGATTTCTTTACACTTTTCTTAACAGGTTTCTTAACAAAGTATCTGTAGAATACAGAGAGTAGGGAACAGTTCCTGTGAAAAGAAGGGCTTTTGGACTGTCATGAGATAATCCCTGCACGATGGGAAGTTCCCGAAAAAATTTAATGAGAAAATTTAATGAGAAACTTTAACAAGAAAGGAGACGCAGCTATTTGCAATAGCTGCAAGTGTAACATGATGGAGTATGTATTGACTACCAGTGCTTTGAGCAAGCATTATAAGCATTTCAAGGCGCTAAACGGACTCGATATGCACATCCCCAAAGGGGCAATCTACGGCTTTGTCGGGAAAAACGGCGCCGGGAAAACCACGTTGATCCGGCTGATCTGTGGTCTGCAAAAGCCTACATCAGGCGAATTTGTGTTATACGGGGCGAAAAACACGGAAAGCGCGATACAGCATGCACAGCGCAGAATCGGGGCGGTCGTGGAGACGCCGTCAATCTATCTGAATATGACCGCGCAGGAGAATCTGGAAGAGCAGTATCGCATCATAGGGCTTCCATCCTTTGAGGGTATCCCGGAACTTTTGGAATTGGTGGGAATCGGGGACACTGGCAAGAAGAAGGCGAAGCATTTCTCACTCGGTATGCGCCAGCGGCTCGGAATCGCCATTGCGCTCTGCGGCGATCCTGATTTCCTGGTCTTAGATGAGCCGGTCAACGGGCTTGATCCGCAGGGAATCATCGAGATGCGCGAGCTGATTCTCAAGTTGAACAGGGAACGCGGGATCACCGTGCTCATTTCCAGCCATATTTTAGATGAGCTTTCACGTCTTGCAACACATTACGGCTTTATTGACAGAGGGCATATTGTGAAAGAAATCAGCGCGGAGGAGTTGGAAGCCGCATGCCGGAAATGCGTGCGTGTGGAAGTGTCAAACGTCAAATTTTTTGTGCAGGCGGCTGACCGGATGCAGCTGGAATACCGCATTCTCTCAGAATCGCTGGCAGATATTTATGGGAAGGTGCCTGTTACAAAATTGATCATGGCGCTTGCTAATGAGGGCTGCGAAGTACTGTCCATTCAGGAGCGGGACGAGAGCCTCGAGAGCTATTATGTCAGTCTGGTCGGAGGAGGTGACAGCCATGAGTAAGCTGTTGTATGCAGGTTTTGCCCGCCTGAGACACGATACCTGCTTCTGGGTAATTTTGCTGGTTATGGCTGCGATTGGTGTGATCCTGCCGGTCAGCTCCTACCATACTATGCAGTATATGCGGCAGTTTTCTGACTATGTGTATGAGATACCTTTGGAAAATTCGTTCACTTCCTATATTCCGCTGATTGTGATTTTTTCTGCTGCTTTTTGCAGCTTATTTATCGGAACGGAATACAGTGATGGGACGATTCGGAATAAGATTATGATCGGACACAGGAGAACTGATATTTACCTGTCTAACCTGATTGTCTGCTTTGCGGCGGAGTGTATCATATGTCTTGCCTTTATTGTGGCAAACCTTTGTGCCGGGATTCCGTTGCTTGGGTTTTTCCAGTGCGGATTGGGCATCATATTAGGCTATGCCGGGTGTGCTTTTGTGCTGTGTGCTGCGGTCACAGCGATCTATACTTTGATTGCGATGTTGAGCCAGAATAAGGCAGTGTCGGCAGTGATCTGTACATTGGGAATCATTTTTATGATTTTTGGCGGAGCCTACATGAATGCACAGATCGAGGAACCAGAGTTCTGGGATGCTTATACTTATATTGATGCGGATGGAAATATTGAGGAATCGGAGACGATGAGCAATCCAAACTATATCCGTGGGACGAAGCGCGTCGTCTATGAATTTCTCAATGAGTTTTTACCGGGCAATCAGACCGTGTTGCTCGGGCAGGGGACTGCTGTCCATCTATGGCAGATGTCGCTGTATTCTGGTGTGATTGCGGTGATTGTGACAGGAGTGGGGATTATATTCTTTTGTGAGGAAGATATCAAATAACCTGTTTTGGGCAGTTTGGTTCAAATGAGAAAGGAATCCTAGAAAAAGAACGAGATTCCTTAAAATTGGCTTTAGATAATGGGTAGTTCATATATACTAAAATAAGTAGTACATGAATTTGCAGGAGGGGTTATGGCGATCTTATGGCTGTCGGTTTTGTCTGTTTTTCTTTTGATCATCATTGTGATACTATGGTTGAAAATCGTTCTTATGCGAAAGGCAGCGCGGGAGATTTCCACAGCCTTTGCCGACCGGCTTACCTCGGAAACCAACGTCCTGATCGATATCTCCAGCCATGACCGGTATATGCGCAGTCTGGCGGCTGATATCAACGCGCAGCTGCGCGCACTGCGCAGGGAACGGCAGCGCTATCAGCAGGGAAATGCGGAGGTTATGGACGCTGTGACCAATATTTCCCATGACCTGCGCACGCCGTTAACCGCGGTCTGCGGTTATCTTGACCTGCTCCGGCAGACGGACCAGCCGGCGGACGCGGTGCGGTATCTGAATATCATGGAAGAGCGCATTGATGCGTTAAAGCAGTTGACGGAGGAATTGTTCGGATACTCGGCGGCAGTCTCCATGGTCAGCGAAAGCAGGGAGGAGATCTCGCTGAACACTGCGCTGGAGGAAAGCATTTCAGCCTATTATGCGGCTTTGAAGAAACGACAGATCACGCCGGATATCACGATGCCAGAGACGAAGGTAATCCGCAGGCTGAATAAAAATGCGTTATCCCGCATCTTTGGAAATATCATTAGCAACGCGCTAAAGTACAGTGACGGCGATCTAAGGATCACGTTGTCCGAATCGGGTGAGATCACGTTTGCCAATCATGCGGCTGCTCTGGACGAACTGCAGGTTATGAAGCTCTTTGAACGCTATTACACGGTGGAAAACGCTGCCAACGCAACCGGACTGGGGCTTTCGATCGCCAGGGAGCTCACAGCGCAGATGGGCGGAACGATCGCGGCGCGGTATGAGAATGGGATGCTGCGGATTGTGATTCATTTTTGATGCACAGCCTCTTTTGAGGTTGTGGAATCGGTAAAAGTCGTGTATCATATAAATAAAAAGCGAATCTGAGGTGCATGGTATGAGATACTTTAACACAGAAGGGGCGTGCAGGCCAGATGATCATTATATGGTGCGGCTTGACAACAGGCTGGCTGTCATTAAAAATACATTGGTTGACCGTAAAAAATATTTTGTCATCAACAAGGGGCGGCAGTATGGGAAGACAACAACGCTGAAAGCGCTGGCGCAGTATCTGGCGGAAGATTATATTGTATTTTCCCTTGATTTCCAGCAAATGTCTACCAGTACATTTGTAGATGATATTACATTTGTAAAAGGACTTGTCAACAGACTGCTGACTGCGTTAAAAAGGATGAAAATTGAGGATACAGAAAAGTTTACGGAAGCGTTGACTTCATTGAGAGAGAAGCAGCCTGATGCCGGAATGGATGATTTGTTTGAGTGCCTGAGCAGCATTTGTGAAACGAGTTCGCGCCCGATCGTGTTGATGATCGACGAGGTGGACAGTGCAGGGAACAATCAGGTTTTTATTGATTTTCTGGCACAATTGCGGGGTTATTATCTGGCACGGGATGAGATGCCGACTTTTCACTCGGTAATTCTTGCCGGAGTTTACAGCATCAAAAATTTGAAGTTAAAGATGTGTGCCGAGTCAGAGCACCAGTACAACAGTCCGTGGAATATCGCGGCCGATTTCAAGATTGCAATGAACTTTTCCGCAGGGCAGATTGCCACAATGCTGGGGGAATATGAGGCAGACCATCATACAGAAATGGATATCGATGCGGTTGCGGAAGAGATCTATTCCTATACATCAGGATACCCGGTGCTGGTATCAACGATCTGCAAATATATTGATGAGGATTTGCCTGCGTATGATATTTTTGCAGCTCCTAAGGATGCATGGTCAAAAGATGGCGTGGCGGAAGCGGTAAAGAATATGTTAAAGGTGAGCACACCGCTGTTTGAGAGTATGGTGAAGCAGTTAGACATGTATGAGGAACTGCGGGCCATGCTGGAAAACATCATCTACCGGGGCATGAAGATCCCTTTCAGCCCGGATGAAAAATCGGTCAGTATAGGGCTGATGTTTGGATTTCTGACCGAGAGAAACGGACAGGTGGCGGTTGCAAACCGCATTTTTGAGATGTATCTGCTGAACCTCTTTATGACAGAGGAAGCCGGCAAAAGCGAGGTCTATGCACAGGGCGGAAGTGATCGGATCGGATTGATCAGGAATAACAGACTTGATATGTACCTCGTTCTGAAAAAGTTTGTTGAGTACTTCCATGAGGTCTGCAGTGAAAAGGATGAAAAGTTTATCGAGAAATTTGGGCGAAAATTTTTCCTGCTGTACTTAAAGCCGATCATAAACGGTACAGGCAATTATTACATCGAAGCGCAGACGAGGGACGAACGGCGCACCGATGTGATCGTGGATTACCTCGGCGAGCAGTTTATCGTGGAGCTCAAGATCTGGCATGGCAGCGAGTACAATGAGAGAGGGGAACGGCAGCTCACAGAGTATCTTGACTATTTCCACACAGATAAGGGGTATCTGCTCAGCTTTAACTTTAACCAGAAGAAGGAGATTGGCGTGAAAGAGATTCTGGTTAATGGGAAGACGATTGTGGAGGCTGTTGTGTAAAACGTGGATACGCAATGCTCAGATTCTGTTTTTATCTCCCCATTCGCACATTCCATCCAAAATAGGAATCAGGGATTTTCCGCGTTCTGTCAGACTGTACTCTACTTTAGGGGGAATTTGCGGGTATTCTTCCCGATGCACTAACTGGTCTGCCTCTAATTCCTTTAGAGTGCTGCTCAGCGTTTTATAAGAAATTCCCCCAATATATTTTTTCATTTCATTAAATCGGACAATCCTAAACTCCATCAGGGTATATAGGATTGTCATTTTATATTTTCCATTAATCAGCGACAGCGTATAGTTGAAACCAGTATCTTTTAAATTTTCCGAAGCAATACATCTCTCATCCATTTTACACTCTCCTTTTGGTAAGTATATAAAGTGCATGTAAGTATTGCACCTGAATGTGCGTACTTGCATTTGCGCTTATATTTGTTACAATCATAATACGGATTGACATCAGAGTCAAGACGGAATAAACATAAGGAGAAGAGAATATATGAGTAAAAAGATTGTTGTGATCACAGGGAGCCCAAGGAAAAACGGAAACAGCTTTGCCATGACGGATGTGTTCATCAAGGCCGCGGAGGAACAGGGGCATACAGTCACCCGGTTTGACGCTGCCATGAAAAATGTGGGAGGATGCCATGCGTGTGAAACCTGCTTCAAGACGGGAAAAGTGTGTTCTTTCGATGATGATTTTAATGCCATCGCCCCGGCGATCCTGGAAGCAGATGCGGTTGTTTTCACGATGCCGGTTTACTGGTATTCCATCCCGGCACAGATTAAGGGAGTGATCGACAAACTGTTTTCTTTCTGCGTTGCTGGAAAAGATGTGGCGGGGAAAGAGTGTGCATTGATCACTTGTTGTGAGGAGAATGATCTGTCTGTTATGGATGGCGTCCGCATCCCGGTTGAGCGTTCCGCGGCGCTGCTGAAATGGAAAATGGTGGGCGAGGTGCTTGTGCCAGGTGTTTTGAATGCCGGGGATATTGAAAAGACGGATGGATGCAGCCAGGCGGCTGCGCTGGCAGAAAAAATCTGAATGAAAATGGAGGAATGAAAGACCGCGGAAGAATGAATATCAAGATGTTGACAGTTCTAAAATGCCAAATGTGATAACATCACAGAAAGCGGTGCGGCAAACTGATATAATAGCATCGAAAACCGACGAAAGGAATACAATGTATGGATTATGATTCCATCTTTGAAAGGAAAGAGTGAAGATGAAAATCGAATTAAATCCTGATACGGAAATTGTCAACACAATCAAAGAAGGACTGAAAAGGACGGGCGGCTACTGTCCCTGCCGCAGAGAGAAAACGGATGATACCAGATGTATGTGCAAGGAGTTTAAAGAGCAGATTGCCAACCCGGACTTCGAAGGTTTTTGTCATTGCATGCTCTACTATAAGCAGAAATAGTCGTATAGACAAATGCTTAATAAATCTGGCAGGTCCGATGGAAACGATGACACAGGCGGCCTGCAGACTAAAGAACAGGAAAGACAATCATAAAGATTAAAAAATAAAGGAGGACACGAAAATGTCTGTGATTAAAATCAGTAAAGAAAATTTTGCAAGTGAAGTGATGAATGCCAATAAACCTGTACTTCTTGATTTCTATGCAGATTGGTGCGGTCCTTGCCGTATGGTAGGTCCGATCGTATCGGAAATCGCAGATGAGCGGAGTGATATCAAAGTCGGAAAAATCAATGTTGACGAACAGCCGGAGCTTGCAGAACGGTTTCAGGTAATGAGCATCCCGATGCTTGCTGTGATCAAAAACGGAAAGCTTACAGATCAAGTTGTGGGATACAGGCCCAAAGAGCAGATTGAAGCAATGCTGTAAGCAACCGCCATGGAAAATTGGTAAAATCAATGAAGGTTGTAATGATATTTACTTTATCGATTGATGATCTTTTCAAGTCCTTTTTTATCTATAATTACAATTGTTCCACGGGAAAGTGCGATAAGTCCCTCATTTACAAAATACTTCAGCATCCGGGTTACCACTTCCCGCGGGCTTCCCAGGTGATTGCCGATTGTTTCGTGCGTAATTTTAAGAGTGTTGGAGCCTTCTATATTCGCTTCATTCAAAAGAAAATCCGCAAGCCTTTTATCAAAGCTTTTCCACATTACCTGGTTGATCAGCCACATTACGTCTGAAAAGCGGTCTGCCATAACCTCGTTGGTATAGTTGGCAAGCGGTGCGGAAACTTCCATAATATTTTTGTAAACTTCCGAAGGGATAATCAAAACCTCGGTGTCTTTTTCCGCGGTGATGGCGATGTCAAACTGTATGCTGTTCATGATACAGGAGGCGGAGAAAAGGCAGATATCGCGCTCAAAAAGGCGGTATATCGTAATCTCTCGGCCGTCGTCGGAGATGGTAAAGGCACGAAGCTGCCCAGATAGCACAAGGAGCAGTCCCATGCAATCCTGCGAGCCGTTATGCAGCAGTTCTTTTTGGTTGAATTTGCGGACGTAAGCCGAATGCGTCAGTGTGTCCTGCTGTGATTTTGTCAGTTTATCAAATACAGGTAAGTATGTTAAATAATTCATAAGCGGAGCCCCCCCTTTTCGCATTTTAATATAATCTGTTTTCGGGCATATGTCAATCTAAGGAACTGTTAATAAATTACTACTGAGTAGTACTATCGGAGAAAAAGACAAGCAATATCAGGAGTAATTTGTTAACAGTTCCTAAGAATACGTTAAGAAATTTTTCATAGTGTCTTGAATGTTGGATGTTATTGTGATATTATTGACATATGTCGGAAATGGAGGTAGAAGTATGGCAAGACCAATCCGGTGCAGGAGAATATGTTTTGAACCGAAATATGACAGTTTTGCTCCTTGTGGTGCGGAAAATGTGGAGCAGGTTCTGCTGACGGTGGATGAGTTTGAAGCGATCCGTCTGATTGACTATGAAAAGAAGACTCATGAACAGTGTGCCAGGCAGATGGGGATCTCCCGCACTACAGTTACGGAAATGTATGAGAAAGCCAGAACGAAGATTGCGGACTGCATCGTAAACGGCAGGATGCTTTGTATTTCCGGCGGAAATTATGCGCTCTGTGATGGTTCTGCATGGAGATGCTGCGGTAAAAAATGTGACAGGGCAGAATATGCGGCTGAAACTGCCGGAAAAAGAAAGGAAGACAGGGTTATGAAGATTGCGGTTACTTATGAAAATGGAAATGTATTCCCACATTTTGGGCATACGGAGCAGTTTAAGGTCTATGATATTAATGATGGGAAAGTTGCAGGTGCGCAGGTGATGAATACGAATGGAAGCGGACATGGCGCCATTGTGGGGATGTTGTCCGCATGGGAAGTGGATACGCTGATCTGCGGAGGAATTGGCGCAGGTGCGCAGACTGCACTGGCAGAAGCAGGTATCCACTTGTACGGCGGAGTGTCCGGCAGTGCGGATGAGGCCGTAGAGGCATTGCTTGCAGGGAAACTTGCCTTTGATCCGGATGTCCACTGTGATCATCATGGGAAAGGGCATCATCATGGAAATGGTCATTGCGGTGAGGATAAGCATGGCTGCTCAGGAAACGGGGGCGGATGTTAGGCAAGACATTTACTGTTCACTCCATTCCAGTAACTGAGTGGTGCCTGACAATTTCATCTTAAGATTTGCTTTGATTTTTAATCTGGATGTGTTAAAATATTGAAGAGTAAAAATGAGATAATCCAAAAGATGAAACTACAGAAAGATGAGGTTAATATATGGCTGGAATGACACCGATGATGCAGCAGTACGTGGAGACGAAGAAGCAGTATGGCGACTGTATTCTGTTCTACAGACTCGGTGATTTTTATGAGATGTTTTTTGAGGATGCAAAGCTTGTGTCGAAAGAATTGGAACTGACGCTGACCGGAAAGGACTGCGGAATGGAAGAGCGGGCGCCGATGTGCGGAATCCCGTATCACGCTGTGGAGAGCTATCTGAGCAGACTTGTCTCCAAAGGATACAAGGTTGCCATCTGCGAGCAGGTGGAGGATCCAAAGCTTGCAAAAGGACTGGTAAAGCGAGAAGTTATCCGCATCGTCACACCCGGCACCAATCTGAGCGCCCAGGCGCTGGACGATTCGAAAAACAATTATATCATGTGCATCGCACAGTTTCCGAACAAGATGGGAATCGCCGTCGCGGATGTGACGACCGGCGATTTCTACATGACAGAAGTTGAGGGGCTTTCCAAGCTGATGGACGAACTCTATAAATATATGCCGACCGAGATCATCTGCAATGATGCGCTGCTGATGAGCGGAATCGATACAGATGACCTCAAAAATCGTCTGAAAATGGTAATCTATCCGTTGGAACCATGGTATTTTGATGAAGATAGCTGCCGGAAATGCCTGATGGAGCATTTTAAAGTGACAACGCTTACAGGGCTTGGCTTGGAGGACTTCCCATCGGGTCTGATCGCTTCCGGTGTGCTGATGCAGTACCTGCTGGAGACACAGAAGACACAGCTCTCGCATATCACGCATATTACACCCTATCTGGCAAGCCGTTTTATGCTTCTTGACAGCTCTACGCGGCGCAATCTCGAGCTGACAGAAACCCTGCGTGAAAAACAGAAACGTGGTTCTCTTTTGTGGGTTTTGGACAAGACAAAGACAGCAATGGGGGCGAGACAGCTCCGCACAGATATCGAGCAGCCTCTTGTCAATATGGAAGAGATCAACGACAGACTTGACACGATCGAACAGCTTTGCAAAAATACCGTGTCAAGAGACGAGATCAGGGAATATCTGAATCCGATCTATGATATGGAACGCCTGCTCGGGCGTGTAAGCTACAAGTCCGCAAATCCGAGAGATTTGATTTCCTTTGCGAATTCTATGGAGATGCTTCCGCATATCAAAACCGTTCTGAAGGACTTTGACGCAAAGCTTTTGCGGGAGATCGACGAGCAGATTGACGGACTGGAAGATTTGTTTGAGCTGATCAAAAATTCGATTTGTGAAGAACCGCCGCTTCTGATTCGCGAGGGTGGTATTATCAAAGAGGGATTTGACGCAGATATTGACCATCTGAGAAAAGCAAAGACAGACGGAAAAAACTGGCTTGCGCAGCTCGAGGAGGAGGACCGGGAGCGGACAGGCATCAAGAACCTTAAGATCAAATATAATAAGGTATTTGGCTATTATTTTGAAGTCAGCAATTCCTACAAAAACCAGGTGCCCGATGATTACGTGAGGAAACAGACGCTTGTCAATGCGGAGCGGTACACGACAGCAAGATTGAAAGAACTGGAGGATACCATCTTAAACGCGGAGGACAAGCTCAATGTGCTGGAGTATGATCTGTTCTGCAAAATCCGGGACGATATCGCGACGCAGCTTGAGCGCATCCAAAAGACGGCAAAGGCGGTGGCAAGGCTTGATGTATTTGCCTCTCTTTCCGTTGTGGCGGAGCAGAACCACTATGTCAGACCGACGCTGAATGACAAGGGAATCATCGATATCAAAGAGGGCAGACATCCTGTTGTGGAAAAGATGATCGACCATGATATGTTTGTGTCAAACGATACTTTCCTGGACAACAATCATCACTGTATCGCTGTGATCACAGGTCCCAATATGGCGGGAAAATCCACTTATATGCGTCAGTCTGCGCTGATCGTCCTGATGGCGCAGCTAGGGAGCTTTGTGCCTGCAAAGAGCGCGGACATCGGTATTGTGGACAGAATTTTCACCAGAGTAGGCGCCTCGGACGACCTTGCGAGTGGGCAGAGTACTTTTATGGTGGAGATGAACGAGGTGGCCAATATCCTGCGCAACGCCACACCCAAAAGCCTGCTGGTGCTCGACGAGATCGGGCGCGGAACTTCCACGTTTGACGGACTGAGCATCGCGTGGGCTGTCATTGAACATATCAGCAATAAAAAGATACTCGGCGCCAAGACGCTGTTTGCGACGCACTATCATGAGTTGACAGAGCTTGAGGGAAAGATGAACAACGTCAACAATTACTGCATCGCGGTCAAGGAAAAAGGCGATGATATCATATTTCTGCGAAAGATCATCAAGGGCGGCGCCGACAGGAGCTATGGGATACAGGTTGCAAAGCTTGCAGGCGTGCCAGATATGGTGATTGACCGTGCCAAGGAGATTGCGGAGCAGCTGAGCGACAATGATATTACGTCGAAGGTGCAGAGTATTGCGGTTGACACCAAAGGGGAAAAGAAAAAGCCAAAGCACTATGACGATGTGGACTTAGGACAGATGTCACTGTTTGATACGGTCAAGGACGAGGATATTTTAAAGGAGCTGCAGGAGATTGATATCTCGAATCTGACGCCGCTTGATGCGCTGAATACATTATACCGGCTGCAAAATAAACTGAAAAACAGGTGGTGAACGGATGATGGAACTGAAAAAGCTGGATTATGATTTAACAGTCTGCAAGGTAGCGTCCATCGCGGATATTAATCTCCATGCCGGGTTTTTCTTTCTTGGAAAAACGGATGAAGAGATCTCACTCGTCTGTCTGACCAGCGATGTCCCGCAGCATACGACAAAACGGGACGACGGCTGGAAGGGTTTTCGCATTGAAGGAATACTCGATTTTTCGCTGATCGGGATTCTGTCAAAGCTGTCGGGGATATTAGCGGAAAACGAAATCGGGCTTTTTGCTGTCTCGACTTATAACACAGATTATATCCTTGTGAAGCGCGAGGACTTTGGCAGGGCAGTGAATGTTTTATCAGAGGCAGGGTATGTTTTTGTTTAGGAGCATGGAGACATGTGAAAGTACTTTTGTTTCTTTGGATTTAATTGCAAGCTGATGGAAGTAATTGACAATAATAAGTCCGTGTTATATGCTGAATAGTGATACTTTATGATAAAATAGGAAAGAAAATGGAGGATTCTATGAGAAAAAAATGTTTCAGTTTCATGTTATGCGCTGCTTTAATATCTGTGTTAACATGTTGCGCAAATTCCGGTGGGACGTCAGAGCCTAAACGTATTGTCGTTTCTTCTGCAGAGGAAGCATTAAAAGAATTAGAAGAAGGAAATGAGCAATTTGTTTCCGGAAATACTGCGAATCTTCGTGCTGATCTACAGGAAAATGGGCAGACTCCCTACGCAGTTATCATTACATGTTCTGATTCCCGCGTTGCTCCGGAGGTTTTGTTCAATACAACGATGGGCGAGCTCTTTACGATTCGTACTGCAGGTAATGTAGTAGATCAGTTTGAAATTGGCAGTGTGGAATATGGCGCAGAGCATTTAGGCGCTCCACTGATTGTGGTTATGGGACATTCCAATTGCGGCGCGGTAAGTGCTGCAGTCAGCGGTGAAGCAGAAGGTTTTATACAGAATATTATAGATGAAATCATGCCGTCTGTAGAAGATGCAAAAAAGACAGAAACCGATGAAAATGCTGTTTGCGCGCTGGCGGAGGATCTGAATATCCAACATACAATTCAGAAGCTGCGTACAAGTACAATTCTTAGTCAGCTGGAATCAGAAGGAAAAATAAAAATTATTGGCGCTAAATATGACATTAAGGATGGTACGGTTGAATTTCTGGAATAATTTATTGATGGCAATATATAAATTTATTCTGTAGAAGATCAGCCGTCAAACCATATCAAAATGGGAGTTTGATACGGTTTGACGGCTACAAAACGCTTATGGAGTATATACGTGTGAACGATTTTTACGATACCAAATCCGGGAGGGAATCCAGGGCTTTTTTGATTGTTTTTTCCATCTCTTGGATGTACTTGATCCGGTTGACTGTGTTTCTTACCTCGGATATTCCCAGATTTCGTTCTGCTTCGTCAGCACATAAGCCAAGTGCCCGTTGAATATTGTATTCTAACCATTCTACCCAGGTATAGGCCAATCCAAGTACATCGCTATACGCCCGAAATCGATTATCATATGCGGACAGATATCCTTCAAAAAACGCAGTCATCTTTTCGGTGTCGATACTACAGGTCGTAATTCCTGACCATTGAAGCGCCAGTTGAAGTGCGTGCGATACCGGATTGCCATAATCAAGGCATTCCAGATCGATTACCCATGGATTTCCCTGATCCCACAGGATATTTTTAGGATCCATGTCCTCGTCGGAAATACACATGATATCCGGCAGAAGAGTCCTTGCCCTGTTTAATTCTTTCTCTGCATAGATGAGCAGTTGTACATTGTCATTCAAAACAGGGGCGATTTCATTTTTCGCATCGCTTGCCTTCTGTACATATTCCAGCCAGTTAATATTACTTGATTCTGGTTTTTTGCAGGAATGATTCCAGGGATGATCTGCATGCTGTCCGACGGCATGCATTCTTCCAAGAATATTTCCGGCAGTATGGCACATTTCTTTTGAAATATGATTCCAATTCGTTATATGTCCTTCCTGCCAGTGGAATAGATAGAAATAATTTCCGTTTATATGCTGCATTTTTTTGCCGAGAATTGTTAACGCTGGTATGATCGGAATATCTTCCTTTTCCATAAGGCATTCAATTTCTTCTGCGCGTCTGTAATTGTCATGTACCCCTTCTCTGCGCATGATTTCCGGATTGAGATGTTTCACCGCATATAGGCCGGAATCCGTGCTGACGCGGTACATTTTATGCATCAGACCACCAGATACCGGTTCGATTGGACAAAGAACAGCTCCCAAGCCGCATTTCGTCATCAAGTCTGCGATCAATTGATCTATTGCAGAATCGTTCATTATGTTTTCCTCACTTTTCATAGTAATGTTGTGGTTCCATGTCTGTCAGGGTAAAGGGGGAACCCCAATATATATCGTATGTTTCAATTGTTTTCAATATATAATTGTGCTATAATTATGTCTGGAAAGGATGAAATGTTACAGTGAATATAACAGTCAGAAACGAACAGGAAAAGGATTATCGAATCGTTGAGGAGATAACAAGAGCTGCATTTTCCTATCCTGAAAGAATTGCACGAGGAGGCATTGACTGTCCCTATGAACACTGGATGGTTCATGAACTGCGCAAACGCGATGGTATTCCTGGATTGAGTCTGGTTGCGGAGATTGATGATATACGATTGCAGGATTCGCAAAGCGGTTCCTGCAATCACATTGTTGGACACATTATTTGCAGCAAAGCGGAAGTGAGAAGTTCAGATCATGTTATTCCTGTTTTGAATTTTGGACCGCTTAGTGTGCTGCCTGCATATCAGAGAATGGGGATTGGGAAAGCACTCATCAGAAATATGATATCCAAAGCAGCAAAATTGGGATACGGAGCGATTTTGTTTTTTGGAAGACCGGAATACTACCCTCAGTTTGGATTCAAAGAGGCTTCTATATGGGGAATCACTGACTCGAACGGAAATCATTATCCAGCATTTATGGGAATGGAACTGATTCCTGATTATCTGTCCTGTGCAAGAGGCGGGAAATATTATGAATCAGATCTTTATGACGATGACCAAAACTGTGATAAAGTTAGAGATTTTGATACTGTTTATTTTGCTTCTGAGCGGCTCCCGGACCGTGATTAGCAACGCAAAAGGCGAGAGAATATTGGGGGATAATAAATAAAACTTGAATTGTAACGCTATGAGCGTTACAATATTTTTGACAGGAGGGATTGTATATGGAAAAAACAGCAACTTTAAATTTAAGAGTAAACCCTACAGTAAAAGAAAAGGCAGAGGAAGTATTGTCAAGACTTGGCGTGCCGATGTCAATCGCAATCGATATGTATTTAAATCAGATCTCCCTTACAGGAGGGATTCCGTTTGCGGTCACGTTGCCGAAGGCTCCAGGTGAAATCAATGCAGATTTCATGACAGAAGCGCAATTTCATGAAAAACTTCAAAAAGGATACGATGATGTAACAACAGGAAATGTACAGGACGCAGCAGGCGCATTTGCACGATTTAGGGAGACGCATTAAAAATTATGAAACAATATACAGTTGAGATAACGGGAGAAGCATTAACGGATATGGAACAGTTATATAACCATATTGCATATACTTTGCGTGCACCGGAAAATGCAATGGGACAATTTAACTGAATATCTGAAGAAATATTGAAACTGGACACTCTGCCAGAACGGTTTCGTATTATGGATTTAGAGCCAGAACATTCCAATGGGATTCGAAGAATGTTGGTGGATAAGTATTCGGTATTTTATGTAATTGAAGAGGACAGAGTGATCGTGACAAATGTGCTATATAGTTCTTCGGATATAGGGAAAAGGTTAAAGTGAGGAGTAAATACAAACATATGAGGAAAGGAACGAATAGCGATGGCAGAAATTCACATACTGGACGATGCTACAATTGACAAAATCGCGGCTGGGGAGGTCGTGGAGCGTCCTGCCAGCGTGGTCAAGGAGCTGGTAGAAAATGCATTTGACGCAGGGGCGCGTGCTGTCACAGTCGAGATTAAGGACGGCGGGATTGAGTTTATCCGCGTGACAGACGACGGCTCTGGCATCGAACATGACCAGCTGCGCAACGCATTTATGCGTCATGCGACGAGTAAGATTAACTCGGTTGTTGACCTGATGAGTCTGCACAGCATGGGCTTTCGCGGTGAGGCGCTCTCCAGCATCGCAGCGGTGTCAAAGGTTGAAATTGTTACCAAGACAAAGGATGACATGACAGGAACACGACTCTGCATGGAGGGAACAAAAGAGACAGCCTTCGAGGAGGTCGGCGCGCCCGATGGCACGACTTTCATGGTGCGGAACCTGTTCTTTAACACTCCTGTGCGGCGCAAATTCCTGAAAACTGCGATGACAGAGGCAAGTTACATTACCGACCTGCTAGAGCATATGGCATTGTCAAGACCGGAGATTTCGTTTAAATATGTGATCAACGGCCAGACAAAGTTTTACACGAATGGCGACGGTGATCTCAAAGCCATCATCTATCGCATTTTTGGCAGGGATATCTCCAGCGAGATGATGGAATTTCATGCTGTTGATGGAGATGTCGTGCTGGAGGGTTTTCTCGGCCGGCCAACTTTGAACCGCGCAAACAGAAATTTTGAGAATTATTTTGTCAACAAGCGGTATATTAAGAGTAAAATTATTTCAAAGGCAATCGAGGAGGGATATCAGTCCTACATGATGCAGCACAGATATCCGTTCTGCGTTGTACATATTACCGTTCCGACAGAAAATGTGGATGTGAATGTCCATCCAACCAAAATGGAAGTTCGTTTTTCCAACCAGAACGGCATTTATAAGCTGATTGCCGAGAATGTGGCAGATTTTTTATCCCGCCAGGAAATGATACCGAACGCAACACCTGGTTCTGATCAGAAAATCACCAGGAAGGATAAGAAGGCCGAAAAGATCGAAGCGCCAGAGCCATTTGAAAAAGAACGCAGGCTTGATACAGCTTCGATTCCCAATATGTTAAGAGAAGATAGCAGCTATGGTAATTACCACGACAATTCCCATGGCAGCAGCTATGATCATGATAGCGCGGTGGAAGCGAAGAACAAATCAGGCGAAATATTATTCAATAACAAAATATCATACAGCCGCGGGGAAAACAGAACAGACGATCAAAGCGACAGTTTTTTTGTGGATCACAGGGAAAAAGTTGTGCGCAATGAGCAGCCTGTCGCAGCATCCGAACAGGCAAAGCCAATCCTTGTTACAGGGAAAATACTGGGCGCACCGCCCAAAGAGGCAGATCCGAAGAATCTTGGCGTGATCAAATCAAAGGACCAGATCATTGTCGAGAAACCGGAACAATTGAACTTCTTTGATGAGAAAATCTTGACGCGGGAAGCGAAACAGGAATACCGGATTGTCGGACAGGTGTTTGATACCTATTGGATCATCGAATACCGCGACAAGATGCTGATGATTGACCAGCATGCTGCACATGAAAAAGTGAAGTATGAACAGATATTGACCAAGGTGGAAAACAGTGAAATCTACACGCAGGTGTTGACTCCGCCGGTTGTGATCAGCATCACGCCCAAGGAAGCCGCCCTAATCAACAGCTATGGGCAGTATTTCAAGGAACTTGGCTTTGAGATCGAGGATTTTGGCATGAATGCGTTTGCGATCAGAGGAGTTCCAATTGACTTATTTGGTTACAATATTAAAGACCTCTTTGAGGAGGTATTGACTCAAATGTCCGAGAGCCCGGTACGCGGCGTGCCGCAGATCATACGGGAAAAGATCGCGTCAATGGCGTGCAAGGCAGCTGTCAAAGGGAATAACACGCTGACCTACGAGGAGGCGGATCAGCTGATCGAACAGTTGTTGGAACTTGACAATCCTTATAACTGTCCGCATGGCAGACCGACAATTATATCCATGTCAAAATATGAGATTGAGAAAAAGTTTAAACGCATCGTATAAGACAGCAGCTTAATGTCAAGAGGGGATTTACTAAAAATATAAAAAAGGAAACGGTTCAGAGATATCTGAACCGTTTCGGAAAGAGTGGTTAAGAATAGCAATGAATATGAAAAGGGCTTCAATGAAAAAATCTCCAATTGAGAAAGAATTAAACAAGATTGCCCGCAAAGAAGCAAGACTTAGCAAACAGGCGCAGCAAGATCAGCCAACAGCATGGAGGGAAGCGCTGGAGCAGAAAATCCCACCCAGGGTGTATACCAATCTACAGTTAACGTTTTGCAAGGCATTTGAACTGATCTTCGAAAAAGGGACAATTTTAATCGAAAAGACCTATGTAAAAAACGAGATGGAGAAAGATTTTCAGGTGCATGATTACGCCGTTAACCTCAAAGGCGGAAAGAAAGAACTTCGTCAATTAAAAACAGATGTCAGCCGCAGGAACCTTGTCAATCTGGCTGTCAGCACCGTGGAGGGTGTCGGGTTTGGCGCGTTTGGAATCGGTCTTCCTGATATCGTGCTGTTTCTGTCGGTGATTCTCAAAGGCACTTACGAGACAGCCATTCAGTATGGATTCTCCTACGACACACCGGAGGAAAGGATGTTTCTCTTAAAACTGTTGGAGGCTTCCATGTCAAAGGGAGAGCAGTGGCTTGCCTGCAATACTGCAGTGGATAATTACTTTGCGCCAAATCCTGTTTTGCAGGAAATCCGGTTTCAGGAACAAATCAGACGGACGGCGGATGTTTTTGCAGTCGATATGCTGCTTGCCAAGTTTGTGCAGGGGATTCCTATTGCGGGGATTCTCGGTGGTATCAGTAATCCGGTGTATTACAGTCGTATCCTGAATTATGTGCAGCTGAAATATCAAAAGCGCTATCTGCTGCAAAAAGAGCGGGAAAGAATGAAATCAATATGAACAATCCGTTAATTATACTGACCGGCCCGACGGCGGCCGGCAAAACGAAACTTTCCATAGCGCTTGCAAAAGCGGTCAACGGAGAGATTATCTCTGCAGATTCCATGCAGGTATACAGACATATGAATATCGGTTCGGCCAAGATCCGGCCAGAAGAAATGCAGGGTGTAAAGCATTATCTGGTTGATATCCTTGAGCCGACACAGGATTTTAATATTGTCCTGTTTCAGAAATACGCGAAACAAGCTATCGCAGAAATATATGAAAAGGGGAAAATCCCGATCATTGTAGGGGGCACAGGGTTTTATATCCAATCCGTGCTCTATAATATTGATTTTCAGGAGAGCAGCGAAGATCTAATACTTCGGACAGAGTTAGAACAGCTTGCGCGCGAGAAAGGTGCGGCGTATCTTCACAACATGTTAGAAGAATGTGATCCCAAAGCTGCGCAGGAAATTCATGCAAACAATGTAAAACGAGTGATACGTGCGATCGAATTTTACCGTCAGACAGGGCAAAAGATTTCAGAACACAACGAGGCGGAGCGGGAAAAGAGATCCGCGTATGACTCCCGCTATTTTGTTCTCACGGACAAGCGGGAAAGACTTTATGAAAACATTGACAAACGCGTGGATCAGATGATAGAAGAAGGGCTGGTCGATGAGGTCAGGCGGCTGATGGAAATGGGCTGCAGAAGGGACTCGACTGCCATGCAGGGACTCGGCTATAAGGAAATGATCGCATATCTGGCAGGCGAGATCACGTTGGAGGAGGCAGTCTATATCATTAAGCGGGATACGCGCCATTTTGCCAAGCGGCAGCTTACCTGGTTCCGGCGGGAGAGAGATGTCATCTGGATCGAAAAGGATCAGTTTGCATATGACGACGAAAAAATATTATACTATATAAAAGATTTTATATAAAAGATTCTTATGTAAAAGATTACTATAAAAGAGTTTCTTAAATGAAAGATTTATATGAAAAGTTTTTTGAGGAAAAAGCGGCTATGAAAAAAACATCTCACATATTTTGGTTTGAAAATGAACTGCTGAAGCAATGCTCCCTATCCAAAAACCGGTTTCACAAAGTGCGGAACGACCAATGGAGGCAGATTTATCAGGTAATAGCAGAAAAGTATGCTGACAAAACCAAAATTTGGAAAAATGGTTTACATTGGGCGAATACAAATGGATACAGCCCGAAAAGCATGAAAAATTTGTTGGGATGCTATCAGGTTGATTATGCGGCATGGGTTCACGATCTGCCACAGATCCTGCCAGATGAGGAGATGGTTTATTTTTTGATCGACAAAGGGGGCGATTGGCATACGGGAGAATGCTTTTGGATTTTTGAAAGCTATGTCCCGGAATTGGTTAAGGCGCTTGATCTATTGAACCAGACGGCCTTTTTAGACTCTGGCTGGCCGGACTATTATGTCGTCTCAAAAAAGTTTCGGTGGCTTATTGGTTTGAATCATCATGATGTTTTATCCTGTGTCGGGGAGGGATTAAAGCTGGACTGTTTTCATAATCCCAAATAGGCAGAAACAAAAAATATAAGGAATTACAGAATAAGAAATCGCAAAATAAGAAAAATTACAGAATAAGAACTATTGCAGTACGAAGGAAATTGCAAGAATAAAAAATATTACAAATGAGAGATACTGTAATAAATGAAAATTTACAAAAGAACTACAGGTAAAAAACATTACAGAATGTAAGAAAATTTACAGAATAAGAAATAGGAGTTAAAATGGAAACAACAAAGGAGAATTGCACGACAACGCAGAATATGTACAGGGAACTTGGAATCACAGACAAAGTATATCAGTTTAGTAAGGAGATCTTAAACCATCTAAGACCGCGCTTTGACGAGATTGACCAGAATGCAGAGTACAATCAGTTAAAGGTTTTAAAGGCGATGCAGGACAACAAAGTCAGCGAGGCTTGTCTCTTAGGAACAACCGGCTATGGATACAATGACCTTGGCCGGGAAACACTGGAGGCTGTGTACGCGTCCATTTTCCACGCGGAGGATGCGCTTGTCAGACCGCAGATCACCTGTGGGACACACGCCCTGGCGCTGGCGCTCATGAGCAATCTTCGCCCCGGAGACGAGCTGCTCTCGCCGGTTGGAAAGCCTTATGACACGCTCGAGGAAGTGATTGGAATCCGCCCGTCAAAGGGTTCTCTTGCGGAGTACGGGATATCCTACAGACAGGTGGATCTGCTCGCGGACGGTAGTTTTGACTATGATACGATTCAGAAAGCCGTCAATGAGAAGACAAAACTCGTCACCATACAGCGTTCCAAGGGATACCAGACAAGGCCGACGCTTTCTGTGACAAGAATCGGAGAGTTGATCGCCTTTGTCAAAAAAATCAAGCCGGATGTCTTCTGTATGGTAGATAATTGTTACGGAGAGTTCGTGGAGCGCATCGAGCCAACCGATGTAGGAGCAGACATGGTCGTTGGTTCTTTGATCAAGAATCCGGGCGGCGGCCTTGCACCGATCGGCGGATATATCGCGGGAAGAAAAAAGTGTGTTGAGAATGCAGCATACAGGCTGACTTCTCCGGGATTGGGCAAGGAGGTGGGCGCTTCCCTTGGTATTCTCAAGGATTTTTACCATGGTTTGTTCCTCGCGCCGACAGTGACAGCAAGCGCGCTGAAAGGAGCAGTTTTTGCAGCAAATATTTATGAAAAACTGGGATTCAAAGTTGTTCCAGACAGCACAGAATCCAGACATGACATTATACAGGCTGTCGAGTTTGGTACTGCGGAGGGCGTGATTGCTTTCTGCAGGGGAATCCAGGCGGCGGCCCCGGTAGACAGCTTTGTGACGCCGGAGCCGTGGGATATGCCCGGGTACGACAGCCCGGTCATCATGGCCGCAGGCGCATTTGTGTCAGGTTCCTCGATCGAGCTTAGCGCGGATGGCCCGGTCAAGCCCCCGTATGCGGTATATTTTCAGGGAGGACTCACCTGGGAACACGCACAGTTTGGCATCATGAAGACACTTCAGAGTATGGTTGACGCCAATATCGTACAGATTTAAAAAAAGTATAAATATTTTCATAAATTTTTCCAAAACAGGAAATATGTCGAAAAAAAACTAATCTTTTTTATGTACAGACTGGATTTAGTGTGGTAAGATAACTAAATGGAGAGCAAGGCGTACAATACATGAGCCTTTTCAAAGAAATATATGCAAAGGATGAGCTGCCTTATGACAAATTTATGAGGCTTGGACCGGAGAGTCTTTCGGATACCGAGCTTCTTGCTATCATGCTCAGAACCGGAACCAGGGAACGGACGCCTATTGATCTTGGACGGGATGTTCTGAAACTGGCGGGTGAGGACAAGGGTCTGCTGGGATTATATCATTTTCATATCAGGGACCTGATGCGCGTACCGGGAATCGGAGAGGTCAAAGCAGTGCAGTTACTGTGCATTGCGGAGATCGCAAAGCGGATGTCAAACATGCAGGCAAGACCAGATCTGACCTTTGATAAGCCGGAGACAGTAGCGGCCTATTATATGGAGAGAATGCGTCACAGGGATACGGAACAGCTTTTGCTGGTACTCTTGGATGCCAGACGGCATATCGTGCACGAATCTGTCTTATCGACAGGCACGTTTAATTCGACATTGATCTCGCCGCGGGACATCTGTATCAGGGCGATGCGTAACGAGGCGTCCTATATTGTAATCCTGCATAACCACCCAAGCGGCGATCCGACACCCAGCAGGCAGGATGTGCTGGTGACACAGAAGATAAAGGAAGTATCCGATTTAGTTGAAATTCCGTTGCTGGATCATATCATCATTGGGGATAACAGATATACCAGTTTTATACAAAAAGGACTTTTATGAGAAACAGAAAGGAGTTGTTATGTTGGCTAACAACGCATTTGGTATCGACTTAGGTACCAGAACCATCAAAATTTACAACGCTCACAATGACAATGTCATTGTCGAGAAAAATATGATTGCAATCGAGGATAAGAAAAACTTGTTTGCATATGGTGATTCCGCATTTGAAATGTTTGAGAAGGCGCCATCTAATATCGAAATCTCCTATCCGCTCTGCAACGGAGTCATCGCGGATATTAAAAATATGCAGCTCATTCTCAAAAATTTCATACTTGACTGCAATAAAGGATCGGTGAAACCCGCAGAGTTTTATATCGCAGTACCTTCTGATATCACTGAGGTGGAGAAGCGGGCGTTTTCCGATCTGGTAAAGGATGCAAATATCAAGGCAAAGAAGATTTTGCGTGTTGAGAAGGCTGTGGCGGATGGATTAGGCCTTGATATCGATGTTAAGAATGCACAGGGGATTCTAGTCGTCAATGTTGGCTTTCATACGACGGAAATCTCAATTCTTTCGCTGGGAGGCATTGTGCTTAGCCGTCTGATCAAAGTGGGCGGACAGAAGTTTGACGAGTCGATCAAGAATGCGATCCGCAAGGAGTTTAGCCTGATCGTCGGCAGCAAGACCGCGGAGAATGTCAAGATCGACCTGCGGGAACTTGAGGAAAACAAGCAAAAAGCAGTTGTGTATGGGCGTGATATCGTGACTGGACTTCCCATGGAGAAAGAGATACCGACGGATCTGGTGAGCGAGAGTATGCTTGAGAATTTTAACGTGATCATAGACAATATCAGAGTTATATTGGAGAGAACACCGCCAGAACTCTCTGCGGATATCTTCCGGAGAGGAGTCTATCTGACCGGAGGCGCATCGCAGGTAGCGCATCTTGCAGAGCTGATCGCAAAAGGGACAGGCCTGAAAGTAAATGTAAGTGAAAATCCCGTGTCGGGTGTCGCTCTTGGACTCGCAAAGATCATCAAGGATGATAACTATAAATCGGTTGCTTATCTTGAAGGAATGGGGCGCTAGTATTCATGAGTCCGGTGATAAAGAGAAAAAGAGATAAATTCTCCATTCCAAGCAAATATTTGCTACTGATTTTGACATGCATCTGTGTAGCGCTCATGGCAGTGACCTTTTTTACAGATTACTCCGCGCTGTCTCTGAATAAACTGGTCGGCTATGTCGTAGTTCCTTTCCAGGATGGAGTCAGCCGTATTGGCACATGGATCTCTGTCAGAATGGATGAGCTTGGGGAACTCAGGATCGTGCTGCAGGAAAATCAGGAGCTCAAACAGCAGATTGATGAGCTGACTGTTCAGAATACGCAGCTTCAACAGGATAAGTATGAATTGAATTACCTTCGGGAATTGTATAAGCTCGACGAGCAGTATAGTGGCTATGAGAAAGTAGGAGCCAGGATCATAGCCAGGGACAGCGGAAATTGGTTTCATGCATTTACGATCAATAAGGGAACCGATGATGGACTTGCCATTGATATGAATGTGATTGCAGATGGAGGGCTTGTCGGGAGGATTGTCGACATTGGGCCTAACTGGGCAAAAGTCAATGCAGTGATCAACGATGATTCCAATGTCAGCGGTATGGTGCTTGCGAGTTCGGATAATTTGATGGTTCAGGGTTCATTGCAGCTGATGGAGGACGGCGTGATCGGATTCGGGCAGCTCAACGATTCACAGAACAGGGTTGAGGTCGGTGATAAGGTTGTTACTTCCAATATCAGCGACAAATACCTGCCAAGCATTCTGATCGGGTATATCAGCGAGATTGAGCAGGATGCTAACAATATCACAAAGTCAGGTAAGATCACACCTGCAGTTGATTTTGAACATCTCGAGGAAGTGCTTGTCATCTTGAAAACAAAGCAGCAGATTAAGGATTAGCAGATTCATGAAGAGAAATATTATATTATTTTTTGTGATATTATTTGGATTTGTCCTTCAGACAACACTTTTTCAGGCATTGAGTTTCGGAGGGATATCTCCCAATATATTGATGATCATTACTGTTTCCTATGGGTTTATGTACGGTAGGAAATGCGGCATGGTTGTAGGGTTTTTATGTGGGCTGCTGATGGACATTTTTTATGGAAGCGTCCTCGGATTTTATGCACTGGTTTATCTGTACATAGGGGCGGCCAACGGTGTGTTTCACAGCATTTTTTATCAGGATGATATCAAACTGCCGCTTGTACTGATTCTTGCAAGTGATTTTGCATACTCCTTTACATGTTATGTCTTGTTGTATCTTTTGAGGGGAAGATTCGATTTTATTTTTTATCTGAAAAATATTATCATACCTGAGATTGTCTATACAATCTTTGTTACAGTGTTTATATATCCGTGTATCCTGCTGCTGAACAGGACAACGGATGATGTTGAAAGAGGTGACAATAAGGTTGTTTAAAAGGATTGGCGAATGGCTGTATAATCTTCTCACTTCCAGATTGCTGCTGCTGTTTATCATCTTTGTGAGTATGGCAGTATTGCTGATTTACAGACTGTTTGACCTGCAGATCGTAAATGGAGCGTCGTATGTGGACAACTTTCGCCTGATGATACAGAGAGAGCGGATCACAGAAGGAACGCGCGGAAATATTTATGACAGGAATGGAAATCTGCTTGCGTACAATGAGCTTGCCTATTCTGTCACAATAGAGGATGTGTATGAATCTGGTTCTACCAGAAATGAAAAATTGAATGAGACACTCTATAAGCTGATCCATATGATTGAGGATAGTGGAGACAGTGTTGTCAGTGACTTTAATATTATATTGAATGATAATGGAGAGTATGAGTTTACTGTTGAGGGGACACGGCTTCTTCGGTTCAAGGCTGATGTGTATGGGTGTGCTACGCTGGATAGTCCGAAGTTCAAATATTATATGAAAAATGCTTCTGCACAGGAAATTATTGATTATCTCGTTGAGCGTTTTAAGATCGGCGCTTTTCATCCGGGAGAAGACGGAGATAGAACATTCTTTCCTGGTGAAGGATATACAAAGAAAGAAATCCTTCAGATGGTTACACTCCGATACCAGATGAATCTGTACAGTTTCCAGCGATATATTCCGACAACAGTTGCCACAGATGTGTCACAAAAGACGGTTGCGGTGGTTATGGAAAATATATCGGAACTGGAGGGAGTTGCCATTGAGGAGGACATGATCCGAAAATATAATTATCCATATTATTTTTCCCATATTCTTGGCTATACAGGGAAGATTTCTTCCGAGGAACTTGAGACACTTTCCGAGCAGGACCCTAGTTATACGATGAATGATACTGTCGGAAAGGGCGGCATCGAGCAGGTGATGGAGTTGGAACTTCAGGGGAAAAAAGGTTCCGAAACCATATATGTGGACAACCTCGGTAAAGTGATCGACATGACAGATGTCGTGGAAGCGCAGGCTGGAAATGATGTATATCTCACGCTGGACAAGGATCTGCAGGTGGCCATCTACAATATTCTGGAACAGAAGATTGCAGGGATCATTGTATCCAAAGCCAGAAATATGTATAACTATGATCCACTGAAATCCGCATCGCGTCAGGATATTATCATTCCGATTGATGATATCTATTTTGCTCTTATTAACAATAACGTGATTGATATCAGCCACTTTACAGCAGAAAGCGCTTATGATACAGAGAAGGAGGTCTATCAGACCTTTCTGGAAAAACAGGCAGATGTCCTCGCAGCGATCAGGGAGGAGCTCTCTGTCACAAAGACACCTTACAATGATCTGTCAAAGGAGTTCAAAAACTATGAGAGTTATATTGTTTCCATGCTTACAGAGAAAGGTGTTCTGGTCAGTTCCGCGATCAACAGGGATGATCCGACCTACATTGCATGGACGACTGAAGAAGTGATCAGCCTCAATGAATATTTGACTTATGCGATCGCACAGAACTGGATTGATGTCACGAAACTTTCCGTAGAGTCCCAGTATTCTGATTCTACAGAAGTTCTGGACAGTATGATACAATATATCATTGAGAATCTGCAGGATAATGTGCGGTTTTCCAAAAAAATGTACCAATATATGATCAGTGACCAGACGATAACAGGCCGACAGATCTGTATGCTGCTCTGGGAGCAGGATCTGATCAGTGTTGAGGAGAGCAGGATCACTGCGCTTAAAAACGGTTCAACGAATCCCTACAATTTTATGCTGGATATGATCAGAACACTTCAGATCACGCCAGCACAGCTGGCGCTTGATCCCTGCAAAGGTTCCTGTGTTGTGACAGACGTGAATACCGGTGAGGTTCTTGCACTGGTATCTTATCCGGGATACGATATCAACAAACTGGCAAACGGAGTGGATGCGGAGTATTTCGCAAAATTACAGGCAGATTTGTCTGTGCCGCAGTGGAGTGCTGCCACACAACAGGAAACGGCTCCAGGTTCCACATTTAAGATGGTATCTGCCGTCGCGGCAATGGAAGAAGGCGTCATTTCCTCGCTGAGTGAGACAGTCACCTGTCGCAGTATCTTTGATAAGATTGATCCGCCGATTCATTGCTGGTCGTCTGTCGGACACGGCCCCATGAACCTGTCAAGCGCGATCGCAAACTCGTGCAATGTGTTTTATTATGAGGTCGGTTACCGGCTGGCGCAGGACGAGAACGGGTATAACAGCGAATATGGGCTTGCAAGGCTTGAAAAATATGCTGATATGTTTGGGCTGACAGAGAAGTCAGGCGTTGAGATCACAGAGTCCGAGCCCAAATTTTCAGATGAATATATTGTTCCGTCAGCGATCGGACAGGGGACAAATAATTATACGACAGTTGGACTGTCAAGATATCTTACTGCGGTTGCGAACAGCGGGACCGTGTTTCAATTGAGCATTCTGGATAAATTGACTGATTCAAAAGGAAATCTGATCGAGGATTATACGCCTAAGATCAGAAATACAATCGATATTGACGACAGTATATGGAATGCGATCCATACCGGAATGCGGGAAGTCGTTGAAAAGAAATCGTATTATAAGGATTTGGCCGTGAATGTCGCAGGCAAGACTGGTACGGCACAGGAGGGGCGGAATCGTACCAACCATGCACTATTCTTAAGTTATGCACCCTATGAAGATCCTGAGATATCCGTAACAGTGCGTATTGCATATGGATACAGCTCGGATTACGCAGCGCAGACTGCAAGGGATGTATATAAATATTACTATGGTCTGGCAGAGGAGGATGAGCTTCTGACAGGTACAGCAGAGATTCCCGAAACTGTCAGCAGAACACAACAAGACTAAGGTCAATACCAGAACACAAGAAGGAGCAAATGTGAAAAATTCAGTTATTTTAAAAAGTTTTCCGAATGGCATATCAGTTATTATGGACAGTTCGATCTCCTTTGAAGATTTGCTGGAGAATATTGCACTGAAATTCAGGGAGGCAGATCGATTTTTTAAAGATGCGTCTGTTGCAATTTCTCTAGAGGGGAGAGAACTGACCGAGGATCAGGAACGGGAAATACTGGATGCGATCACACAGAATTCGCGTTTGAATATACTATGCCTTATAGGAAAAGATGAGGAGAAGAATCTGAAATTTCTTGGAGTACAGAATCATCTGAATTTTCAGGAAGATGAGAACAGCGGACAGTTTTACCGTGGAACATTACGGGACGGTGCAAGCATAGAGACAGAACACAGTATCATTATATTGGGTGATGTCTGTGAGGGAAGCCGCGTGTATTCCAATAAAGATGTTGTGGTGCTTGGTTCTTTAAGAGGCGATGTATATGCCGGAGCCGGCGGCAGCAATAATCATTTTGTTGTGGCCCTTGACTTTCATCCGGACATGCTTCAGATCGGAGACCTTGCATACAGCGGTCAGCCGCAGAAAACCTCGAGGTGGGGATTTCGCAAACAGCCTCAGGCAGTACCAAAGATTGCGTACACATATAATGGCGCGATACAGATTGAATCTATTACGAAAGAATTGCTGGACAGTTTTACCTTGTGAGCTGTATGAACAGGTGGTCCGGAGAACCATTATTTGTAATGGAGGATTATTCCTATGAGTGAAGTAATTGTTGTTACATCAGGAAAAGGCGGTGTGGGTAAGACCACCACATCTGCAAACGTAGGAACAGGTTTGGCTGAGATGGGGAAAAGCGTTGTTTTGATCGATGCCGATATTGGACTTAGAAATTTAGATGTTGTGATGGGGCTTGAGAACCGTATCGTCTATAATCTTGTCGATGTCATCGAAGGAAATTGCCGTTTAAAACAGGCATTGATCAAGGATAAGAGACATACTGGCCTGTATCTCATGCCGGCGGCACAGACGAGAGATAAGAACTGTATTACGCCTGGACAGATGGTCAAACTGATCGACAGTCTGCGGGAACAGTTTGACTACATAATCCTTGACTGTCCGGCGGGAATTGAACAAGGGTTCCAGAATGCGATTGCGGGGGCTGACCATGCGATCGTAGTGACGACGCCAGAAGTATCGGCAATCAGGGATGCGGACAGGATTATCGGACTTCTCGAGGCAAACGAGATTAAGAAAGTAGATCTGGTATTGAACAGACTGCGTCAGGATCTCATACGCCGCGGCGAGATGATGACTGTTGACGATGTGCTTGACATATTGGGGCTTCCGCTCCTCGGAGTGGTGCCTGATGATGAGAATGTTGTGATCGCAACGAACCAGGGGGAGCCCCTGGTTGGTAAAAATTCTGATGCTGGACAGGCCTTTTTCAATATCTGCAAGCGTCTGGAGGGAAAAGAGGTTCCTTTTAAGGATTTTGGAAAGAATATTACGATCTGGACAAGGTTCTCGGGATTATTCAGAAGAAATCTACAGGAGGAGCGGGCATGAGGTTATTTAATATTTTTAAACGAAAAACATCTAGTCAGATCGCGAAGGACAGATTAAAGATTTTACTGATATCAGACCGTGTGAATTGTTCTCCAGAAATGATGGAACTGATCAAGAATGATATTGCGCAGGTGATATCAAAGTATATGCAGATTGATACATCCAGCATGGAGGTTCAGATCGCTAAGACAGGGACATCAGCAAGAAATGGCAAAAAAACTCCGGTTCTATATGCGAATATCCCCATACTGGATCTTCGCAGCTGATGTATCAGAAATGGAATAAAATGAGTAGAACAGAAAGACAGGGAAAAGGAAAATGCTTAGAAAATACAGGGTACGGGACTATGATTTTAAATTGATTTTTTTGTTGGCGGCTGTCACAGTGATTGGAATACTGGCGGTCGGCAGCGCGCGCCCGGAGTATCAGAACAAACAGATTTTGGGATTTGTTATGGGATTTTTTATTATGATCGTACTCTCGTTCTTCGATTATTCCTTTTTCCTGCGTTTCTACTGGGTAATCTATGCGTTAAATATTGCATTTCTTTTGATGGTTGTGGCGTTTGGTAAAGTGGTGAACAATGCGAAACGATGGCTGGAGATTGGCGGAATACAATTTCAGCCTTCGGAACTCACAAAGATCATGCTGATATTATTCTATTCACAGTATATTATGAGACATCGGGAGAAACTTAATTCCATGAAGAATGTAGCGGCAATGATTCTGCTGCTGCTGCCGCCATTATATCTGGTATATGATCAGCCAGACATGTCCACCAGTATTGTGATCGCATTGATTTTCTGTGTAGTATGGTATGTTGGCGGTTTAAGTTACAAGTTTATTCTTGGAACGCTGGCCATAGCTGTTCCGGTAGCGGTTGTACTCTTTATCATGATTCTGCAGCCGGATCAAAAGATCATCAACGAATTTCAACAACTGCGCATTCTTGCATGGTTGTATCCGGATCAGTATAAACAGACAATCGCATATCAGCAGACAAATGCGATCATGGCCATCGGTTCCGGACAGTTGTGGGGGAAAGGCCTGAATAATACTATGATCTCTGTCAAAAACGGTAATTTTGTGTCAGAGCCGCAGACAGACTTTATCTTTACGATTGTGGGTGAGGAACTTGGGTTTGTGGGTGGCTGCACTGTTGTGATCCTGTTATTTCTGATTACCCTGGAATGTCTGAATGTGGCAAGGAAAGCGAAAGATTTGGCGGGAACCTGTATCGCGTCCGGCATGGCAGCGCTTGTCGGAGGACAGAGTTTTGTCAATATTGCGGTTGCCACAGGACTTTTCCCAAATACAGGAGTGCCGCTGCCATTTGTGAGTTATGGTCTCACGTCGCTGGTGAGTTTGTATATTGGAATGGGATTTGTATTAAATGTACGATTACAATGCGTTAGAAAATACAATAATTAAGCTAAAAGTTGGTCATATTGCACAAAGTTGAGGATAAATGTTAAATTTTTTTGAATTAAATGATAAAAATATAGATTTTTAGATGTAAAAGGGGTAAAATATCTGTAGATAAAAAATTGACAAAGGAAGGTGCATAGACTATGAATATTGCGTTGATCGCGCACGATGGAAAGAAGAAGCTGATGCAGAATTTCTGTATTGCCTACAGAGGTATTTTGAGTAAAAATGACTTGTATGCTACAGGGACAACAGGCCGGTTGATCGAGGAGGTAACAAATCTCAATATTCATAAATATCTGGCAGGGCATCTGGGTGGAGAACAGCAGATCTGTGCACAGATCGAACATAATCAAATAGATCTTGTTATTTTTTTGAGAGATCCCCTGAATTCCAAGTCCCATGAGCCGGATGTAAACAATGCTGTGAAATTGTGCGATATTCATAATATACCATTGGCGACAAATCTTGCGACAGCAGAGCTGTTGATCAGGTCGCTTGACAGAGGAGATTTAGACTGGCGTGAAATGTATAAATAAAATTCATAGAGCAGTATGTGTTATCGTGTTATCCTTTGTGCTTGTAACAAATATTACAGGCTGCGGGGCAAAGGAATATACTTTCGCATACGATAGAGACAGGAACAATACAAGTTTTTCCGTTTCCGCCCACACACAGGGAAAAACAATCGATGCATTTGCGTCGGATCTGTGCGTTACAGTAGGTGATGTCTCAAAGGGAACAGATGTAGATATGTCTCAGGCGACAGCAGCTGGATTGTTTGACATATCTTCCGGGAAAGTTCTTTATGCCAAAAATGTGCATGAAAAGTTAAATCCTGCAAGTCTTACGAAGATTTTGACAGCATTGTGTGCTTTGAAATATGGAAATCTGGATGATGTGCTTACAGCAACAGAGAATGTATACATAAGTGAATCAGGTGCTGTGAAACTTGGGCTTTCTGCAGGAGATACCATGACGATGGATCAGGCACTCCATGTGCTTTTGCTCAAATCAGCAAATGATGTAGCAGTTATGATCGCAGAACATATCGGGGGAAGTGTGGAAGGGTTTGCAGAATTGATGAATGAAACGGCGAACAGTCTTGGTGCAACCAACAGTCATTTTGTCAATCCGCATGGACTGACGGATCCGAATCATTATACAACCGCTTATGATCTGTATTTGATCTGCAATGAAGCAGTAAAATATGATAAAATTGTGGAGATCATCCACACATCGTCATATACATCAGTATATCATGACGGAAATGGGAATGATAAGTTTATCGATGTGGCCAATTCAAATGCATATATCAAAGGAGAGATTCCTTCGCCTGACAATGTGTCTGTGGTCGGAGGGAAGACTGGTACGACAAGCGCAGCGGGAAGCTGTTTGATCATATATGCAAGGGATAACTCGGGAAATCCGTATATTTCAGTTATTCTGCAGTCAAACGACAGAACAACGATGTACACAGAGATGACAGATTTATTGAGTGAGATAACATAATTTTTTATCAATATTGTAAGTAAGAGTTGTTTTTTCTTAAGGATTCAACTATAATGGGATTAAGGGATTTATTCAATTACATTAAAGATATGATTTTAGGAGGTATTGCGTATGGTGCAGCTGATTGTTGGAAAAAAGGGGAAGGGCAAGACAAAGATTATTCTGGATATGGTGAACAAAGAGGTATCTTCGGCATCCGGGAATATCGTTTATCTTGACAAAGGCAATGATCATATGTATGAACTGAATAACAAGGTAAGACTGATCAATGTGAAGGATTATGGGGTTGCCAATGCAGACGAATTTATAGGCTTCATTCGTGGTATCGTTTCCCAGGATCATGATCTCGAACAGATTTACTTTGACGGATTTCTAAAAATTTCCTGCACTGAAGGTACGGATCAGGTGGAAGAAGTAGTTAATAAGCTGGATTCCATTAGCAATACATATGGATTTAAGGTGATAGCAAGTATTTCGTTGGACGAGGCAGAACTGCCGGAGAGTTTGAAATCAAAGGTAGTCGTGGCTCTGTAATGCTTTAGACAGATTATAAATAGGAAGCCTCGGAATAAAATACCGGGGCTTTTTTATGCACAGGCCCGCATATGGAAATTAACTGTTCCTCTGCATCGGCTTTCCTGCTTGATTCAATAAGGAGAATTATTTTGTGACAGCCCAAAATCGTCAGGAACGTAGAAGACAACTAAATAAATCTGGTAGGACCATGAACCGGATCGAGTTTGCGATATTTGGCGCGATGACGATTTATATTATCGCGGTTATCATCTCCTATCTAAGGGTAGAACCGATTCAGGGATATGAGATTCAGATGGGTTCCTTATCTGTAGCAAAGACTTATACAGGAGTTGCAATCCGCAAGGAGGAACTCTTAAAATCTCCAAATACGGGGTATATTAATTATTTTGTCCGGGAAGGAGAACGCGTCTCTTCAAGAGATACTGTATATTCTGTTGATGGAAGCGGAAAAATGGCCTCTTTGTTGGAGGCGAACGATACAGGTGAGGGTTCCTATACAGACGAAGAACTTGCTGAGTTTCGATCAGAAGTGATCCAGTATGACAGAGGATTTGACAGTAAGGATTTTAACAGCGTTTATGACTTTAAATATAGTATCGAAGGTTCTGTCATGAAATTGGTGAATATCAATATGTATGAGAACTTAGAAACGCTGAGTCAATCGAGTCTGGGAGGAATGGTGACCCTGTGTACAGCAGGTCAGACGGGATATGTTGTATATAGTACGGATGGTTATGAGACGTTGACCGCGGAACAGATTACCGCCGATATTTATGATCAGTCGGTGTATGAAAAAAGCAGGGTGAACAATAATGAGCTGATCGACAAAAATGCGACAGTAGGAAAGATTGTGACAGATGAGAACTGGTCTTTGGTCATTCCTGTGGATGAGAGCCGGGCTGCGGAGATGGAGGAAGCGGAATACGTAGAGGTTAAGTTTATCAAGACACAGGAAAATTCCTGGGGACAGGTAGTCATTCACCGTCTTGCAGATGGTATCTACGCGGAGTTGATCTTTAACAATTCCTGTGTTTCTTTCTGCACAGACCGCTATGTTGATATCGAGCTTGTTGTGAATGAAAAACAGGGGTTAAAGATCCCAAACTCCGCCATTGCTGAGAAAGAATTCTTTATTATTCCGGCAGAGTATATGACAAAGGGTGGACCAAATGGAAATTATGGCGTTCTGAAGGAAAAAGCGGATGAAAATGGCAATCTGGTTAACGAATTTGTAGAGACGAATGTTTATAGTTCGGATGAGGAAGAGTTTTACATTGACAGCAGTGATTTGGAGATTGGCAATTATATCTGCAAGATGGATTCCACAGAGAAAATGGCCATCAGCAGGACAGGAGTATTGACGGGTGTCTATAATATGAACAAAGGGTACGCGGATTTCAAGCAGATTACGATACTGGCGCAAAACGATGAGTACTCCATTGTCAGTTCCAACACCCAGTATGGTCTTACCGTGTATGACCGGATTGTATTAGATGCAGCTAGTGTGAGCAATAATGATTTTACATATCAATAAGGAACTGTTCAGTTCCTGGTGAAAAGTGATGATCAGGAGGATATACAGGTGGCTATGATGGAAGAGATCACAATACAGGAAAATATAAAAGCGGTGGAAAATATCATTGCAACAGAGTGTCAGAAAGCTGGACGTAAACCGGAGGACGTGACGCTTATTGCGGTCAGTAAAACAAAGCCTGTGGAGATGCTCATGGAAGCATATGAATATGGATGCCGGGATTTTGGTGAGAATAAAGTCCAGGAGCTCCTTGACAAGTATGAAGTGATGCCGAAGGATATCAGATGGCATATGATTGGACATCTTCAGAGGAATAAGGTAAAGTACATCGTGGACAAAGTTGCGCTGATTCACAGTGTGGACTCTCTGCGGCTGGCGGAGGAGATCAGCAAGGAAGCTATTAAGAAGAACGTATGTGTCAATATTCTGATAGAAGTCAATGTGGCAAACGAGGAGACGAAATTTGGAATAACCTGTGAGGAAGCAAAACACCTTGTGCAGGATATTGCAAAATTACCTAATATATGCGTCAAAGGACTGATGACGATAGCGCCTTTTGTAGAAAATGCTGAAAAAAACAGACCAATTTTTAGCAAATTAAAGAAAATATCGGTTGACATTATGGACGAAAACATTGATAATATAACTATGGAAATTTTATCTATGGGTATGACAGGTGACTACGCGGTAGCTGTGTCAGAGGGAGCTACCTGTGTCAGAGTAGGGACCGGTATCTTCGGAGTAAGGCAGTATATGCCGTAGAGAAAGGAAAATAGCTATGGGAGTAATGGACAAGTTTTTAGACGCACTGCATTTGAACAACGAGGAAGAGTACTACGATGACGACGATTTCTATGATGAAGGGGAAATCATAGACAATACCGTCAGAAAGCCGATGCGAGTTGTTCGCGAAGAAGAAGATTTCGATGAACCGGCAGAGAAACCAAGAAAGCAGTCACAGAAGGTAACACCGATCAGATCTGTCAAGCGTGCACCCGGAAATGGTATGGAGGTCTGTGTGATCCGGCCGAACAGTATTGAGGATGCAAGGGAGATTACAGAGACACTGCTTGCAAACCGCACTGTTGTGTTAAATTTAGAGGGGCTTGATGTTGCGATCGCACAGAGAATCATTGATTTTTCATCGGGATCGACCTATGCGATCAATGGAAACCTTCAGAAGATCTCTAACTACATATTTATTATCACTCCGGCTTCTGTTGATATATCAGGAGATTTTCAGGAGATTCTTTCGGGAACGTTTGATGTTCCCATCCCGCGTGGTGTAATGTAGGATTTGATTGGGGGATAACAAAGGATAGACTTCCCGTCTATTAAAATAGATGGGAAGTTTTTGTATGGAGGATCGTAATCATGTCACAGCGATTAACAATTAATATGAACAATAAACCACTCTATGATATTGTGTATGAACAGGACTTTAAGAATCTGGCAAAAGAGTTGGAACCGTTTGGAATTGAGAAAAAGAAGCTCTGTATTATCACAGACTCGAGGGTAAAGGGTTTTTATGCAGATGAGGTACGTGAGGCGCTGCAAGACAGCTGTAAGGAAATTTTCGTTTTTGATTTTCCGAATGGCGAACAGAGCAAAAATTTAGATACCGTAAAGAATATTTATGAATTTTTGATACAAAATAAATTTGGAAGAAAAGACATGCTTCTTGCACTTGGCGGAGGTGTGGTGGGCGATACCACAGGATTTGTGGCGGCTACGTATCTGCGAGGAGTGGATTTTATACAGATACCGACAACACTGTTAGCGCAGGTAGATAGCAGTATCGGTGGGAAAACAGGTGTTGATTTTAACCAGTATAAGAATATGGTGGGCGCTTTTTATATGCCAAAACTGGTTTATATGAATGTTGCCACACTGAAAACGCTTGATGACAGGCAGTACTATTCTGGCATGGGAGAGGTGCTGAAACATGGACTGATCAAGAGCGCACCTTTTTATGAGTGGATTATCGAGAATATGTATGAGATTCATGACAGAAATCTGGATATATTAGAGGATATGGTATATAAAAGCTGTACCTGTAAGAAGATTGTCGTGGAGAAAGATCCGACAGAGAAGGGAGAGCGTGCAATCCTGAACTTCGGACATACGATTGGACACGCGATTGAAAAGGCAAAAAACTTTGAGCTGATGCATGGTGAATGCGTTGCGCTCGGCTGTGTTGCGGCTTCGTATATCTCGTGGAAAAGGGAGCTGATCTCCAAAGACGAATATTACGAGATCCGGGATATGTTTGTACCATTCAATCTCCCTATTTCCATAGAAAATATTGATCCAGAGGAAATCTATGAGCTGACAACTTCCGATAAAAAAGTGGATGAGGGAAAATTGAAATTTATTCTTCTGAAGAAAGTCGGAAAAGCTATGATTGACACGACTGTTACCAAGGAAGAAATCATAGCCGGAATCAACGAAATCTATTTTACGGACGAGGATTGGGACCAATAGAAAATGAATAAAAAGAAAAGAATACAATTAGCGGTTGACCTGCTGTTGACAGTATTGTTAATCACAGTGGATCAGACAACAAAATATTTTGCCGTTAAGAATCTGATGAATCGAAAGCCATTGGTAATCTGGGACGGTGTGTTTGAGCTGCACTATCTGGAAAATCGCGGAGCAGCGTTTGGTATGCTGCAGGATCAAAAAGTTTTTTTTGTGCTGATCGCAGTCATTATCCTTGCTGTGATCCTGTATGTTCTGATCAAGGTGCCTTATCAGAAGATGTACACAAAACTGCACATTACGCTTGTCTTTATCGCAAGCGGTGCAATCGGTAATCTGATCGATCGAATACGGTATGACTATGTTGTTGATTTTCTGTATTTCAGTCTGATTGATTTTCCGATTTTCAATGTGGCTGATATTTATGTGACTTTGTCGTCTATTGTTCTGGTAATTTTGCTATTGTTCGTCTACAAAGAGACGGATCTGGAGTTTTTATCATTCCGGACAAAAAAGTTTCGTGATATCCGATAATTGGTGTGTCTATGAATGAAATAGTTTTTGATATTCTTCCGGAAATGGAAGAGGAGCGCATTGATAAGTGTATTAGCAATTATATGGAGGATTTATCGCGAAGCTATATACAGAAGATGATCAAAGATGGCAATGTGACTGTGAATGATGCGGTAGTTAAGGCAAGCTATAAGGTACAGGTTGATGACCGGGTAAGGTTTGTCATCCCGGATTCTGTCGAACCGGACATTCCGGCGCAGGATATTCCGTTGGATATTTTGTATGAGGATCGCGATATTTTGATTGTGAACAAACCCAAAAATATGGTTATGCATCCGGCGCCTGGACATTATGAGGGGACGCTTGTCAATGCCGTTTTGTATCACTGTAAGGGGGAACTGTCCGGTATGAACGGAGTCTTGCGTCCAGGAATTGTCCACCGAATCGATAAGGATACGACAGGTTCCGTCATTGTCTGCAAAAATGACGAGGCGCACAATGCGATTGCAAAGCTGCTCAAAGCGCACGATATTACCAGAAAGTACAGGGCAATCGTATATGGGAATATAAAGGATGATCAGGGAACGGTTGACGCGCCGATTGGCCGTCACCCAAACGACCGCAAGAAGATGGCGATTAATGAGAAGAACGGGAAACGCGCTGTGACACACTATCGGGTGATAGAGCGTTTCGGTCAATATACATACATTGAATGCCAGTTAGAGACGGGCAGGACACATCAGATCAGGGTGCATATGGCAAGCATTGGACATCCGCTGTTGGGAGATACCGTGTATTCTGGCCGAAAATCACCGTTCCATCTGGAGGGACAGGTTCTACATGCTATGACGATCGGTTTTGTCCACCCGGGAAGCGGAACCTATGTTGAGTTCGAGGCGCCTTTGCCGGACTATTTCGAAAAGCTTTTGAATACCCTTAGAAGCCTTAGAACGTGTTAACCGACATAAGGGAAGCACGTCTGGTTCGATCTGATTATTACGCTTTTTGAGCGGCGCTGGATGAGATGTTATAAAGTGATTGAATTTTTGTTTCAATAAGGATATAATAAAACTAAATGTGACAGTCAGAATGGAGGAATTACTATGAATACGATAATTACAATCGGACGTCAGTTTGGATCTGGGGGGCATGAGATTGGAGAAAAACTTGCAAACCATTATGGGATTCAATGTTTTGACAAGGAACTTCTCTCAAGAGCAGCGAAGGAGAGCGGATTCTGTGAAGAAATGCTCAGGAATCATGATGAGCGGCCCACCAATTCCTTTCTTTACAATTTAGTAATGGATACATACACTTTTGGATACAATTCTTCTTCGTTTGTGGATATGCCGATCAGCCATAAGGTTTTCATGGCGCAGTTTGACACGATCAAGAAGATTGCGGAGGAGGAACCCTGTGTTATTGTAGGGCGCTGTGCTGATTATGCGCTGCAGGAATACAAGAACTGCCTGCATCTTTTTATCCATGCGAACGAGGATGCGAAGGTTGAGCGCATCATGAAAAAGTATGAGATTGATGCGGATAAAGCGCGGGAGATGATGATCAAGAAGGATAAACAGAGACAGAGTTATTATAACTATTATTCTACCAAGAAATGGGGGCGCGCCGACAGCTATGATCTGTCGATCAACAGCAGTATCCTCGGCGTGGACGGAACGGTGAAACTTATTATTCAATATATTGAAGACTTTGAGGCGAAGAACCAGCAGGCAAAATAAATGAATTTATGGAGAGCATTTCAGACAATCATTTTGTGAGATGCTCTTTTTTGCACAGATTCGAACAGAGGAAACAAGCCGCTAAGACGACGCACGAATTTCGCGGCGAGTGGGGAAGAACGTTATTTCCCTGCTCAATCATACAGAACAGAAAGTACATGAGAGGAGATAGAAAAATGGGATTGATCCATATTAGTGATGAACAATATGAAAATCTGGCTTTTTGCTGGGGACTACATTATGATCTGGAGAATAAAGTCATCTATGGAGAGCGCAAGGGGTATCCTTTTTTATTATATATTTCTCAGGCTTCAGCGCCGCTGATGTTTACCATAATTACTTCGGCCACAAGCGGGTTGTGTCCTCAAATCGGAAAAAGCGAAAAAAAGCTGCTCAAGGACAGGGACTCTTTGATCCGGCTGGTTACGCAGCGAGACAGTAAGATCACTGTATTGTGTGCGAATATTTTGGATTTCAATGGTGCAAAGAAAGCTGTTGACAGCATATTAAGTACATTGGTTTCTTTTTTGAAAGAAAAGGAATTTGTTCCGTGCTGTGAGAATTGCAAGCGCCCGGAGCACACACAGATTTTGTTGACCGGATACGAATACAGGCATCTGTGTCCTCAGTGTGAGGAACAATTGGCAGCACAAAGCAGTAAAGAACTGTCATCTGACAAATCCATAAGAAAAAATGGCTTGATCGGAATCGTTTGTGCAGTCATTGGCGCATTGTTCGGAATCGCTTTTATGGTGTTTCTGTTTGTACATGCCGGGAATATTATGACGTTTATTATAGCAGGTATTTTTCTGGGAGCAGCCACTGTCGGATTGGGACTGTGCCTGGGCAATAGACCGCATACCGCCGTAAAAGCTGCTGTGGCTGCAATTACTGTTCTGGCTGTATTTGTGGGTTACAATGCCAGCTATGTGATGGCATTTGCAGCAAGGGATAAACTCAGCGTGCTAGCTGCGGTCGATACATATTTTACCAGGATGATGCATGGCAAGGTCCATATGGACGTATGGATTGAGTATCTGGTTATTCTCTATATTGCAGCAGCCGTCGGCGGTATTGCAGCATACAGATCTGCATCGAAAGGATTTGGAAAATACTGTAAGGTCGCATATATAGGCAGAGACAAAACATAACCTGGAGTGCTGCATGGAAATAATTTATACCACAGGTTTATTGTTTTATTTTTAACTGCGTGATATAGTAAATGCATGGAGCGGTTTGGAGACGCGTGTCTTGGTAAAGACATACACAGCAAACGTACATAATGGATTTGGGTTCCACGATAGGAGCCTCCCGGCCGCTCCTGCTTATAGGGCTATAGCTCAGTTGGTAGAGCAGGAAAAAAGGAGCTTTGACAAAAGCTCATGCAGCAATTTTCTGATTGGACTTATAATCCCCTTGCCGCCGGTTCGAGTCCGGCTAGCCCTGCTGCTCATATAAAATTGAAATGAAATAAGAATATGGGGGGCCATAGCTCAGCGGTAGAGCAACGGAATCTTGACAAAGATTCACACAGCAACGTTCATCAAAGGACTGTTAATCCTCAATTCTTCGGTTCGAATCCGAATGGCCCCTTTGGTCGCAGGTTCGAGTCCTGTCGGTTCCAATATAATAAAATAGTAAACAAAATCATGGGGCTGTAGCTCAGACTGGGTAGAGCGGTGAAAAAGGAGCTTTGACAAAAGCTCATGCAGCGATTTACATGGATATGATCCCACGTGTCGCAGGTTCGAATCCTGCCAGCTCCAATTTCTGCAAAACAATATACGAAGTGCGCACCAATGCAGGGATGATGTTCCCTGTGCCAATGAAAGGGAGGGAATCAAAATGGGATTCATGCAGAATGTTAAGAACATGTTGAATAATGAATACAATACATCTGTGACGGAAAACGGTGCAGTTGGATACAGAACGTCAGGAAAAGCGCTGCTTGATCTGAATTTTGCAGTTTCCTCGTTCCGGAATGCTTCGCCGGAAGAGATCACAGCGCAGTTTGTGAAGGCTTACTATGAAGATCCAAGACTTGCAATTCGCTGGCTGTTCTATGCGGGCGATGTACGGCAGGGGCTTGGAGAGCGCCGACTGTTCAAAACGATCCTGCTGTATCTGGCACAGAGCAATATCGGGATCGCACGGGTTTTGCTGCCATTGATACCAGAGTATTCGCGCTGGGATATCGTTGTAGCGCTGATGGACTCGCCGCTTGCAGAGGAAGCTGTGGAGATGATACAGCGGCAGCTGCAGGAGGACAGCACGAACAGAGAGAAGGGAATTTCCATCAGTCTTTGCGCTAAATGGCTCCCGTCTGAGAATGCGTCCGCAGACCACACAAAGCGGATGGCGCGTGTATTGGCAAAGCGGCTGTCCATGACAAACAGACAGTATCGGCGGATGCTGGCGTCTTACAGGCAGTATCTGGATGTTGTGGAAGTGAAGATGAGCAGCAGGCGATGGGCTGATATTCACTATGAGGCGGTTCCGTCAAGGGCAAATCTGGTGTACAATACTGCGTTTCTGCGGAATGACGAGGAGCGCCGCAGGGAGTTTCTCGGCGCTGTGAAAAAAGGGGAAAAAACAATCCATGCAGGCGTACTTTATCCATATGACATCGTACATTCTTATATAGATCTTGACAAAAGACCTGGATGGGTGTATGTAAAACCTGTCGACGACACGCTGGAAGAACTGTGGAAAGCGTTGCCTGACTATGTTCAGGGGGCTGGAAATACGCTCTGTATCGCAGACGGTTCCGGAAGTATGTGGACCAGGGTTGGAAGTACCGGAGTCTCCTGCCTGGAGGTGGCGGATGCGATCGCGATCTATTTCTCAGAACGCTGTACAGGACAGTTTAAAGATACCTACATTACTTTCAGTCAGACACCTCAGTTTGTAGATCTGTCAAAAGGAAAAACACTGTATGATAAGCTGAGTATTGCGATCCATCACAATGAGGTGGCAAATACGAATATCGAGGCGGTATTTGAACTGATCCTGGATACAGCGCTCAAATATCACATGCCGCAGAAAGAACTTCCAACGAATCTGCTGATCTTGTCCGACATGGAGTTTGACACGGCGACAAGGAGTAGTGTCAACGGACGGTGGGTATCGCCTGACGAGAAGCTGTTTGACACCTTTGCAAGAAGGTATGCAGCGCACGGATATCGTCTGCCGAGGCTGGTATTCTGGAATATCTGCAGCAGGACCAAGACAATCCCCCTCAGGGAGAATGCGCTTGGCGTGGCTCTGGTAAGCGGTTTTTCTCCTGCGATCGCAAAGATGGTGCTCAGCAATGAGATTGATCCGTACAAGGCGCTTGTGGAACAGCTGATGGTGCCAAGGTATGATGCCGTTGAGGAAGCGATAGAAAGTGTATTGGAGCGAGACTAAATAATTTGCATGGCTTGATACAACTTGATTATGCTATTACTTTCAAAAAACTGTAATAAAATGCAAGTTTTTTATAGGTTCACGGTATGTTATACTAAAGACATTATAACAATATGTTTTTATAATCAGGAAAGGATTATTATGCTTGGGGTGTCTGATATTGTAAAGGATTCTGTTGTTGAGTTCTCACGGCTGCAAAACTGGATGCTGTCAGCAAGAGAGAACAATGACACAAATACATATAACATGATGCTTGATCGTTATATTGAGCTAAAAGTAATACTTTCTGCAGCAGGTGTAAACATTACGGAATTGGATAAGATTAAAAATTAGTATTGGGTATATAGTCAAAAAAGGGTGTATAGAATGACACTCTTTTTTGTTTTCCGGGAACGCGTGCGTAATAGGGATTTCAAACTGGTTGTATACATAAAATAAAAAACAGAGATGGATTGATCTTTTTTAAAAATTTTTCAGTCTTATATATTAGTATCGATACAAAGAGTAACAAATTTCCTTGCAGGGGTGACAAATGATTAATCAGAGAGACAGACAGGCGATCGTCCAGTCAGCGGTCGAGAAATATTATGATGACATCTATCGTTTCTGTCGGTATTACACAGGAAACGAGACGGATTCTTATGACATTGCGCAGGAAGTATTCTTAAGGTTTCTAAAATATCTGGATTCCTGCGGCCACAGCAATCTCAAAGGGTATCTGTTTATGATCGCGCGCAATCTTTGCTGTGACTATTTCCGCAATCTGTCCGCCCAGAGAGAAAACACGTTTTCTCTCGATGCTGCGGAAAATGCAGCAGATTGTGCGGCAAAAAAGTGCATAGGATATGGAAGATCTATTGAAGATTGCGACAGCGAACTGTTCCTGCGGGAGCTGCTGCAGGGCATTGCACCCGAGCAGAGAGAGGTTGTGATCTTAAGAATCCATGATGGGCTGAAATTCCGCGAAATTGCCAAAATCACAGGGTGCAGTGTGTCAACGGCAAAATCGCGGTTCCGATTGGGAATCGCGGGTATCCGGAAAAAAATAGAAACTGAGAATGGAGGGTATTATGGGTGAACAATATGGCGATATCAAAGAATTGTTTGACAAAAATGACAGCAGCGTTATCATTGATGCTTCCCGCAAACAGGAGACATTAAAGAGTGTGAAAAGGAATCTGATTCAACAGTCAGCTTTGTCAATGGGTAGTAACTGGCAGATATTAAAATATCAGATGTTCTACATGGATAAAACAATTTTGATGATTCATCTGGCAATTTGCCTTGTGATTATTATTTGGGGCAGCTGTCAGCAGTGGGGACAGATTTCCATGATTGTCTCGGGGGCACTGGGCGCTTTATCACTGCTGGAAGTGGGGAATCTATTCTTTTCGAGAATGACAGAGCTTGGGGAAAGCTGTTATTTTAATGTGCGCCAGCTTTCGTCCTTTCAAATGGTTTATTCGGGAGTGATCAGCCTTGTAACATTATTGATTACAACTCTTTTCGCCAGTCTGAAATATCAGCTGGATCTCATGAAAACTGGTCTTTATATTCTGGTTCCTTTTGTGTTTACAGAATGTGTCTGTATGACGGTGATGCTCATGGGGATTGGGAGACGAAATCTGCTGCCGCTTATCGCTGCTGGTATCTTTTCGGCACTGTTCTGGGGTGTGTTAGCCTCTATTCCAAACCTGTATGAGACGTCAGCGCTGGTTTTCTGGGTACTGGCCCTGATTGCCGGCATTGGTATTTTGGCAATACAGGTCAGAAGATTTTTTAGTGCGTTGGATAAGGGGGAAATCATATGTGCAGATTAGAATTGGTGGGACTGGAAAAAACATACGGCAGTAAAAAACAGGAGAAGCGGGCTGTGCAGAACCTGACGGCAGACTTTGGGCATGGTGTATATGGACTGCTTGGCGAAAATGGAGCTGGAAAGACGACGCTGATGCGCATGATCGTTGGTATTTTGAAGCCGACACAGGGACAGATTACCTGTGACGGAATCCCGATCGGGCAGCTTGGCGGAGCCTATCGGAATCTGCTGGGTTATCTGCCGCAGGATTTTGGATATTACAAGGAGTTCAGCGCAGTGCGGTTTCTAAGCTATATCGCCGCATTAAAGGCGATTGCGCCAAATACTGCAAAAGAGCGGATCGAACAGTTGTTGGAGACAGTGGGGCTGGCAGATGAGAGAAATAAGAAGTTAAAGACTTTTTCGGGTGGTATGCTGCGGCGGATTGGCATTGCACAGGCTCTTTTGAATGAGCCTAAGATCTTGATTCTGGATGAGCCGACAGCGGGGCTTGATCCTAAGGAGCGCGTGCGTTTCCGGAATATTATCAGCGCGCTGGGAAAGGACAGGATTGTGATTTTGTCAACGCATATTGTGTCCGATGTGGAGTATATCGCTGACCGGATTATGATCATGAAGCAGGGCCGGTTAATCAAGGCGGGCACGCAGGCACAGATTCTAGAGCCTGTAGCGGGCTGCGTCTGGAACTGCATAGTGCCTGTGAAAATGGCGGACGAGCTCAATGCGGCTTACGCGGTGAGCAATCTTAGAAGTTATAACGCCGATTATAACGGAAATTATGGTAAGTACAATCAAGATAACAGCGAGGCATGTGACGCAGTGAATGGTAGAAATGCGGCAAGTGACAAAAATCAGAAAGAGCAAGTGGAGCTTCGCATCGTGTCAAAAGAAAAGCCGCACCCTGACGCAGTGGCAGTGGAACCGGTCTTAGAGGATGCGTATCTGTACTATTATATTTAGGAACTGTAGAAAAATAACTGACACATCTGGCGTGTCTATGTCAGGTAATAGCTGTTTATAACTATAATTGAGCAAATTTCCAAAATTGTACAAGAATTTTTTAGCCTAAGCAGAGAATGGAATACAAATTTTTAAACAGTGTCCGTACGCACATTACACGCATCTACCGTGCACAATATTTGTGCATTTAACTATGTCGTGTATAAGAATTTAGCAATCTTTTGAATATGCTCATTTATAGTTTGCAAAAAATTGTTTAGGGACGGAGGATTAAGATGAGATTATACAAGATGGAATTATACAAAATATGTTCGAAAAAATTGTTTCTATTCAGTGCGCTGGCATCGCTTGCGATCCTGGTGTTATTTTTCTGGAGCCATGTCATGATTCAGGAATCGACAATAAACGGTGTGACATATACAGGATATCAGGCTGTGCGGATGGACAGAGAGATTACGGAGGAGTTTAAAGGTGTTTTCTCTGACCAGAAGGCAGCACAGATTATTGAAAAGTACGGATTTCCCTATGGAGTGAGTGAGGATCACAATGTATTTCTGTACAGAAATTATCTGAATAATTTTGTTATGCAGGGGTTCTCTGACGGATATTTTCATGGATGGGAGGATTATCATGTGGGAACCTGTGTCTATCCGGTCGCAGAGACTGAACTGGGAAAGGCCAGCGCGGCAACCGGAAAAACGCTCCTGCTGGAATACAGCTATGGATGGCAGGTGTTCACAGAAGTACTGCAGACAGGATGTGTGATCGAAATGGCTCTGATCGTGCTCGCGCTGTCGCCTGTTTTTTCAGAGGAAAGCTATAACAATACACGGCAGATTTTGTTCACCACGAAGGAGGGCAAGACAAAAGATGTTATTGCTAAAATTGCTGCGGGAATGACGATTGCAATCGGAGTGTATGCCGTGATCGTGATTTTGGACTTTGTGCTGGTCTGGTGTGTGTTTGGGCTGGAAGGAATAAACTGTTTTTACGGTCAGGTGATGGAAGAATGGAAGTATATTAATAGTTGGAATAACTATCACAGTGCAGAGACAGATTACATGAGCGTGTTTATCGGTTATTTTCTTTTTGCCTGTTTTCTGGGAATGGCAGAGGCTGGTGCGATCTCACTGTATTTTTCTGCGCACTGCAAAAGTTCCTTTCATTCAGTCATTGTAACGGCTATGAGTATTCTGGTTCCGCTTCTTTTATTTATGTTGAGTGGTGTCAGGGGGAGCCTTTTTCTTCTGCTGAATAGCTCTGCGTTGATCCTGCCTGGCATAGCGCTCATGTGTTTTGTTCCCGATCACAGGAATAAAGCATATTCATTTACTGCAAAAACAGTCTGCTGTGTGCTCCCAGCAGCAGCGGGCATTCTCATGGGAAGACGTTTTCTTTTCTATGTTGCGCTTCCAGTATGGCTGATCATGCGTAATATGTATTCAAATATGGTTTTCTGGAAATCAGTCTATCCCTGGATACAGTCCGCTGTGTTTGGACTTGCAGCTGCGTTATCCGTGATTTTTCTTGTGTGCAGCTGGAAAAAATATAGGCGTTTGTAGAGAAATCAATTGAGGAAAGCAGTTTTTGGGTATATAATAAAAATATTGACAAATGATATTTGCCAAGGTATAAAAGAATCCGTTTACAAAAGAAAAAGGGGAAAAATTAAATGGAACAGTATATGTGCCCTAAATGCAGGACAAAAGTATTGGTGAAGGAGGGAAAACGGCTGCCATCGCTGTATTGTCAAAACTGTATGAAAACCAGACAGTTAACAATGCTACGGATGATACATCCGCTCTACACACAACCGTTCGACCAGATTGTTTCGCAAAGCCATGCGAGAAGCTGAATCATTGATATAATGGAAAACACAATATTGGAGGTTATCGCCTGTGATAATGGAAGAGATTTTTTCTGGGGAGTCCGAAAACATGGAATTTAAAGAGGACATTCCATCCAATGATGGAAGGGACTTTTATCAGGGTTTCAGGTACAACAAGAAAGGCGCAGGCGTATACGATACAGGAATTGATTTTGAATGGTACAAACCGTAGCTTTGATCAAACGGAGTCCGCATTGACTGTTACTGAAGACGAGATTGCAGACTTTTGCGATCAGATGTATCAATACACTTTCAATCTGTGTAATACAGAGGAATCAAGGCAGGCGCTTCCCAGAGTGGGCAAAAACCAGCTTCTGTCATGGAAATTAATATCTGAAAAAAATGGAAAAATCATTCCATCAAATGGATATTTGCTATTAAATGGCGATCAGGAAGCTTTTCCAGAAGCAACGATTCAATGTGCAGTATTTAAGGGAACTGTAAGAGATATTTTTATTACTAAAAAAGAATTTACAGGTGCTCTATACCAACAGAATGAGGATGCTTATCATTTTGTTTTGCAGCATATTAATCTTGGATGCCGCATTGAGGGTGTAATAAGGCAGGACATCTATGGGCTTCCAGTAAGAACAATCCGCGAGCTGATTGCGAATGCGGTATGCCATCGTAGTTTCCTTGCACCTGGGAAGATACAGGTGGCATTGTTTGATGACCGTTTGGAAGTTACTTCTCCAGGTATGTTGGACAATGATATTACGATTGAGAAGATGAAAACAGGCCTGTCAAAAATCAGAAACAAAGGAATCGCTGCGGCGTTTTCGTATATGAATATCATTGAGGCCTGGGGCAGTGGTATACCTAGAATGTTTCATGAGGCGGAGGAATACGGATTGCGGGAACCTGAACTGATTGATCTGGGGAGTGATTTTAGGGTAAATCTGTATCGGAGAACAACAGAAGCAGACCAGTTCGGAGTAATTAAACCTAAAAACAATGATACTACTGGCACCAATGGCACCAATGTTGGCACCAATGGCACCAATGTTGGCACCAATGACACTGATGAAGATATTATTTTAAATTTGATCCGGCTTAATTCAAAGATGAGACAAAAGGAGATGTACGAAAAGACAGGTATTCCGCTTAGAACGATTAAACGGATTATGGCGGCTCTGCAGCGGGAGGGGAAAATAGAGCGCAAAGGCAGCAGCCGGTCTGGGGAGTGGATCGTGAGACTGTAATTTATTGAAATATATTATTGTTTATTACACTGCAGATGCTTTTATACATCTGCAGTTTTTTCGTCTGTTCTATCTTTGGAAGAGAAGTGTAGTCTTTGCCGCAAAATGTAAGGTCAATGTAAGGTTCTCATACAGCTGCTGTGATAAAATGTGAAGTGTAAAAAGTATAACAGCATTAACCTATACAATAAGATGATAACAACACTGGAAAGGCTGATGCAGAATTGATACAGGGAGGTCTGACAATGAATCGCTACATTATTGAAACCAAAAATCTCACCAAACAATATGGCACCGTAAAAAGCGTCTCTAACTTGAATATCCATGTACAGAAGGGGCGGATTTACGGTCTGTTGGGCAGAAACGGGGCTGGAAAGACTACCACCATGAGGATGCTGCTTGGACTAACAAAGCCAACTTCCGGAGAGGTGTATCTCTGGGGAAACACGGTGAATGGAAATGAGAAAAAGCTGCTCCCGCGCATCGGCAGCCTGATTGAATCCCCTGGCTTCTATCCAAATCTGACTGCGACAGAAAATCTGCGTATTTTCGCAACGCTGCGCGGCGTGCCAAACCGCAGCGCCATCAAGGAAGCGCTGGATCTGGTAGGTCTGCCCTACAAGGATAAAAAACTGTTTTCGCAATATTCGCTCGGCATGAAACAGCGTCTGGCGATTGCCCTTGCTGTCATGCATGATCCAGAACTTTTGATTTTAGATGAACCGATCAATGGGCTTGATCCAATCGGAATAGCAGAGGTGCGCGCTTTTATACGCCAGCTGTGTGATGAGAGAGGGAAGACAATTCTGATTTCCAGCCATATTCTGTCCGAAATTTCTCTGCTGGCTGACGATATTGGGATCATTGACCATGGTGTTTTACTGGAGGAAGAGAGTCTTGCGGGGCTGGAAGCGAACAGCAGTAAGCATGTTCACTTTATCCTCTCCAACACGGCACAGGCGGCAAGAATCCTGGAGTGTGCGTTCCATGAAAAACAATTCTCGATACAGGACGACCACAATCTGCAGCTATACCGGCCGGATCTGCCTGTTGCGAAAGTGATCACGGCTTTTGTTGAGAATGGACTGGATGTCTATGAGGTCCACACTTGCGAAGAAAGTCTCGAGGATTATTTCAAGCGTGTGACAGGAGGTGAGGGCATTGCTTAAACTGATTTTGTGTGAATTTCTGAAACTGAAGCGGAAGAAACTGTTTGGCGCCGCGTTTCTCACAACGTTCATCATGCCTGTCTTTTATGCGATGTTATTAAAAGACGGGGACCTGGATAATATGATGTCAACGGTACGGGAAGAAAACGGATTTATGCTGTTGGTACCGTTATCCGTTATCCTGGCAGCGAATCTGTTTTTTGAGGAGCATGACTGTGATACCCTGAAAAATCTGATGTGTGTCCCTGTTACAAAGGGGCAGCTGGCTATGGCGAAAATATTCATACTTTTGCTCTTTGACCTTAGTTACATGCTTGTTGGATTTGCTGTCGGCATCTTGCTATCGATTGTGTCCGGTGCGTCGTTGGATGGCTGGGAAATTCAGCTTTTTATTACATTTTGTACCAGTATACTGCTCTGGGCAGCAGCGATGCCCTGTCTGCTTGTGGTTGTGTGGTGCAACAAGTCCTATATTATTTCTGTGATCAGCGCGTTTGCATATATGGTGATTGGATATCTTATGCATATTAGTGACAAGATCGTCATGGTACCATTAGGGCTGAATATTCCGACCTTTCTTCCGATCCCGATCATCTTCCGATGGCTCTATCAGTATCATCCGACAGTTGTGATGGGAGAAGAAACACTGGCTTTTTATACTCGTTTTCAGCCTTATTTTGTATCAACACCGATGGTTTTTGCCATTATGATGGCGGAAGCTGCGGTCTGTATGGCATTGATGGTCAAAGTCTATCAGAGGAATGGAGATCGTTAGATTGGAGGGAGATTGCTATGTTCGCTATGATAAAAACAGAATTTCAAAAAATGAAACGGTACAGTATCCTGCTGGTCGGAATGATCGGCATGTTGTGTTCGCCGCTGCTGCAGCTTTTTTCACAGGCTGTCATGTCAGCGGAGTACCAAAATCCGCATTTTGATTTTGCAGCGCTGGTAAATGCTACAATATGGGGGAACGCTACAATTTTTATGCCGGTTCTGATTACTTTGATCGGCGGTTACCTGATCAATCGGGAGTATGTGGACGACACGCTCAAAAATATGTTCACAGTTCCGTTATCATTTCGCAGATTGTTGAGTGGAAAGCTGGCAGCGATAGGATTGCTGGCGGTTATTTTAGGAGTGTATTGTACTGTGATTACGCTGATTGTCGGAGTCTGTGCAGGACTTCCAGACAGAAATGTACTGGTGCTGGCCAGAGGTTTGGTCCAGATGATCGGGCTTTCGATTGGGGTTTATATTGTGGTTCTTCCCATTATCATTCTATGTAGTCAGAAACAGGGTGGTTTTATGAGTGGCAGCGTAATTGCCTTCATTATGGGATACTGCTGTATGTTTTTTAAAGAGGGGCTGCTCCGGGAGATTTATCCGTTTTCCGCAGTATTGACTATGATTGGATTTGACACGGCTGACTGGGCAGGGACAACAGGGAAGGGAAATGTTATGTTGGGAGGATTATCCTTGGGAGTAATGATTTTAATTTCGTTTTTGCTGCTGTGTTTCGCCAAGTCTCCAGAATCGGCAAAACAGGGAAAAGGACATAAAAAGGGAAGTATAATGCTGCGCTCCGCGCAGAGGGTACATCGGGCTTTCATTTTGCTTTTTACAGTTTCCCTGTTGTTGACAGGCTGTTCCAAAGAGGTGGTTTTAGACCAATACAATCGTGTGATTCAGTCCGCGGGAGATGTGGCGCTCACGAATGGCTTGTCTCTCAAAGGAGAGCGGTCCTTTGGCGATGATCATTACACAGGAAGTTATACAGCGGATTATAAGGATTTTTCCAAGACAGAGTACCTTTTTGGCGGAACTTCGATTGAACGGGAAAATGGAAATAACATTTCGGTCTCGTGTGATTTGGAGATTACCAATGGAACAGCACAGATATTCTGGCTTTTTGGCAGCGATGATCCGGTTATTCTGCTCGAAACAGAGGGCAGCAGCGAGGAGACAATAACGCTGCCGGCGGGAGGAAATTATATTGGTATTACCGGAAATGATTTTACGGGACATCTGGAACTGACGATCGAGTGAGTCCTTTTATTAGGAATTGCGAAACAGAGCGGTTCTTAGTCCGTCTTGAAAAATTCTTGGATTTTGCGTATAATATAGGTATCAATTAGCCTGCAAATAAAAAGTCA
>DKVL01000067.1 GCA_002491195.1 Lachnospiraceae bacterium UBA7179
TGCGTCAGTTATTTTTCTACAGTTCCTAAGATTGACGAAAAGAATGAAGAAGGGTGTTAGATTCATATGCCCAATATTATAGAGATAACAGATTTTGGCGCGCCGCAGCTTGATGTGTACGCGAGACTCAGCGAAGGACAGCTCCTGAATCGTCATGAGCCGGGAAAGGGAATGTTTATCGCGGAAAGCCCGAAGGTAATCGAGAGGGCGCTTGATGCGGGCTGTGTACCAGTGTCGATCCTGCTGGAGAGGAAACATATTGAGGGACAGGGAAAGGATATCATAAGCCGCTGTGGGAATATTCCCGTCTACACTGCAGCGTTTGATGTTCTGACACAGCTGACTGGATTCAAACTGACGCGGGGGATGCTGTGCGCGATGCGGCGTCCAGGATTAAAGACAGTTCCGGAAGTTTGCGCAGGGGCACGCAGGATCGCGGTGCTCGAAAATGTGATGAATCCCACGAATGTCGGCGCTATTTTCCGCTCGGCTGCTGCGCTCAATATGGATGGGATCTTGTTGACACCAGCAAGCAGCAATCCCCTGTACCGCCGGGCGATCAGAGTCAGCATGGGAACTGTTTTTCAGATACCGTGGGCTTTTATGGACGAAGAAAACGGACTGATCGAATTGCATGAGATGGGATTTGCGACAGTGGCAATGGCGTTGAGGGCGGATTCTATCAGTATTGACTCGCCGCAGCTTATGCGGGAGGAAAAGCTTGCTATCGTGCTTGGCACAGAGGGTGACGGACTTGCACCGGACACAATCGCAGGCTGTGATTACACGGTGCGGATACCAATGGCACACGGCGTTGACTCGCTGAATGTAGCAGCGGCAAGTGCAGTTGCGTTCTGGCAGCTCGGAAACAGGCCTGTTGGCAATCAATAGGAAAGGACAATGAAAAAATGGTTAGAAAACATTTTCGGTTTACGGGCAGAGTGCAGGGCGTGGGATTCCGCTATCGGGCAAAGTATGCTGCAAACGGAATGGGGATTACGGGCTGGGCGAAGAATGAATATGATGGTTCCGTCGAGATGGAGGCGCAGGGGACGGAGGAAGCGATCAATCAGATGTTGGTGATGATCAACCGAAGTGATTATATTGTGATCGATTCCATCGAGACAAAGGAGATCCCGCTTGAAGAGGGCGAGCGTTCTTTTTATGTGCGATAGATAAATGAAATCGACTGATAAAAATTGTACAAAAAATGGTTGTGGATTGCGTGTGTGTTAGTATATAATGATGATATGATATGAAATTTTTGGAAAGGGGTTATTGCATTGACACATACAGAGAAAGCAACGGATTTCCTGATGCAGGGATTTCACTGTTCACAGGCGCTCACAGGGGCATTTGCGGAAGAGTTTGGATATAGTCTCAAGAATGTGATGAAGATCAGCACCTGTTTTGGCGGCGGTATGCACCGGGGGGAATTGTGTGGGTGTGTTACGGCGGCGACAATGGTCTTTGGCATGGCGTTTGGACTGTATGACCCGCAGGATAAGGAGCTTGAATCGTTCGGATACAAAAATGCAGATGAATTTTTTGATCGTTTCCGCGAGCGGATGGGTGGGAAGACACTCTGCAGGGAAATTCTCGGCAAAGACTTCTCAAAGCCGGAAGAACTTGCCATGATCCGCAGGGAGGGACTGGTCAAAAAAGTGTGTCCACATGTACTTCAGGCGAGCATAGAGATCATAGAAGATATGCTGAAACGGCAGGACGAGGAAGTGGTATATGTGCGTCTTGACACTTCGGATTTTGAAGTAGAAAAGCTGCAGACTGTGATCAAGAGTGTGAACAGGCAGAACCGGTTTCGGAGCAATGTGCAGGATCTGCTCCGCTCTTCTGACAGAAAAATCGGTTTTATTCAGTTTGATGTCAGGCGTTTCAAGATTATCAATGACCTATACGGTGAAAAGTTTGGCGATGAAGTGTTGTTTTTTATAAAGGATAATCTTAAGGAATTGTGCAATGACAGGCAGTTTTTCCTAAACCTCAGAAGTGATGTATTCATGGTGGTTACAGAATATGACGACGACAAGGAACTTATGGACTTTATCCGAGAAATAGAAGAGGTGTCCGCTTCTTTTAAGGATGTGAAGCTACAGCTTGCTTTTGGTGTGTACTCGGTCGACGACAAGGACATGGAGATCCGCCAGATGGAGGACAGAGCAGCGATGGCGAGGACAGCAGCGAAAGAAAATGTCGTTTCCAATGTGGTTTTTTACGAGGAACAGTTTAAGGAGCTTCTCTACACCAGAAAATTCATTGAGGAAAATATGCACACCGCCGTTGAGGAAAAACAGTTTAAAATGTATCTGCAGCCCAAATACAGTATTTCGCAGAACAGGATTGTCGGCGCAGAGGCGCTTGTGCGCTGGATTCATCCTGAGAGGGGCATGATTTATCCCAATGTATTTATTCCTGTGATCGAGGAAAATGGATTTATCAAAATGGTTGATTATTATATCTGGGAGGAAGCAAGCCGTTTTATCAAAAGGTGTACGGATATCGGCATCGAGGATTGTCCAGTGTCCGTAAATGTATCGAGGCATCATCTCAGGGACACGGAATTTATGTATGTATTGATGGATGATATCAAAAAAAATCAGATTGAAAAGAAACTCCTGGAGCTTGAAATTACAGAGACTGCAAATGATGAGCAGATCGGACAGGCTGCAATGCGGCTGAAACTCGGTGGCTTTACACTACTGATGGATGATTTTGGGAGCGGGTATTCCTCGTTGAATGTACTGCTTGAGACACCGTTCGATGTGATTAAACTGGACAAGAAATTTATGGATAACATGATGGCGTCTGACAAGGGAAAGCTGATTTTGGAGCATATGGTTTCCATGGCGCACGAGCTGGGGCTTGGACTGCTGGCGGAGGGCGTGGAGACCAAGGAACAGGTGGAGCTTCTCGGCAAGATCGGCTGCGATAACGTGCAAGGGTATTATTTTGCCAGGCCGATGCCACAAGAGGACTTTTTTGCGTTGTTAAAAAAAGACAGAGGGATGGAAGATCATTTCGAAAGTTAGAGTGAGAAGGGAGAGTACGATGATGATAAAGCATGTGATCTTATGGCAGTTAAAAGACGAGCTGTCTGACAGTGAGAAAGCGAAAGTAAAGAATGGAATCAAGGCAGGGCTTGAGGCGCTCAAGGGGAAAATTCCTGGTTTGATAGAAATAAGAGTGGAAATCAATCCACTGGCATCCTCCAATGCGGATGTGATGCTCGACTCTGCGTTTGAGAGTGAGGAGGCATTGGAAGGTTATGCAGTACACCCGGAGCATGTGGCAGTTGCCGATGGCAAAGTACGCCCATATACGAAG
>DKVL01000013.1 GCA_002491195.1 Lachnospiraceae bacterium UBA7179
TTAGCAGTAAATGCTAAGTCCTGTATGAACAGTAACCATTTACCTCCAACTATTACCCCACGGCACTATCCCTGCAGTGCACCACGCACTCTTTGCCGCAGAAAGCAATGCCATAACAGCTCACATACTTGTACCCGTCATTCCTGAGTTCAACATCATACTCTTTCTCTGCGATCTGCTTTAACGCCTCATCTGCCATGATCTCCATATCATCTATGTTCTTTGCCACCTTGAATTCTACGACAAAAGCTTCCCGGCTCCTGCGGACGGGCTTGACGAACAGATCGCTGCGCCCTTTGCCGCCCTCCCTGTTGGAACGGATCCCAAAACCCTTGATCCCTGTCAGCAGCCCGGCAACCATCCCATGATAATAGTATTCGTTCTGGTCCATATAGTTGATCGTCTCCTCAAAAATATCGTTGATCTCATCTTCCAGGGCAGCGCAGTCCTTGGTGACGAACGCGGTATAGAGCGCTGTCATGTCCCTTCCCTTCATCCTGTCGCGGAACCAGTTCTGCACCTTCTGCTCAAAAATGTACTGCACTTCCTTATTGGGAATGGCGAGCTCAGCATAAATCGTGACCCCATCCATCGACTCACTCATCTTGCGGAAATACCCCGTGAAATACATAAAATTCCACAGGTTATCGCTGCTGTCATAAATCTCACCATAAGTGATATCCTCATGGATCTGCACCCTGATCCTGCCCCCTGCCATCAGCTGCTCGATCTGCATCCTGACATCGTCGTCGGAATGATCGATCAGTGTCCTGACGATGCTGTTTGAGGAAGTATTGGCCCAGTATGCCGTGGGCAGCCAGTTTGTGTTCGCCCGGGCATCGTCCAGATATTGTATCACGCTCCATGGATTATAGATATCTGTCTGCCCGAAAGTATATCCGTCATACCATTCCTGAACAGTCTTATACTTCTCATCCATATCATAATAATGGCACATCAGCCGCACCTCGTCCACTTTAAACCCAAAATATTCATCAAACTTTGCGTTGCGAATGGACATAATGTTCAGATTGTTCATGCCGGTGAAGATGCTCTCTCTGGAGACGCGCAGACAACCGGTAAGCACGGCAAAACCGAGACTGGCATTATCTTTCAGCCCACTCTCAAACAAAGCCCGGATAAAATCGGTCATCTTATTATAAAATCCCCTCGAAAAGGCATTTTCCAGCGGCACATCATACTCATCGATCAGCACAACCGGCTTTCTGCCATAATATCCTTCCATGCATTGCGAAAGAAACCAGATTGCATTCTGGTATTCTACTTTATTCGCTTTTTCTGATGCAATGGCTTGGTAATTTTCTCTGTCCTGGTCACGCGCAATGCTTTCAAGCAAAAAATCATGCCTTTTAAATTCTTCTGCGATCACTTTCGCAAGCTGTCGGTATGACTCGTCAAAAGTTTCCTTCTTTGCGTCCTTAAAAGTCAGATAAATGACTGGATACTGCCCCATATGTGCAAGGTAATTCTCCCCTGCTCCCATAATTTTCAATCCTGCAAAGATATGCAGCCAGTCTCTTTTATTCCCATGGTAATCCCTGTCATCCTCAAAAAAGTATTTGAGCATACTCATATTCAGCGTCTTGCCAAACCGGCGCGGACGCGTGAAAAGCGTGACCTTAGCGCTACTGTCCAGCAAATCCCTGATCATGAGGGTCTTATCAACATAATAAAATTTCTTTTGAATCATTTCCGCAAAATCACTTATGCCTATCGGCAATGGACTATAATTCATAAATTCCCTCCTCGCATCAATAACGTACCGCTCTTAATACTATATACCATTTTGTCAGAAATAGCCATACATATTTCTGCTAACGTATCCAGGCAGGCAATCCATTGTTCCACCTATACACATCATTCACAATCTTATTGCGTATCCATCCCTGTTGTGATATACTGAAACGACAAGAATTACCACAGCTTTTGCTAATATCACCCTTATATAGCAGATTTAGAAAGGTAAGGACATCTCTTTATGAAGAAAAATGCACGACGGATCATTGCCATCATTGCGCTGGCTGCGATCGCTGTTTTGATCATCGCGTTTTCGATATCCGCTCTTACTGCGGCTCCCGGAGAAGCCGGAAACCGCTTTATGGGGCTTTTATTCTGCATCATTGCGATTCCCATTCTGGCATGGCTGATACTGTTCTGTGTCGGTCGTATGCAGAATAAGCATACCATGGCGGAATTTTTTCCGAAACAGTCCGGTCAGGAAGAACCTGACGAAAAAAGTTCTGAAAAAAACAAATAAAAATGTTGTGGACTTTTATCCGGGCACATGCTATAATGGGCACTGCCAATGAAAAACTTCATACAGACAGTTCGAAACCATCCTGTCTATAAACAAAACTATGGATTTGAAACAACGCAGACGTCGATGTCCTTATGTCTGTGCGTTTTTGTAAAATTCGGAGCTTTGTGCTCCTTTTGTTTTGATGGGAATTTGTGTGTACAGATTCCCTTTTTTGCTTTCTGCCAGATGTGCGTCACAGTTTTTTGGAAAGATGGCAGGAGGGGCTATAGAAAGGCGTGATACTATGACGAAAAAGGATTCACTGACAAGATACTCTGAAATCACAGTGAAAAATAAGCGCGAGATTGTTCTACTGCGCGGAACGGGCTGCAAATGGCGGCGCTGTACGTTCTGTGACTACCACCTTGACTTTCACCTTGATCCGGACAGCAATTTTGCACTGAACCGGAACGTTCTGAAACAGGTCACTGGGAAATATGGCAAACTCGAAGTCATCAATTCGGGAAGCTTTGTGGATTTGGATGAGCAGACCGTTCGCCTGATTTTGCAAACCTGCATCGAAAAGCAGATTCTGGAAATCCATTTTGAATGTCACTGGATGCACAGGGACGCGGTGCCTGCACTCCGCAAAACCTTTGAGGCACACGGTATCCGGGTAAAACTCAAGATTGGCGTAGAAACCTTTGACGCTCCATACCGCGAGCAGGTGCTTTGCAAGGGAATCGACGAACAATCTCCTGCAAAAATTGCTGCCTGTTTTGATGAGGTCTGTCTGCTCTTTGGTTTCGATGGTCAGACAGAAGAATCAATGCGGTATGATATCGAGACAGGTCTTGCAAATTTCGAACGCGTCTGTATCAATATCATGGTCGAAAATACAACCAAAATAAAACCTGATGCGTCGGTCATTGACATTTTTATGAGAACGCTTTATCCGGTCTATGCAGGTAACGAACGTATTGATATTCTGCTGAACAACACGGACTTTGGTGTTGGTTGAAAATTTTTACTTTATAATAGGAGATTTTTATGATGAGCAACGAACTTTTATTGATTCTTAGTCTGATTTTAATTTACACTTGTGTCGTTCTTTTTTACCGTTTTCTTGGAAAATCCGGTCTGTACTGCTGGACAGTGCTTGCGACAATCGCGGCCAATATCGAAGTCCTGATCGTTGTCAATGCCTTTGGCATGGAGCAGACACTTGGCAATATTCTGTTTGCTTCAACGTTTCTGGTCACAGATATCCTGAGTGAGACAGAGGGAAAACGCGCCGCAAACAAGGCAGTCCTAATCGGAATCCTTACTTCCGGCGTATTTATCCTGATCTCCCAGTCGTGGATGCTCTACACGCCAAACGAAAGCGACTGGGCTTCGCCGGCGATCGCGTCTGTCTTCTCCAACACACCGCGGCTGATGCTCAGCAGCATTATCGTCTATGCCATCGTGCAGGCGTTTGATATCTTTGCGTACCATGCAATCTGGGCGCGGACCACGAAACTGTGCAATGACTCCAAAAAGTTCCTGTGGCTGCGGAACAATGGCTCCACGCTGGTCTCACAGTTTTTCAACACGCTGCTGTACACCTTTGCCGCATTCTGGGGCATTTATGAGTTCAAGACCTTAATGAACATTGTGCTTTCGAGCTATGTCATCTTTATTTTCACAAGCCTGCTGGACACGCCCGCTGTCTATATGGCAAGAAAGCTGGCGCCCAGTATCAATAGCAATACAGATGACACAGTCCGAAAGGCAGCATAAGAAACGCTAAAGTTTCTTGGAAAGATACAACACCAGATCATCGTCGTTACGGCAGTCTGCATATTGTCCGCAAACCACATCCTGATACCAGACTCCGGTTCCATCAGGAATGTATCCGCGCTTTACATACATTCGCTGCGCACTGCCGTATCCGGCATGAAGACCGACACCGAGATAGACGGTATCCGAATACTCCGATGCAATCTGTTCAGCCACATCCATCAGCTTGCTGCCGATTCCCCTTTTCCGGTATTTCTCCAACACGCCAAAATCGACAATCTCAGGATATCCCTGATTGGCAAACGCGCCCCATTTCGAATCGGGATACACGTTGACATAACCCGCAATCTCACCGCGATATTCTGCAGCCAGGGCGATCGCCTTTCCCTCACTCTGGTCGCGAAGTCTCATCTCATATTTTTCCACACTGGCATCCCAGCCCTGCGCAATCTCCTCCTCGGTGATGGTCTGCGCATCACTCTGCTTAAGATTGCGTATCACAATATCGTCTTTGTCATAATAAATTTTCATTGCAGCTCTCCTTCAATCCCACTGACAGGGATATTTCTGTTTTGCCGGCGCATCAAACTGTTCTGTGAAAACTTCATTTTCTTCCTCCGGCAAATCCTCAAACACTTCCGGCTCGATCAACCGGCCGCCAAAACCGGATAAAGCGCCCTTGACAAGTTCGATTCCCATGAATGCATCAAAATTTTTCCCGTCCGCAGTCGTGATTCCAAAGTGGTCACAGGTCTGAAAACCATGAAGCGGGTAATAGTCCGGGTCCCCCAAAATAAGGATTCCCTCATACCCCGCTTCCTTTGCCAATGCAAGGGTTTCCTCCAGCAAGAGACCTCCCACGCCACAGCCCTGCCACTCGGGTGCGACGCAGAGTGGTCCAAAAGTCAATACTTCCTTAACCTGATCCTGATTTTTCAGCGTTGCCCTGGCAAAGCAGATCACTCCCACAATCTCGTCTCCCGCGACGGCCACCCGTGACAGTTCTGGCAGGTACACGTCACTGTCCCGCAATTTGTGCACCAGCAGATGCTCATTGCACCCCAGATGGTGCTTGTTCCAAAATGCGCGCAGTGCAACCTCTTCTGTCTTGTGATATTCTGTCTCTTTTTCTTTTCTTATGGTGATGATATCCTTTGTCACCTTTTGTCCTTTTTCCGAAAATTTCCTCGGAAAATAGCCCATGTTAATGCGAACTTCTTTGCGTTCCAAATCATGATTCGAGTAACAGCAGCTATCAATACCAATTGGCTCAAAACCTTCCTGCTGATAAAAGCTGATAGCGCCAACATTACATGACTGCGTTTCCAGGATGATCGCTCTCCTGTGCTCTAAGACAGCCTGCTCCTTTGCAATCGCCATGAGCCGATGCGCGATCCCCTGCCTTCTCAGGCTCTCATGAACCCAAAGCTCTGTGACCATCAATCGGTTACTCCACTCCTCCGGGCATGTTTCGATACATGCCATTAGTTCCTGTTTCCCGTCGTTTTCATCGATCATGCCCCATGCATATGCCTTTTCCCAGTGCGGCTGATAGAGCTTGTCTGGAAAATCATACTCTTCTGGACAATGTGTCACTGGATTGTCAAATTTGCGCTTACGCATCCCAATCGTATACCCGTCTGTCTCTTTCTCAATGCTGACATCGTAATACACATCGGTTGTGTAGCGCATTGGTATCATCGTCCCCTCCCAATGCTCCCTGGGAAGCGGGATGATTTCATAATCTGTTCCTGTCATAATCTGTTTTACCTCCGTCGTTTTGATTTCTCCATTTTTCGCGCCAGGACCTGCTGCCTTGCCCTGGCATATGCCTCTTCTTTCTGCAGACTCAGATAGGTCTTCCAATGTCTCTGGTCAAGCGTTCCATCCTCCAGGGCTTTCCTGACAGCACAGCCTGGTTCAGTCTGATGCCTGCAGTCGGAAAATCTGCACTGTGACGCGAGCTCCTCAATATCCTCGAATGTGAGTTCCATTCCGTCTGCGCCCTCTCCCATAACCAACTTTCGCATCCCTGGCGTATCAATGATTCTACCGCCTCCTTTGATAACGCTCTTGTCAGGGAGCATGATCCGATCCGGAATCTCAAACATCTGCTTATATGTTGTCGTATGACGCCCCTGCGCATCCGCCTCCCGGATATCGCTTGTCTGCATCCTCTCTGTGCCCATCAAGACATTCACAAACGAAGATTTTCCGACTCCCGAAGAGCCAAGCAGCACGATCGTCTTTCCATTTGCAAAATATGTTTCTAACTGTAAAAATCCTTCCCCAGTGTACGAACTCACACAGTACACGTCGACACCGGGCGCCAGAGTGCTTACCTGCGCTAATACCTGTTCCCGGTCTTCCATGAGATCAGATTTCGTCAGTAAGATCACGGGTGTCCCTCCACTCTGCCATGCGACAGTCAGATACCGCTCCAGCTTTGATGGGTGAAAATCCTTATTCAGCGACATCGTGATAAAAACATAGTCAAAATTGGCTGCCACTGCCTGGTCAGGCAGCCCTTGTGTCGCATTCAGACGCATGAATACCGATTTTCGCTCCTTCACCTTGAGAATCGTACTGTCACCGTCCGCATTCCGAAGCACTTCGACATGGTCGCCAACCGTCGGGAACATCACGATCTCCCTGCTGTTGTAAAATGCTGCAGTCTTCAATCTTCCATATACGATTTCTGCGCCCAGACACAATTCATAGCGGTCCCTGTGCACAGCCGTAACAATCGCTGTATTTTCCATTTCTTTCATTTCCTGCATTCCTCTTTCTAATCCAATTTTTTCTGTTCCATAGGACTTGTTTTTCCAATTCCCTTTTTAATCCATTGAACCTGTTCTGCATCATTGTACATCTCTCCTTTCACGCAAAAAATCCCAAAGACACCATTCTATGCCTTTGGGATTACAAAATCTACTATATGCATAAAATCGCGGCACCAAGCGATACCGCGACAAACACATCAATCTTTCTACATCAGTCTTTCTATCTGCAGTTCTCCGGGATAATCGCATGCTTTATGAACTTCTTTTCAATACTGCTATTCCTCTTAGTCATCATCCATTACCTCCGTTTTTATTTAAACATTATAGTTTTTATATTATCAGGTTATCACACCAATGTCAACCATCAAACAATTTTCAAACACACTCTAACTCTACTCAGGCATAAGTACCCTCTCGCTTATTGTTCATCCGATAGAACACTGCCCCCGCCGCATCTGCCAGAAACCATCCGATCGGCACGGACATCCAGATGCCTGTCACACCGACTCCCTCTATAGAAGACAGGGTATACGCCAACAGCACACGCATTCCGAGAGAGATCACTGTAAGAATCACCGAGACACCTGGCTTATTCATCGCCCGGAAATATCCATAAAATAAAAACAGCAGTCCAATGCCAAAGTAAAACGATGCCTCAATACGCAGATATCCAACTCCCACTGCAACTGCCTCCGCACTGCTCTCATCGAGAAACAGCGACATCAGCGGCCTGGCAAAACCGACTACAAGCACAGAAATCACGAAACAAAACAGGAATGCACTAAGTACTGCATCCCGCATTCCCCTGCGTATCCTGTCCCGTTTTCCAGCTCCGTAGTTCTGCGCTACATACGTTGAAAATGCATTGCCAAAATCCTGTACTGGCGAGTAGGCAAAGGAGTCAATCTTCACAGCAGCCGCAAAGGCTGCCATCACCACAGCGCCAAAGCTGTTGACAAGTCCCTGCACCATCAAAATACCAAAATTCATCACGGACTGCTGCAGACAGGTCAGCGACGATAAACTGATCAATTCTTTTAAGATGCCTTGATTCCAATGCCTGTTTTCTTTCTTGATCCGTACTTCAGGGTATTTCCGCACACAGTATACCAACAGACCAACACCAGCCACATATTGCGAGATCACGGTAGCCACCGCTGCTCCGCCAACACCCCACATCAGCACACGGATAAAAAACAAGTCCAGAAAAATGTTTAACACCGCTGAAATACCGAGAAAGCAAAGCGGTACCAGCGAATTTCCCAGAGCGCGCATGAAGTTTGCCACAAAGTTATACAAAAAGGCAGCAACAATCCCAGCAAAGATCCACAACAGATACTCTTTCATGAATGGTATTACTTCGTCTGGCACATGCAGAAATGCAAGGATCCCATAAATTCCTGCATAGACCAGGATGTTCAACGTGATCGTGACCGCTCCGATCATCAAAAACGCCATATAGATTCCCTTTTCCAGCCTGTCATAATCCCGTCTGCCAAACTGCATCGAAAAAAAAGCGCTGCTGCCCATACAGAGCCCCAAAATAATCGAAGTCACAAAAACCATCAGTGTGTAGGAAGAACCCACGGCCGCCAGCGCGTTTTTTCCAAGAAAACGTCCAACGATCAGCGTGTCCACCACATTGTAAAGCTGTTGCAGTACATTCCCCACCATGATCGGAAATGCGAACTTTAACAGCTTTTTCATGATATTTCCCTGAGTTAAGTCGCAGTTCATGTGACAGCTCCCCGCATGATTTCCGAAAACGATCTGATTGGCGGCTGGTCTGCTGTGTGTTCTCCGATTATCTTCTCCATCCACACCATATTATACCAACGTCCAAACTTATAACCACACTGGTGAAACTCTCCTACCATTTTGTAACCGATTTTTTCATGATAAGATACACTGTCGTTTGTGAGATATTCGTCCTCGGGATCCGCATATGCGATACAGGCATTTGCATTCAGGATTCCCTGCTTTCTGAGTGCTTCCTCAAGCGTGTCATATAACCTTGTCCCGATCTTCCTGTGCTTTTGATCCTGCCTGACATAGATGGTCGTCTCCACGGACCAATCATATGCAGCACGCTCCTTGAAGGGTGAAGCGTATGTATATCCGACAAGCTCCCCTCCGCACTCCGCCACAAAATATGGATATTTTTTCAATGTATTGTCCATACGTGTTCGAAATTCAGCCACCGTTGGCACGACATACTCAAACGTGATTGCCGTCTTTTCCACGTATGGCGCATAGATTTCCAGTAATCCGGCGGCGTCATCCGGACGCGCTGCACGTATCTGTATTTCCTGGTTATATCGTTCTTCCTTCTGCACTTGTTTCCCCTTCTCCCATTTTTTTAAAACTGTTCAACAATACCCTATACATCTTGAGTTGCTACTTCTGAACAGTTCCTCAACATTTTCTATCGATCCTTATCGCAGTATCAAATCCCTCCGCTCCCTGGCTAACTGCAGGAGGCGCTGCGTGTATCCGCTGATGGAAAACAGCATAAAAATCTCTTTCCGGTCATTTAAGAACCACGCTACGCGTTTTGATTTTTCAACCAACGCATAAAAGATGTCCACGTCCACCGGATTACTCCAATATTTGCACTCCCCAAACAAAATGACCTTTTCCTCCTCATTTAACGCCACGACATCAATTTCGGTATGTTTGTCCCAATACCGCCCGATCCTGGAAAAATGATAGGGTATCTCCTGGTCTGCAGCAAGCAGTTCCCGGCAAATATCTTCATACACAAATGCAACGTGATTTCTGACAAAACTTTTTCTGATTTTTTCCATGACATATTCTGTGTTTCCACGCTCAATGTCACTTTGATTTGGATAAATAAAGGTAAACCAGAAACGGATATAATTGTCTTTGATATGATACAGCCCCTTCTTGCTCTTCTCCGGTTCCTTTTCCGTGACGGGCACTTCCCGCTCTACAAGGTCCAAATCGATCAGCGTCTTCAATGTCCTCGTAAGATCCGTCGCCCTGACGCCGATCGCAGACGAAAGATCTGCCATTTTCGTGTTTCCAAAAGCGATCGCACGCAAAACAGAAAAATAACTGCCAAGTTCCGACACCTCCTGCTGAAGCAGAAAATACGGCTCCTCGTACAGATACCCTGACAATGCTAAAATATTTTCCTCGATACCTGTGTAAATGTCCTCCTGATCTGCAAATGACTCAATGTATTTCGGTACGCCTCCGGTAACTGCGTACCGTTCTACCTGTTCCCGAAAGGACAGGCCATCAAAAAAATCCTGATAATATGGAAAAGGTATCTGTTTTAACCGAATCTGCGCTGTGCGTCTGCCATACAGCGGACTTTGATAGGACAACGTCTGCGACACCATCATGGAAATCAGGGAACCGCACAGGATCACCATGACATTCCTTTCTTTTAAAATTTCATCCCATATTCGCTGGAAAACAGACGGGAATGCCGGATTCGTCCTGCCAAGATATTGAAACTCATCTAAGATGACAACAATTTTCTCTTCGCCGTCTGCCGTTACAATCGCTTTGAATATCGTATCCCATCTGTCAACAACTGCATTCATGAGCACTTCATTTTGTGCAAACTCTGCTGCTTTTTCCCGAAACAGATTCCTGTTGATCCCCTCCGACTCCTGTGTCGCCAGATAATAAATTGTGCGCTTATCCTTTGCAAACTCATTCAGGAGCGTTGTCTTCCCCACGCGTCGCCTGCCATAGACAATAACCAGTGAAGCTCCCTTTTTGGCATATTCCCTCTCTAGTGTTTTGGTTTCAAGTTCACGGTCTACAAATCGTTTCATGGCAGTCACACTCCTCACGGTAAGGCCATACCCATTCAGGCGAGTATTATGTCTAATGACATGATATCATGATTGCTGCGCAATCACAATAAAGTCATGTCTATTCGGGCGAATATTATGCCTGATGACATGATACCATGAGCGCAGCGCGATATAATTTATTATATCACATTTATTATGTTTGTAAACATTATGTTTGTGTACATAATAATTTGTAAGTTCCCTGTTTCCTACTTGATACTCCCATAATCCGTCACCTTGACATCCACGTCGGGCATTGCCGTAGTGTCGCCAGAAACTGTGATCGCACCGCTGTACATCGCTTTGATCAGTGCGTGATAGTCGTCCTCTGTGAACGCATCACTCCACTGTGTGCTGCGGATTGGCAGCTGCACATAATTCTCCTCCGGATTCTCCGAGACGATTCCGAGGTTTTCAATCTTTCCTACGTAATCATCCCATCTGCCATCCCTGATGCCTGTAAGGACGCTGTTGACCGTCCCGGTAAGGTCTTTCATTGCCGAGGTGACTGTCATACCCTGCCCATATTTCCCATCAATAATGGGCTGCTGATCGGAATCGACACCGATCATCTTTCCGTCATACCTTGCCGCCGCTTCTGCAACCGATGTATAGATCTCGCCTCCACAGGCAAAGACAACCTCCACTCCTTTCGTGCCATACCATGTGTCCATCACAGCTGTAATGTCATCATCGCCGAAAAACTGACCGCCGCATATATACTCTACCTCAATCTCATCCGTAATACCAAGCTCCGCCGCTGCCGCATCAATTCCCTGCACATAACCGTATCCAAAACGGTGAACTACCGGTGCTGACACACCTCCCAGAAACCCAAGATGTCTGTAGCCGGACTTCACAGCAGCATATCCTGCCATGTAACCTGGCAATTCCTCCTGGTATGTGCAACAGTATACATTCTCCTCATGATAATAATCCGTCACACTGTAATCTGCAGAATTTCCTGTATAAGTTTTCCCTGCGCCTTTTGCACAGATATCCCCTGCACTGACATCAAGCGCCACAAATTTGATATCCGGATACCGTTCCGGCTGTGAGACAACCACTGCTGCAAACAAATACCCCGGCATTACGATAATATTAGCGCCATCGGCTGCGGCCTTGTCCACGCTCGCGTTTCTGGCCTCATCTGTATCGTCGTCAGGCTTATAATAGGTAAAGGCCACATCATTGATCTCCGCCCAGTTCCTGCACGCCTCATATGCCGTCTGGTTAAAGCTCTGGTCTGTGATATCACCAGAATCTGTGATCATTGCAATATTCATATCGGTATTGACATCCTTCACATTCGCATTCCTGTCCAAACCACATGCTGTCAACGATACTGCTATGAGCGCTACCATAATAAATGCCCTTACTTTTCTCTTCATAAATTTGATCCTCCATTAAGAATTTTTCTTGCGGCCCGTGCGTCACGTTAGTGACATATTTCCAGATGCGTAGCATCTTGTGCTCGGGCCTGTGCATAAAAAGCCAAAGGCAAACAATACATACTGCCTTTGGCTTTCCTTGATCTCTTTTATTTTGAGTTCTTTAATGTACTCTTTCTGTATATGATATCATCTCTCGCCGGCCCGTTGCTCACGAGTGTGATCGGATATCCGATCTGCTCCTCGATGAACTCAATATATCTGCGGCAGTTCTCAGGAAGTTCATCGTAGTTTCTGATGCCCCTGATGTCTGTCTTCCAGCCGGGCAGTTTCGTAAATACCGGTTTTGCCTTCTGAAGTTTTGCCGTGACAGGAAACTGTGTCGTGACCTCCCCGTCAATCTCATACCCTGTGCATATAGGAATCTCATCGAGATAGCCCAGTACATCAAGTACTGTAAAGCATACATCTGTCGTTCCCTGCAGCCTGCATCCATACTTAGACGCCACACAGTCAAACCAACCCATACGTCTCGGCCGTCCTGTCGTAGCACCGTACTCTCCGCCATCGCCGCCGCGCCGCCTGAGTTCCTCTGCTTCGTCTCCAAATATCTCTGACACAAAAGCGCCCGCGCCGACTGCTGATGAATACGCCTTACATACAGTATAAATTTCCTTGATCTCATATGGCGGTATGCCTGCACCGATCGCACCATATGCTGCAAGCGTCGATGAAGATGTCACCATCGGATAGATGCCATGGTCAGGATCTTTCAATGTTCCAAGCTGACCTTCCAGGAGAATATTCTTCCCAGCCTTCAATGCCTCGTCAAGATATGCGGAGACATCGCATACATAAGGCTTGATCATATCCCTGTATTCGTGCAGTGTTTCCAACAATTCTGCCGGAACGATCGGCGGTTTATGATACAGATGCTCCAGAATCACATTTTTCTGCTCTGCCACCCGCTCAATCTTCTCTTTCAGAAGTTCCTCGTCAAAAAGCTCGCTCACCTGGAAACCGATCTTTGCATATTTATCGGAATAGAAAGGAGCGATACCTGACTTGGTGGAACCAAACGACTTTCCTCCTAAACGTTCCTCCTCGTACTGGTCAAACAGCACATGATACGGCATCACGATCTGCGTCCTGTCTGATACCAGAATCTTTGGCATCGGCACATTCCTGTCCGTGATCGACTTGATCTCGTTTATAAAGATCGGAATATTTAACGCCACACCATTGCCGATAATACTTGTTGTATGATTATAAAATACGCCTGAAGGCAGGGTATGAAGTGCAAACTTGCCATAATTGTTCACAATCGTGTGGCCTGCATTTGCTCCCCCCTGAAAACGGATCACAATATCTGCCTCGCGCGCGAGCATATCAGTAATCTTACCTTTTCCCTCGTCGCCCCAATTAGCTCCTACTACTGCTTTTACCATTAACATCCCTCCACTTATATGCTTTTTCTTTAAGAATTGTTCATACCTTATCAATAATACCATACCTGTCTTTGTGTTACAAGTAAAATATTTCCGTACGGCGTACAACAAATAAAAATGGCGCCCCTTTTTAGGCTGGCGCCATTTTTACCCAAAATCTTTATTGAACTTCCAAACCTGCCATATCCTTATACACCAATGCATACGCATGGAAAGTATTGGTATTAATCGTTATCGTTTCGGGATTCTCATCCATATCATTATAAATCTGAACCTCTCCGTTTTTAGAGACACAGACTAAAGCAAACTCGCGCCCTGCTTTGTACAGATCTTTTTCAATAGATAATGTAATCTGAATGGGAGATTCTGTCTGGTAAGCCACTTTGTTTCCCCTTGATCTATCTGCAAAAATGTTATAAGTTCTTGCAATCGTATATTCTGGGAAAAGAGACTCTATCGCCTCAATGCACTTTGTTCCCTGCACAGAATTTACCACTACCGCATCCTTTACTGATGTCGTGTAGATTGGTCTGACTGCTGCTACATAGCTGTATCTCTTTATGTCTTCCGGGGAAGTCGGTTTCCATGCTTTCATAACATTAACGCTGCCTGTATCAGATGCACTGCTGCTTGATGAAGAAGAACTGTCCGTGTCTGATGCATTATTAGAATCACTTGGGACTGACGGTTTGCTATCATCTGGAATGCTCGGTTTATCTGGTTCTTCCGGTGTTGCTGGTTTGTCTGGCTCTTCTGGCGTTGTCGGTTTATCCGGTTCGTCTGGCGTTGTCGGTTTGTCTACTTCATCTTTCTCATTTGCAAATACAAAGTTGCTGAAACTGGTCAGCACAAACGAAACTGTATCCTCACCAATGATTTCAGGCGCAAGCACCTCTTTAACCGTATTGTTGTCAGAATAATGTATGATTCTCATCCTATTTGGCAGAACGCCCTTAGGAATTGGCATTGTAATCGTTACTGGCACATCCAGTTCACCACTGACACCTTCTAAGCTGATATCAAGCTTCACAAAATTATGGTAAACCGTAGCATCAACTGGCACTTCTCCCTGTGGCGGCGTTATCTTTAATGTCAGCTTTGCATCTTTTTCTTTTGAATTTAATGCAGCACCAACAACTTTAATCTGCCCCTCCGCATTGGGTAGAACATCTGATAAAGATTCGTCCACAACTGGTGTTTCGACACTGATTCCCATAGCCGTTTTATACTTGTTTTCCAGAGTTTCAATCTTATTACTTACGCCCTCATCCGTCTGCATTGCAAGCTTTAATTCGTCAGCAGTTGTCTTATTGGTCAGCTTCTCTATTGTCTCTACTGCATTTGAGGAATCCAGGTTTTCTATCGTCAGATCAATTCTATCATTGACATTTGTACTGTTTTCTCTTGTATCATATATCACAGAATGCGCTGACTCCTCACTGTGACTATATACAGTTACATCCGCGCTTAACGCTGTAACTGTGACTGTATAGGCTCCCTCCTCATACATGTTTTGTGCGGCATCATAAATAATAGGCGAAGAAAAATTTCCGAAAGTACTACTACCATTTTTTGATCCACCTACACGACAAACCCATACCAAATAACCACCTGCATTTTCTGGTAGGGAAAAAGAGATTTTTCCCGGATCGTTTTCCACCCACTGAGGTGCCTCCGGCGTCGGTAATGCTTTCGGTTTATTATATTTCCACTCTGATGTAAACTCTGACCATTCACTGTCAGCATATCCCATTAACTCATTGCCTTCTGCCTTCACCCTTAACTTGTATGCTCCACTTTCTTCTAAATGCATACGCATATCATAAACATAAGCAGGATCATGGTTAACTCCTTGATACACAGTTGTCAATTTGTTGCCATCCTTATATATTTCAACAACATAGCTATCCTCGCAATGCTCCACCAGAGACATTACATAATATCCCTTGATCTTTCCTTCTTCCTCCTTCCAACTGATTGTAGGTGTATCAAGTTTTATCAACTCTCCTTCCATCTCTGTTTCCTGCAGAGCCATTATTTCGAGTTCCTGCGCCATCGCTGCATCAAGATCAGTGACTGCTTCAGGAGTCGCATTTACAAGCGTTTCGTCAGTGACCGTTTCCGTTGTTTCTTCTGAATCCGGATCAGCCTTCGGGACAGTTTCTGTCGACCCTGATTCACCCGCAGAGTCTGCATCCGATTCTGTCTTCAGAGCAGTGTTTTCGGGATCTGATTCATTCGTAGAAGTTCCATTTGATCCTGTATCCGGAGTAGTTTTTTCGGGATCTGATTCACCCGCAGAGCCCTCATTCACTCCTGTATCTGGAGTAGTTTTTTCGGAATCTGATTCACCTGCAGAGCCCTCATCCGCTCCTGTATTCGGAGTAGTTTTTTCGGGATCTGATTCACCCGCAGAGTCCTTATCCGCTCCTGTATTCGGAGTAGTTTCTTCTGACGCTGATTCATTCGAAGAATTTTCACTTGTTACAGAATTTCCGTCGGAAGCTGCCGGCTCCTCCGTCTGCACAGTCTCCTCAACACCTCCTTCCGCTGCCACCACAGCACTGGCATTGCTAAATACCATTACCGCTGTCATTATTGCAGCAAGAGTTCGTACTTTACAAACCTTTCGCATGTTCAATCTCCTCGTATATTATTTTCCGACAATTCCTTATTCTTATTTTATACCATCTGTAATCTTTTT
>DKVL01000033.1 GCA_002491195.1 Lachnospiraceae bacterium UBA7179
TTTCTAACTGGATGGAGCACTAGAATATTTTCTAAATTTGCATAAGAATAGTATAGCATGAAAATGTAAAAATGAAAAGTACTTACGCAATTATCTGAAAGAAAATTATAGTTTCATGATATATAATAGAAACCAGGAGGGGTGATTTCATGAGAAAAAATAGGAATAATCATATTTTTTTGAAAAACATGTTTCATTACTGGTATATGCCTCTCAGCGGGTTAGTGCTTGCCGTTCTGCTTAATCTGGCGGTGGTGAGGGGCAATGAGGTGATCAGCACGGTGATCGATCGGATGCTTGCAGGGGAGCAGGTTGTTTTTGGCAGTTTTCTCTTAGAGTTTGCAGCACTGACAATTCTGGGTTTTGTAGCGGCATTTGTTGCGGCTGCTGTCAGTGGGAAATACAGCGTACTGGTATCTGCGCGCTATCGGCAGCAGGTGGCGGAGAAACTGTACCAGATGGAATATCAGTACTTTGATGAGCACAATTCCGCATCGGTCATCAACAAGGTCAATGCGGATTTAAACGAGGCGGAGCGTTTCCTGAACGAGACATTTGTGATGCTTGTGGCGGATGCGGTTGCTGTTGTCATCTATGCGGATTATGTGAGGAGACTCAACGCAGGACTTTTTATATTGGTGCTGGTCTGCTACCCGCTTGTCCTATGGATCGCCAACAAGCTGGTAAAGAAGATCCACAGCCTGACAATGACCTACCGCGAAAAGTCCGATGCCATCACCGGAATCGCACAGGATGCACTGAACGGTATCCTGATCGTGCGCAGCTTTGGACTGGAGCAGTATTTTCAGGACAAAATGCACACTGCGACGCTGGATCTGGTGGACAATGAGGAAAAGCGAACAAAGGTTTCCACTGTAGCGCTGCTGATCAGGAAGCTGATCCAGTGGATTCCCAATATTTTATGCGCGGTATATTCCGTAGTGCTTGTCATGCAGGGAAATCTGAGTATTGGTGAACTTCTGGCGTTTATCCTTGTGTTGGGTAAACTGGTGGAAGCCTTTATGGGACTTCCGTTTAGTATGGTGGATGCTGCGGGAAGCATTGTGAGCATTCAGCGTGTGGAGGAAATCCTGGGAACCAGCGAGGAGCCTTCCGGGAGTGGCTGTACGCCTTTGGACGAGGAGACCGTGCTTGCTTTTGACAATCTGACCTTTGGCTACAGCGATGCGCAGACCGTTCTCGAGAAGGTGCAGTTTGAGGTGCAAAAGGGGGAAAATATAGCGTTTGTGGGCGAGTCGGGCGGCGGAAAAAGCACGATTTTCCATCTGCTGTGTGGATTTTACAGGGCGCAGGAGGGGGAGTACCGTCTGTATGGAAGAAACTTTGCAGACTGGGACAAGGAGAAGGCAAGGGAACAGTTTGCACTGGTGTCGCAGAATGTCTTTCTGTTTCCGGCATCGATCGAGGAAAATGTCCGGTACGGGCGCTGGGATGCGTCGGAGGCGGAAATTGTGGAGGCATGCAGGGAGGCGGAAATCCATGATTTTATCGAGAGCCTGCCGATGAAATACCAGACTGTGGTGGGAGAGCGGGGGGCGACGCTCTCCGGCGGGCAGCGGCAGCGCATCGCCATCGCGAGAGCCATTTTGAAGGACGCGCCGATTCTGCTTCTGGACGAACCGACATCTGCCATTGACGAGGGGACGGAGAAGGAGATCCAGCAGGCGATCGCCAGGGTGAGAAAAGGCAGAACCTGTCTCACGCTCGCCCACCGTCTGTCGACGATACAGGATGCAGACTGGATCTTTGCAGTGAGAAATAAGAGCATTGAGGAGGTGGGGACCTATGATCAGTACCTGGAAACTATTCTGTAGGACAATGCGCGTGATGGGAAAACGGCGTTTTTTATATTATGGCGCGATTCTTGGTATGAGCGTTGGCATGGCGATGTTCTCTGTGCTCAGTTCGCTGCTGATGAAAGGCGTGGTGGATATTTCCCAGTCAGGGGATTATCATAGTCTTGGCATTATGATCGCAGGAATTGTGGCGGCGGGCATTGTGTCGTTGCTCGTATACCGCAAGGGTGCGGTGATCTATAATGTGGAGGCAAAGCGCGTGTATGGTGTTTTGTATGAAAGGATACTGAATCTGGAGATGGATCTGCCATATGAATATTATGAGAGACACCACAGTGGGGAAATCATGTCAAAGGTGTCCTATGATCTGGGAAGGATGGGAGATATCTATGGTTCCCGTTTCCGGCGGATGATCATGCCGTTTTTGGAAGTGATCGTGTATCTGGTTCCCATGCTGCTGCTGGGTCCGCAGCTTACGCTGTGTCTTGTGGGAGTCAATATAGCGATGATGCTTTTTAACATGGTTTTGACAGAACCGCTTCGAAGAGTCAGTCAGGAGCTGGCAGGGATTAACAGTAGTATGACACGGAAACTTTCCGATCTGCTGCACGGAATGGAGCAGGTGCGGATGTTTGCGCATGGCAGAGAGACCGTTGGGGAATACATACAGCTCAGTCAGCACTATGCCAGAAGATCAAACAGGAGGATTCTGATCTTGTCAGGACTGGAGAGTGCAAACAGAGGATTTGACCTGCTTTGTTCTCTGGTATTTCTGGCGATCGGTGTGTTCTTTGTGCAGAGGGGATATACCACACTCGGCGCACTGGCAGCAATCTATACGCTGTATGGCAGTTTTTCGGCACAGTTTCTGCAGATGAACCGGTATATGCCGGAACTGGTGGCATATCTGGCATACGCGCAGAATATTTTTGATCTGCTGGAAGAAGAGCGTGAAGCAGAGAACTGGTATGCGACAGAGGCAAAATGCAAAAGGAACTGGAATGTAGATGATACGCTGATGATTTCGATGGACAAGGTGTGGTTTTCCTATGGAGAGAATCGGATTCTGGAGGATTATTCTCTTGTGGTGCAGCGCGGCGAGAGCGTGGCGCTTACTGGGGTATCTGGCAGTGGGAAATCTACAGTGTCGAAACTTTTGCTGGGCTTGTATCCTGTTGAAACGGGGGCTGTCAGCGTGATGGGAAATTCTGTCAGACACATGACGAACAGGGAGTTGAGGGAATGTTTTGCCTATGTGCCGCAGGAGCCGTATTTGTTTGAGGGTACAGTTTTGGAAAATATACAGATGGGAAATCTGGATGCGAAGAAAAAGGATATTATAGAAGCTGCCAAAGTGGCAAATGCCCACGAGTTTATCATGCATCTGGAAAACGGGTACGATACACAGGTAGGAGAGCGGGGGAACCGGCTTTCCGGTGGGCAGCGTCAGCGTATTGCCATTGCGCGCGCGATCATCAAGGGAGCGCCCATTTTGTTGCTGGACGAGGCGACTTCAGCCTTGGACAATGAGTCAGAACGGCTTGTCAATGAGGCGATACGCAGACTGCATGGGCGAAGGACAATTCTGATGATTGCCCACAGAACTTCCACGATTCAGATGGCGGACAGAGTCTGCAGCATGGATTAGTCTGCGTTTTCTCCTTCGATGAGGTAGTCGCAGGTGACGCCAAATATGTGGGCGAGAGCCCTGATCTCGATATCAGTCACATATCGCTTGTTGGTCTCTATGCGGGTAATGACATTTTTGTCCATATCATATCCTGCAAGTTGAAGTTTGCGTGATAGATCCCGCTGGGATAGATAGTGTTCCTTTCGCAGAGCGATGAGCCGCTTGCTGATCAGATTTTTTTCGCCGGAACTTGTTTGGGGCTTGGGCATGGTTTTACCTTCTTTCTGTCACTTTGCGTGCTGTTATGACGTATTGTCGTTACGCATTATTGCTGCGCATCATTTTTACAACCTATTATGATAGATTTTATGCTAAAAATTCATGATGATAGGTTGTAAAAATGGGACAAACGGAATTATCTTGAAAATTAAGAAATTACCGCAATAAAAAACTACGCATTTCGATGCGTAGTTTTGATGTGTCATTTTGATGTGTAGTTTATCAAGAATTTTTATATAAGAAGGTTTTGTGATGATAGGATTAAGCTCTTGCAAGTTCAATGATTTTCTCCATATCAGCGATGAGTTCCTTGGAATAGTTTGCCGCCTCGTTATATATTTGCCTTGCCCTCCCATATTCCCGGCTTTTGATGGCGTTGATGACAGTCTGACCATATGTATGGAATTTCTGATGTTTGTTTCCGAGTTCTTCCCAGATTGGCAGGACGCCGGGGATATCAGGGGTGACAGCGTAGTAAAAATGGCCAAATCCGCATTTGGTAGAGTCCAGCTGCAGTGGTGTGACATTCTGGCTGTCAACGATTTTTCTAAGATTCCCGAGCCATGTCTGGTGTGAGGAGATCGCAGTGTTCATATACTGGATAAATTCCTGGTTTTTGATGTGGTAAAAAGCGTCTTTTGACATACGTCCCATTTTCTTTACCGCATCGTCAAGGGTCTTTTCGATGTTGACGACAGGTTCCGTCGCCTGTCTTAAGTCGCGTCCGACTGTGCGCATAAATTCTGTGCTGTCGTTGAGCTGTTTTTCCATCTCCGCCATAGAGCTGCTGATCTCTTCGCTCACAGAGGCCATGGAACTGATGGAGTCGTTGATCTGTGAGATATCCTGCTTGCTTCTGTCATTTAATTCCCATACATTTGTGATCTTGTCTGCCATGGAGTTTAGGGATTGAATTGTGCTGTCAGAGCTCTGTACGCTTTTTTTGGAAGCGTGCTTCATGTTTTCCACAAAAGTGCCCATATCCTTTGTCAATTTCTGGGTTTCCTCAGCAAGTTCCCGGATCTCACCGGCAACGACAGCAAATCCCTTTCCGGCCTCCCCGGCTCTTGCTGCCTCGACGGAGGCGTTTAACGCCAGGAGGTTTGTCTGGAGGGAGATCGTGTCAATTCCCGACAGAATGGAACTGATATGGTTGATGATATTGATCAGTTCGTCCATGTCAGACTGCATTGCACCGGCGGCAGTGATCGTTTCTGCTGAGAGATCTTTGATGGCGGTCAGCTCATCCTGGCCTTCCTCGATCTTCTTATAAACTTCGTCGGTCTTCTCGGAAATCTGGATGATCGTGTTGGTCAGCTCCTCCTGAGGATTGTTTGTGCTCCCGGAGGTGGTTCCAAAAATCGTTTCGGTCGCGTTTGCTATCTTATTGGATATATCAACGATTTTCTGTGTCTGATAATGCATCGTCAGGTCAAGGGAACTGATCTGCATGACTGCGTTGATATTTTTGTCGAATACTTCCGCAAACTGATTTCTTCCATCGGATAACCGGTTATACATGTTGTTTAATTCCGGTTCTCTTGAGTAGTCAGCCTGTTTCAGCTGTGAGACTGCTTTCATAAGTACTGTTTTTCTTTTGCCGTTGATCATTGATAAATCTCCTTAATATAAGAATTAAATTTTAGATTTATTGCCTCTAATTATATCTTACGTGTTTTTTGAGTTTTTTCAAGTACTTTCTTAAAGATTTCAGCAGTATGGAAAGAATTAGTTATGGTTCATTTCGTTCCAGTAACAAAGAATTGTCAAATACGAATTTTGGCAGTATAATAAAATTGTAATTATAAAAGTATGATGTTACTGTTCACACAGGACTTAGCATTTACTGCTAA
>DKVL01000027.1:0-2360 GCA_002491195.1 Lachnospiraceae bacterium UBA7179
AGAACCATGATTGTATCTGTTTCCGGGGCAAGGATTTCGTTACCCTCTACATCACGCTTAAATAGGGGATTGCCTCTTTTATCATGCCCTACTCTTTCGACCATTGCCATAAAGATATTATAGTCGGCCATTTGACCTGTAGCTGCTTCTCTGGCTTTTTGTTCCGCAGTCTTCTTTTGCAAAAACAGCACTGATGTCTGCGTGCCATTGCGGGGCTGAAAAGTATCTACATGAAGATCAATACTGGCAATAATTCTATGATTTTGAATCAGCCATTCTCGAATGTATCCAAGCCCTGGCGAGCCCAGGATGGAGTCCGGCAAAACAATTCCCATGCGCCCGCCTGGAACGAGAAGCTGTGTGCATCTCTCAATAAACAGAATTTCAGGCGGAACAGAAGACTGTAAGCGTTCTGTCATCCTCCAAGTGCCAGTTTTCTTGTCATTTTCCCAAATGTGAGCAAGTTCAAACTGTTCGAGGATGTTTTTATCTTTGATGGGAATTTTGCTGCCGAATGGGGGATTTGTTACAATTACATCAAAAAACGCAATACCTTCATAGTTGCGAATCTCTGACTTCTTAATATGTAGTGCCTCCGCGAGCCGTGTTTTGAACTCATCTGTCCATTCATGTGGCGGCAGAAGGGAATTTGTTTGAAGAATATTTCCACTGCCATCATTGTTCATGACCATGTTCATCTTGGTTGCCTTGACTAAATCAGGATTAATATCAAAACCAAAGAAGCTGGTCGAAGCCATCTCGGAAATCCGATCTTGAAATACTTTTACGGTGTCGCTGTCCCAATCTTTTTTAGGGATTCCCATGCTGGCAGAAAACTCTGCTTCAAGTTGGGCAATAACGTGTGTCATTGCCTGTACAAGAAAACCGCCAGTACCGCAGGAGCTGTCCAAAACCTTCTCGTCAATCTGCGGATTTATCATCTCCACGACCATCTTCATAACATTTCGGGGCGTAAAAAACTCGCCCCTGTCGCCGCGGAGATTTGCTCCTACAATTTCTTCATAGGCTTTCCCCTTAATGTCAATATTTGTGCTGAGCAAGCTGTACCGCTGCAATTCGCTGACGATATATGCCAAGCTGCGTGGTGTTAGCTTGATTTCATCATTTGCATCAAAAATCTTCCCATGACGTTTTTTTACACGCTGAAAAATTTGGGAGATGCGTTTCTGTACAGTCAATTGCCCATCAGGGTTTGAGCGTTCCTCAGACGTTGTAAAAAATTCCAGAGGTTTTGGTATATTTCGCTCGTCCTCAATCTTGCAAAAAATGACTTTTAGCAATTCAAAAAATGCAGGTTGTTTCTGCATACCATCATTCACATATATGTGATTATGACAGGTTTTGAACACAAACAGCAGGTTATCATCAGAGGCATTACGCAGATTTTTCCGGCTGGGTCTGTTTACTTCATCCAAATTGCCATCCGCCGAAGGAATATCGTTGTAATCCATAAAGCAGATATTTCCAGATTCGTCTGTGTACTTCCGAAATACAAATTTCTGAATGCTGTTTGTCCACATCCCCCACTCGCAGTTCGGACATACGGACATATAGGATTGCAATTGCGCTATGCCATCCTTAGCGTTCCTGGCATCAACGGTTTCCTTTTTGCACTCAATAATAATTTTAATTGTGCCTTGTGTTTTCTCAGGAGCATCTTTGTCCCAAATTACAATATCCGCTCTTGGTTTTCTTGAACCGACCTGAAGAGTATATTCAATCTTAATCTGTGATGTGAGATATTTGTGCTCGTTCACAAGCCGCTTCTCTATTGTCTGACGAACGTACTCTTCGGGAGTGTCGTTTCTAAACTTGCTATCAATATAGTCGCAGATTTTCCCATCTGGAATGACGATCACTTTTGTATCAGCCATCATTGTTTCCTCCGTTCGTTTGGGACGGGTGGACATAGCGGATTATGTCTGTCAAATCACAGTGAAGCGCATGACAAATACGAGCTAAAACATCGAGGTCTGGTCTCTTAATATCGTTTTTGCAATATGCGTTCAGCTGTGTCCGTTGTAAATTTGCTTCTTCGGCCAATTTGTTTTTGCTGTAGTGCCTCTTCTGCAAATACTCAGCCAAAACAATATCAAAATGCCCATAATCAAGAGGTTCGCCCATTTCATAGCCCCCTTTTTGTTAATTATAGCAGAAAAATTTGATATGTACAGCTGTAATTATATGCAGGGTCAGTTAATGAAAAATAGAAAGGTGCCAGCGCCGACAACGAAAAGTACGGCGCTGACACCTTTCCAATTAGTCCAAAGACGAATAATCCGTCACATTCCTCAGATACTCCTCCGGGTCACCATTGAGGATCAGATCAGCATATCCAA
>DKVL01000027.1:2743-2977 GCA_002491195.1 Lachnospiraceae bacterium UBA7179
CTCAACAGCGGTGCAGTCGATGGAGATCATGCTGCCATCAGCAAACTTCAACTCTACGCAGGCCGTATCAATGTTGAACTCGCAAGAAATGAGCTTATTCATAGGCTTATACCTCCATATTGTAAAAAATAGCCCGTCTGAATCCCTGTTAGGAATCAGACGGGCTGTTGTATGCACCCCGAAACCGTCAGCTAACAGTGATAAGTGAATTTAGTTCCTTATCACTATAAAGGC
>DKVL01000073.1:0-6504 GCA_002491195.1 Lachnospiraceae bacterium UBA7179
GAATGACATTTACCAGTTTTCTTCCTTTCCGTGGGTTTCATTTACCCATATTTCGCATACGGAATCCGGGAAAAAGGACAACGCCGTCCCAATGATAGACTGGGGGAAATATTTGATCCGTGATGAAAAAGTTATGCTTCCGTTTTCCGTACAAGTGCATCATTCTTTTGTTGACGGTGTGCATATCGGGAAGCTGGCAAATTTATTGCAGGATTATCTTGATCATTTCGAGTAAGTGATGAGCAGTTAAGGGGCGGTATGGTAAAAGCAGCATTTCTGCTTTTCATTTTGTTAAAATCGTGTTATTCTGTAGGAAAGGATACGAGTAACGATTCAAGTCAGGATTTTGCTCATACTGCAAAGATAAGGTTTGTATACAAAACCTGAGAAAACGCAGTGGCAGTGAGGAATGGAGGATTGATGATGGAGTTACCACAGGAAAAATACTATACAGTCGAGGATTATTATAATATGCCCGATGATATCCGGGCAGAGTTGATTGAAGGTGAGATTGTCTATATGGTATCGCCAAGCCGGATTCATCAGGAGATATTGGGGGAATTGTATAATATCATTAAAAATTATATCAAGTCCCAAGATGGCAGATGTCATGTATATCCTGCCCCTTTCGGCGTGCAGCTTGACGAGAACGAGGATACTGTGCTTGAGCCGGACATCTCTGTGATCTGCGATCCTGGTAAGTTAAACGACCGCGGCTGTCTCGGGGCGCCCGATTGGATCATTGAGATTGCCTCCCCGTCCAACCCGAAAAATGATTACATCACAAAGTTAAATCTGTACAGCAGCGCTCATGTGCGCGAGTACTGGATCGTAGATCCGGAAAATAATGGAATCCATGTGTACAGTATGGACGGCGATCAATTTGCTGTAAATGCATATACATTCCGCGATACCGTCAAGGTGGGGATCTATGAGGATCTGTACATTGACTTTGCAGGTCTTGACCTTGGACGATAAGGAGCTTTGGGAATAGCAAAAAATTTGAAAAACAGGGTTGACTCTCATGGAGCGTCATACCGTATCCCGGAAACTGTGAGGAGACAGAATGCAGACTGTTTCTTCGCAGTTTTGTTATTTTGTCGTTTATTCCGTTCCATGGTATTTTAGCTGTTTGGTATTTAGAATCGTGAACAGCAATGTTGCCGGTCTTGTTACCATCGTTGAAACTTTAGCAATCGATTTGCCAAACGGGTACATTAAAGTGGACGGACGCGCTGTCTTGCCTGAATTTCAGCACTGCGGTATAGGAAAAGTGGTGATGTAATATAAAAATTATTTTGCTATAAAGAAAATTTAGAGTCGGACGATATAATATATAAAATATCACAAAATGATATACGTTGCCAATGAATGTTGAAACTTCGACAAGGAGGACGGCATTGAAAAAGAAAGATACTTTAAACAAAAGAGAAGAAGAACTGATGAACTATCTTTGGGAAATCAATAAACCTTTAACTGCAAGCGAGATGGCAAAACAATTGGAAGCCGAAGGCTGGACGAATATCACTTTATGCAGAACAGTGCAGTCTTTGTCAGATAACGGCTATCTTGAAGTGGCAGGACTTGAAAAGATCACAAAAACATATGCGAGGAAGCTGATGCCAGCTCTCACCAAAGAAGAATACTATTCGTCTGTTCTTATGAACAGAGGGATCAATGCAAATTCTCTGGCGGATATTACTGCCGCATTGATTGGCGTAAGCAGAAAAAATCCAAGAGAAAAGGATGCAGAAGTGATTGCTAAGCTGGAAGAAGTCATTGCTTCCCTCAAGGCGGCTCAGATCAAAGATGAATAAGGGAAACGCATGCAAATTACATTTTTTTCTGTATGGATGACTGTCTTGTGGAGCAGTGTTCTTATTTTGATTTTCTATGTGCTGAGAACAAAATATAAATTAATTGACATTTGTAGTGTGTCAGGTGTGATTGTTTTATATTTGTTTTGCATGATAAGAATGATTATTCCGGTTGAATTTCCATGGACAAAAGTAATATTCGGCGGAACACTCTATAACAAAATATACTATTTTTCCTATGTTGAACGAAATATAGGAAATTGTATTTCTGTGTTTGATTTGCTGCGTCTGACCTGGTATTCGGGAACACTTTTGATTTTATCGTATTACGTGATTCAATACGTGAAGATTGTCCGTTATTTTGGTGAAATGTCAGTACAAAGAAACATTAAAGCGGCACAAATAGTAGATGCAGTATGGAATGGCAGTAAAAAGCCAGATATTCTTCAGACCGCGGCGGTCAAGACACCCTGTTGTTTTGGGATACTGCGAAAAAAGATTATAATACCAGATAAACCGTATACAGAGGAACAATTGAGGTTTATACTCCTTCACGAATGTTCCCATTTCAAAAATAACGATATCCTGGTAAAGAATCTGATTAATATATTATGTGCACTCTATTGGTGGAATCCATGTGTATATTTATTAAAAAAGGATTTGAGCCAGAGTCTGGAAATCCGGTGCGACCTGACGGCAGTAAAGAAACTGGATCATCAGTTAAAAGGCGATTATCTGGCAGTTATACTAAGTGAATACAAGGATAGTCTTAAAACCGGAAGATCTGCAGGTCTTCGCTATGATAATCCGAAGCTGCTCCTTGAGCGTTTTCAACTGGTTGCAAATGAAGGGCGTATTTTAGGAAATAAAGGACATATTTTTGCGTGGATTATCTCAGGCTGCCTGCTGTTTACATCCTACTCTTTTATTTTTCAAACCCAATATGAAGCGCCGAAGGAAGATATTGAAACAGTACCCGATGCCCATGAGGTAGATATTCATAATTCCTATTTGATAAAGGCTGATGATGGAAGCTATTTTCTACACAGTCAAAATAAAGATATTCTTATAAGTAAAGAATTAGCTAAAATGATGATACAAGACGGTTTTACTGTAATAGGAAAAAGTAATAAATAGACTCACAAATATACCACTAAAATGCGACAATGTTCAATTTAGAAATGGGAGATCAGGAAACTTTTAGCAGAAGGCTATTACAGCATTCCAGACTTGAATCTGAATATTGGCTATAAGGACGGAATGTTACGGGATCTTTCCAATGCAGATATAATGTACAACAGATTTGATCAGATGGCATAGCAGAATGGAGGATATGATTGATGATAAGAATAGGAGACCGCGATATCAATGTTTATATGTCAGACAAGCTGCAACTGCGAAGTCGGAGAGGTGTTCAGAGTTCCACGGACAGTTCAGACAAAACTGTCAGGGAAAACCGGGATACAGTCCAGATACATGATTTACATGCAATAGATATTAAGAATAGAATGGATATTGAGAATAAATGGGATATTATGTCATCAAAATCAACACACTGCAGCATAGAATATCTTGATTCATATTACTATAAGGAATTGCAGAGTGAAGTAGCAGACTATATTCATAACGTTGGTTGCAGTCAGGGTTACTATGGATTTGAAGATTTTATGGCATCGACAATGCACGCATATTCTGTCCTGCATCAGCGAATTGTACAGGGGTATCTGGATGGAACAAGGGAGTTATATGTATATGATAATAAAGCGACTGATGGCATTCGTTTGCTGACACAGGAAGAAGAGCTGGAAAATCTGAATCAGGGTTACGAAGAGCTGATCGAATGGGATGCAGCCTGCGCCAAAGGCCGATATAGTGCTGCAAGGCTCAATGAAACGGTGGCTCATATGCAGTTAGAGGATTCGTATCATACCTATGACGGCGACCAGGTAAGCGGCTATATCCGAAAAGCCTATCGGGAGTTCCGGTCACGCTACTTGGCAGAATATGAAAAGGAGAATGGAGAGAGGGATGTAAAATCTCTGTTTATGTCTGTTTTGAACAATGGCAATCAAGGCGTACATGATTTTTGTAAAGTGCTTTTTGGGAAAACCAAGGGCTCATTTATAAGTTATAATTAAAATTGGAGGTAAGATTATGGCAATTACAGGCGCAAATGACTATACATCATATACAAATTATTACACGGAAACAAAACAAAAGGATGGTTGTGAAAATACAAAAAATACAACGAGCAAGGAGACGACAGGAAAAACGTACAGCAATACCCGTGAGTATAAAAAATATCTGACAGAAAAATACAATTGCCTGAAAAACTCCGGGTATTCCGTGGCAATAAACAGTTCTCTTCTGTCGAAAGCATTAGGTGATGAAACGATATCAGGATGGTTGGAATACAATCTGTCTTTGATACCGAAAGTAGTTGATCATTTGAAATCTTCAGCGGCGGCATGTGGCAGTAAGATAATAAGCTGCAATATTAATTTCAATGGATATGACGATATAACCACTGATCTGGTTGGTCAGTTTGAGGCTGATCCGGGAACGGAAAAAGCCAGAGAAGAATTGAAAGAAAAAATGAAGAAGATAAGCGAGGAAAAGAAAGCGGAGGAAAAACGGACACAAGAAAAAAAGGCAGAGGAAAAAAGGATAATACAGCAGAGTTATTCAGGAAAGTCAATGAGTGATATTGCCGTAAAAGCAAATAAGGAATTGACGTACCGGGATAGTGTTGACATAAGCGAAGAAGCGCTCAGACAGCAAGATAACGGACTGTCTCTGGATAAAGTATTTGAATACTTTAGGGAACAGTATTCAAATCTTGAATCAGCCGATCAATTTAAAATAGAAAATCCCTTTAAAATGGAATTGCGTGCATCATCAATTTTCGGCGGGGATAATTTGTTTCAGGATTATTCCGAATGTCAGTATGAAGTGTTTCACAATTGGCTGGAAAAAAATGCAGGTAATTTGTCCGGGGAAAATCGTTTCAGGCTTTTCGATGAAGTGAAAAACGCTACGAATGCAATGGACAGGATGAATTCCATGGAAGGTTATCGGGGAACATCATTTGAATCAGTCATGTTGCTGGAATCCAGCAGAGTTGCATTGGAAAAAATCAAGAATACTTCCGTACCGGAAGGCTTGCGTTCGGACTTTGAACAATTAATTCAAGAATATGTTCATTTTAATGAAGAATCAAGGGAGCAGATTATGGAGAAAATGACGCCTTCTTACATGGTAGAGCCTATCGGGGAAAGCGGCCAGTCATATAAATATAAGGATGAACTGCTTTCCAGCCAACGGAGTTTTTACAGTCGTGCAAAAGAGGATGTAAGGGATTTGTTAAGAGAATATTATTCTGACAAATCCAATAAAGACAGGGTAAAGACAAAATTGCAGCAGTATATAGAACGATATCAAAAAAAGAATCTTTCTATGTATTCAGACAGTGGTTTGTTTGATAAGGGATTAGTCTATTTAATGGTGGAATAAACAGATTATAATATGCCCGATGATATTCGTGCAGAGATGATTGAAAGAAGGAAAAAATTTGAAAACAGGGTTGACTCTCACGGAGCGTCATACTGTATCTTGGAAACTGTGAGGAGACAGAATGCAGACTGTTTCTTCGCAGTTTTATCATTTTGGCAGGTCAGGATGCAAAGAAAAGTGCAGGAGAATGGAGGATTCATATGATGACAGTAAAAGAAGTTTCCAATATCACAGGGATCAGCGTGCGCACGCTTCACTATTATGATGAGATCGGACTGTTTTCACCGACAGAGAAAAGTGATGCGGGATACCGGCTTTATGACGATAAAGCGCTGGAAACTTTGCGGCAGATCTTATTTTTCCGGGAATTTGACATTCCCCTCAAAGAGATTAAAGCCATCATGGAAAATCCGGCATTTGACCAGAACGGGATACTGCAGACACAGCGTAGGATGCTTGTCAGAAAAAAGGAGCGCATGGAGCGCCTGATCGCAAGCATTGACGAGATTTTGAAAGGAGAGAACAGGATGGATTTTGAGGTATTTGGCAAGAGCGAGATCGAGGAGATATGGAGTTCACTGTATGAGAACTGCAGCGAGGCGCAGAGGGCGCTGTTTATTTCGCACTATGGCAGCGAGGAAGAGTGGAGAAGGCAGTTTTTGGAAAACGCGGCATCGGAGGAAGCACAGAAAAATTTCGCAAAGATTGTCGAGTGGTATGGGAGCAAAGAAAAAGCGATGGAGGCGCAGAAAAATCCAACGGATGCGGGACTGGTTACAGCTTATCAGAAACGGATCACGGCGATCATGCAGAAGCTTGCGAACAGGATGGGTACAGATGTCAATGCCCTTGAAGTCAGGGAGATTGTCGGTGAGTATGACTTTGTGGCAAAACAGCTGTACCAGATGGAGGATGTCACCGCGCTGATGCTGGAGCTTGCAGCCAGCTATCAGACGAATGAAATGATACAGAAAGTACAGGACAGCATCTACGGTGACGGCACGACCGCGTATATCGGACAGGCGATACAGGCGTTTTACGCATAATATAGTTCTTTACAAGATGCTCCAATCCCATTATAATGGTGGAAGAAAATAGTTTCTAAGCTAGTACTCTATCCGGCCAGAAATTAGACTCGTGAACTGCCTGCTTTGCACCATTGCGTCGTTAAAAT
>DKVL01000073.1:6765-25497 GCA_002491195.1 Lachnospiraceae bacterium UBA7179
TTGCCTAGCACTGGCACAAACCATACAGCCCACAAGTCTAATTTCTGACTGGATAGAGCACTAGAGCGTGTCTGAAAAATCATTCCTGCTGTCTGCACGCCACATTTTGCGTGATATTTGCGCCACATTCAGGTTACATGAGGCATTGCCCTTCATTTGGTCAATCATCTGTAAGATGATTTAATCTCCCATAAACTGCGACGCACATCTGGCAGAAAGCATTTTTCAAACATGCTCTGGCATAGTTATAAGATGTGATGGGTATGTAGGTCAAAGTATGTTAGGAGGTATAGAAATGAAAAGGCGGACGATTGAAAACAGTGTATTAGCAGTTGCAGCAGCACTTGTGCTGACAGGATGCCAGCCAAATGCCAAAAGCAGCGCAGAGACAGAGGAGTTGAAAGAACAGATTGCACGCCTGGAGCAGCAGATATCCGAGTTGGAGCAGCGACAGTCCGTCTCGGATGCAGACATTGACGGCAGCACACAATCGCAGGAAGATAGAAGTGCGGCGGACAGCCAAATGCAAGAAAGTGACACAGGTGACGGAAGTGAGCCGCCACAGGAAAACGACACAGGTGTCGGAAACGGCCAGCTGCCACAGGAAAATGACACAGGTGATGGAAACGGTCAGCTGCCACAGGAAAACGACACAGGTGTCGGAAACGGTCAACCGCCACAGGAAAATGACACAGGTGATGGAACTGGTCAATTGCCGCAGAATAATACAGGTGTCGGAAATGGGCAGTCGCCACAAAATGACACAAGTGTCGGAATAAGTCAATTGCCGCAGAACGACACAAGTATCGGAACCAGCCATCAGTCCCATCATTCAGCCATAGATTCGGGGAACGCTGCATCGGGGCTGACCACATATACAATGGAGGAGCTTAGTGCTATGGTGGAGGCGTTTACAGCAAAGGCAGGCGCAGCAGTTCCTGGCGGAAACGGCGCGCAGGATATGGAGCAGTTCTTTGCCCTGAAGCAGGAAGAGAAACAGATTGACGACGCCCTTGACGACCATGAGGATGAGTTGGAATATCTATACAAAAATGGCTCTCTGACAAGAGAGGAGTACAAGAAGCAGGAGCGTGAACTGGAACTTCTGGAGGATAAATTGGACGATATGGAAGATCAGTTGGAATATCGTTTCGGTATTGACGATTAGGAACAGAGATCAAAGGAAAAACCACGGCACGGAATATGTCGTGGTTTTTGCCGATCTGTTATGATAACTTTTCAAATACCGGAATCTGTTCAGGCGGGGGTGTCGCAGAGAATTGTTTTTTGGGTATAGGGGGAGTTGTGTGGGAAAGGAGACAAGTTAGCAGTGGGGAGAACAAACTATTTTATCGAAGGTCTGCAGGGAGCAGGCAAAACGACTTTTGTGCAGAAGCTTTCCGATCAGCTTATGGATTATAAGATTTTTCGCGAGGGAGATTATTCGCCGGTCGAACTGGCATGGTGTGCGTATGTCACAGAGGAGCAGTATCGCAAAGTGTTGACTGACTATCCGTCGATTGCGAATGAAATTCAGGAGAAGACAGTCACAGAAGAAACGCACAAGATTATCTGTTACACACAGATCTTGACGGATATACCGGATTTTCACAGAAATCTGGAAAAATATGAGATTTATAACGGAAATCTGGACAGGGCGTCTTTTGAGAATGTGATCCTGGAGCGTTTCAGGAGATGGGACGGAGAGGGACAGATTTTCGAGTGTTCTATTTTTCAGAATATCATTGAGAACCAGATGTTGTATCTCATGATGACAGACGATGAAATTGTCAGATTTTACCAGAGATTGGAGCGCGTTCTTGCAGGCAAGACCTATCAGATCATATATCTGGATGCTGCAGATATTCCGGCCACGATCGAGGTCATCAAAAAGGAGCGGGCGGATGATCAGGGAAATGAATTGTGGTTTCCGATGATGATCCGGTATCTGGAGGAGTCACCTTATGGAAAGCAGTATGCACTGTGTGGCATGGAGGGATTGGTCAGGCATTTGGAGAGGCGCAAGGCGCTGGAACATCGCCTGCTGAATGAAATATTTATGAATAATGCCACGATTGTTGAGTCAAAGAACTATAAGATAGATGATATTGTATAAAAATTTCTGACTGGATAGAGCACTGGGAACTATAGGGAAATAAGTGATATAGCCTGACCTGTTTAGTTCTTCAATGGCAAATTGCTGAGGCAATTGATAAAAAGTCTTGCCGTAACCTGTTGCGCTTGCGTTTAGGTACCATTGCAAAGCAATTTACTCTTGAAGAAATATCTTGCGCAAGCTGTATCACTTATTTTTTACAGTTATTTATCTCCGGCGCAGACGAAATCTATGTACGGCAATTCGCAGATTTTCGGCACCGCTTCGCAGTTCCTGCGCGGAGGAAGCCGAATCTTCCGCGGTTGAAGCGTTCGTCTGCACGACATCGGATATCTGGTTCATGCCTTGTGTCACCTGCTCTAAAGATTCTGCCTGCTGCATGGCGGAGGAGGCGATCCGCTCGATCATTGCTGCGGACTGTTCTCCGCTGGCGATCACCTGTGTCAGCGCGTCCATGGTTTCGACGGACAAGGTCGCGCCGCTCTGCACTTGTTTGATGGATTTTTCAATCAACGCCGAGATGCTTTTTGCAGATTCGGCGCTCTTGTTTGCCAGACTCTGTACTTCGCCGGCAACAACCGCAAAGCCTTTCCCCGCCTCGCCTGCGCGCGCTGCCTCCACGGAGGCGTTCAGAGCAAGGATATTGGTCTGGAGGGAGATATCCTGGATCGTTTTTGTGATACCTCCGATCTGGTGGGAAGAGTCTAAGATTTCATCGATCGCTGTTCTCAGGGCTTCCATTCGATCGTTGCAAAGCATCAGGTGCTGCATCGCTTCTTCAGATGCTTTGTTGGCGTTTTCTGCGTCGGCGGACGTACTGTTTACCTGTTTTGAGATGTCCAGGATGCTTGCTGAGAGTTCCTCGACTGCAGCCGCCTGTTCAGTGGCGCCGTCTGCCAGGCTCTGCGCGCTTGTCGACATTTTGTCAGATTCCTGGGATACCTGTTCGGAGGTTCTGTTAATCCGGGACAGTGCGTCGTTGAACGAATCCAGAATCTGTGCCATCGCGCGCTGAATCGGCTGAAATTCGCCGCGGTAATCGCTGCCGATTGTCAGTTCCATGTTTCCCTGTGCCATCTGAGCCAGATTGGTATTGATGTCACTGATGTATTTTTTGAGCTCGCGTTTGGTCTCATGGATGGACGCCACGAGCGTTCCGATTTCCGAAGTATCAGGGCGCAGCTCAAACTTTGCAGAGAGATTTCCCTGTGAAATTTCCAGCATCTGTTTTTGGATTGTTTTGATGGGGCGCAGTACTTTTAACTGGACGAACAGGATATTGCACAGCAGTATGATTTCGATCGTGATAAGCGTCAGAATCATCTGCAGCCGGATCTGGTTTGATTCTTGCGTCAGCCTGTCAATCTGTGCCGTTGTCCGGGCATCCAGCGTCGACAGGAACTGTTCTTTCAGAGCGTTGATCTGGGCAATGGAATCACTGTACTCTGTGCCATATACATAATCTAAAGCGGCCGATCTTTTTCCGTCCCGCACATTTCTCATCGCTTCTTCCTCCAGGGGAACCAGCTGGTTGGAGAGCGCATACATATCGTCGATCATTTTCTGCTCCTCGGAAGTGATGCCGATCGCCTGCATTGCGGCGACGCCCTTGTCGCGGTTTTTCAGGGTGTTGACTTCATTCCAGTAATTGTTGTAATGTTCCTGGTTTGCTGTCGCTGCGAAGGCGCGCACCTCGTTCGTCAGATAGGCGGAACCATTCATAAAACGGTTTGCATTGTAGGTCAGGTTGTATCGGTCCTCATTGGCACGATTGAGCTGCGTATTTACATTTCTGTAGGAATACAGGCAGATTGTCATAAAGATCAGTGACAAGATGGATATGCCGTTTAAAATCAGTGTGAGTAAGGACTGGCTTAGTGCTTTTTTCATAGTGTAGTCTCCCTTCAGATGATCCCCTCTGATGTCAAAAATTTAATATAGAGCTATTTCTCAAGGGGATATGCCATGCTGATTAAATTGTTTCTTAGTTATAGTGTACCGAAAAGGACCAAAGTTTTCAACAGGATTCCAGGCGCCAAAGGGAACTTTTTTTGCGAAATTTTGCGAATTTTTCTATACAATTGATTTCTAAAGTACTATAATAGTATTGTATATGTACAGAATTTGTATCATATGAATATATTAATATGCTGATTTATGTAGATTGGTACAATGGTATGGCAGAACAGTAAATAAAAGTATTACAGACAAAGGAGAGAAGAACGATGACAAAAGAACAGTATAGGCGCGCAAATAAAGTTGTATTTCCTGTTATGGTATTGATCATGGGGTATTTGCTGCTGGCGATGGCATTGACATTGATGACCAGTTCATCCAATGCAGGCTGGCATACCTATGTTGAGGCAGCTGTATCACTGATCGGATTGATTGTGTCAGTCATAGTATTCTGTACGAAAAAGGACACGAAGATCTGCGGAGTTTGTATGATGGCAGCAGGAGCTTTTGTCTATATTGTGTTCCGGCTTGTCGGAACTGCAGAGGGGACAAGCATCTATGCGTATCCGATTTTGATCGCGAGCATGGTATATCTCAATATTAAGCTGGTCATCTGGGGAAACGCTGCGATTGTCGGTATCAATGTTATCAGGATGCTGATGCATCTTGACAGGTTGAGCGGCCCGGATGGAGAGGCGATGGTGATCAATCTGCTGGTCAGTTTCCTTGTGGTGTATGCATCGATCAGAATCACAAAACTTCTGGTGAAGTTTAATGAGGAGAATACCGGCGTGATCATGGAGGCGGCAAAGAAACAGGAGGAAAGCAACGCGATCATGGTTACTGTCGCTGACAATATCATTAAGCATTTTGGCGAGGCGATGGAACGATTCAACACATTGGGCGAAAGTCTGAAAAACAGTCATACATCGATGGAAAATATTGCAGGCAGTACAGAGAGCACTGCCGAGGCGATCCAGGAGGAAGCGACGATCTGCGGGGAGATCCTCGCACAGACAGATGCCGCAGGGACTGCGACAGAATCCATGATCGCAGCTTCACAGCGTGTCAATACCACGGTTCAGAGCGGCGCGTCTTCTGTGCAGGAACTTGGAAGACAGGCGGACAATGTCAGCAGCAGCAGTAAAGTGGTGGAGGAAGTCATCACAGAGCTTACCGCGAAAGTACAGCAGGTTGGCAGTTTTGTTGACACGATCTTGAGCATTTCAAGTCAGACAAATCTGTTAGCGCTCAACGCTTCGATTGAGGCGGCCAGGGCAGGCGAGGCCGGCAGAGGATTTTCTGTAGTGGCAGAGGAGATCCGGCAGCTTTCGGAGGATACGAAAGTGGCTTCAAACAATATTACCAACATTATTCAGGAGCTCAATACCGATACCAAACTTGCGAATGAGAGTATTGAGACAGCGGTTGGTTCAGTCACGAAACAGAATGAATTGATCCAGGAGACGCAAAAGAAGTTTGACGAGGTGTCACAGGAGGTAGAACTGCTCTCCAACAACATCGATGAAGTGAAAGAGTGTATGGAGCAGACCAGGAAACTTTCCAACAGCATCTACGATAATATCTCGCAGTTGTCGGCAGCCAGCGAGGAGGTTGCAGCTTCCTCCAGTGAAGGTCTGGACAATTCAAATATAACTGTCGGGCAGGTAGATACGTGCAGGGGAATCTTCGAATCAATCTATGAGCTTGCCAGGGATTTGAAGAGACAGTAATGGAATAAAGCGCTTGTGTATAACCGACATTAAAGTACTTAATGGCGGTTATATGTGATAATAGGAATGTTTTGCGTTTTGAAATGATGTTGAAATTATTATAGAAAGAGCAAGTGAGAGGTTATATGGAAATCAACAATATCTTATCAAAAATCGAAGAAAATGTAGCAAAGGTAATGATTGGAAAGCAGGAGGTGACAAAGCGGCTTCTGGCATCTCTGGCTGCGGGCGGGCATGTACTTTTAGAGGATGTGCCGGGAACAGGAAAGACTGTGCTTGCACGGGCACTCGCAAAATCGATGGGATGCAGATTCGAAAGGGTGCAGTTTACGCCGGACCTATTGCCAAGCGATGTGACAGGTCTGTCTTTTTTTAATCAGGAAAAAGGTGTGTTCACTTTCAAGGAAGGGCCTGTTTTTACCAATATTCTGCTGGCGGATGAGATTAACCGCGCCACGCCGAGGACGCAGTCGAGCCTGCTTGAATGTATGGCGGAAGGGCAGGTAACGGTGGATGGGGAGACAAGGATTTTAGAGGCGCCTTTTTTTGTCATAGCCACGCAGAATCCGGTGGAGACGATCGGTTGTTTCCCATTGCCGGAGGCGCAGCTGGATCGTTTCATCATGAAGATTTCTATGGGAGGACTGAGTGCGTCGCAGGAGCGCGAGATGGTAGACCGCTTTATTCATGCAGAGCCGCTTGCCGAGATTGATGCAGTGTGCAGTGCCGGGGAGATCAGAGAGCTGCAGGCAGTATGCCGGCAAGTGTATGTGCATGATGATCTGCGCGATTACATCGTGGCGCTCGTGCAGGCGACCAGAAAAAACAGGGCAGGCGTGAGTCCGCGAGGTACCCTTGCGCTTCTGCGCGCTTCGCAGGGTTATGCGCTCGTGCAGGGAAGGGATTATATTGTGCCGGAGGACATTAAGGAAGTCGCACATGATGTGCTGTGCCACCGCCTGATCGGTGAGTTTGATGATATACAGAAATCATCGATTGTCACGGGGATTTTGAACAGCATCGAACTGCCAACAGAGGATTGGAAAGCAAGATAAAGATGAGAGATCAAAGATGATAGGAATTTTATTGTTGGGGATGCTGCTCGTCAGTGCCCTGTGGGAATGTTATTATAAATATCAGTGGTCGAGAGAGGTTACGGTGAAGCTGTGGTTCGAGACGGATGCAGTGTATGCCGGACAGGAGACAAAGCTTTATGAAGTGATCGAGAATCATAAGCGTATGCCGGTTCCTGTTCTTGAGGTGGGTTTTCATACGCGAAAAGAGCTTGATTTTGCCAGTGTTGAGAATACGAACGTCAGTGATTATCTTTATAAAAGAGACGTTTTTTCAGTGCTTGGCAGACAGAAGATTACCAGAGAGATACCAGTAAAGTGCGCGAAGCGGGGAAAGTATCTGGCAAGCGATGCGGACATTACCACGCATACTTTATTATATAGGAAGCGTTACAGTAAAGCGATCGGGACGAAAGCGGAGATCTACGTATATCCTAAAATGACAGATGTGTCAGAAATCGTAACGGTGTGTGAGCGTATGCTGGGGACGATTCAGTGTACCAAGAGGCTGTATGAAGATCCGTTTGCATTTCGCACCATTCGCAATTATACCATCGATGATCCTATGAAAACGATCAACTGGAAGGCGAGCGCCAAAACGGGTTCCCTTATGGTCAACACGTATGATTCGGTACAGTCCCAGAAGGCAATGATTTTTCTGGATGTGGAAGATACTGGTATTTTAAAATATGAGGATCTGGTGGAGGAGAGTATTGCCCTCGCAGCGACGATGATGCGCAGACTGCTGCGGCAGAATATCGAGGCAGGTTTTGCTTTTAATGGGAAAAAGAGCGATGTGTTTCTTCCGGCAAATAATCGGGGAAACCGTATTGCTTTGGAACGTCTGCTCGCAGAGTATGACAAGGAAGACGGCGCGGACGATTTCGGGCAGTATGTAAAAAGACTTTTCTTTGATACGTTTACCAGAAATCCACTCTCAGAGGACACGCTGCTCGTGTTTGTCACCAAAAATTTGCGGGAACCGCTGTTAGAGTGCATCAGGGAGTGCGTAAGGGAGCGCCAGACCTTGATTATTTTGCCAGTCTACAGAGGTGAGAAAGATTCTGTCAAAGATGTGATTCAGAAAAGTAAGGATAACATTCGTGTGGTGGTAAAGGAGGTGGAGCGCACATGATATTGGAGCGCGGATTAAAAGCAATGGAGTATCTGCACGCGACTCTTTTATTTGCGATGATCGTGCCGCTGGTTTATGCTGCGACAGAATGGCACGATCCTGCAGGAACGGGTGCGCTTTATCTGAAATGTCTGCTGATCGTGGTTCCTGTCATTGTTACGGAGCGGGCGGCGAAACAGATCAGAAGTGTGATACTTTATCTGATTGTGAGCGTTTTGCTTCTGGCAGGTATTGGCGGTATGACGGGACTGATCTGCTTTTTGTCAGGCGGGAAAGGGCATTTTGAAGCGTATGAGATCTGTTACTGTGTGGTCATACTTGCAGAGACAGTCTTTGCGACGATCAAGCGTTTTGCGGACAGAGTGAAAGCGGCGAAATGGAAACGTGAGGAGCCGCTTGCGGCAAGGACAGTCAGTTTTTTGAATTGTCCGACATTGTCACTTGTGGGGTATTTTGTCGTATTTTATCTGCTTGGTTTATGTCTGAACGCAAAGCTGTTATGCGATATTGCGTTTTACAGCGCCATCGCATATACATTTCTTGCGCTGATCTATGAGTATATTAGCACGACGAAGACCTATCTGGAAAGGAACAGACGCACGAAGGGGATTTCGAAGCGGCGTCTGTACGGAGTGAGTTTTGCGATGCTCCTTGTCTTTGCTTCGCTTTTGCTGATCGGGATGATGCCCGCAGTCTTTCTGGCGGGGCAGCGCCAGTATACAGATATTCGGGAGTGGTTTAACGGTGTGAAACTGGTTCCGTATGAATATGAGAGGGAGGCGGAGTTTCAGCAGCCAGCGGCAGGCGGAGAAGACTGGATTGCGCTTTTAGATGACGGACAGCCGCCGCGGGAACCTTCGCAGGTTGTCATTGTGGTATTCCGGGTGATTGGGATCGTATGTGTTTTATCATTTCTATACGGTGTCATCCAGATGACTCGGCAGGTGCTGCGGGATTTTCGCAACAGCCGTGACGAGAATGGGGACAGGATCGAGGAGCTTTCGGACGAACAGATGCTGCGTCCGAGTGAGGAATTTTTTAACAGGAAGGGATTTCGCGGTGCAAAGAGCAGGGCAGAGCGGATCCGGCGCAGATACCGCAAAACGATCCGAAAACACCGGAAAGAGAGGCCGGCGCCGTATGAATCCCCGGCGGAGATTGAAGCGTATGCCGGACTGACAAACGACGAACAGATGCAGCAGCTTCACAGGGAATACGAGGAAGTACGTTATGGAAAAATGTAGAAATTCTGGACAATTTTTTAGAAATAGATTTGGAAAAATGAAAGAATATCTAAGGAATTACTTGCACAAAACCCAAATTTAGATTAATATAGCTCTTATACGATAAATTTGTTGAAAGAATGCGAAAGAGGTTGTGGAATGAATCGTAAGAAAAAAAGAGGCGGGACAGAGGTGGCATTCCGGCCTCAAACGATTATCGAGGCAAGGTATGATCTCGACAGAAGACAGAATGATATTCTTGATATTCTTCTTGGGATTGTCGGTGAGGGAGATGACACGGAGGAGAACACGCGGTACGAGATCAATATCGGTGACGTGAAGCATTTATATGATCTTAAGGATGAATCGAATGCATACAATTATCTGCAGAAGGCAGTGAAAAAATTTGAGGGGCTCGGTTTTCGTCTGAAAGAGGACGAAGGGACGGATATTTATTATCCCTGGTTTAGCAAGATCAAATACCAGAAAAAGCGCGGTGATGAGAGCAGGAGTAAGATCGTGCTCGACCTTCACCCGGAGGTTAAGGAAATGATCATGTCTGCCAAGCAGGGGGCGTATTACCGGATCGAGTATCCGTTAAACCTCACCAAGAAATATTCGAAGCGTCTCTATTATCTGTTGAAGGACAAGGAAACTTTTAACGGCGGTGTCTTTGTGATCGCCTTTGATGAGCTCCGCAAGATGATGAAGATACCGGACTCCTACGCGAATGGAAATGTCAAGCGCGAGATTCTGGACAAGCCTTACGAGGAGATCAATGGCAATACAGACATTTCGTTTGAATACGAACTGATTCATGAGAAACTGCCGAGCGGCCAGCGGGGGATCAGTGCTGTCCGTTTTAAGGTAAAGCGGGTGAAACGGAATAACACGATTGTTGAGTATGAGACCATTGAGCAGAACGGTGAGTCTGTCATCGCCACAGAGGAGGAGCAGGAGGTGATCGATCTTTTTGACTGCAGTCTCAAAGAGGCCAAGGATATCCTGCGCACTGCGAAAGTAAATGACCGCACACATGAGCAGTTGGTTGAAATTTTATCGTATACACTCAAAAAGCAGGTTGAGAATAAGGTTGGGTACGCATTGACTATTCTGAAAAACGGATATAACGAGCCGACAAGACTGAGCGGTAAAAACACTGGTTCCACATGGAACAACAAGGATTTGGATACAGCTTATTCGCAGATGAATTTTGCAGATTTAGAGAAACAGATATTGTCAAATTGATTCATATATTGAAATGGATGGAGGTTCCAGGTGGAGCGCTTACAGGCAGTAAATATTGCAAGTTCCTACGGAAGAAAAAAAGTGCTCTGCGGAGTGAATATCACTGCTGGGGCAGGGCAGTGTGTCGGTATCGTAGGGACAAACGGATGTGGGAAATCAACACTTTTGAATATCCTGTCCGGACTGAGAAAAGCTGATGAGGGAGATATTTATTTTGATGGAAATCGTGCGCAGGGCAGGCAGCAGTTTATCCGTTATGTGGGGTATGTACCACAGGAGAGCAATTTAATACCAGAATTGTGTGTGATGGACAATCTGCGTCTGTGGTATCAGGATGCAGACATGCTGCGCCAGTCGCTTGACCAGGGGTTCCTGCGGGCGCTTGGTGTTGACCAGATGTGCCGCATGAAGGCAGGAAAACTTTCGGGCGGTATGAAGAAGCGTGTCAGTATAGGTTGTGCATTGGCGGGAAATCCGGCGGTTTTGATCCTGGACGAGCCTGATGCAGCGCTTGATCTGCCTGGTAAGGCGGATATCAGACGGTATCTAGGTATGTATAGGCAGATGGGGGGCACAGTCCTCCTTGCCACACATGATGAGATTGATTTAGATTTATGTGACAGGGTTTATGCCCTGAACAGGGGAGCAGGCAAAGAGATCAACAGGGCTTTGCGGGGGGAAGAATTACTGAAAGAGATAAAGGAGTAAAGTGAAGTGGAAGAAAACAACAAATTTGAAACGGACAACACTGGCAGCGGGAGTATGCTGTACGGTGCAGAATCGCAGCCGCAGGCAGCGGAAAGCGGATATTCCGCTGTGTATGGTGCAGAGTCGCAATCGCAGGTGACAACGCCAGAGCAGCTGACAAAACCATCAGAATCGGAGCAGGCATCGCAGAGCGCGACACCAGTGCAGCTGACAAAACCGTCGGAACCGGAGCAGGCATCGCAGAGCGCGGCACCAGTGCAGCTGACAAAACCGTCAGAACCGGAGCAGGCACAGAGTACAATGCCGGTGCAGTTGGTGAAACCGTCGGAACCGAAGTCTGGATCACAGGATACGACGTCGGTACAGTCAAATGAGCCGTCCAGGTTCCAGCCACAGGGCACGACACCGGTGCAGTTGGTGAAAACGTCGGAGTCAGCACCGCAGCAGGTTATACAGCCGTGGCAGACAATGCCAATGCAGCAGGGATCGTTTCAGCAGGCAGGCAACGGTCAGCCAATGAACGGAGGCCAGCCGAATTATAATGGTCAGCCAATGAACGGAGGCCAGCCGAATTATTACGGCCAGCCGAATCAAAATACGATGGGATTTGGCCCGATGCAGGTTCCGCCGCCAGTTCAGGGAACGCCTGCACCGAAGCCAAAGAAGAATGCAGCTGGTCTGATTGTCGGCATTCTCTGCGCAGCGGCAGTGATCATTGTCATTGCGATCGGTGTTCTCGTAGGAAAGTCACTTCTGGGCGGTGGCGGTCCAAGACAGCAGCTAGCGAAGGGCATTGCGAATATGACCAGGGAGATGGCGGCATATCAGAGTTCGATTGCGGAGGATATCGGACTCGACGCGATCAGCGAATTAAAAGATGACGATCCTGTAAATACCAAAATTGATTTTTCTCTTACAGATCCCAATGCGACAGGCAGCATCACCAGCGTTGATATCAAAGTAGATAGTGTCACAGATTATAAGAAAAAGATGGCCGAGTATGACCTGAGCGCTGGCGTATATGGATTCAGTATGCAGGTCGGAAGTCTTATAGCGGCTGACAATACGCTGTATTTAAGTGTTCCGATGGCTTTTGAGAGCGATGTGTACAGTCTTGAGTTGACCAATCTGGGGAAAAATTTTAACAATTCTGCGTGGGCTTCCCTGGCAGATACAACACTGCCAGAGGACTATTCCATGACACTGTTTGACAGGGAAAAGGCAAACGGTGACGAGGATGCTGCGGAGAGCGAGTTTCAAAAGATCCTGAATAAACAGAGTAGCGCAACAGCGGATGCCATGAAGTTTGAGACCATCGGGCAGATGAAGGAGTTTACGATTGACGGCGTTGCTGCAGAATATGGCGGTGTGCGTGTTACGATGGACAAGGATGTTTACAATGAATCGATGGAAACGATGCGGGATGATATCCTTAAAAGTGACTTTTATGATGAATTTATGAAAGGTTACCAGACAACATACGCAGGTGACTTTGATGAATTTAAGGAAGATATGGATGATGTGATCGGACAGATTTTTGGCATTCGATTTGAGGAGGATATCGTTCTTGATTTCTACCTTGACAAGAAAGGACGGATTATTAATATTTCGACTCCGGAAGATATTGCGTTATCAGGGGAAGATATTACTGCGGACTGGCTTGCGGTTGATATCAGTTTCACAGGAACAGAGCGTACATTGGATTCGATCGAGGGAGGCGTTTATGTACAGTTTGACGATGAGATCCTTTATATGGGGATATCAAGGAACGCCGAGGTCACAGAGGATTATTACAATGAAAACCTGACGTTGATGATGCAGGCCGATAGCAGCGATGACGAGATTACGTTCTGGTATTCGAACAGATGGGGCTATGACGATCAGACATTTGACCTGAAGATGTCAATTGATGTTCCCGGCTCAAGTATGGGAATCAGTGCGGACGGCGGTTATACAGATATTGTAAAGGGAGAGAGTTACACGTTTCAGCTCAACCATGGTGCATTGACAGTGGATGGAGAGGATTTGCTGTTATTGACAGGTTCTGTCAAAATAGAGCCGGCAGAGAATACAATTGAAGTTCCTGAAAATGCGATCAACGTGCTTGAAATGAGTGAGTCCGATATCGAAGAATTGTTCTATGACATACTGTATTAATGGTGGATATGAAAAAAAACAGAATTTGGCTACAAATGGAATATAAGAGGGCGGCAGTTATGCTGCCCTTAATTTTAAGGAGAGCAATCCTATTGATGGTTGTGTGTCTGATTGCTGCCAGTATGATTGTTATGGGAGTAACTGCGCTTCAAGGGCATCGCGGTGAAGAGACCAGACTGAAAGTCGGCTATACGGCGGAGGAGAATCAGATCACAGCATTGGCAGTTGCTTATATACAGAGCATGGAGTCGGTCAAAAGCCTCTGCAGCCTTGAGGCTGTCTCAGAGAAGGAGGGAAGACAGCTTTTGCAGGATGGAGAGTTGTCTGCGTTGATCGTGCTGCCTCTTGATGTGATCAATGAAATCCTGTCGGGAAGCAATGCTCCCGCGATACTGTATCTACCCGAAAAACGTGGCAGCGTTGTGGGAGATATTCTCTTTGAGGAACTTGCTGCAGCGGGAATTGGGATGCTTGGTACAGCGCAGGCTGAAATTTATGCAGCGGATGCTATATTGCAGGAATTGTCAGCAGAGTACGGATCGGAACTATTTCGGGATGGCTTGCTGCAATCAATGTACGATGATATCAATCGGTTTAACCTGGAAGCTGCTGCCAGCAGGGAAAAACTGTTTCAGAAAAAAACACTTTCCCTGACAGAAAATGACACGTATGCCGTTTATTATGGAAGTGCTCTTTTTACGATCTATGCAATGTTTGCAGGCCTTTTTTTCGGGAAGTTCTGTAAACGGAGCAGTCTGCAGCAGACGATGGCAGACCGGCGTGTCGGGGTGCACTATACAGCACAGCTTGCGGCCAGGTGCCTTGCGGGCTGTGCCTTGATGGCGGTGGTGGTAGTGCTGCCGTTTGTAGTTTTGTTTCTATTGCAATTGATCCTGGAATCGATCTCACAGACAGGAAGTGTGCTGACAATCGCGGTCACATGGCAGGGAATTGCCAGTTTATGTCTGATCATATGCCTGATGACAGTCTATTTTATGATGATTTACCAGATTGTTGAGAAACGTGAGTCTGCACTGGTGGTTATGGGAATCCTGGCTGTTGTGCAGGCATACTTGTCAGGCTGTCTGATACCGTCGGTGTTATTGCCAAAGGCTGTAGCATCCGTTGGAAAATTTCTTCCCGCAGCAATGGTCAAAAAGGGATTTACCATATTGTTCACAGGGGATACACAGGCGTTTTCCTATGTGGCAGCAGGAATTTGTGTATGGGGACTGTGTCTGTTTCTGTGCACAGTACTGTCTATGTATGTCGGAGAGTGGAATAAGTCGGCAGCAGATACAAAAACTGCTGCAAAGATTCGTGTGCCATCTCTGGTTATGGTGTTGTTTCGGCGTCTTCTGCACAGGAAAAGTATGTGGATCAGTCTTGGGATGATTATTGTATTGTCTGCAGTGATCATGAAAGTGGAACAAAGCTCACAAACGCAGATCAGGGTGGCTGTTTGCGATCAGTCCGGGGATTACGCAGATCTGCTGAAGGCATATGACGGACTGGTTTTGTTTGAACAGTACGAGAGTGATGAGGCGGTTCAGAGCGCAGTGTTGAAGGGGGATGTCGAGTGTGGTTATGTCCTTCCGGAGACCCTGGCGGAGAATATGATGCGCATGCGTGCGGACAGGGAAATCCTTGTTTATCAGGATGCGGACGCTGTGGCAGTGCCTGTCGTGAATGAGATCTTATTTGAGCGGATTTTCCGACAGGTATCATTGCGCTGGTTTGAGGATTATATTGCACAAAATAGTATGATTAAGGAACTTGGAATCGCTGATGACCGTTTGCGAAAGATCGCAGAAGATTGCTTTGACCAGCAGCTTCTTGCGGGTACGACGTTTCACTTTGAGATCAGACGGCTGGATGACAGGGCTGCAGGGAGTGATGAGCGTGATACAGATGACGGGAAACGGACGGTATATCCGGTATATGCGGTTGCTGTTATTGCAGTGTTTTTGTGTGCATTGCAGGGAATCCTGCAGGTGATTACCGATGTCAGGGAGCAGAATTTTTACAAGAGAAACAGGCTGGCGGTATCGGCGCTGACTTTACTGCTGCCACTGCTGATGGGAGTATTGTGTGCCTTTCTGATCATAACTGCTGCCATATGAATGCATTGGCAGCAGCTTTGAATACAGGCATCAGATACCAAGGTCAAGGCTTGAAAAGTCAATGTACAAGTCCTCGTATATGCCAGCCTTGATCGTATCACGAAAAGAATAGGCATTTAAAATTAAATGATCATTGTCCATGTTATATACATAGATCTGTTCGCGGTGTGCGTCAATGATCCAGTATTCACGCACACCGGCATCATGGTACAGTCCAAGTTTGGTGATATAGTCGTGCCCGGGATTGGATGGAGACACGATTTCAATGATCCAGTCAGGCGCACCGACGCAGCCCCGGGGTGTGATCTTGTCCGTGTCGCATATAACAGAAATATCAGGTTCAAGTACTGTGTCCTCTCCCCTGTGGAGTTGTACGCTGAACGGAGCGGCGAGTGCGCGACAACGACCGCCTTTTGACTTAATATAATTGTTAATGACAAAGTGTAGCTCACTGGATATTATCTGATGTACCGAACTGGGTGCAGCCATATAGACGATCTGTCCATTAATCAGTTCTGCGTGGATATCATCAGGCAGATTATAAAAATCCTCGACAGTATAATATTTTTCTTGTGGTAAAGGCATCGAATACACTTCCTTTCAATATAGTCAGATTCAATTTTTTGCTTTCTAAACTTTTAATATTTTTTATCCTATTTCTTAAATATCATAACACAGTTTCACGAAAATTAACAGAGTGAAAACTACTTATTTTATGGCTAATGACGTGGTGAAAGTCATTCCAGAGGGCACTTGTTGAAACACAGCAAAACCAAATAAAACCTATTGACTTTCTAGGATTTAAGTGCTATAAAGGAATATAGGGAATATAAAGAATTAGCAATGGGCAGTTAGGAGGCTGGTTATGACCATATCGACAAAGGGACGCTATGCTTTGAGAATTATGCTGGATTTGGCTGGCCACATAGGGGAGACGACGAAACTCAAAGACATTGCATCCAGGCAGGAGATATCCGAGAAATATATGGAGCAGATCATCGCTGTACTGAACAAGGCGGGATATGTTCGGAGCACCCGTGGTGCGCAGGGTGGTTATCAGCTTGTGAAGGCGCCAAAAGAGTATACGGTTGGTATGATCCTGCGGTTGACAGAAGGCTCTCTTGCGCCAGTGGAGTGTCTTGCAGAGCACGCGCTTCCCTGTGAGCGTGAGGACAAATGTGCTACTGTTGAGGTGTATCGGCGCATCTATGAGGCAGTCAACAATGTCATAGACACAATGACACTGCAGGATCTGGTCGAGATCGAACATGAGAAGTCAGTGAATAACTATGTGATATAAAAGTTTAGTTGTGTATTTTTATAGGTATACATATGGAAAGAATGAAAGAACGAATTACAGCAGTTTGTAGCTGGTCGGTATATCTGTAAATGGACATGACTAAACTTTCTATAAGACTCTATTTCATATTAAATAGACAGGAAATACATGAATTAAAGGGAGGAGAAAAATGATTTATCTCGATAATGCGGCAACAACTAAGGTATCGGAGGAAGTTTTTGAGACGATGAAACCGTATTTTTGTGAACAGTACGCAAATCCGTCTGCTATCTACAGCTTTGCAGGAAAGTCTATGAAGGCAGTGGACGAGGCGAGGAAAAATATCGCAGATCTGATTGGGGCACAGCCAAATGAGATCTATTTTACTGCCGGAGGAAGCGAGTCGGATAATTGGGCGATCAAGGCAGCAGCAGAATGCAATCAGACAAAGGGAAGGCATATCATCACTTCTGCGATTGAGCACCATGCGGTGCTGCATACCTGTCAGTATCTGGAAAAACAAGGATACGAGGTCACTTACGTCAGTGTGGACGAGTATGGTATGATCAAGCTGGATGAACTTGAAGCGGCGATCAGGCCGGATACGATCCTGATCACAGTGATGGCGGCAAACAATGAGATTGGCACGATCCAGCCCTTAAAGGAGATTGGCGCACTTGCAAAGAAGAACGGGATTCTCTTTCACACAGATGCAGTGCAGGCATATGGGCATATACCGTTAAATGTGGAGGAACTTCACATTGATCTGCTCAGCGCCAGCGGACACAAGTTCCATGGACCGAAGGGAATTGGCTTTCTCTATATTCGAAAGGGTGTGCGTATTGGTTCCTTTGTGCATGGCGGTGCACAGGAGCGCTCGCGCCGTGCCGGAACCCACAATACGCCCGGCATTGTAGGAATGGGGGCGGCGGCGAGACTTGCTGCAGAACGACTGGAGGAGCGTATGGAAAAAGAGGCAGCTTTAAGAGACCATCTGATCAGGAGAGTACTTACGGAAATACCATACAGCAGACTCAACGGTCATGAGACAGACAGACTTCCGAATAATGCTAATTTTTGTTTTCGCTTTATAGAGGGAGAATCGCTGCTCATACTGCTCGATCAGCAGGGAATCTGCGCTTCCTCGGGTTCTGCGTGCACGTCGGGTTCGCTCGATCCGTCGCACGTGCTGCTGGCGATCGGACTTCCGCATGAGATTGCGCATGGTTCCCTGCGGCTGACACTTTCGGAGGAGACAACGAAGGAAGATATTGATTTTACAGTGGATGCAATCAAGAAAATCGTGGAGCGTCTTCGCTCGATGTCACCGTTATATGAAGATTTTGTGAAACAGAATCAGAAGAAGGGGGACTGCTGAGTGAACAGTAACGAAGAAGGAGGTATCAGAATCTATGTACAGTGAGAAAGTAATGGATCATTTCAACAACCCGCGCAATGTGGGCGAGATTGAGAATCCAAGCGGTGTAGGAACTGTCGGAAACGCGAAATGCGGCGACATCATGCGTATGTATCTTGATATAGATGATAACGGCGTCATCCAGGAAGCAAAATTCAAGACTTTTGGCTGCGGCGCCGCTGTGGCGACCAGCAGTATGGCGACAGAACTTGTGAAGGGAAAGACAGTGCAGCAGGCACTGGAAGTGACCAACAAGGCGGTCATGGAGGCGCTTGACGGACTGCCGCCGGTGAAAGTGCACTGTTCCCTGCTCGCTGAGGAGGCGATACACGCAGCGTTGTGGGATTATGCAGAGAAGAATCATATCAAGATCGAAGGTTTGAAAAAACCTGTTAATGATATCGAAGAGAAATTGGAAGAAGAATATTAAGGAACTGTTAACAAATTACTCCTGATATTGCTTGTCTTTTTCTCCGATAGCACTACTCAAAAATCAGTTACATAGCCCGCTATGCGCCTGATTTTTGAGTAGCACTCTCGAAGAAAAATCCTGCGCACTATTCA
>DKVL01000073.1:25665-39856 GCA_002491195.1 Lachnospiraceae bacterium UBA7179
AAAAATCCTGCGCACTATTCAGGAGTAATTTATTAACAGTTCCTAAGTAAATTTTCATATGAAAATGTTAAAAAATCCGGTTTTAAATGACCGGATTTTTCTATGTATTGGCGCATGATTCCCGCTGCTTTGGCGCGGGTGTGAACAGTAACACGAAAACACATAAAATTCACAAATTTTGCATAAAATTTATTGATAACAGCAACAATTTGCACTATACTATTACTTAAATGAACATCGATACAGCATAAAATATCCAAAGGAGGACAAAGGATGAAATATGTGATTTTAGGCGGCGTAGCGGCCGGGACGAAGGCGGCGGCAAAATTGAAACGTCTTGACAGGCAGGCAGAGGTGCTGATCTTTACAAAAGGAGCAGATATATCTTATGCTGGCTGTGGACTCCCCTATTATATCGGCGGTGATATTGCTTCCAGAGAGGAATTGATCGTCAATTCACCGGAGAAATATGCGGGACTTACAGGCGCCAAGGTACAGATCGGCTGTGAGGCGATCGGCGTCGAGAGCAGCAGGAAGGAAGTGTCTATCCGGCGCACGGACGGCAGTGTTTTTGTGGAGACTTATGACAAACTGATCATTGCGACTGGGGCGGCGCCTTTTGTTCCTCCAGTGGACGGCGTGGAACTTGCAGGAGCATTCTGTGTGCGCACGCCGGATGATGCGGTAGCGATCCGTGAGTATGCCCAGATCAACAAGTGCCGCAAAGCAGTAGTCTGCGGGGCAGGATTTATCGGGCTGGAGGTAGCGGAGAATCTTGCAGCGATGAATATGGATGTTACGGTGATCGATGCAGCGTCTCAGATTATGCCCAATGCGTTTGACGCGGACATGGCGGGATATGCAAAGCGCCAGCTGAAAGCAAGCGGCATGCGTGTATTGACATCAGTGAGTCTCAAGGGAATCAACGGGGAGAATCATGTGGAGAGCGTCAATACAGACAGCGGCGTACTACAGGCAGACATTGTGATCCTGGCGATCGGTGTGCGTCCGGCAACAGCATTTCTGAACGATTCGGGGATTGAGATGTTCAAGGGCACTGTGATCGTGGACGAGAATCTGCAGACAAATATTCCGGATATCTATGCGGTCGGCGACTGCGCGATGGTAAAAAACGCAGTCACAGGGAAACCACAATGGTCTGCGATGGGATCTACGGCAAATCTTGCGGCCCGTGCGATGGCAAAGAAAATGTATGGCCAGGGTGCAGGATATGGCGGATGCCTTGGAACGGGTGTCGTGCGTCTGCTGCCTTCCTTAAATGGCGGACGGACAGGACTCACACAGGAGCAGGCAGCAGCGGCTGGCATTGACGCGACATCGGTTGTCTGTATCCTCGATGACAAGGCGCATTATTATCCGGGCGCATCATCCTTTATCATAAAACTGACTGCTGAGACACAGAACCGCAGGCTCCTCGGGATCCAGGTACTCGGTGCAGGGGCTGTCGACAAGATGGTTGATATCGCCGTGACAGGGATCTATCAGGGAATGAAACTGGACGATTTTGATACGATGGATTTTGCTTATGCACCGCCATTCTCCACGGCAATCCATCCGTTTGTCACAGCGTGTTACATACTGGAGAATAAGATTGACGGCGTGATCAACAGCATGAGCCCGTCAGAGTATGCTGCTGGTGGGGCAAAGGAATACACAGTGCTTGATGCGCAGCCAGCTCCAGCGATACCGAACGCGCGCTGGATCGATTTGTCAAAGGTGGTAGAGCCGATAGAAGGTCTGGATCAGGATGCAAAACTGCTGCTTGTGTGTGCGAAAGGCAAGCGGGGATACTTTTTGCAGAACCGCTTGAAGGCGCTCGGATACACAAACACACTCGTCCTGGAAGGCGGTGTTACGTTTAACGAGGTGCGGGTGCCGCGGGGCGGCAGGAAACTTTCCCCGGAGGAGATCAAGCGCGTGAAAGGGCTTGGGTGTCTGCAGGATAAGCGGTATGATGATATCTTTAATGTGCGTGTGATCACGAGAAACGGCAAGATCACGGCGGAGGAGCAGAAAAAGATTGCAGAGGCCGCTGAGCGGTTTGGCACAGGCGAGGTTACGATGACCACACGCTTGACGCTGGAGATTCAGGGTGTTCCGTATGACAGCATTGAGGACGTGCGCGCGTTTCTTTCCGAGGCAGGTTTGGAGACTGGCGGCACAGGTTCCAAGGTTCGCCCGGTTGTCTCCTGCAAGGGAACAACATGCCAGTATGGTCTGATTGATACTTTTGGACTTTCGCAGAGAATGCATGATCTGTATTTTAAGGGTTACAGTGACGTAGCTCTGCCGCATAAGTTCAAGATTGCGGTAGGCGGCTGCCCGAACAATTGTGTGAAACCCGATCTGAACGATCTGGGAATCGTCGGTCAGCGTGTGCCGGAGATTGATCTGTCAAAATGCCGCGGCTGCAAAGTGTGTCAGGTGGAGAAGGGATGTCCGATCCATGTGGCGCAGATGGAGGATGGCAGGATTCATATTGATGCCGAAACCTGCAATCACTGTGGCAGATGTATCAATAAATGTCCATTTGGTGCAGTGAATGAGTCCGTGGCGGGATATCGGATCTACATCGGCGGACGCTGGGGAAAGAAAGTGGCACAGGGACATATGCTGGATAAGATCTTCACTTCCGAGGAGGAGGTTGTCGATATGGCAGAGCGCGCGATCCTGTTCTTCCGCGACGAGGGACTTTCCGGCGAACGCTTTGCGGATACGATTGACCGGCTTGGCTTTGACTATGTTCAGGACAAACTGCTCAACAGCAAGATCGATCGCGAGCAGGTTTTGAAGAAGACTGTGGTAGGCGGGGCGACCTGTTGATCATAAGAAGAGTTTGATAAAAATAAAAACCGCATCAGCTTTTGCCGATCAGGGTGAGCGGGAGGGCTGATGCGGAACTTAAAACAGGAGGTAGAAAGAAATGGAGAAGAAACGCAACATTATAGTAGGACAATCAGGGGGACCGACATCTGTGATCAATTCCAGCCTGGCGGGTGTGTACAAGACCGCAAAGGAGAGAGGATTTCACAAGGTGTATGGTATGCTGCATGGGATTCAGGGATTTTTGGATGAACAGTATGTGGATCTGTCCACACAGATTCATTCCGACATGGATATTGAGCTGTTGAAACGAACTCCGTCAGCATTTCTGGGTTCCTGCCGCTATAAGTTGCCAGAAATCCACGAAAATCTGGATTTTTACGAGAAAATCTTTGACATATTGGATAAACTTGATATTGAGACGTTCATCTATATCGGTGGCAATGATTCCATGGACACGATCAAGAAACTGTCTGACTATGCGATCATAAAGGGACACTCACAGAAGTTCCTCGGCGTGCCCAAGACGATTGACAATGATCTTGCGCTCACGGATCATACGCCCGGATTCGGAAGTGCAGCAAAATACATCGCAGCATCTACCAAGGAAGTGATCCGCGATGCGCTGGGACTTACGTATCACAAGAGTATGATTACAGTCATTGAGGTGATGGGGCGCAATGCGGGATGGCTCACAGGAGCGACAGCGCTCGCAAAGACAGAAGAGTGCGACGGACCAGATCTGATCTATCTTCCGGAGATTCCATTTGATATTGACAAATTCCTGAAAAAGGTGCAGGAGATATTGAAAAAGAAGGAATCTATCGTTATCGCGGTATCAGAGGGAATCAAGCTGGCTGACGGCAGGTATGTCTGTGAATTGTCAGGCGGCGCAGATTATGTTGATGCGTTCGGACACAAGCAGCTTCAGGGAACAGCTGCATATCTTGCAGGATTTCTGGGGGCAGAGATCGGGTGCAAGACGCGCAGCATCGAGTTCTCCACGCTGCAGAGAAGCGCATCCCACATGGCGTCGCGTGTCGACGTGAACGAGGCGTTCATGGTAGGTGGTGCCGCTGTCAAGGCAGCGGATGAGGGGGACACTGGCAAGATGGTTGTCATTGACCGCGTTTCGGATGATCCGTATATGAGTGCTGCAGGTATTTATGATGTACACCGTATCGCAAACAATGAGAAAGTTGTTCCGAGAAGCTGGGTGAACAAAGAGGGCAACTATGTGACGGATGAGTTTATCAATTATATTGAGCCGCTGATCCAGGGCGATTACCAGCCATTTATGGTCAACGGTCTGCCGCAGCATCTGGTTCTGCGGATGAAATAGGGAGGAGAACGATTATGCAGTTCGAACAGTTACAGAAGGATATGATGGCAGCGATGAAGGCGAGGGATAAAGTGCGCAAGGACGCGCTTTCCGCGTTGGTATCTGCGGCGAAGAAGGTTGCCATCGATGAAGGCTGCCGGGATAATATCAGCGAGGAGATCGTCGACCGTGTGATCTTGAAAGAGATCAAGTCCGTGAAGGAACAACTCGACACCTGCCCTGATGCAAGGCAGGATTTAAAGCAGGAGTATCAGGCAAGGTATGATATCTTTCAGGAGTATGCGCCGAAGATGATGTCAGCGGAGGAAGTGGAGGCGTTTATCACAGAGAAGTTTTCCGAGGTCGCAGCCCAGAAAAATAAAGGCATGATCATGAAAACTGTGATGCCTCATCTGAAGGGAAAGGCGGATGGCAGTGTGATCAATCAGGTCGTTGCCAGACTGTGTGAGTAAACTCTGCGGGTAAGTAAGAAGACATTATGTTTTGAAGACGTATGAGATGGAGTCGTTTCATTTCATGCGTCTTTTTATGCTTTCCTGTCCCATTACGCATGCTTTTATAGAGAAGCTCATGAGCATTATTGACGCGTGAAATTACTGGTAGTATAATATTCTAAATGCGGCACTAGCCAGACAGTAAAGTGTCGCGCTTGGAGAAGATTTCGAGTTTACGGAGGAAAGAATCTTATGAAAAACAGGAAAAAGTCGGCGCAGGAAGTGATCTATGTAGTTATTCTGTTAGCGGCAATAATCGTTCTGTTTCATTGGTATACGACGCAGAATAGTGTACGCATGGAGGAGCGGAACAAAAATTACGCGGCAGACTCAGCGCGCCAGACAACGACGCGGATCGATGAAAAGATGAACAATGCGCTGGAACTGATCAATACATATGCACATTTTGTCGGCGAAGGGTTGAAGGAACCTGTGATCAATGAACAGATCTTGCAGGAAATTGAGCATAATGCCCTCTTTGATGCAGTGCTGTTCACAGATGCATCGGGGACGAATCATACTTCCGATGGCCGCACTTCTGATGCGACTGACCGCGATTATTACAAAAACGGGATGCGTGGGCAGAGTGGTATTGCTGTGATATTTGATTCTTATTTTTTTAATGAGACCATGGTAAGTTTCTATGCACCGCTTCGCTATAAGGGAGAGATTATCGGTGTGCTCCGGGGGTCTTATCTTGCGGAGGAGTACCTTAAAGATATGCTTGCCACCACTTATTTTGGCGAGGCGGCGGATGTGTACCTGTGTATGCCAGGAGGAAGGGCAATTGCAAGTTCTAATGGTAATATTTACGAGGAAGATCTGATCGATACATTGGTGCGGGACAGAGTGATTGACGGTGAGACAGCCAGTGCGGCGAAGGGGATCTTTGCACATGGCGGCGAAGGTGCTTTCATCTGCAGTTCCGGCAGTAAGACGGATAATATCTGTGTCATGCATCTTTTGGATCATGATTTTGTTCTTGTGCAGACTTTTCCGAAAAATGTTACGCAGCGTATGATCAGAGATGAAAATGTAGTGGGAGTTCAGCTGGAAGTGATGCTGATCGGATTGTTTGTCCTCTATATTATTACCCTTGTAGTGCGTGCAGGAAGAGAAAGGAAACTGCTGGAAGATGAAAACCGGGAGATGGGATATATTATTAATGGCGTCACTACCCTGTTTTCGCGTTTTGCCATGGTTGACTTTGGCGCATGTTCCTATCAGTATCTTGCGGGAACGACATCGGAGGACGGTGGTTTTGCGTCGAAAGGCAGCTATCAGGAATTAGTAAATCATTTATGTTCGACATTGATCGATGAAAGTGAGCGTATAGAGCTGGCAGGGTATCTGGATCGCGATTCCCTGGTACAGTCGCTGGCAGAACATAATGATGTGCGTTTTGAGTGCCATGTGATGCAGAACGGACAGCCGGAATGGGAGCATATTAATATTATCTGTCTGGAACGAAGAGAAGGAGAAGCAGAGAAGCTTCTGTTTATCCGTCAGAACATTACAGAAGTAAAAGAGAAGGAACTGCGCATTCAGGCCAAGATGGCTGTCGCAAACCGCAAGGAGCGGCAGTATCAGATTGCAATTACGTCCAGCGCCATCTGTACCTTTGAGTTTAATCTGACACAGGATCGCATCGAGAAAGACATTTTGTGCGAAACGGACGGGGAAAAAGTATCGTTACTGCAGCAAGTGGATCTGGAGCCTCCGTGTAAGGTGTCTGAGTGGTTTGAGCGCTGGAAAGGGTATGTATTGAGTGATTCGCTGGAAGACTACTGCACGGTCGTCAACACAGGATATCTGACGGGATGTTACGAGCAGGGCGAGGCGGAAGTGAGTGTGGAGTACTGGTGCAGGGATAGCCATGAACAGGAAATCTGCATCCGCCAGTCCTTTCTCATGGCAAGGGAGGATGATACACAGGACATCATGGTGATGGTCGTGATGAAGGAGATCACAGAGAGCGTCAGAAAGCAGAAGGAGCAGACGCAGGCACTGCAGGATGCGTTGATGCAGGCACAGCACGCGAACAGGGCCAAGACGACATTTCTGTCCAATATGTCGCATGATATCCGCACGCCGATGAATGCAATTATCGGATTTGCCACGATTGCGGTCAGCCATATTGACAATAAGGATCAGGTGAAGGATTGTCTGCAGAAGGTGCTTTCATCGAGCAACCATCTGCTCAGTCTGATCAACGACATCCTTGACATGAGCCGGATTGAGAGCGGGAAAGTGCAGATTAAGGAACAGGAGTGCAATATTTCCGAGCTGATGCACAATCTGGTCAACATTATCCAGCCGCAGGTGAAAGCGAAGCAGCTGGAACTCTTTATAGATACCTTTGAGATTGTCAATGAGGATGTCATTGCTGATTCGCTGAAACTGAACCAGGTGTTTATCAACTTATTGAGTAATGCTGTAAAGTACACGCCGGCTGGCGGAACCATAACATTTCGTATTATGCAGAAGACGACATTCCGTCATGGTTATGGTGATTATATCTTTATCATCAAGGATAATGGTATTGGTATGTCAAAGGAATTTGTGGAACATATCTTTGAACCGTTTGAGCGCGAGTCAACGGTTACGCGGTCAGGCATTGAGGGAACAGGACTTGGCATGGCGATCACAAGAAACATTGTTGAGATGATGAATGGTACGATTACAGTGGAAAGTGAAGCTGGAAAAGGAAGTACCTTTACGGTAGAACTGGGCTTAAAACTGCAGGATATCGAGAAAAATGCAGAGCAGATCAAGGAATTGGATGGGCTTCGCGCGCTGGTTGTGGATGATGATTTTCATGTGTGCGACAGCGTGAGCAAGATGTTGAAAAAGATCGGTTTGCGGGCTGAATGGACGACTTCAGGAAGAGAAGCAGTTTACCGTGCCAAGATGGCCTATGAAGAAGGAGATGCATATCATACTTATATTCTTGACTGGCAGATGCCAGAGATCAGTGGAGTGGAGACGGCGAGGAAAATACGCAGTGTAGTTGGCAATGATGCGCCAATCATTATACTGACCGCATATGACTGGTCAGATATTGAGGATGAAGCCAAGGCGGCAGGTGTAACGGCATTCTGCGCAAAACCACTCTTTATGTCTGATCTGAAATCAGCGCTGCTTGCCGCAAACAATCTGATGGAAAAAGATGATGTGGCTGCATCATGGACATTGGAGGACTTTAGTGGAAAGCGCATTTTGCTTGTGGAGGATATTGAATTAAACCGTGAGATTGCAGAGGTGATCCTGGAGGAGGCCGGCTTTGTTGTCGAGTCAGCGCCAGATGGAACGGATGCTGTTTCAATGGTGGAAAAGTCAGAAGAATACTATTATGATGCAGTGCTGATGGATGTGCAGATGCCGATCATGAATGGATATGAGGCAACCAGAACGATCCGCAATATGTCCAGAAAGGATGTCAAGGATCTGCCAATCATCGCCATGACGGCAAACGCGTTGGAGGAAGACAAGGAGGCTGCATTGAAGAACGGTATGAATGCCCATATTTCTAAGCCGCTCAACATGGATATCTTCATATCCGTGCTCAAGCAGTTTGTTAAGTAATGGTTACTGTCGATTTTATACCACAAGTTTAATGACAAAGCGTTGAAAATGTGCTATAGTTACAATAGCAGCAAATAAAATGAATGCATAAAACATCCAAAAAAGAGAAATGAAGGAAACAACAATGAACATGATACTGATGAACAACTTAAAAGATTATTCATATAGTGGAAAATTTGAGCAGGCGCTGGAACCAAAACAGAGTCTAAGTTTGATATGCTCCTATAGATTTTCATATAAGAGAAGAAGTTATCGGTTAGAATGTTCTGATATAAGGTCTGTGTGCTGAGTCATACAGTCAAAAGGGCATCCAATATCATATTTATGGTGAATACCGCTTATCTTGTATGGAAAGAGTTTCGCAAGATAGGCGGTTTTTATATGTACAGGTTTTCGTGTATGAAATGTATCACGGTGTGACATAAGGGCAGCGTTGTGGGAAACAGAATAGAGTATTCCGCTTGTCTGAAAGAAAACAGCACTTCGAAAACAGTTCTTTAGATTGGAAAATGCAGTGAAAAAATAGGAAGGATGGGAAAAATGTTGGAGAATGATATATTGGAGATCAAGGGAAAAGTCAACACAGCACTCTGCTATGCGAAAGTTGTGGAGGATGAGGCGGTTGAGCAGATCCGCCGCATGTGCGATTATGAATGTACACAGGGCAGCCGGATCCGCATTATGCCGGATGTTCACGCTGGCAAGGGCTGTACGATCGGGACAACGATGACGATCACCGATAAGGCAGTGCCGAATGTGGTCGGTGTGGATATCGGCTGCGGGATGTATACAGTGAATCTCGGCAAAGCGGATATCGATTTTGAGAAAATGGACGCGGCTGCCCACTTTATCCCTTCGGGGATGAATGTGTGGGACGGAAGACAGGAGCGGTTTGATCTGTTGCAGCTGCGTTGTTATCGGAGCTTAAAAGAAGCGAAGCGCTTAGAACGGAGCATTGGAACATTGGGCGGCGGAAACCACTTTATTGAGGTAGATATGGCACAGGACGGGACGAAATATCTTGTGATCCACTCTGGCAGCAGAAATCTCGGAAAGCAGGTGGCGGAAATCTATCAGAAGCTTGCGATTGAACTGCACGCTGGCAAGGAGGAGTATTTCAAGAAAAGGGATGTCCTGATCGCGGAGTATAAAGCGGCAGGCCGCAGAAGCGAGATTCAGGCGGCGCTCAAAGATCTCAAGTGGGAGCACAAGGACTGCCTGATCCCAGAGGATTTGTGTTATCTGTATGGAATTTACCTTGAGGATTATCTGCATGATGTGGAACTCTGCCAGCAGTTTGCGAGACGAAACCGCGAGAAGATGGCGGAAGTGATCCTGGAAAGAACAGGTATGACCGGTTCAGATGCATTTCATACAATTCACAATTATATTGATACGGAGGAGATGATCTTGCGCAAGGGCGCGATCGCGGCCCACAAGGGTGAGAAGGTGCTGATTCCGATCAATATGAGGGATGGGAGCGTGCTTGCAGTCGGAAAGGGTAATCCGGAGTGGAACTATTCCGCGCCGCATGGAGCCGGACGGGTGATGTCGCGCACGAAAGCAAAGGAAAATCTGTCCATGGATGATTATCGCAAAACGATGGAGGGAGTCTATACAACCTCTGTCAACGAGGCGACACTCGACGAGGCGCCGATGGCATATAAGTCACTGGAGGATATAATCGATGTCATCAGGGAATCCGTGGACGTTATTGATATTATGAAACCAATTTACAATTTTAAGGCATCTGACTAAGAAACGAAACTTCTGTTCTGGTCAGCGGCCGGAACAGGAGGAACAGGAAATGGTTACGATACCGACCATAGATATGGTTAAGACAGGGCAGCACATTATGGAGCTGCGGGTCCAGGCAGGGCTGTCGGTGAGGGAGCTGCAGGAGATTTTTGGATTCTCCACGCCGCAGGCGCTGTACAAGTGGCAGCACGGGACAGCGCTGCCGACAATCGACAATCTTGTGGTGCTGGCGGCAGTACTGGGCGTGAAGGTTGATGACATTCTGGTCATGACCGACAGCCCGATGCAGGCAAGTGCGTGAAAAAATTCATTGGATATTTACCCTCTTTGATTGATATTACAGTGCAAAACAAGTATAATAAAAAGGAATATCAGTCAGGGAGGGCTTTTTACAGGTCCTTTTCTATAAAACAGAAGAATTGGACGAGGCGTATGTATGGAAAAAGATGTGGAGCAATCAGAAAAAAAATTAGGTATGAAAAAGGACGAGATTGATGCGATTGTCGGAATGAAGGTTTTGATTGTTGAGGACAATGAGCTGAATCTGGATATCATACAGGAAGTTTTAAAGGAGAGAGGACTGCTTGTCACAGGGGCGGCGAACGGACAGATTGCGGTTGATCTGTTTGGCGGCAGTCCTCCGGGAACGTTTGACGCGATTTTAATGGATATGCATATGCCGGTTCTGGATGGAGTGGAAGCTACGAAACAAATTCGCGCGATGGATCGGTCAGATGCAAAGATCATTCCGATTCTGGCGCTGACTGCGAATGATTTTGAGGAGGATATCAGGCGAACGAGAGAGGCGGGAATGAACGATCATCTGACTAAGCCCTTTGATATGGATAAAATTATCCGTGTGCTTGCAGGGTATGCGGTTTATAAGGAATGAATTAAGAAAAATGCCTTTCGGGATTTCCGGGAGGTTTTTTTATGCACAGGCCCGTGCACGAGTAGGTAAAAATCTTCCCTACCCGATTTTTACCTGTTGACAAATTAATTTCGTAGTGATATCATAATGATATCAAAAAGGTAATACATTATTAAAGGAGAGATACATATGGAAGAGAGAGTACTATCAAAGAAAAAGAATGGCATGGCGGCACTGCTTGGGATTTTGCTGTTGTTTGCGGCATCGGTAGCAGGGATTGTTGCCGGGGCAGTCATGATTGCACAGAACAGCAGCGCATTGCTGCTGGCAGCAGGGAGCATACTGCTTGTTGCAGGAATCATACTGGTTATTACTTCATTGATACTCTGTGGAGGACTGAAGATTCTGAAACCGCAGGAGGCGCTGGTACTTACGTTGTTTGGCAAATATGTGGGTACATTAAAGGGGGACGGTTATTATTTTGTGAATCCGTTCTGTACAAGTGTCAATCCGGCGGCAAAGACAAAATTGAGCCAGAGCGGTGATGTGAGTGCGCCTGCATCCATGGTGACCATAGCAAACAACGCAGCTGGTACAAACGTAGAGAGCAGCAGCAATAAAATTTCCCTGAAGATCATGACATTAAACAACAACAAGCAGAAGATCAATGACTGTCTGGGCAATCCAATTGAGATCGGAATTGCGGTTACATGGAAGGTTGTGGATACCGCAAAGGCAGTCTTTAATGTGGACAATTATAAGGAATTTTTGTCACTGCAGTGCGATAGTGCGCTCCGCGATATCGTGCGGATCTATCCTTATGATGTCGCGCCGAATGTCGACACAACGGGCGATGGTGTTGCGGATGAGGGAAGCCTGCGCGGATCCAGTGAGATCGTGGCTGAGAAGATTCGCAGCGAGATACAGAATAGAGTCGCCGAGGCAGGTATTGAAGTGGTGGAAGCGCGGATCACATATCTTGCTTACGCACCAGAGATCGCTGCGGTGATGCTGCAGAGACAGCAGGCATCTGCGATCATTGACGCGAGGAAGATGATCGTGGACGGTGCAGTCGGCATGGTTGAGATGGCGCTGGATCGTCTCAGTGAAAATCATACTGTGGAACTTGACGAGGAGCGCAAGGCGGCGATGGTGTCCAATCTGCTGGTTGTGCTCTGCGGGAACCGTGACGCGCAGCCGATCGTAAACTCGGGGAGTCTGTATTAAACGCATAGTTTCTGTGAAAGGAAAGCTGTATGTTAACGTTTTTAGGAGCAACGTTGAGGATAGAGAATAAAAAGGACTGATGCTATGGGTGATTCGGGCAAGAAACAGGTACCGCTCAGGCTTTCTGCCAAATTGTACGATGCGATTGCGGCCTGGGCAGAGGACGACTTTCGTTCTGTCAACGGACAGATCGAATATCTCCTGACAGAGTGCGTGCGCCAGCGGAAGAAAAACGGAAAATATGTCTCGGACGAGATAGACAAACCGCTGGAAATTGATCTATAATGTGCGTAGATTGACCTATAAAATGCAGCAGATTGACCTATAATATGTTGCAGATTGACCTACAAAATGCAGCAGATTGACCTATAATATGCTGCAGACAGGGGGGCATGTGGGCATGAATCATTGGAAAAAAATGGTCGCGCCAATTGTGGTTGCGTTGATCATCATATTGTATTATGTTGGAATCGCGGTATTTTTTGTGATGATACCCGGCATTTCCACAGTGATTAAAATCCTGATGGCAGTGATACCGCTTGTGCTGGCTGTGGTGATGGCTGGTGTCTTAATAAGTAGAATAAAGGAAATTAATGGAGGAGAAGAAGATGATCTTAGTCAATACTGATTACATCAGCGGAAAAGAGCTGGAGATGTTAGGACTTGTGAAAGGAAGCACGATCCAGTCCAAAAATGTTGGAAAGGATATCACACAGAGTTTTAAGACGCTGGTGGGCGGCGAGCTGAAAGCGTACACCGAAATGATGAACGAGGCGAGGGCGCTCGCCACCAAGCGCATGGTCGAGGAAGCGGAGCAGATGGGCGCCGATGCGGTGGTCAATATCCGCTATGCGTCGGCAGCAGTCATGCAGGGTGCGGCGGAGGTTATGGCATACGGTACCGCTGTGAGATTCAGATAGGGTATATCAAATAAAACAGGAAACGTTGTCCGGGACATAGAAAATGTCGCGGACAAACTGTTGTGGAGGAGAAAAATGTTAGCATTAAAAAGTATTGCATTGATGATTGTCGGTTTTATCATTTTGATCAAAGGAGCGGATTTCTTTGTCGATGGGGCCTCTGGAATTGCGGAAAAATTTCATATACCGCAGATTATTATCGGACTTACGATTGTGGCATTCGGAACAAGTGCGCCAGAGGCAGCCATCAGTATCTCGGCGGCCTTTGCGGGGACAACGGGTATTGCCATCGGTAATATCCTTGGCAGCAATCTGCTGAATATCTTAATTATCCTTGGCATATCGGCTTGTATCGTTCCACTGCATATCGGAAAATCCAGCATCAGATTCGACATTCCGTTTAATCTGATCATAACGCTGGTGCTCGTCGTGTACGGTATTGTTTTTGGCAGACTTAATGTATTTTCCGGCATCATCTTCTGGATGCTTATGATCGGTTTCATGGTACATCTCTTCCGCTGCGCAAAGAGTGAGATGAATCAGGAGAGCACAGAGGAGGAGCCCAAAAAGCAAAAGAATGTATTTCTGCTGATTCTGTATATTGTGGGCGGTATTGTGGCGATTATTTTTGGAAGCGATCTTGCGGTGGACAATGCCACGGTCATTGCATCGGATATCCTTCATATCGATGACAGGTTGATCGGACTGACTATTATTGCATTCGGAACATCACTGCCGGAGCTGATGACATCTGTGATGGCGGCGAAGAAAGGAAATGCGGATATCGCGGTTGGAAATATTCTGGGAAGCAATATTTTTAATATTCTGTTCGTGCTGGGAACGGTGTCCCTGATCGCGCCAGTAGAGTTCTCGTTCTCTTTTGTCATAGACGGCGTGATCAGCATTGTGGCGGTAATATTGCTGTATTTTCTTTCGAAGGACGATGATACACTGTCAAGACGCGACGGAGTTACATTTTTGATATGTTATGCAGCATATTTTGACTATCTGCTGGTTGTGAATATTTGAAAAAGGTTAACGATTTTCCATTCCTGCCCTGTGTGAACAGCAGCGACAGTTGTTACTGTTCACTCCGTTCCAGTAACAGGCAAAAATCCATGCAAAATTTGCTTCGCAAATGGATTTTTGC
>DKVL01000073.1:40075-58964 GCA_002491195.1 Lachnospiraceae bacterium UBA7179
GTTCCAGTAACAGGCAAAAATCCATGCAAAATTTGCTTCGCAAATGGATTTTTGCTTACAACCACTACGTTTTCGTACGGACTTAGCAGTAAATGCTAAGTCCTGTGTGAACAGCAGCGACAGTTTCTTACTTTTTTGTAACATTGCTGAATTGTATTTTCAGGTTATGAGAAAGGGGATATAATATAGTTAGATACATATTAGAATGGAGTCAGCGATCAGGATGGATACAAAGTTAAGGATTATGATCATTGAGGATGATGCAGCGCTTGCGCGGGAAATTAGTCTGTTTCTTAAAAAGTGGCAGTTTGAGACAGTCGTGGCAGAGCGGTTTGACGATATTTTGCAGGAATTTGTGGACAGGAGGCCGCAACTTGTTCTGATGGATGTCAACCTGCCCTGCCACGATGGATTTTACTGGTGCAGTCAGATCAGACAGATCTCCAAAGTGCCGGTGATCTATATCAGCAGCCGCGACGATGACAGAGATAAGATCATGGCGATCGCGCAGGGCGGCGATGACTATGTGGAGAAACCGCTTCGAATGGAGCTGCTGAAGGCAAAAATCGAGGCGATGATGCGACGGACTTACGAGTATAAAGTGCGGGAACGTGTTCTCCTTGCGGAAGGGCTGTGTTTTGACTGTGCCGTGCAGAGTTTGTACTATTTCAGGCAATGTGCCAGGGAAGAGGAGGAGGTCGATCTCACGAAATCGGAGCGGCGGCTTCTTTCGCGTCTGGTGGAGAACAGACCGGACGTCGTGACACGCGACGAGCTGATGATGGAGCTGTGGAATACAGACGAGTATGTCACAGACGCAGCGCTCACTACCATTATCAGCAGGTTGCGCACAAAGCTTAAGTCTGCGTGCGGCGAGGATGTAATATGCACCAAAAAGGGACAGGGATATTATATCAAATAAAATTGTGCGTAAATGATACGGAATAAGAAGGATATTTAAAGAAATGATCTTGTTGAAATGGTTCAAAAGGAAATGGAAAACATATTTAACATTTTTTCTGTTAATGCTGAGTTTTAACCTGTATTTTCTATTTCTGATGTGGATGGCACAGGTGAAATATCTGCTGTATCTCGATTTGCTTTTGCTGGTGTTTCTGGCAGTTGTGGAAGGTATGGCTTTTTTTGATTTCTGGCGAAAGGAATGCAGGAAAAAGGTATTTTTGCAGGAGGACGATCTGATCTGTGAGGCGTTTTCTGCTATGGAAGACCGGGAAATCTTTGAACACGACCGATTGATTCTGGAAAAGCGTCTCCAGGACAAGTTTGTGGAGAACTGCGACCTGCAGGACTATGTGGCAAAGTGGTGTCATGAGTTTAAGATCCCGCTGTCAGCAGCATTGCTTATATCAGAGAAAATCAGGGACGCAGACGTCAGAACAGATATGAGGGAGCAGCTTGAGCGGATGAACTGGCAGATGAGCATGATGATGCAGGGATGCAGGCTGCAGAGCCCTCTGTTTGATATGCAGATCAGGCAGGTTCCACTCGAAAAGTGTGTCAGGGCATCGATCAGGAACAACCAGTTCTTTTTGATTCAGAAGAAATTTCAGATTGATATACAGACCAGTGACGTCGTTGTCTACACAGACGAGGTATGGCTTACCTATATTTTAGACCAGATCCTGAATAATGCAGTCAAGTATGCAAGGGCAGACGAGGAACATCATATCCGTTTTTGGGCGGAAAAAGCGTCCGAGCGCTTTGAAACGCTTTATGAGGAAGCCTGTGTGGTCAGGCTTTTTATTGAGGATAACGGAGAGGGAATCAGGGAAAGTGACATCAGGCGCATTTTCGAGAAGGGTTACACAGGCAGCAACTATCACAATGGCAGGTACAAGTCGACCGGAATGGGGCTGTACATGGCGGACCAGATTGCAGGGAGGCTGGAGCACAGGATATCTGTCGAGAGCTGTTATGGGGAGTATACACGGTTTTGCGTTACGCTTCGGGGGAAGTAGGTCCCAATTGATAATAATGCAAAAAATGTTGCAATTAGTATTTGTGCATGATAAAATAACTACACACATAGTTAACTACAATAATAATTGATTAAAAAGAATCAGGGTGATTGCATATGGAACAGGAAATACAAAACAAAACACAGGAAGCGTTGACGGAATGTGAAGTATTAGTGATGAAGGTGATCTGGGAGAGCGGCGAGGTGATGTCCGTACAGGAGATCACTTCACGGATCAACCAGAAATACAAAAAAGACTGGAAACTGCAGACCGTATCCACGTTTTTGAGCCGCGCTGTGAGAAAAGGCTATCTGGAAATGAAGAGAAACGGGAGGTCTTTTGACTATTATCCATTGGTCACGGAGCAGGAATACGGCAGGCGCGAGATCGTGAAATGTGTCGATAACTGGGGCTGCGGCAGACTTGGAAACCTGATTGCCGCGTTTGCGGAGACAGGGAAGCTGTCGGAGGAGGAGAAGGCGCATATAAGGAGGATGCTGGATGGTATGGATTAGATTGTGGGTTTCGTGTATCGCATTTCTCTCTGTGGCAGGCGGTATCTCGTTTGGGATGACCAGGCTGGCAGGGAGTGTTCGGCGTGATGGAAATCCACTATTGCTGCAGGCGCTGCAGAAGCTGACACTGGTACTGTATTGGCTGCCGGTTCCATTTGCGTGTGTATGCATTCCGAGGATCTCCTTTGGCAAGAATGGATTTGGTGAGAATGGCATTAACGGGTACACTGGAGAGTTTGTGTGCTCGTCAGTTTCGTCGATGACAGTTGTTTTTAATTTGTTGGGAATGATCTGGCTGGCGGGATTTGTGTTGTCTGTAGTGTGGTCCGGGATGAAAATGTACAGGCTGACGAAATTGATGAAAGGAAATGTTCCGGTTCAGAATGCGCGTTACCTTGACATATTTGAAGCGTGCAGGAGACAGTCCGGCGCGGTCCGTGTGACATTCTGTCAGAATGACCTGCTTCATTCACCGATTACTGCAGGACTTGTCAGAAGGCAGATCGTTCTGCCGTTTGCGGACTATACCGACACAGAACTTTGGATGATATGTGAACATGAGCTTATGCATATCAGGAACAGAGACCTCCCATGGAGGATATTTGCTCTTGTGACCACCTGGATTCACTGGTTTAACCCGGCAGTCTATCTGCTTTTGGGAGATCTGGACTGTGTGCAGGAGATGATATGCGATCTGAGTATATCGATCGATAATGCACATTATACGAAAAAAGAGTACGCTGCTTTTCTTGTGAAGCTCACAGATCAGGAGACTGTTAATGCATATACGCTTGCTTTAACGGAGAATAAAAATCAAACGATAAGAAGGATTCAAAAAATGGTGGAAACCAAAAAATTCATGAAACCAAGAAAAGTGATGTTAGGACTGGGCGGCACATGCCTTGCAGTGCTGACAATGATTCCCACGATCGCAGTTTCCGCGGAAACTGCGAAGCTGCAGGAGGACTGGATGCGTGAGGAGGAGGTTGTGACGATTGTAGAACCGCAGAATCATTCTGATCCGTCTATAGAGGAGCATCGGCATGACGATGGAAGTGTGGTGGAGATTGATGGGAGTCAGGAGGCAAAATGCTATACAACGGAGGAGTTGTCACAGACAATCAACGCGAATACGAGGCATCTTTACGAGTATCGGAGGGTGGCAGCAGGGGATATGATTGTTGTTTTTACACTATGTGATGATAGTTCCATAAGATATAGTATGGGTATAAAGAACCAAGAGACGGGGGCTATATCCTCAATATCAGTATCAGGCAGAACATCTATGAATTTTATGGTTTCCGAGAGCGGAACATACACAACATTTGTTGAAAATAACAATGATTTTCCAATTAGGGTGTTTGAAATTGCAATCTATTAAAGATGGTTTAAAGGGACATATGTTTCTTTAAATAGATATTTTTTAACTACAAATTTAGTAGGAAGGTGATGCGTATGAAGACATAGAGATCGCAGAACAGACACCTTGTAAACAGAGATTCGAAACAATGATTTACAAGAGAAAGTGAGGAAATTATAATGAATACAGAAAATAAAAAAAAGAGACAGGTATTACTAATCATTTTATTCTTGTTGTTATCTTTATATGGATGCGGCAGTCTGAACGCTGCAGAAATAAAGAATGAGCCAGAGACGGAGAACACGTCGATTCACGGCGCGGACACTGGGGAAAGTACACAGGAGGATACGTTACCGGACGCCGATTGGGCAGTTATGGAGGGAATGCGGTATCTTCCTGATACTGCGGGAGAGGAGAATGGGCAGTGCATGCTTTTAAAAGGCAGGGGGCAAGGCGGGGATGAAGACATTAAGATCGGAGAAGACAACGATTTAGACCTTGTAGTAGAATGTCTCGTAAAGGATACCGATACGAGAAAGATGGCGGTCCAGATACTGGTTGACTATGAGCAGGTTCCGCTGATTGTCGATGGAGAGAGATATGACACCTATTATATCGAGTCAGAGGATAACGTTTCCGTCTCTAAGACGATCAAGCTGGATCTGGATCTTGACCGAAGCGTTGACCATAAAATTACAGCGTTGCTGATGAATGACCTGCAGGTTCACGCCTGCGACTCGGATCAGCGTATTCTGGACAACACATTAACCATTGACAGATTTTTGGTCTGTGATACCAAAAAGAACCAGCTGGCAGACCGCCAGACAGTGTATGAGATTCCGGACAGTGCATATGAGGATCAATTTGCGTCCATATTTCTGACACAGGATGAATCGGAACAGAAACGGGTAGTCTCCCAGGATATGATTCAGGCAAAACCAGGAGAAACGATCCGGCTCTATTATCATTTGGGAGGATTTACGAAAAGCGACGAGACGGTCGTTTGTGTAGACGTCGGGGAAAAGCAGACGAAAATTAACGGGAAGGATTATCTGTTATTTCATGAGGACTCACCGACCAAAATATTGTTTGGAAGTCTGGAACTGACAGCGCCGATGGAAGAGGGAAAATATGAGATTGCTGCATGGGCAGTGAATAATCCCTACGGTGCGATCGAGGGGGGAATGCAGGTGTTCTACAGCGCGCCCAGACTCACGTTAAGTGTTGAAAAATAACATCAGGAGTATATCAGGCTGGGAAATGGATACGGTGTGATACAAAAAAGTGTAAAGGATATCATATGGCTGTCCGATAAACCATATGAGAGCGTTTCGCTGCTGTAAACGGATTTACAGAATATAAACAGGGAGGTTGAGCATATGCAGATACAATTTCATCAAACGAATCAATTGAATCATTTTCATAACCGTTTTGTAACAAATACTTATCAATCGAATATGAATTCCTCTGCGCATTCGCGGCGCAGGATGTTGGAGTCGCAGGAACAGGCGAAGGAGACGGAAGCGGTAAAAGTCACCATTTCCGGCGAGGCGATGGCACTGGCAAGACAGGCGAAGGCGATGGAGCGGCAGGAGCAGGCAGCGAACCGGCTGTTCCAGTTCACGGATACGGATGCAGAAGCGACGCAGGAAGCGCTGGCAGATGACCAGGTTGGGGAATCTGACGAGCTCGTACAGCTGACAGACGAGGAGATTTTCGATGAATTGTTGAATCAGGTGAACATATGGGGCGATAAATCATACGCCCTGCGCCATGATTTTAATCATAAGGAAACAGCCAGGATGGCGGAGCAGAGAGCGGCGGCGCTGACCGGGATGCAAAAGCTCGAGGAGATGCAGAAATCAGAGATCAGTAAATTGCAGAGAGAGGCGCAGAAAGCTGCGGAGCAGGCTTCCATACAGCAGGAGGAAATGAATAAAAAGAACTCTGAACTGATCATGATGATTGAGAGTTTTGAAGATCAGGACGAGGATGAGGCAAAAGCAGCAGAGGATGGGAAGAACAAGGACGGCGATACCAACTCCACAGGCAGTCTGATGGAAGGGGAACCCGTGGCGATGGCGGCAAAGGGTGAAATGGGTATGCTCGATACCATGAACGGAATGGACGCGTCGAGCACATTCCGGATCGAAGCCAGCGACCATTCTCTCAAAGCAGTTGAGGCGGAACGGAGAAATATCTACCGTGTGAATGACGCAGAAAACTTCACGATAAAAGAAAAGATAGAGTCCATGTCCTATTATGTCTGCACACTTGCCAACAATGAGGAAGTGAAGGCGTCTTTCATGGACCGGATCGAGGCGGCAGCAGATCCGGAGGCAAAGAAAAAGCTGCAGGCCATGATGGAGTACTTCGAGGGTATGGATATGAAGAACGGATACCATGACCTGGAGAAGGACAGAGAGTTTGCGCTGCAGGAGAGAATCAATGTAAGAGACTTGCGGATTGCGCACCTTGGCAGCCGCCATCTCGTGATGGCAGAGCAGCAGAAGAAAGAGCTGCAGTCCCTTTTCGATGAGGACGATATCATGAGGGCGCAGGGCCAGGATGGCATCACCAGTCGCACGGAGGAGATCGCAGATCGTCTGCAGGATAAACTTGATGAGCGCGACCATATCGATGAGGATACGACACCAGAGGAGGAGATTCGCGAGAAAGAGGAGCAGCAGGAAGAGGAGAATAAGAGCGAGGAGACAGGAAACGTTTTAACAGAAAAAGACCAGCCCGGCGAAACAGATATATGGAGCGATTCCATTCAGAGCCTGGTCGTGAATGCAAGGCGCATTGCAGAGATGAGAGGGATGTTGGCATAACCGGCATCATTGATAAAAAAAGTTGCTGTTCAGACGCCCACCAAAGTAGTGGGAAAAATCCCCTGACCACGTCAGGGGATTTTTCTTTACTTGCGTTCTTTGCACGGTTGATATAAAATATAAAAAAGATATAAGACTTGGAAAGGAGAGTGACAAAATGAATGATTTAGAGATCATAGACAGCGAAGAAGTGATATCCTGTACGGAAGCGGAACATAAATACAGACGATGCAAATTCTTGATGATCAATATCAAAAATTACAACAGTGACTGGCATGGAACTGTGTATGCAGTATCGAGGGCACCATCAACCCTTGGAAATCTGGTTGAATTGGAGGATGCTTTTCAGGAAAAGGGGATACTAACGATAGTTGATGGTGAATATGCGCCATCTATTTTTGACAGCGTAGAATTAGTTTGTACAAAGAGAGTGGATTAGATGGTGGGGAACGAACGTACAGTAATTGACATTAGCAGAGATGCGGCAATCCGGTTAAGCTGTTTTTTATCAGCAAATATACCCAATAAGGATCAGTTGGGAATAAGAAACAAACGGGTGACAAAGATTAAAAAGTTTAAATTTGATACTGGTGCACAATATACTTGTCTAAATGCGAGGGAATTTAGCATTAATATAACGGAAGAAGAGTTTAGGAAAACATATAAAGGGAATATTATGGAGGGCACAGGATTAGATCAGACGACGCATATAACATATTATTTATTACAAGTTGAGAATTTTGTTGTAGAAGGTTTGGATCTTGGAAGTGTTCCCATATATATAACATTTGATTCCAGAGCGTGCAAGAATTTACTGGGGCTTGATTTAATTAAATTATTTAATGTTCAAATGGATTTTGATAATGGACAAATGAAATTATCCAAAACACAGAAATTCTTGAATTTTAAGAAATCAAAGTTAAAATTAGAATTAGTAGATATGTTTCGTTTGGGAATATATAGGAAGAATAGTGAGGAAAACGATGATATACAGGATATGGCCTGATGGGAAGACCAATCAAATCCCCTGATCACATCAGGGGATTTGATGATGGAAGAGGACACGTTCCATTTTACACTGATGCTGTTTGGTTTTCTTATCGTAACTGATACCTACCAATAATACATTCCCAGTGTATTCCAAAAGCTTTCCAGCGTACTTCCTGGACTTGATCTGGTCAATAGCGCTTTCGGCGGAGTGGTCATATTTCAGCTCGACAAGCAGAGCCGGACCGTTTGTATTCTGCCTGGGCAGAAAGGCAATATCCGCAAAGCCCTCGTCTGTTGGAAGCTCCCGGATGAGTATATAATCTTTCCTCGCGCTGTAATACGCAAGTGTGATAACGCAGCTCAGGGAATTTTCGTCATTGTACCGGATGACAGAGATATTTTCCATATGCACCCTGCCAACAGCGTCCGCTACTTTTTCAGCTTCCTGCTTCAAGTTGGCATGCAACAGCTTTTCGGAGGCTGTGATGGCATCAACCACCGTGTTCCATTCATTGCCTTCAATGGCGTTGACAAACTCGCTGCGGATCTCTTCGTTTGGGATGTATACCTCGCGCCGGTCATGGTCAAAAGCGAGGTAGCCGAGATGGATGAGCAGGGCAAACACATCGTCCCTGCTTCGGAATGTCACCATATCATTCTGGAATTTATCGGGATTGACTCTGCACCGCCCGCCGCCCAGCATGATGATCACATCGTCTTTGAGTCCGTCGAAATTCATGCTGATATATTTTTTCAGGGATTCGTAAGTCTCCGTGCGTGTCCAGTAATTGTCGATCCTGTGTCTGCGCATGGCGTCCACAACCGACTTCGGGTTGTAAATGTGAAAATGGTCATTGAGCTGATAGCCGTCATACCACTGTTTGATCCTGGCATAATCCATATGGTATTCTTGACAGAGATCTTGAACTTCTGCTTCTGTAAAGCCGACATACTCTTCCAGCGGTTCGGGATTGATCATGGTAAATTCATCAAAGTTGTTCAGCGCTGACTGCGTACCGTATTTCTTGACAGGAAGGATTCCGGTCAGGTAGCCCAGCGCGAGAAACTCTTTCGCGGTAGCATCCTTGAATAGACCGCGCAGAAGTTTTAAATACAGTGCCTGCGCTTCGTCGTCATCAGGATCTTCACGGAAAATCGTGTCCCATTCATCAATGATTACGATAAATGTAGAACCTGTCTGAGCGTGGACTTTCGTCATTGCATTGGGAAGGTCTGCTTCCTCCGAATCAATACAGTCGGGATACGTCTCCCTTATTTCTTTGATAACTTCCTTTTGGAACAGGGCAATCGTCTGTGTGGCAGTAATTGGCAGTTTCGTCAGAGCATCTGTCCTGTGGCGGAATACATTCATGTCAACCTCAATAATATCATATTTGTTCCTATATTTTTGATAATCGGATGACTGTGCTATTTTTTTGTCATCAAAAAGGGCGCCCGAGTCAGCCCCTTTTCCGTAATAGGCAGCCAGCATTGCTGCTGTGATAGATTTCCCAAAACGTCTCGGACGGCTTAGGCAGATATATCTGTTTTCCGTAGCCAGGACAGAATTTGTATATTCCAAAAAGCCCGTTTTATCAATATAAATTTTTGACCGTAGGGCACTGTTAAATTTTTCAGTTCCCGTATTAAAGTAAATTCCCATCAAATCCCCCCATTTTTTTATATTGTTCCTTTCAATTCATTTTATACTATAACCACAGATTATACAATAATGAAATTGTAAGGCAGATGTAAGGATTTTTTCAGAAAAATATCTTACAATGAGATCAAATCCAAATCAGGGAACTGCCGCGGCGGTGTTACTGTTCCTGACTATCAGTTTCCTGGGGAAACGGCTTTGGATACCAGTCACACAAGGAGGTTCGAAATAGAAAATGAACGACAACAAAGTAGTAGAAATCAAAAATCTGATCAAAAGCTATGGCGCGAAAGACTTTCAGACAACTGTGCTCAAAGGGATTGATCTGACGATTTACAAGGATGATTTTATTGCGATCATGGGACCGTCAGGTTCAGGCAAAACGACGCTGCTCAATATCCTCTCCACGATCGACAAGCCCACACAGGGCATGGTGATGCTCGACGGGCATGATGTGATGCGCATCTCAAACAAGGAGCTGGCAAAACTTAGGAAAGACAAGATTGGGTTTGTCTTTCAGGATTACAATCTGCTGGATACGATGACACTGCAGGACAATATTGCGCTGCCATTGGCGCTCGATGGGGCGTCATCCAAGCAGATCGTGGAGGCGGCAAGGGAGCTTGCAGCGGCCTTTGGCCTGGAGGAGCAGCTTCGCAAATATCCCTATCAGCTGTCTGGTGGTCAGAAGCAGAGAGGGGCGGTGTGCAGGGCGCTGATCACAAAGCCTGAGATCATCTTTGCCGACGAGCCGACGGGGGCGCTCGATTCCAAGGCTGGCAAGGAACTGCTGCACTGTCTGCGCAGGGTGAATGAGTGCGGACAGGCGACAATTTTGATGGTAACGCATGATCCATACTGCGCCTCGTATGCAAAAGATGTGTATCTGTTGAGCGATGGTCTGATGAAATGCCGCATCAGCAGAGGAAATGACAGAAAAGAGTTTTACAATAGGATCATCGACTTGCAAACCTCAATTGGAGGTGATTTTGCATGAGAATGCTCCGCCTGGCATTTATGAACTTTCGAAATAGTTTTAAGAATTATCTGTCGCTGGTGCTCTCTCTGGCCTTCACGATACTGATTCTGTTTAATTTTCAAAATATCATTTACTCGGAATCGTTTGCAATATTGGGAAGTCACAACAAGGAGTATATCGATATGCTGATTCAGACAGTATCGGTCGTGCTTGGCTGTTTCATGTTCTTTTTCCTGTGGTATGCGACCAATGTGTTTCTGACAAGGCGCAAGAGGGAGATTGGCATCTATATTTTCATGGGCATGTCAAACCGGAAGATTGGCAGTCTGTATGTGATTGAGATCAGCTTTGTGGGAATCACTGCGTTGGTGATGGGAGTCGGATTCGGCGCACTGTTGGGGGGACTCTTTCAGTTGATCATGGGCGCTGTCTCCGATCTTGCGATCGATGTCAGGTTTGGCATTTCATGGGAGGCGGTCAAAGTGACAGGAGTGTCATTTTTGCTGATGTATTTCTTCTTTGCCCTGAAAGGGTACTGGAACATCACGCACAGCAGTGTGCTCAATATGATTTCGGCAGCAAGACAGAATGAGTATGTGCGTATGCCAAAGGGCGTTTTGTTTGTGAAGGCAGTGCTGGGGGTGGTTGTGCTCGCAGCGGGATATTATCTGGCAAATGTGGGGAGCAGGTACAACATGATGGAAAATGCACTGCTGGCAGTAGTGCTTGTGATTATCGGTGCGTATCTGTTGTTCGGCGGTCTGATACCGCTTGTTTTTCAGACGCTTTCAGGAAATAAAAGTTATTTGTACAGCGGGCAGAGATGCCTGTGGGTGAATCAGATGATTTTCCGTATGCGGAAAAACTATCGTACTTACGCGATGGTCTGCATTGTAGGAATCTGTTCGATTACGGCGCTTGCAACCGGATTTGCGATGAAGGAGCGTTATCACAATATGATCGTATTTGATAACCAGTACACGTTTCAGCTGCTCACGAACCAAATCGCTTTGGAGGAGAAAGCTGCTGCGCTGATCAGTGGGGCAGGTGATATTGCGTATCAGACATCGCTCATAACGTTAATTGCGGATGCCGAGCATTATGTGGTGAAGTATTCTGATGTGAAACGTGTTGCGCAGGAGCGGGGAACTGCGTTTGACCTGGCGGAACCTGCAGATAACGAGACCTATTATCTGTCCCATCAGATATTGCTGTCATTTATCAGCAATCAGAAACAGGAACCGGTGACAATCGGCGATAAGGCTTATCTGGAGACACAGACTGTCAGAGAGCCTTACATCGGATATATGCAGAAGGAGATGGGATGTTTTTATATTGTATCGGATCGTGAGTACGAGCGCCTGAAAGAACAGAGAACAGTGCTGTATATTCACAACTTTAAACTTGCGGATGACGCTGCCTTTGCAGCTGCGCGCACAGCAGTCGATGTCCTGATCAGCAACACGGAAGAAAATTTTACGGCGCGCGTGGCAGTCGATCCGTATGACAATGAGCTTGACTGGGTAAAAGTGCTTCACGTACTCTGTATCTTTATGTTTCTGGTGTTTATCGTCGCGTGTGGCTGTATCATGTTCATGAAGCTCTACAATGATTCGTTTGAGGAAAAGGAGCGCTATCTTGTCCTCAAAAAACTTGGGTTTTCGACAAGGATCCTCTCGGCTTCGATCGCGCACGAGCTGCTGTGCGCTTACACGCTGCCCTTTGTGGTCATGGCGGTATCTGCATATTTTTCTGTGCACGCACTGGGCAAGATGATGTATGCCAACTTGTTTTCCATCTATTTCGTGAGTACATTGGCTGTGCTTGTGGTGTTTGTGTTCTGCTATATTCTTTCTGTTGCAGCGTATCGGAGAAATGTGGCGGTGTAGATCTTTTGAACAAAATAGAAACGGCGGATTCACAGTAGTGGTTCGCCGTTTCTATTTATGCACAGGCCCGAGCACAAGATGCTGCGCATCTGGAAATATGTCACTAATGTGACGCACGGGCCGCGCGCGAGTAGGGGAAAATCTTCCCTGCTCGATTCATTTGGAAATGGTCAGTTTCAATCCCAGAGGGCGTAATAATTTTAAGAGCGTTGCGAGACTTGGCGTTGTCTAGAAGGATTCAATTCTTGCAAAGCGTAAAACTCTTATTTACTTTTGTTTTCAAGTGGTGGTAATATATAAATAATCAGAACGATATGGGAGCGATTCACAGAAAGAAAGGCAGGGCGCATTTTATGATACTACCTAAGAGGAAAAAGCACCAGACAACGCTGCTTGCAGCGCTCTGTGCTGCGGTGCTGTTCATACTGCATATGCCCATTGAGGCCGCAGAAGCGAATACAGTACAAAAAAGCGCTATAGCGGCAAATGTGGCAGAAACCGCGGAAAACACAGACAATGTCCGTGCCCAGTACGAGGAGTACAACGATCGCTTTGCTACAGTTGAACACAAGAACGATATTACAGAAAAAGGGTTTGAAATAGTAGACATCCATATCTTTCCGGTTCAGTATGAGATCGACAGGCAAAAAGAGATGGAGACAGAACTGGTAAAACAGATGAAATCGGATCCCAATGCGGATGTCAAAGAACTGAAAATGAACATGGAAGCGCCTTTGCTGATGATTCCTGCATACGACAAGACATACAACCGCCTCGCGCTGTTTTTTGCGAACGACGAGGACGAGATTGTATATAAGACAGATCGCTTTGAGACCAACAGCTGTATTCTGGGACAGATGCGGCAGCCAAATCAGGAACTGGTTTCCGTAGCATTTCAGGATTTGAATGGGGATACGCTCACAGACATTATCCTGATCACATCCTGTGAAGTTGGTGATGGCAAGAAATATCGCATAGGGGATGTGCTTTTTCAAGATACGGAAGGATTGATTTTTTACAGAGATTATCGCATCTCTGATAAGATCAACCGCTTTGGTATGAACCAGAACACGGACTCGATTACCGCGTTTGTGAGGGATGGCTATTCAACGGAGTTTTTGTATACGGCTGTCACATTGAACGAGCTGCAGCAGCACGATTTTCGGATTATCACAGAACAGTGTTATACAAGAACTTTTGGTAAACTTGGAAAACTGCAGGTTGTGCCGGGAACTTACCGCATTGCAGATTATGAGGTATTCATGATTTATCTTGTCAATGAACAGGGATATATTTTGTCAGTGCTTCAGCCTATGGGGGATTACGATAACCTGTATGCGCTCAAGGGAATCAACTGCCGGGATATTGACGGCGACGGATTGAAGGATATCGTTGTGCTGGCAAAGTATAGTTATGAGGATGAGGAACATAAACTGGCGGTTGCGAGTGATTATAGTATCTATTATCAGAGGACTGGCGGGTTTTCGGCGGACACAGAGATTAAAAATGCATATCAGTGCGGCGAGGAAGATACCATGCAGACCGTTGTGGAGCAGGCAAGAGCTTATTGGGGGTGGAAAACAGAAGATGATACGAATACTGATCGTTGACGATGAAAAACCGATTTGTGATTTAATAGATTTAAACTTATCCTCGGCGGGCTATCACTGTACAGCAGTGCAGGACGGTCTGGAGGCGATCGATCTGATCGAACAGGAACCCTTTGACCTGGTTTTACTGGACATTATGCTGCCCGGTGCAGACGGCTATGATGTCATGGAGTATATACGTCCACTGGGGATTCCTGTGATCTTTATCACAGCAAAATACGAGGTTAAAAACCGCGTAAAGGGATTAAAGCTCGGTGCGGACGACTATCTTGTAAAGCCTTTTGACGTGGTGGAGCTGGTCGCGCGCGTGGAGGCAGTTCTTCGGCGCTACAACAAGACGGACAACCGGCTTACAGCGGGAGATGTGACCGTTGATGTGGAAGCGCACCGCGTGATGAAAGGCAGCAAACCAATCGAGCTCACCAACAAGGAATTTGGTCTGCTTGTGCTCTTTATGAAAAATAAAAATGTGGCGCTGTTTCGTGAGACGTTATATGAAAAAGTGTGGGAGGGCGAGTACTTTGCCGACAGCCGCACACTGGATCTGCATGTTCAGCGCCTTAGAAAGAAACTTGGCTGGGAGCACAGTCTGGTGGCAGTGTACAAGGTGGGCTACCGCCTGGAGGTATCGGATTAGACAATGAAGATTTCACTGAAATTACTATTATCGACCATTGTTGTCATGGCGCTTGCACTTGGGTTCAGCGGATTTTATTTTGTAAATTATGTGTTTGAGACTTCGCTTGCGCGGGAAGTGGGTCAGGCAGCCGATGAGAGCAGTATCTTAAGTTTTGCTTTTGAGACAGCAGTGCTGAATGTACCGACAATTTACAGAGTGCTTCCCGACAGTACGGTGGAGGAGATCGCCACCAATCTCGAGCGGGGCGGACGCAGTACCAACCGCCTGATCCGGATTGCCGATGAGGAGAAGAAAATTTTACATACGAGTGATGGTTTTGATGCGGATGAACAGCTTTTGCAGCAGACGGAGCAAAGCATCAAGGCATATCGCATCATCAAAACTGAGGATGGATACTTTGTACATACCTGTGCGACGATCAATGCCCTTGGCAGGGTGCTTTATCTGGAAACGATGAAAGATATCTCTGACGTATTCACAGAGCGTGCGATGGGATTTTCCCTCTATCGGAAAGTGACGCTTGTCATGCTGGTGACCGGCACGTTCATCATGCATCTGATCGCCTCCCTGCTGACAAAGCCGATCCGGCTGCTTACCAGGGCAACAAGACGAATGGCGGGGGGTGATTATGCATATCGCGCAAGGCAGGTGAGTAATGATGAGCTGGGGCAGTTGACGTGTGATTTTAATCATATGGCAAATGCATTGGAGGAAAATATCAAGAAACTCGAGGAGGAGAACGAGGCAAAGGAGGAGTTTATGGGGGCTTTTGCCCATGAACTCAAGACGCCGCTCACAGCGATCATAGGTTATGCGGATATGCTGCGCACACACAAGCTGGACGAGGAAAAAAGTTTCCTTTCGGCCAATTATATTTACACGGAGGGGAAGCGCCTTGAGGCGATGTCTTTTCGTTTGCTGGATATCATTGTGGCAAAGAAGGAACAGGCAGAGCTGGGGGAAGTTCATACGGCAGAAATTTTTGAATACCTGCGGGAAATGTTTGCGGAGGAAAATCGTGGCATGCGGTTTGCGTTTCTCTATGATGACGCCATTGTATGGGCGGAGATGAATCTGATCAAGACGGTGCTTGTTAACCTGATCGACAATGCCTGCAAGGCATCGGAGGAAGGGAGTACCATTACAGTCAGGGGAACGAGGCTTGACGAAGGCTACCGCTTTGAAGTTGAGGACGAGGGCATTGGCATACCGCCCGAGGAGCAGCGCAAGATCACGAAGGCGTTCTATATGGTGGACAAGTCCCGCTCAAGGAGCAAAAATGGTGCAGGACTTGGGCTTGCACTATGTGAGGAGATTTTAAAGATTCACAACAGTGAGCTGATGATCCAGAGTGAACAGGGAAAAGGTTCCTGTATTGGATTTGTTTTAGGAGAAACGATATGAAAAATACAACGCGATTTCTCGCAGTCTTTCTGGCAGTAGTGTTTGTGATCGCTGTCTCTATATGGGCGCCGGAAGCGCTCGCAAAGTATAAGGATAAGGGAATACTCAACGATCCGCATATGGAATTGGTGGAGGAGGCGGGCGAAGGCTACCGTTACCAAATGAATGCAAACGAGAAACTTTATCTCCTGTCGAGGTGTATCGGGAGTCAGGTGCTTCCTGAGAGCGAGCAGAATGTGCAGGCTTTCTATGCCGGAAACACGAATCTCGGTTATGAGGACCTGGAAGGTTCTTATGCATTTGTGCGCAAGTACAACGGCTCATCAGGCAGGGAGATTACGGACGAGGAGATCTATGCAACCTGCAACGAAGGGATAGCGGTGTTGAAGGAACTGGACATCCTGCCCCGGGAAGTGAAAGAGGTGAATGCGGCATCTTACGATGCAACATTGTATTCTGCGATCGACGTGCTGGAGCCGCGCAGCAACATTGCGGTCTGGAAGATGGAACTGTCAAACAGCCAGAAGAACGCAGACAAGGAAAACAGGCTCATCGATGCATATATTGATGCAGACACTGGCAAAATCTATGAATTTTATGCCAGGACTCCGCTTTTGTGGCGGGATATTGACACGGATGCCATCATCGGGGCATGGGCGGAATATATGGAGTTGGACGCGCCGACAGCGTATGAGTCAGACAACCCGCTGCTGGAGACGACACCTTATTTTAAGAAGTATGTCTTTCCAGGAATGGGCGATGGCAGAACAATCGTCACAGTAGGATATTACGAAGGGATTAAGGAACTGTTTTTAAAAATTTCATAATAAAAAATGATACAAAATCGTAAAGTATGCAAATATGATGCAAATATGATGGTATTTTGATGCACGCCTCTTTTAAACTCAAAATATAGTGATCAGGATAGAGAGATGGGGAACTGTATAGGAGTTTCGGACAAAAGAGGAAGGAGCATTTGTTCATGTACGAGGGACAGTCATTTGGACAACGGTATTCAGAGTATTGCGAACAGAAGAAAGGGAGCAGAAGGCGGCTGCGCAGGGTAACAGTTGCAGCGGTATTGATCGTGGGCGTGGCAATATTGGCATTGGTTCTGTCGGATCAGGTTCTGCCGATTGAGGTTTGGGCGACGTCAGAGAAGGAGGCGCCACAGGTCATCGAACTTGATCTGAGGGAAAAGACAGTGGAGCAGACACCGCAGGAGACAGTTGCAGAGGTGAAAGAGATAAGAACCACGCCGGTAGTATTTATTGATGCGGGGCATGGCGGAAATGACGGTGGCTGCTTTGCGGGGGATATCGTTGAGAAAAATATCAATTTATCCATTGCAGAGCTAGTGCAGGGCAAACTGGAGGAACTGGGGTACGAAGTCATAATGTCGCGCAGTACAGATACCTATGTTGCAAAGGAGGATCGTGTCAGAAATGCCAACGACAGGAATGCGGATATTTATGTGAGCATTCATCAAAACTTTTCTGATGTGAAGGGTGTCAACGGCATGGAAGTATGGTACGATGGGACGGACATGCAGCGCGACAGCAAACGGCTGGCATTGCTTGTCTCCCAGCAGACTGCGCGGAGTACAGGGGCAGTGGAGCGGGAGGTTCGTGGGGATGCAGATTTTCATGTGACAGGCAGTACACAGATGCCGGCCTGTCTGATCGAGACTGGATTTCTGAGCAATAAGGAGGAACGCGCAAAACTTACGTCACAGGAGTATCAGGAGAAACTTGCATCGGGTATCGTGCAGGGAATCGAGTATTATTTTCATCCCAAAACGATGTACCTGACTTTTGATGATGGGCCGTCTGAGCAAAATACATCGAGAGTGCTTGATATTTTGAAGGAGCGGAATATCAAGGCGACTTTTTTCCTTGTCGGTGAGAATGTGGAGAGGTATCCGGAGATCGCGCGTCGGATCGTGGCGGAAGGGCATACCATAGGAATCCACTGTTACAACCATGATTATCAGAATCTATACCAGAGTGTGGAGAGTTTTGTGGACGATTTTGAGCACGCACGCAGGGTTGTCTGCGAAGTGACTGGTGTGGATGCAGTATTGTTCCGTTTCCCGGGCGGAAGTATTAACAGCTACAATGATAATGTTTATGCGGAGATTATCGAGGAAATGACAAAGCGGGGCTATATCTACTATGACTGGAATGCAAGTCTCGAAGATGCAGTGGCAGGTGCAGAACCCACACAGCTCCTTGCAAACGGTGTTGAGACGACATTAGGACGCAAAAAGGTCATACTGCTCGCGCACGATGTTGTATACAATACGGGGGAGATTTTGGAGGACTTGCTCGACAAGTTTCCTGAATATGAGATGCGGCCGCTTAATGAGCAAATCGAGCCGATCCATTTTAAGGGCAGTTCAGCCGTTGGGTGAACTGCCTTTCAATAATTTTTCGGAGAATTTTCTTTGTTCCGTACGAGTCTGACTTCTAACCGGATAGAGTACAAGCCTTTACATGTGATAAGCCAAAACTGTATATTTTTCAGGTAGGACTTGAAACACAGGAAAGCATGACATTGGATGAAATCTTTGCTATGACTTTTCCTGATGCAGACAACGCGTATGTCGAAGCCATCATTAAAAGGATTGAGTTCTCGATATTTTTTCAGTTTTTATGTACAAGGGCACGCAAGGAAATTAACAGCTTTGCTGCGCGTGCCACTGCTTGATTTATCTGTTTGATCCGTAAATAAATTCAGAATGCATTCAGATCGGATAGGATTGGTAATAATATTTGAAAATGGTAAGATAATAAGAGATGCAACAATTTGTGTAAATTGTTGCATCTCTTTGCTTACACCTTGTATATCGGTGGGGGGATTTCAAAACTTTAGCACTTTTTTCAAATTTTTTCAAAAAAGTTTGAAGCTTTAGATTTTCTAAGCGGGCAAAGCACACCTGCTAAGAAAATCTAAAGCTTCACACTGGGATTTGTTTGTGCCGCCGATGGCAGCATGACTGGAAATATGGAAGAATATGTAGGTCTGGC
>DKVL01000095.1 GCA_002491195.1 Lachnospiraceae bacterium UBA7179
CGAGTAGGGGAAAATCTTCCCTACTCGATTGCACAGGTCCGTGCAGAGGATCGATTGCGGAAGCAGGAAATTGAAAGTTATATTTGTTGCAATTACAAATGAAAATAAGAAACTGTAAAGAAAACTTGAATAATCCACCAGGATAACATATAATGAAAAAGCCGCGAATCAGTTCAACAAGTGCAGGAGGTGTGGGGATATTGTCTGCGATCGATCAGCAGGAAAAACGAAAAAGAATCAGGAAAGTATTGCAGGGAGCCGTGGGCCTGATTGTTTTCGGCGGAAGTTATCTTATCTTTTTTCTTACTTTTGGCGTGGGAATTCCCTGTATCTTTTACAAACTGACAGGGCTGCAGTGTCCAGGCTGTGGAATGACGCGTGCGGCTGCTGCGCTTTGGAAGGGAAATATTGCAGAGGCAATGGACGATAACGCACTGTGTCTCACTGTTTTGCCGGCGCTGTGCCTGTATCTGATCTACCGGGTTGTCCGTTATATCAATGGCGGGGATGACGGTTTTTCGGTATGGGAGTATATACTTCTGATCCTGCTTTTGGCGGTAACGGCAGGATATGGGGTGATACGTAACGTTACGATATGATGAGGGAGGAGCAAGAAAAAATGTATTGTAAATTTTGTGGGAATCAGTTGGATGGCAAGCCGGCGTTTTGCCCGATGTGCGGACATCCGATGCAGTATGACCAGAGTGAGAGGCAAGGGGGCGGTTCTGATCAGTCAGGCTTTGCAAACAATGGTTTTTCAGGTGGCAGCGGCCAGGGACAGAAGAAAAACTGGCAGAAATATCTCACGCCGGATAATATTGAGCGGTATGCACCTGCGGCGGCATTGATTCCGCTTGCCATGGCGGTGGTGGTCGGTGTTATCGGAGCGTTGCTGGGCCTGGTATTTTTTGGGTTTGGACCAGGGTATGGTGTATACAGATTGATCATGACCATACTAAAGATTGTCTTCTGTGCTGCGGCGCTGGGAGCTGCGGTAGGTCTGGTATATGTGGCGGTCAAAACGAAAAATATAGCGAATGTATGGGTATGGGTCGCGCCGGCTGCAGTGTTATGCGCTTTTATAGCCTGTCTTGGTATTGCGTTTTCATGGACTGCGGTTGCCTGGATCTTTGGAATCCTTTCTTTTGTGGTTGGGTTGGAAATGCTTTCGCGGATCACTCTTTCCGGAAACAGGATGGATACACCGGTCAATCCGGGCGGAGCATTTGAGACATATGGTCAGTTTTACAAGGCATATAAGGAAAAATATCCATCGACAAAAGACATGGAACGCGCGGGAGTGGTATCCTCTGCGGATTCGTATTTTGATGGCAGCGGCTTGGAACTGTGGGGCTATCTGCTGTTAACATGGCTGGTCAGCATGATCACTTGCGGGATTGCGGCGCCATGGATGATCTGCAAGATCTATCAGTGGCGAATCAGCCATACAGTGGTCAATGGAAAGAGATTTACGTTCGACGGATCCGGGGCTTCCCTGTTGGGGCATTGGATTCTTTGGGAGTTCCTCACAATCATTACCTGCGGGATCTATGCATTTTTTGCCCATGTTGCACTGAGAAAATGGGAGTTAAGCCATACATATATTGAAGGAGAGCCCGTGCTGCCAAACGCAAATGTTTCCTATTTTGACGGGAACAGTTTTCAGTATTTTGGATATGGACTACTGGGAGGATTACTGATGGTTCTCACCTGCGGCATCGCAACTCCCTGGGTGATGTGTATGCTTCAGGGCTGGGATACAAAGCATCAGATTATCAACAACCGCAGGCTGGCATTCAGCGGTACGGGATTAGGGTTCCTTGGCGAATACATCATTATTGTATTACTTTCACTAATTACATGTGGTATCTATACGCCATGGGGAATCGTGCGGCAGAATAAGTATATTATCAGACATACAGATTTTTGTGGATTCTGAGAAAACAGTAGGGAACTGTAAAAAGTAAGTGATGCAGCTTCGGGAGGGGATTGGTTACAAGAAATAATCTTTGTACTTTCCATCAGTTTGCGTTATAATAAAATCACCAAGAAGAGAGGCTAAGAGAAATGGCGGATGATCAGCAGGCAGGTTCAGATGCAGGAATTAGTGAGAACTACAATAAAAGACCAGAGCCGGGAAAATAGAGGAGGAGATTTTTCTATGCCAGAAACATATGAAAGAGATGGAGTTGTATATTTCAGGGAGCCTTATAAAGCCAGTATGACAGAGTGGGTATGTTCTTATCTGGATTGCGATGCACTGGTGGATCACATAGATTATGACAGTGATACTGTGTTGGTATATGCGTACTCTAAGGATTTCGAGAAAATAAAAGAGGTAAGAGGAACGTACCAGATATTAGGCAGTTTATCCTCACAGGAGGTAAATAGTATTGATTAATATCAAATACAATCAGAAAAGTGCGTGTTATATTGTCGAACTGTCGGGGTTGGGTGACCGAATTGTCACTGGAAAATTTGATACAGGCGCGGTCGCAACCATCATAACAACCAAGAAATTAGGTTTGACAGATAAGCAGCTTGATTTGCTAAAGAAGCATTTTGACACAATGGTAGAACTGCCTAAAAGTTTTCATTCAGCAACGAATGGGGAGATGAAAGGATATCTTGTCAGGGCACGGAATGTGATGTTGTATCAAACCTGTTTAAAGGATTTTTATTACTATTTGGTTTTGGATAATAATCTGAACAAAGCTCTTTTAGGGGATGATTTTATTTCATGTTGTACGTTTAACCACAGGCCTCAGGGGGATATTGTCATCACGACGATAGATACGGCTTCCTATTCTGCCTTTTATAAAGCGGATAATGCGAAATGTTTTGATATTTTTGAAGTCTTGTAATTGGAAATTGGCAAAGGAGTATCTATCATCACTATAAACAAACTCTTTATGAGCTTAGGAACAGTTCCTTACTCTTCTGTTTCGCGATCGAGATCAAGTTCGATCTGCTGTCGAATTTCATCGAGCGTTTCGAGCCAGTTGTCCAGAAGTTCGATCGAGGATAATTCCCCGTCCTCATAGATTGAAATCTGTGCTCCGGCCTGGATCAGCTCTTCGATCATGCCGCGAAATGCTTTTTTGCGGTCAAATCCATTCAGGTCTTCTACAAAATCATAGTATTCCAGATCAAACCCTGTTACAAAATCATTTTTTTCGATGCTTTGTTTGATGGAACTCATAGACAGCGAGCTGTCAAAGCCTCTGATGATCTTGATATATTTTGCGATTGAATTGTCTTTCTCAATTTTTAATTGAATGAGATTCATGGGTGAGTGATACCTCCATAAATATTGTCTGGCGTTTTTGGTTTTGCATAAAGCGATCGAATAGAGTAAACATTTTTTTGAATGATACAAAATATTACGCTCACAGTGGATAGTATAGCACATTATCGGCAAAAAAGATAGCAAAATGTTTGCTAAAAACTGTGATAAATGCGCGAAACGTCACTTCGTTAGATGTTGCAGAGAGAACATAAGTGTGTTATCCTATAGATATTGCAGAAGAATGTAGTACTCCATCCGACCAGAAACCGCACTGCCAGTGCCGGATATTTTGTCAGTCTGCAAAGAGGATGGAGGCGATGCGGTGGCATCGTTGACTGACGACACCAAAATAGACGGTGCTGAAAGTGTGGTTACTGGTTGTATGGAGTAGGAGGTGCGGCATCGTATGATGCTGCGTAAAAATGATAAAATTTTAGACAGAAAGCAGGGTGGAGAGAATGGATGATAGAAAAACGTTGTTAGAAAACAGGGATGCCTTGAGAGAATCTGGTTCTGTTTCCGTGGGAGATCATGAAATATTGGCAGCTTTCGATGAAGACGGAAATATGATTGCTGTCGGAAAAGCATGGACCTATCTGTCAGAAACAGGAATGATGTTATCGGAACTTCTTGAGGACGGCAGTCCACGGGAAGAAAGTTGTGGAGAGAAACAAAAAATTGAGATGCTATATCTGCTTCCAGATGGAATGTTCCCCGAACAGGACAACAGAGGTTTCGCATCAGAAAACAATGTATTCCCGCTTCCTCTGGCATACAGTGTTGGTCAGATTGTATGTCAGGATCATGTGTTTACGATTTCCTCAACGGCGGGAAATCCTTCGATCTGCGGCTCCTATCAGGTGATCGCAACACAGCTTTCATCAGCAGCCCATTCCTACTACACGAGAGGGCTGGCTTCAAATGTGCTGGAGCGGTATTACTATGAATTTCTTCCGGAAAGCCACCAGCTTTATCTGGACGAAGAACAGTTTAAACGGGAGATGAAAGAGCGCAAAAAACGTACATGCGATGCGAAAAAGAATGAAATCAAAAAGAACAATATCAAGAAGGTCAATATCACAGAAGAAGATTTTGAGAAAAATGCAGATGGAATGTATACAATGTATACGTGCGAGCAAAAAGTCATGCTCTGGGGCGTGACAACGATGCTGTATGCCGAATTTTATGAGAATCCCGCATACAGCGAGTGGACGCTTACGGCATATATCAATCAATTAGATGCGCATCTGCAGTGGATTGATACGCATGAGAAGGAAATTGAGCAGGAACTGTTAGATGATAACATGGTGGAGTTGGCAAATTCATGGATGGAAGGTTTTGAAGTTGTCGATGAGGAAGGCGAGTTTTACTATGAGTTGGAGGATGGAGGACATTTTCCGTGTCCGATCACGGAGAAGTCCTTTTTGGACAGTCTGTATATCGGGAGCCTTTGTATTACAGGTGATTCCCCCAAGGAGGCTTCCATGGAGCTTTTCCTGGATACGGAACCGCCCTTTTTCGCAGATCACTCCATAGAGGTGTTTATTGACGCGGACGTTGATATACAGACTTCGCAGCCAAACGCAAAATACACGATCCAGGTGAATGGTCTGGCGGGATGATGGGGCTGGATTTTGTTTTTAGGAAAAGATTGAGCAATTTTTGAGATTTATGAATTACACTCTTCTTGGAGTCGTGAAAAAGACAAAAAGGAGAGTGTTTTTATGTTGATCAAAGCAGAAAATCTGAGCAAAGTATACGGGGGCGGTGAAAACAAGGTCACTGCGCTGCACAGGGCCAGTCTGGAGATTGCGGCGGGCGATTTCATTTCGATCATGGGGCCGTCGGGCAGCGGCAAAAGTACCCTGCTGCACCTGTTGTCAGGGCTGGATTTCCCAACGGAAGGGCGGTTGTCCTATGATGGCCAGGACATATATCAGTTAAAGGACAAAGAATTGTCAGCGTTTCGCCGCAGAAGGATTGGATTTATTTTCCAGCAGTTTCATCTATTGCCAGTTCTGACAGCGCGGGAAAATATTCTGATGCCGCTGCTGCTCGACAAGAAGCGGGAGGATAAAGCATATCTGGAGGAGCTGGCAGGACTGCTCGGCATCAGCGGCCGCCTGTCACATCTGCCGCGCGAATTGAGCGGTGGGCAGCAGCAGAGGGTGGCAATCGCACGCGCGCTGATCGCCAGGCCGGATATCATCTTTGCGGACGAGCCGACAGGAAATCTGGACAGCAAAAGCGGTGGGGAAGTCATGCGTATGCTGGAGAAAATCCGGCAAAAAATGGGAACGGCGCTGATTGTCATTACACATGACAGCCGGATCGCGCAGATGGCGGAGAGACGATTGGTAATTATGGATGGTATTTTACAGGAAGGGGGGGCAGCGCGATGAGATCATATCACACATTTGTACGGAAAGAAATCATGGGACAAAAAGTCGTCTCTGTTCTTATTTTGATTGCAATCATACTGTCCACCGTGATGACAACGGCCGTCGGGCAGTCTGCAGGCGTGCTGGATGCGATGCGCAGACAGCAGGCGATTGCCATCGGGGGTGACAGCTATGCATCGTTTGTACAGCTGACAAAGGAGCAGGCGCAGGCTTTGGAAAGCGATGAGAGGCTTTCCTATACAGGGCGTTATCTTCAGGTGGGCAGTATGGATTTGAACGATCTGCTGCGGCTGGATCTGGAGGAATGCTGGGGAGACGAGATTGAAACCCGCCCGTCATACACCAGATTAGCCCAAGGACGGCTGCCCGAAAGGCCGATGGAGATTGCACTGTCAGAGGATGCCCTGCAGTTTCTGGGATTTACAGGCGGAGTCGGAGACACGATCTCCCTGCCGCTCTCCAAGGCGCTGCGCCATGGTGTCATGATAGAGTCATATGATTATGAGGCGGAGTTTGTTCTGACCGGGATTCTGCAGAGCAATTATCTGGGATATACTTACGGGAGCATTCTTGGATTTGTGGGGGAAGGAACAGCAGAGGCGGTTCTGCCGGCGGAATATCTCTATTATTGTATGGATATCCGGACGGTAAGCAGAAAGGATTTTCAGGCGACGGTGGATGACCTGAGAGAACGTCTGGGAATCCATGAGCTGGATACACTCTATAATCATCCATACCTGAAAGCGCTGGGGATTCGGTATAACGAGGACGAAGATAGTACGATGCTTGATGATGACGGCTTTTCTTTTCTTATGTTCGTGGGCGTTTTTATTGTTGTGTTAATTCTGCTGGCAGCGGGATTGGTAATTTATAATATTCTGAAAATTGCAGTTACCCGGCGGATCGGGCAGTACGGTGTGCTCCGCGCGATCGGTGCCAGGAGAGGGCAGTTGTACCGGATCGTGGTGGAGGAGTTGCTGCTGCTGTGTTTGTGTGGCATTCCAGCCGGCATGCTTTGCGGTTTTCTGTCAGCAAAGGGAATCTTAAGCGCAGTACTCAATCAGATGCCGCCAGAGATGTTTCTCGCGCCGGACACTGCACAGCTTCAGGAGATGATCGCGCAAAATAGTGGCGGAAAATGGGGATATCTCCTTGTGAGCGCGCTGGTCACATTGGGATTTGCCTTTCTGGCAGCAGTTCCTGCCGCTCATTTTGCGGCGAAGGTCTCTCCTGTGACTGCAATACAGGGAATCTCATCAGGAGGAGCAGGGGGCGTTAAAGTCAGACGTGGGCGGCGCAGGGCAAAGCGGATACGCGGGTTTGAGCGGTATTATGCGGTTTTGAATCTAAGGCGGAACAGGAGCCGTACTGTGATTACGATCCTGTCGCTTGTTATGAGTATCACGGTGTTTGTCACACTGCAGAGTTATCTCTCGCGTTTGAGTGTCACAGGCGCGGAGTCGGAGCATCTGGGCGATTATTCGGTGGTAAATGAATACGATGGATTTTCACCAGATGAATTAAAACGGATGGAAGCAGATCCCAATGTGGCTGCAGTGGCCGCACAGCAGTTTTCTTCGTATGAGTCAGATGACCAATTCCGCCCCTTAGGAATAGAGACCGATATCGATTTTGCGCAGAATCCGGTTGAGCATTTTCAGATTTATGGAGCAAACGATCAGTGGTTGGATTACCGTTTTGCCGGTCAGCTGACAGAGGAGCAGCTGCGTGCACTCAGGAATGGGGAGGGCTGCGTCGTCCGGAATCCGCTTCCGCTCAATATAGAGGGCATAGAGGCGGGAACAACATGCATCGAGGAGGGCAGTATGATCACGATATCCGGGAAAAAACTGCGGGTGCTGCTGACATTAAATGGTTATGACGGCTATTTCTGTATCGGAAATAATGGATTTATACTCGGTGTACAGGTGCTTGTAAGTGACCGGCTGTATCCGCAGCTGACAGGGAGCGATGCCTATGCGGAGTTTTGTCCGATCCTGAATGCGGGTGCGGACAGGGAGGCGTTTGACCGCACGCTGGACAGTCTCTGTGCGCGTGCTGCGGGGACAACATGGGTCTCTTACGAGGATACGGACAGACAGCTTGCGGAGAGCGAGGCACAGATCAAACTGCTTGCATGGGGACTGATTCTGCTGATTGGCCTGATCGGGATTTTGAATATTATTAATACGGTCTACACAAATATTCATACGAGAGTGACGGAGATTGGCATACAGCGCGCAATCGGGATGAGCGCGGGAAGTTTGTACAGGACCTTTTTGTGGGAGGGCGCGTACTATGGCATTTATGCGGCGGTAATTGGATGTGCCGCCGGATATCTGTGTACGATAGTCGTGCAGTCAGCGGGTGCTGGAGAGATGCAACTGACGATTCCGCCGGTTGCGGCAATGGCGGAAGCTGCCATTTTTGCGATCGCAGCCTGCCTGCTTGCGACAGCTGTTCCATTGCGGCGGATTGCGAAGATGAGCATTGTGGAATCGACAATGTAGGGCAGGCAGTATTCCATTATGCGCTTTGCGGGAAATCAACATGGCCTCGATGAATCCTGCTGCCATCATCGGTGCACCGATGATGGAAGCAGGATCGAGAGACAACAATGGAAGAGGATTTTCAAAAAGCAATGGAAGAATATGGAAGTGCAGCGGGGGATGACAACAGCAATATATCAGAATAATCTTTGTACTTTTCATTGGTTTGCGTTATAATAAGATCACCAAGGAGAGCAGGTTAATTAAATGTATAAAGATTTTGAGCAAAAGAAGAGAAACAGACCAATAGCAATAACTGATATAGCAATATCTAAAGTAAGATGCATACAGTTTCAGGGATTTAAGGCGGAGCATAATAAATATATACAGGAACAGCATAAGCTTTTACTTGAAATAGCAAAAAAATACAATGAGTCTAATGAGGTTGGTATCTTGATCAATATTATTGACTGGTCTGCATGGTTAATCATAGGAAATGGAAACATGGTTGAGACCAAGGATAATCCTGATGCATATGCAGTGTTAAAATCATCAAGAAAAAACACGTTGCTGTTTATGCATAATCATCCGAGCACTACTACTTTTTCAGGTACTGAGTTTAAGACATTTTGTAGCAATGATTCATTATACATGATTACTGTAGTAGGAAATGATGGTAGTGTGCGGGCATTAATTAAGGAAAGTAGTTTTGATGCAAATGAAGCATTGGCATATTATAATACGTTGGCAACTGTTAAATATAAGAATTATTCCAACAATGGAACTCTCGCAATGAGGGAACTGCTTAAAATTGTAATGAAATTGGGTTACTTTATAAAGACAGGGGGGATGATAGATGATCAGCAAGCAAGTCCAGCTACAGGAATTAATGCGAACTACAATAAAAAGACCAGCGCCGGGAAAAAGCGGAGATGATGTATTATTAGCTTCTCGAGAAGAAATAGAGGAACGATTGCGAAAGACAACTATTTTAGAAGGTTTGGGTATTAGTACATCTAATTTTGATGGAGATAGCGAACATGAGGATGCGGATGTTCTTAATGCTATATTATTGGTAAATGCAGGAAATGAGATTCCAGACGATTTGAGGCAGAGATTGATGGAGAAGTATTCACAGAATATAAGAAACCCTGCTACCCCGATTGCAAGCTCTCTGGAGGAATAGACCAATGAGACAGAGGTTACTGATTGTAGATGATGAAAAAGGCATTGTGGACATGATGCAGAGCTATTTTGTGTCGCAGTACGATGTGCTGACCGCCTACAGTGGTCAGGAGGCGCTGCAAATAGTGACCGCTTGTCCGGATCTGGTTCTGCTCGACATCAATATGCCCGGAATGGACGGGCTTACAGTCTGCCGGGAAATCCGGGAGTATGTCGCATGCCCCATTCTTTTCCTGACGGCGCGGGTGGAGTCTGCGGACAAGATCGAAGGCTTTCGTGCGGGGGCGGACGATTACATTGTAAAGCCGTTTGACCTCGACGAGCTGGGAGCACGGGTCGAGGCACACCTGCGGCGGGAACAGCGGCGTCAGGGCAGTATGACAGTGCGCTTTTTCGGGGAGCTGGCAGTCGATTACGCGGCGCGGACTGCTGCGGTGAATGGTGAGCCAGTGCCTTTTTCCAGGCGTGAGTTTGACATTGTGGAGCTGCTTTCTCTAAATGCAGGGCAGGTGTTTGACAGGGAGCGCATATACGAGGCCATCTGGGGATATGACGGGGAGGGGAACAGCGATACGATTATGGAGCACATTCGCAAGATCAGGGCAAAGCTTGCCGCGCACACGTTACACAGCTATATTGATACAGTCTGGGGGTGTGGTTATCGATGGAATGGTTGAAAAACATGGGTCTTAGGCGCTCTTTCTTCCTGCTGTCAGTGGTTTGTCTGGCAGGGGCATTGTTGTTGACTTGTGGAGTCTATTATGCCTGCCAGAAGCTTGCTGCCCGATATCCTGTGTATGGTATTGTGTTCACTCCTGACGGTATGGTGTCGAACATGGAGTATCCAACGCCGGAGCAGGAGCGTGCGCGGGAGTTATTGAACAGGATTCAGATACTTTCCGTTTTGATCATTCCCGTGAGCGGATTGGGTTTGGCGGGGATTTTGTTTTACCGCCTGAAACTGCGGACGCCGATTGCGGTTTTGAACAGTGGTACAGAGTGGATCCGCAGCCATGACCTTGATTTCTCCATTCCCGAGGTTTCCACAGATGAACTGGGGCAGATCTGTGCGGCATTTGAGACGATGCGCGTGGAGCTGATGCGTACCAATCAGGAGCTGTGGCGGCAGGCGGAGGAGCGCAGGCGGCTCAATGCGGCATTTGCCCATGATCTGCGCAATCCGATTACCGTGTTAAAGGGGACTGTGAAAATGCTGCGACAGGGAAACGGGGACGAGCAGGCGTTGGAGCGGCTGGAAACTTATACGCTGCGCATCGAACAGTATGTGGAGGCGATGAGCGGCATACAGCGGTTGGAGCAGATGCCGGTGTGCAGAAAGACAGTGCATACTTCCCTGTTGCGCGAGGAACTGCAGGAGACGGCCGGGCTGCTTGCGCCATCGCTTGAGATCGTTGTCATTGCGCAGGATTTCGTGGATGTTGAGCTGGATCATGGACTGTTTTTGACGGTGGCGGAAAATCTGATTGGCAACGCGGCGCGGTTTGCGAGGAAGCGACTGGAGATTGTGCTGCGGACTGCAAAGGAGGGCAGACTGGCTCTGTCGGTAGTGGACGATGGTTCGGGATATCCCGAAGAGTTGTTAAAAAACGGGCCAAAACCGTTTGGCACAAAAGAGGGGGATGCGGTGCATTTCGGCATGGGGCTGTACAGCAGCCAGATGCTCTGCATCAAGCATGGCGGGGAACTTCTGCTGGAAAACAGGGCAGGTGGCGGAGCGGTGGCAGTGGCTTTTTTCGCGAAAGGAGATACATATGAGTGAACCGAAAATTTTGCTGGAGGAGTGGTCACCAGTCTGCAATATACAGGCGGTTGTGGAGGAAACAGACAGGTGCTGCTATTTCTATCTGTGGGTAAAGCCTGGAATGGAGGATGCAGTGATGAAGAGCTGCTGGATCTGCAACACGGCTGCTGCGCCGGATGAGCTTGATGTGGAGGGAATGAAACAGGGAATTGCGCCAGCGATGCCAAAGGAGTATGTATCGCACGATATAGGCGGGATCAAACTGGATGCAGATTTGCTGAAGATTGTGTGGCTGGAAGAAGGGAATGCGGCTGCACTGCTGTCGGAAGAGGAACTCATCTGTGTGATTCCGGGTTGGAGTGGATACAAAGGATTTTGGGGCTATTCGAAGTTTGTGAAGGGAACAACGCCCTGTGCATGGGAGTTGACAGATGCACTTCCGGTAATCGGGGAACGGGTAGAGCGGAGTAGGGCTTTCTGGGACTGGTTTGAGTACGAGCCGGATTACTGGAAGATCACGCAGAGTATGCATATGGAGGCTTTGGAGAAGTTTTATGGAAAGTGTGAAAATTATTATGCGATCGATGGGGAAGAATTTCCGCCCAAGGCACTGATACAGGGGGCAAAAGAAGGTGTGATCTATGGGATAACAGCAGGTGTCAGCCTGATCTCGATGCCAGATGTCGATATGTGGTATGGAGAGGAATACAGGGAATACCGCCGGATAGAGCTTGGATTTGCGGCCACTGCGGTGCACCAGGAATTGTGTAAATATATGTATTCCTTTTTGTCCTCGCTGGCGGCATACCCATGGAAAGAAAATACGTTTCTGGGACATGGGCATACTGTTCCGTGCCAACGAATCAAAGGGTATGAGGCACTGCTGCTCATCAATCCCAGGTTTGTGCCAGGGCTGGAAATGCCAGAGTATGAGCGTTGTATGGATGAGACGATCAATTTATTGTGGGGCGTCCCCATCACGGGAGAGGAGTACCGGTTTGCGATGGAACATGATATTGACGAGACATTAAAACATGTCAGGGGTGACATTGCGCGGATACATATTTTTGATGGTAACCCGAAGTTTGCAGATGTGGGATAAATGTAGCCATTTGGACGAACCATCCAAATAATCTATTCATACAGAAATCACGGCCCATCTGGCTCAACCACCAGCCCTGCTGGTGGTCTGGCTTGCCCCCTCCAGGGGCATATTGCGGTTCCGCCTAAAGGCGGCCTGACAAACCATGTTCTTTATGTTACTGGTAGCCGCTTAAAAGCGGCATCTTTTATTCTTGTTTTTTAAGACTCTCCTTCCAGTCGGTCACTCTCGTACTGATCAGCGATATACTTCTTTATCGTTGCTTCATTCACATTACCGACAGTTTCGCAGTAATAACCTCTTGCCCAGAAATGACGACCATACCGGTCTCTGTACTCCGGATGTCTGTCAAAAAGCATCAGACTACTTTTCCCCTTAATGCGGCCTACTATCTTTGCCACGCTTTCTTTGGGCGGAATCGACACATACATATGCACATGATCCGGCAGCGTTGCTGCCTTTATGATCGTGACTCCTTCCAGTCTGCATACCTTGCTGATGGCTTCGCCTACTTCACGTCTCAAATCTCCAAACATCACTTTCCGCCGATATTTTGGAATAAACACAATATGGTACGTGCAATTATAGCGACTATGTGATAAACTTTGATTATCCATGGATATACCTCCGTCGTATTTTGTGCGGTTTGCCAGACCTGCACTTATTATACAACGGGGGTTTTTATTCTGCTACTTTGTTTATCGCCACTTGCGTTTGCTAGTCTCCCCAGCTCTGCTGGGGGATTTATATCTGTTTCATTAAGGCCGGGAATTTGTTATTGGGCTCCCGGCCTAGGGTTTACCTACATAGCTCGTTCCGCTTTTCGTTTTTTCACTTCATCAAGAGAAAGTCCGTACAAAAATTTTACCTGTTATGTTTTGCCACGGCAACTTACAGTTTGAAAAAGACAGCTTACCGCATAAGGATTGCGGTGGCTGCTTTTTTTGCGTATGATGTTCCTGTGCATGCTCCTACAGGAATCCTGGCAGCGGGATGAATGCTGCAGTTGCGGTTATGGAGGATGTGCGCGTATGCAACAGTGAAGGAATCATTGTCATGGCAGAGAAGTGAAGGAAAGGATGAAAAGGATGGATTCAGTGATCAGAGTAGAGGGGCTAAAGAAGTATTTTGGAGATGTGAAAGCGGTGGATGATATCAGCTTTCAGGTGGAGAAGGGAGAGTTGTTTGGATTTCTGGGGATCAACGGCGCGGGAAAGTCCACGACCATCAATATGCTCTGTACGCTCTATCCGCCAACTGATGGAAAGGCAGAGATCTGCGGATTTTCAGTGGGGGAAGAGGACGAGGAGATCAGAAAGCGGATCGGAGTGGTCTATCAGAATAATTGTCTGGATGACAAACTGACGGTGGCGGAGAATCTGTTTGTCAGGGGTGTGCTTTATGAAAATGATCATCGAAAGCTGCGCGCAAATATTGAGCGGATATGCGGCATACTGGATCTCAAGGACGTGTATCACAGGAGGTTTGCAAGGCTTTCCGGCGGACAAAAAAGGCGGTGTGAGATTGCGCGGGCGCTGGTCAGTGCGCCGGAGATCATGTTTCTGGATGAGCCGACGACAGGGCTCGATCCGGCCACGAGAAAGAAAGTGTGGGAGTCGTTGGAAAAGCTGCGCAGGGAGGAGAACATGACGATCTTTCTGACCACGCATTATATGGAGGAAGCCGCGAGGGCGTCCCATATTGCCATCATGGACGCGGGGCATCTGCGGGAATATGGGACGCCGTTTTCCTTAAAGGAAACGTATGCAAAGGATAACCTTCGGCTGTATCCAAGCTCTCCATTATTAGAAGAACGGCTTACAGAAATGCAGGCTGTATACAGGAAGAAGGAGGACTATTTCGTGATACCTGTGCCAGAGAGCATGGCGGCACTGCCCATTCTGGACAATGTGCGGGGGCTGATCAGCGGATTTGAGATGGTGCAGGGGTCTATGGATGAGGTTTTCCTGAATGTGACAGGGAAAACGTTGGAAGCGGAGTGAGGTAAGGAGGTCTCAATGAGAGAAATATATTATTTATTCAAGAGAAATATGCTGCTGTATATCAGGGATTATGTGTCTGTATTCTTTTCTGTGCTGTCGATGCTGATCGTGCTGGCATTGATGGTGGTGTTTCTGGGAAATATGAACAGTGAAAATGTGGTGGATGCGCTTGCGGCGTTTGGCGGCGTGCGTGACACCGCCGCGGACGAGAGGAACGCTTCGTATCTGATACAGATGTGGACGCTTGCGGGGATCCTGGAGGTCAATGCGGTCACGATCACGCTGACGGTCATGGGGACGATGGTGCAGGACGAGGCGAAAAACAGGCTGGCGAGTTTTTATATGGCGCCGGTCAGACGGATCAAGATCGTGCTGGGATATATTCTCTCCGCATGGATTGTCGGGACGGGAATGTGTCTGCTGACGCTGGTTTTGGGGGAAATCTATATGGCGCTGTGCGGGCATCCGCTGCTTGGCGCTGTGGACTGTCTGAAACTGTCTGGCATGATCGTGTTTAACACAGTTGTCTATGCCTCTTTGTCCTATCTGCTGGCACTGTTCGTTCACAGTGAGAGCGCGTGGAGCAGTATGATGACCATTGTGGGAACACTGGTTGGATTTGTGGGGGCTATTTATCTGCCGATGTCCATGCTGCCGGAGAGTGTTGGCAATGTGTTGAAATGTCTGCCAGTGCTGCATGGGGCTGCGATGATGCGCAGTGTCTGCACGGCAGATGCCATCACAGAGACATTTGCCGGACTGCCCGAAATGGCAGGCAGCATGTTCCGGGAGCAGATGGGAGTGCGTGTTTTGATGGGGGATCAGGAAGTGTCTGTGGAGTTTCAGTTTCTCATTATGGGAATATATGCTATCACGGCAATCATCGTGTCAGCGTGGATCAGCAGGGGGCGCAAACTGAAAGATCGTTGATAAGGGATATGGAGGGGTTATGAAGATTACGATTACAGAGCCCGGCGAGGGAGAGGAAGATGAGATCGTCGTTCGCTGCCGCCATATGGATCAACATCTGTTAAAGCTGATCTATGCCATAAAAGCCGGCAATGAGAGGATAACAGCCTTGCAGAACGGAAATTATTTTCAGGTCGCGCCGGAGGAGATTTACTATTTTGAGGCGGTGGACAACAAGGTTTTTCTGTATCTGGAAAAGGAGGTCTATGAGACAAAGCGAAAGTTGTATGAGCTGGAAGATCAGTTTCAGGGAACGGATTTCTTCCGCGCGTCCAAATCCTGTATTGTCAATCTGGCGAAGGTGAAGCAGTTGAGCCCGGCCTTTAACGGAAGGTTTGAGGCATTGATGCGAAACGGTGAGCGCGTGATCATTTCGAGACAATATGTTCCAGTGTTAAAACAAAAACTTGGTCTGTGAGGAGGTGTGTTATGTTGAGGCGATTGCGGGATGCGTTTTATGTTTTTGTCTGTGTGACGACCTGTGTGCTGTTTGTGACGGCTCTGTATATTACCGTATTCTGGAAACAGGCGGTATTGGGCGTGGAGATTCTGTGGCAGATTTTGAGTGTTTCATTTCTGTGCAGTATCGTGACTTTTTTTTATCCGCAGCGGGAGATCGGTAAGAAGGCGATGATGATTCTGTATGTTGGACACTATGTTCTGACAAATGGGATCGTTCTGGGCTGCGGGATGTGGTTTGGGTGGTTTTATGCCGATAATTTACCGATGGTGCTGGCGATGCTCCTTGCCATAGCGGTTATCTTTGTGATGGTTTCTGCCGTCGCGTGGAGGAGGGGAAAACAGCAGGCAGCGCTCATGAATGAGCGGCTGCGGAGGTATCAGGAGGACGAGGGGGGACGGAAAAGAACGAATAATGAAATATGAATTGGTGTTGCATTGATCATTTCTGGATTACAGTTCAGGCAGGTATTTTCTGTTGAACCATTGACAGAATACCTGCATCGTGTTATTCTCGACTTAGACAATTGTCTAATTATTATATGGAGAGGGTCATGATGGAGGAACAGTCAGAGTTACTTGAAATGTCAAATAGGAAAGGGCAGTCAGAACTGCTTGAATTGTACAGACTGGACAGAGGAACTTTTCAATGAAGATATTGGGCAGTGGAGAAAGTATTGGGATGAATTATGTGGAGAATATCGTGGAAGTGAGGGAACACAATGAAGAAAATACCAGATGCGGAGTTGGAGCTGATGATGGTGATCTGGGACTCGGAGCAGCCGGTTTCCAGGATGGATATTGAGACGAAAATGGAGAATCACAGGGATGTAGTGCCGAGCACGATTCTGTCCCTGCTCTCCCGGCTGGAGAAACGGGGGTTTCTCAGGAAAGAAAAGCAGGGAAATGTCAATTACTATTATGCGCTGGTTGAAAAGGCAGAATACCTGCAGGAGGAGGGACAGCGTGTCCTTGACAAAATGTTTGGCAGCTCACTCACAAATTTTGTGACGGCGCTATATGACGGCAAAGGTCTGAACGAGAAGGAGATCGCGGAGCTGAGGGCATTTATCGATGAGCAGGCAGGGACGGGGCAGAAGTAGGCCTGCCTTGGCAGCAGATAGGAGTTTATGTGAAAAAATTAGTAAAAGTTACACTTGCAATGACAGGTATTTCTGTATTTTATATTGCATTGTCAGCAATTCTGGCATTCACCGAAAATACCTTAAATATTTCCCTGCGCACATGGGCGGATGCTTTGGGCAGGATGATAGCGGCATTGGTTACGCCGTTGCTGATCATCGTCACATTGGCGGTATGGGTGCATGGGAGAGCGTGGATTCATTCGGCTGTCAAAAGTATTCTGGCTTCGGCGGCAGGAGCGGGGTATCTGTTCTGGGCATATTGGGCGGTACTGTTTATTATTTTCGGTGTGCAGGAGGAGCGGATGATCGCACCAGGTCTGCTGGTGACAAACGAGGCGTCTTTTCTGAGTCCGTCAGAATATGTCTATTACCGTCCGGTGGCGGTGTTTTTTAAGATGCCGGCGGAGCTTACGGACGAGATCAAGATACAATATCTGGAAAAGAAATATAACAGGGAATTTGTGACAGATGTGTCAGAAAGCGGTTCTGTGTGCGACAGGGAATTTCCGGAAGTGAGGGTGTCAGTCTATCTGACCGGCATGGAATTAAGAGACGATTATGCGAAGCAGATCGCGCTCAAATATCTGGCGGAGGGTTATGAGGCGCTTGGAATAGAGCGTGGATACCATATCACAGAAGTTTACGGCGGCAAGGCTGACCTGCTGTATCTGGAGTATGACGGGGAGTCGGATATTCAGGCATTGTCGGAGGATCTTTCACAGATGATCAGCTACTGCGTAGGCAGCACAGAGCTGTTCCGGGAGTATTCCGGAAGTGTCGGGGTATCAAGTGATTGGGGAGATCATGAGATCGCATTCACGCTTCCATTTGGAAAACTGCAGTCTTGGACGCAGCAGTGGTGGGACAAAGAGGAGGATTACTATCGGGATTCTGACTGTATAGCGGAGATTGTCGCGGAACAGTATGCGTATTATGCAGATCAGTATGCGCGCATGGATGAGCAGGCGCAGCAGGTTCGCGAGGAAGAAACGGAAGTTGCGGATGAGGTAGGAATTTCAGGGAAGACAGAAGTTTCAGGGGAGACGGACGATGCAGAGATGCAGGCATATTCCGTTGAGGAGGGCGCAAGGGCATTGTACGATGCGGTTCTTGCGGATGAAGGTTTTTCCTATGACGTTGATTACAATGCAAAGGGCAATTTTTATGTGGATCTGGGGGAAAAGGATGGATATTCTTATTCCCTGGTGTACGATCACCCATCCAAAAACGGCGCGTGTGAGCTGTATGTATTATATAAGCATACAGGGGATGGAGTGGCAAACGATGCCATCATTGATATGTATGCGGTGGACAATGCGACGAAAAAGGTTGCCGCATCGGGAAGAAAGCACTGGAGCGATGTAGGGACAAAAGAATATCGGGAAATGACGGAGGGGAATCGGTGAAGGAGCAATTGATTTATTTGATAGGTACTTTGATCGTGGTGGATATCACTGTCATTGTGGCAGGTGTTGTCACGGTATTGTCCGGCGGCCGGGTCGGCTACAGGTGGCGCAAACTGCTCTGGCTGGTTCTTGCAGTGCGTCTGCTGATACCAGTGCGGTTTGTCATGAACCGGGTTTATGAGGAAAAATCGTCGTATTTCGTACAGATCGAAATGCCGCTGTCATATACGGTCGTTCCGGTTCAGGAGGATGCTGGCGGCAGGGAGACGGCAGTTTCATGGAGTGAACAATCAGCAGAACGAGAAGCTTTTGAACAAAGGTCCATTCAGCAAGGAGACAGCGAACAAGGAGCTGCTCAACAGGAATCCATTCAAAAAGAATCCAATCAAGAAAGTTCTATCAATGAAATAAAAGCGGAAACGAAAACCGCAGAAGCGATGCAGGCGGGAGAAAAAGCGGACACAGGCAGGACAAATCTTGAGGGAACGATACAGGGAACAGGCGTAGTACAGGCCGGCGAATATGTCAATACGGAACCGTGGAACGCCTTTTTAGAATTTCTGTACCAGGAAAGGTGGCTTCTGCTGGCAGTATGGCTTCTGGTCGCGTTTGCGCTGACTAATTACCATGTTATTGGATTTGTGAGGATCAGGGAATTGATCAATATGCAGTCGCGCAGATGTGAGGATCCGTATCTGTGCAGTCTGGTTCAGGAATTGTGCGAAGAATACAGGGTGAGATCCGTGCCGCAGATTCTCTTTTGCGAGGAGATCAGTTCCCCGATGCTGCTCGGCTACAGGCATACACAACTGTTGCTGCCCGACAGATCATACACCGAGACGGATTTGAATATGATCGTCCGCCATGAACTGCAGCACAAGAAGAACGGTGACTTGTGGTACAAGCTTCTGATCATGTTTGTGGGTGACATTTACTGGTTTAATCCGGTGATGGTCATCATGCGGAAACTTGCGTATCAAGATGTCGAGTGCGTCTGTGACGCACAGGTGCTGCGCCGCCTTCCGGCCGAGGAGAGGAAAGCATATGGAAACATTGTGTTGAGCCATATGGTAAAAAGCAGTGAATGGGATATTGTCTACGGAACGTCGATTTTTACAGGAAAGAGAGCCGCAAAGCTGCGGATCCGGAATATGTTTGCATCGAAAAACAAGTGGGGGTATGCTGTGCTTGGCGCGTTGGTTCTATGCGTCACATGGGGGAGCAGTATGTGGGTGCTTTCCGGCCAAGAGGAAAATGCAGGGAATGCATCAGAATCAGAACGGACAGGAGAACCGCAGGAAAATGCGTTGAACAGGGAGCATTCTGAGGACGGGAACCTTGTCACATTCCGCGTCGAGGATATGGATACCGTTTCGCTGAAAGACAGATTTGAGCTGTCAGATTATTATATTACCAATAAAGTGACCGTTTCAAACCGCTATTACATTGATGAAAATAATGTCTTGTGGGGATACGGAAGAAACGAGTATGGGCAGCTTGGAATCAAAGGATTCAGCATGGATGATTTTTACAGCGAACCGATTAAGATAGCAGAGGATGTAGTGACAGTGGACTGCTCTGTCAATGGGTATTTTTGTGTGTATCTGACAAAGGACGGCAAACTGTACGGAATCGGATCAAATCTGTCAGGGCTGCTTGGAGTGATGCTGGGGGATGGTATCTGGTATAACGCAGTCGTCACAGAGCCTGCTCTGCTGTTGGAGAATGTGGCGTATGTCCGCGCTGGCATGGAAAGCATTGCGGCGCTTGACCGCGATGGAAATGTGTGGTGGTGGGGACAATACTGTGGCAACTATCACACAAGGGTTTTGGATCACAGGGATTATACCAATGCCGTTGAGGATGACAGCAATCCGGCGAAAATGCTCTATGTCCGGCCCAAAAAGATCCTGGAGGACTGTATCTATGTGACGACGGGTGACGCGACAGGGGCTGCGATCAGTGCGGACGGCGGTCTGTACACATGGGGACGAAATATTTTCGGGGAATGCGGGATGCCGGTTACCAATGATGATTTCGTGCGCACGCCAAAAAGGGTATTGGAAAATGTCAGAATGGTGTGGGTGGAGAAGATCGCTTTTGACAGTCTGGAAGAGGAGATTCCTGAGATTGGAAAGTACAAAACGTCCTATGATTTTAACCTGTTTGCACAGCTTGCGGATGGAACGATGCTGGGCGTGGGCAGGGGACTTGGCGATCAGGAAAAAACGATCGCGGTCACAGGAAATCTCGTACAGTCAAGTTTTAATATTTATTCGGATACATTTGTTCCGATCGCCGTGGAAGAATATTCGGAACCTGCAGTCAGACAACTTTTAGGCGGGATCGGGTGGGGCGAAAGCGTGGTGGAAGTCAAGGAATTTCTGAATCAGAATGGATTTCAGTATTTCGAAAGTGAGACGGATGATGGCGGATATAGCATTGGCGTGGAGCATGACAGTTATATTTGTCGTTTTGAGGAGGGACGTCTTGACCATATACTCCTGCAGGAGGGCGGCAGCCGGAACCGGAAGTTTGAGATGGGCATGAGCATGGAGGAAGTCAGAGCGTATTTTGACAGTGGATTTACCTATGAGAAAGATGACTGGAACGGTATTTACTGGGCCAATGAGGCGCTCGACGGAACCGCTTATGGGTTTGTATTTTCAAAGGATGCCTTGTGCGCAATATATGAGAAAGCGCCGTGATTTTTAGAGCTTGTTTGAAATTTTCAAAACAGACTTTAGTAACAGAAAATGAAAAAAGTAAAATAAAATGCTTGACTCTGACATTGTGTCATGGTTTATGATGAATCTATTCCCGGGAATGAGAGCATTTTTCAAACATGCTCTATCATAACGAATTGTGCAGAAAGAGTTCATACAGACTGTTTCGGATCATGCTGCACAGTTTTTGAGAAAGGTAAAGGAAAGGTCATAGAAAACGATGCTGACAGTAAATGAGGTAAGTAAACTGACTGGAGTGAGTGTCCGCTCACTGCACCACTATGATGCGATTGGCCTGCTAAAGCCCGCAAAGGTGACAAAGGCGGGATATCGTCTGTACGGTGATGACGAATTGAAGCGCCTGCAGAATATACTGCTGTTTCGCGAGCTGCAGTTTCCGCTAAAGCAGATCAGAACGATTCTGGACAGCCCGGAGTTTGACCAGCAGGAAGCGCTTGCGCAGCAGATCAGGCTGCTGGAGCTGCAGCTAAAGCATACACAGGAGCTGATTTTATTTGCGCGCAGGCTACAGCAAAAAGGAGTGAATGGAATGGATTTTAAAGCATTTGACAACAAAGAGATGGAACAATATGAAAAAGAAGTGCAAGAGCGGTGGGGGAATACCAAGGCGTATGACGAATACCGGCAGAAGGAGAAGGGAAGGACGGATGCGCAGCAGGCAGAGATCGGCAGTCAGTTGATGGAGCGTTTTGCGGAGATCGGAAAGCTGCGGCAGAGCGCTCCATCAGAACAGATCGTACAGGAGAAGATTGCCGGCATACAGGCGTTCATCACGGAGCACTATTATCAATGCACGAAAGAGATCCTGAGCGGACTGGGCAAGATGTATGTGGGCGACGAGCGCATGAAACGCAATATCGACAAGACTGGCGGGGACGGCACGGCGGAATTTGTCAGTCAGGCGATCGCGGTGTATTGCAACGCATAAAAGATACACAAGGTCGAGTTAGAAGCCCATAATGAGCAGTATGGAATATTAAAAGCTGTCTCGTCGAGACAGCTTTTATAATATGTGTTAAATCCAATTGATTGCCTCATGTGGCACAGTTCCATGTTCGGTCCGGTCTTTTCTTCCAGCCATAATGGACTCGATCTCATCAGGCTCAGGCTCAACTTCTGGAATAAATTTAACAACAACTTTATACAATGTTTCAATATCTTCTTCGGGGACTAATTCGATTAGTCCTTTTAATATTTCTTTACTCATACTAGAACCTCCTACAATCTTTTATATATGTCTCCACGGGGTTTGATATCTTCAATATAAACAATGTCTTTTTCAATTGAAAAGAGGACGCGTAAATCGCCGACTCTAAGTCGATATCCATCTTTTACGCCCTGCAATTTTTTAATATCACCTAATGGTATTTTTTCAATTGCCATACGTAATCTGTTTTTGGTTGGTTTGTCAGCGGAATTGATATATTTTACCGCTTTACTGTTGTATTCTATCTGCAATGCATGATGACTCCTTCCACAATGATCAAATCTGTGCTCTTAATATACTTTATTGTATCACGGTATCTATTATTGCACAACTAAAAAATAAATGTTACAGTTCGGCAAGGCAATATTTTATAGTTTCAGAGAGCGAGACTATATTTTAACATAATATAGGGATGCCCATCCCGCGGATCAGTTTTAGGCTCTGATCCGATCATCACAAATCCGAGTGACCTTGCCAGTTGATTTGACGCTTCGTTTTCATCTCTTGCAGAATAGATAAATTCCCTGGCTTCAAATTCTGTTTTACAATACTGGATCAATCCCTGGACAATCTGTTTTCCAAATCCCTTTCGCATATAGGCAGGCCCAAGACAGATCCCGGTTTCCCCGTACACACAAGGCGCTATTTCTTCTACGCCTGCAAATCCAATTGCACTGCCGCCTGCTTTTTCGTAAACCAGATAGGTGTCATGGAGCTTTTGAAATTCAATGGTTTTTTGAATCCTTATCTGGGCATCTTCCTCGTTTGTTGTAATATTCCAGTACATATATTTTGCACTTTCTGGATGTGACCAGACATTGTGATACATGGCTTTCCAGTCAGAAAACTTTGCTTTGTCAAGAATGAGGCTGTCCGTCTCGATCATGTGTGTACCTCCGATTTGTTCTTTTGAATAATATCTATCGTATCACAGTCTGCATAATTGCACAACGATAAAATGTGCGGGGTTATAGTACAGTCCAGGACTTCGCACCGCGCCGCGAATTATGGCTTTACAAGCCACGTGAGAAAGCATGGAGGTTGAGATGCATCAAGCCATACAAAGTGGTTGACATCACTACTCTAATGTGTTAGTGTAAAGATATGCTCTAACGCATTAGAGAAAGGAGAAAACAATCATGGAAACACCAAAAGTATTTGAAAGTGAGTATCGGTTCTGTCTGATCCTGTGGGAGCACGAGCCTGTCAGCAGTGGCGAGCTGGTGAAGCTGTGCAGGGAGCAGCTTGGATGGAAGCCGACGACAGTATACACTGTGATCAAGCGCCTGTCTGAGCGCGGCGTGCTGAAAAATGAAAATTCTGTCGTGACTTCGTTAGTCTCAAAGGACGCCGTTCAGGCGGCGGAGATCGACGAGCTTGTGGAGAAGAAGTTTGAGGGCTCGCTCCCAGCTTTTGTAGCTGCTTTTACAAAGCATCGAAAGATTTCCGGGAAAGAGATCGACGCAGTGCAGCAGATGATTGACCGCTATAGAGATAGTCATAAAGATCATAATAAAGATGGTAATAAAGACAGCCATAAAGACAGTCATGTAGGCGGTCATGGCAGCGAGGAGGACAGCAGCGGTATTCTGCAGGGAAAGGAGCCGGCTGATGACTGATATATTTTTGAGATTTGTCAATATGGCCATTGCTGCAAGCTGGCTGGTGCTTGCAGTGATCGTTCTGCGGATTGTGCTGCGGAAGGCGCCCAAATGGCTGATGCTTGTGCTGTGGGGAATTGTCGCACTGCGGCTGGCGCTGCCTGTCTCCATTCAAAGTGTATTCAGTCTGATTCCCAGTGCTCAAACCATCAGCCCCAATATTATGGATATGCAAAAACCACAGATTCACAGTGGATTTGATGCTTTCAATACGGTCGTTAATCCGGTGATTGTGGCGACATTTGCCCCTGCCCCGGAGGAAAGCGTGAATCCGCTGCAGATTGTTATTTCTGTGGCTGCAGTCTGTTGGATTGTGGGAGTTGCTGTCATGCTTTTGTACGCAGTGCTTAGTTATTGGCGCCTGCATAGCCGTATTGCGATGGCCGTATTGCTGACAGACAATATTTACCAGAGCGAGTTTGCTGTTTCGCCTTTTGTGTTGGGAATCGTGCGCCCCCGCATCTATCTGCCATATCGTCTGACGCAGAAGGAGCAGGAGTATGTCATCGCGCATGAACGGGCGCATATCAAAAACCATGACCATTGGTGGAAACCGATCGGCTTTTTGCTGCTTTCCCTGTATTGGTTTCATCCTGTGATCTGGGCGGCGTATGTCTTGTTTTGCAGGGATATTGAGCTTGCCTGCGATGAGCGGGTGGTGCGTGATCTCGACGCTGGGCAGAGAGCCGACTATTCCGAGGCGCTGCTTTCCTGCAGTGCGCCGCGCAGAACGGCGGCGGTTTGTCCGCTTGCTTTTGGGGAGACGGGTGTGACAGCGCGCGTGAAGAACGTCCTGCATTACAAAAAGCCTGCATTTTGGGTAATTGTGGTGGCTGTCCTTGCCTGTATCGTCGTTGCGGTCTGCTTTTTGACCAATCCCAGAGAAACGGTGGAGGATCATATGCAATGGGCTGTGCGTCCAACGATTCTTATGAATGACAGCAGATATATTGATCCGAATATGCCGGCATCGAAACTGCCATATGGATATGAATATGCTGGAACATTGGACAGTGCACAGGCAAATGATACAGGATTGGAGGGCTGCGGGTATTATACGAGTCCGTATAACCCGGATTGCATTTATGTATATCAGGAGTGTGGAACGCCAGTTGGCGCGCATGAGAGGGACTCGACGCAGCGACAGTGGATGTACCAGCAATGGCTGAGAGAGGGCAGCGGGGATGGCAGGAAGCGGTTGACATTGGAGGAGGTACAGCGTCTTTCTGAGTTTGGCGGTGAACTGACCTGGACGGATTTTGAGCAGTATGATTATGTGGAGACAGGCTCAGGGCTGCATATTCAGGTTTATGAGATCGATGAGATGTTTTCCTTGTGGATTGGTGGTGGTTCTAAGGCGGATACGCCCATGTATATATATCTGCAGACCAATGCGGAGCCCGTAACGCGGGTAGAAATCCGGACTCAGGATGTGGCCGCCTTTATCGGTGCGCAATTTGATGCAGGGGGCACAGGAGCCAAGGCTAATGTGTATCAGGTACAGTTTCCGGCGCACGAGTTTGACAAGACAGAGTATAATGTACAGATTTTTGAGATCGAGCCATTTACCCTGCAGATCACCCTGCCGGAAAATTGGAGTGTGGTCTGTCCGCAGAATGAAGAGGAAGCAAGGCTTGGCGGAGCTGGCGGTTTTTCTCCTGTGCTGATCTATGAGGGCGATCAGCTGCTTGGGAGTATCTGCTACAACACGTTTGAAGTGCCGCGGGAAGGAGAGTATGGCATTGAGTATGTGGCAATCTATAACCAATTGATGCTGGGAGCGCATAATAATTGGAACAACGAGTATCAGGTGGTCACAGAGAGTGAGACAGCCTGCACTGCTACCTGCAAAATCTGCGTCGATGATCCGGAGACGGGGGAACAGAAATTTTATCCGGGAATCCTGTCCTATGACAAGGAGCTGGGGGTTTATATAGCGATTGATTTTATTGCCGGGGAGCCTGGCGATGAAACAGAGAATATAATGTCGGACATTGCAGAGAGTATTCTGTTATCACATGGACGCCCGCAAGAATAGGAATCAGCCGTAATTCCCGTGAGTTAATTCC
>DKVL01000040.1 GCA_002491195.1 Lachnospiraceae bacterium UBA7179
TTCAGGGTGAAAAAACAGGGGGAAACGGGTTTCCCTTGTTTTGCTATGGGGCAGAAGAATAGTATGCTATGTAAAGTGTTCCTAGATGCGATATTGTCGATTCAGTGCGATTTTGAGTCGATTCATGATAAGCTGTTCGATTTCTGATTGATTAAGGTAAACTATATAGTAATAGTGGTATTACGATAAGATTCGAATAGAGGAGGAACATATGGGATTATTCACAAACAACAAGAAATTGTGTCCGGTCTGTAACAGTCCGACACCCAGGATTTTTCCCACTGCTGTTGAAGGTATGCCGATCTGTAAGGAATGCAATCGTAAGATTGATCTGCCGGATGATATGGTAAAACAAATGTCGGTTGCGGAGTTCCGTCAGTACATCGATTTCTGGACGCAAAATAAAGCGCTGCAGGATGCTTTTACCGAGGATCTCCGGCTCGTTGCCAGCTATGAAGCCAACAATTTTCTGGTGGATACAACCCATGGGTGGTTCCGCCTGAAGGAAGAAAAGAATTCATTGGTATTCGAGGCTTCCAATTTGGTTTCTTTCCAGATCTTAGAGGATAATGAACTGCTTTTCGAGAGCGCGGGGGATGTCCTGAAATGCTATAAAAGTAATCTTCCGGATCAAGTCAAAGAGATGTCTGAGGAGATCTCACAACTTGCCGTACAGATACAGGTCAATGAAGAGATGGAACGGATGGAGCGGGAACGGCAGAGAGAACGGGAGCGCAACGGCGACACTTCGTCGTCTGACTATCATTACAGACCGGAGATTAGTTTGCCTGTTCCGCTTCAATATTTCTATATTGAACTCACGCTGAATCATCCTTACTGGGGCGAATATCATGGTAAAAAGTACGGACCGCGCTTTAACCGGTCTAATCCGAGTGTCGGGGCATATTTGAGGGAATATGAGTTAAATGTAGACTGTTTGCATGAAATAGCGGTCGCGCTTATGCAGATGATCAATCCCAATGCCACGGAAGTCCATGAGGGTGCGGATACAGAAGCTCCGGCTTCCGATGCTGTCAGCGAGATTAAAAGGTACAAAGAACTGATGGACGCAGGGATCATTACAGAGGCGGAATTTACAGCGAAAAAACGCCAGCTGCTTGGAATCTGACAAAATACTGACCAATATACAACGCAGAATGGATAATTCATACATTATTCATCCTGCGTTGTTGTTATTGACAGGGAATGTTGCATTCACTATAATAAAATGTGCTGTTACAGAAGAAATAAGGAACTGTAGAAAAATAAGTGATGTAGACTGCGCAGGATAGTTTCCTACAGTTATTAAGGATAAAGGAGAAGATTGAGAATGCCGTTGGTGAGCATTATTGTTCCGGTTTTTAATGCGGAGAAGACAATTGAGCGATGTATAAACAGTATCTTGGGACAGACTTACAAGGATTTTGAACTGCTTCTGTTAGACGATGGAAGTACAGATCAGTCCGGCCGGATCTGCGATGAATACGCCGAAAAAGATGCGCGGATCCGTGTGCTGCACAAAGAAAATTCGGGTGTTTCCGACACGCGCAATCAGGGAATTTCCATAGCGGAAGGAGAATACCTGCAGTTTTTGGACAGCGACGATTGGATCACGCCGGAAGCAACGACGGTTTTTGTGCGCTCTATGATAGAATATCAGTGCGATATGGTGATTGCGGATTTTTACAGAGTGATTGGAGAGCGCGTTTCCCAGAAGGGGGATATTGAGAAAGAGGGGATGCTTGACCGGTCAGGTTACGCTGCCAGTATGCTGCAGAAACCGGCTGATTTCTATTATGGCGTACTGTGGAATAAATTTTATAAGCGCTCGATCATAGAGGAACACCAGATCAGGATGGACATCTCGATTGACTGGTGCGAGGATTTCCTGTTTAATATGGAATATATCCGATACGCCCATGCGATCTATGTACTGAAAATTCCGGTGTACTATTATGTAAAGACGAAAGGTTCCCTGGTCTCACAGGGAATCAGCATGAAAAAGACGATTCAGATGAAACGAACCGTTTTTGAGCATTATAATAATTTCTATAAGGAAGTTTTTGATGATGCAGCTTATGAAAAGCGCAAAGGGCAGATCTACCGTTTTCTGATTGATGCGGCAAACGATGGAACGGTGCCAGCTTTCAGTCTGTCAGGAAATTACAGGCTTGGCAGTGAGAGAACCAGTCTGAGTGACAGTGCGCGGGAGGGGGATGGAAGTTTCTTTGACTTATATAGGGAGACTAAACTTCTGGAAAGAATGTTGGAACTGGTGGCGCTAAGAAACGATCTTGTGACCGCTGATCTGAAGCTGCTGTACTTTTTCAGCCAGCCGCACAAGAACTGTACAGCGAAGGAGACTGCTGAACTCTTACGGATTTCACGCAGAGAACTGTCTTTGGCAACGCAGAGGCTGCTTTCCAGGGAGCTGATTGCCCTGCCGGAGAACGCACAGCGCGAGAACCGAAAAAAGACATATGTCAAGGAATACACTGTGACGCCGGAGGCAGAGAACATTCTGTCAGAGATCCTGTTTGCACTGTGTGACTTGGAGCAGATCCAGTATGAGGGGTTTTCGCAGGAAGAAATCGAGATGTACGAGAAACTGAGCGAAAAACGCAGTCAGAATATCAAGAGTGCATTTCGGATCTGAGTTTTCTTTTTATCCGGTGAATTTGCGGTTTTAGTGTGATATCTGTGGCAATGACGCCCTCCCGCTGGCTCAGGATCCATTCCACAGCCTCTGCGACATCCTCTGGCACAAGATAAGATTCCGTTTCGTCCCCTTCTCGAAAGTCTGCATTGCGGTAGAGATTGGTCTGTGTCATGTCAGGAGAGATCGCGACTACTTTTACGCCGTATTTCCGCGCTTCGTCAAACAGGCTGTGGGAAAAACTGGAAAGCCCTGCTTTGGCAGCGCCATAGGCACATCCATGTGGATTGGACTGTCCTGCAGTCACGGAGGAGATATTGATCACATAGCCCGCATTGTTTTTCAAATGCCGCAGAAGCTGCTGGGTCAGGATCATTGGCGTTTCCAGATTGGTTCGCACCAGCCGCTTGATCTGATCTGGGCTTAACTCCTCATGAAGTCCATAATATCCGACGCCGGCATTGTTCACCAGTATTCGTACCTGATGCTGTTCTGTGATCTGTCTCACACAGGCACATAGTTTGTCTGTATCCAGAATATCGCAGACAACGGGATGGACGTGATCTCCCGCTTTCCACTCTGCCGTTTGGAAATTTCTTCCGAAACCAAACACTTCATATCCGAGCGCACTCAGCTTTCTGCTGATCGCATATCCGATACCGGAGGATGCCCCGGTTACGATTGCTGTTTCTTTCGTTCTGTTCTCCATCGAAAAATCTTCTCCTTAGAAATTTTTTCCTCTAATCTCTCAACCAAAAAGCGTTCCATCTGTTCCATCAGATTATCTGGATAATGGCAGTAGCCGTCTTCCCGTTGAAATGGAAACCAGATCACTGCCGATTCCGGGTCCTGTTTTCGCATATTTTTTAAATAGTCCTGTGAGATGCGAAACGATCCAACACTGACATCCACAATTTTTCCCAGATCAATCCTATGATCGACCTGCTCCAGCATTGTTGCATAATGCTGTTTCCAGTCAGGGATATAGATCATTGGATCAAAACAGAGTCGTACAGGGTATCCTGCCCGTATCAATTCGGCCGCACAGGACAACCTGTCCTCCAGAGCGGGAGTATGCCGTTCAAAAGCGTCGATCACTGCCTGTGGAGACAGCGTAAAGGCATAGATTACTTCTGGAATGGGAGTGATGTTTCGGACAAATGACTGGTTGGCACATTTTGTACGGATCTCAATTTTCAGATTGTTCTGTCTGGCTGCAAAGTCGCACCACTCCTGCACATAGCCGGCAATCGGTTCCAGCGCCAGCAGATCGGTATCATAGGAAACGCACAGATACAGTGGATGGTCTGCTAACGCCCGCTCGACTTCTGCAAAGAGATCTTCAAGGTTCACAAATATTACGATGTTGGCGGAAGGGTACATTCCTTTCAAATAGCAATATTCACAGTCAAAGATACAGTTCATCGCGCATGAGGCATAATAAAAATACGGATTGCCAAAACTCTGGCACACTGGCGCCCCTTCATAGAGCAGCGCTCCCTGCCTGGCAGAGAGGATCAGCTTTTGTGTATGGTGCTGAAGCGGATGGCTCTGTCTGCTCCGGCAGAACACATCCTTGTAATGATCAATTTCGATGATCTTTGCGGACGGAAATTTTGCCAGAATTTTCTGTGTACGCGCATGGTTCCAAACCGATTTTTCGACATAGATGTGTGAAAAAAAGGGGTTATAGTAATCTTCTCTTAAACTCTTCAAAACGTACTTTCCCTTCTTTTTTATCCTTACATGGAAGCAGATTGTTCTCGTACATATCTTGTATGATCGATGCATAATCGATCCCTGCCAGTGTCAGATATCGGATCAATTGTCTCATGGAATCGCTCATTGCCCTGGAGCAGTGCAGATCCGCGCAGAATGTTTGAAGGCGTATTTCCTCCTCCTGACACAGAGCATGTCTGCCACATTCGTTTTCTTGTGCGATGCTGGCAATCTGACGGATATAATCATAGATGCAGTCCTGGTATTTTTCCATCAGATGCGCAGCCTGTTCATTGGAAACTTTGTCCATTACTCCGCTGTCGGACACGATTTTCAGGAAACTCATCTGATGCGGGCCAAAAAAGTGAATACCCGCCTGATAGACTGCTGCGGCCTCCATATCATACAGATTTCCGTTGGAGACATCATTTCCGCCGTTCCATGGCAGCATTCCGGTCACGATCGCCCCTTCACAAAAATTGTGGCGGTAAAGCATATCCGGATAAAAGGTTTTGCCAGTTGCGTTTTCTATGATTTTATTGCACAGGAAAATTCCGTTCTTTTTCGTGGTGTGTGCACAGATTCCCACATTGAGGAGCAGATCGCCCGGTGTTGGCTTATAAGTCGAACATACGCTGCCAACGACCGCAGCAGCAGCGATCTCACCGACGCCGGTAACCGCAAGCCGGATACCAGCCGATTCATTATAAAACTCCTGAAACCAGGTACATTCCTGATTTTTGACCAGATGAAACTGCCTGATAAAAATATGTGCCTCACAGTACAGTGCGGTGAAGATATATACCATGCAGATCTCCTTCCAAAGTGTTTGAAAAATGTTCTTTTAAGTTTGAAAACATAGATCGCAGCTTTCCGGAATACCAAGCGAATGAAAATATTGTTCTTCCATCGGAATCCACCGCTCCTGAAATACCAGGACACCCTCCGCCCCATTTCTCAGACGAATACGGCGTATTTGCTCTTCTGGATCTACATTCAAAAAGATGGATAGATCATAATAGTCTTTTAATACGGGATGGCAGGAATAAGAACCCTCCACGATCGTAAGGACTTTAGAAGGAATCCAGACAGGTTCTCCCAGTTCCTGCCTATGACAGTTATAGGGGCGATAAGAAAATGTCTGCCCTTCATACAGAGGGATCAAAACCTCTTTTAAAAACCGCTCATAGTCCACATTTCCGCCCGCCTGACGCAAACGTTCTGCCGTGCGTTGTTCCGGGCGCAGGAAAAAATGATCCAAATGGATCACATTACAGTCGCACTTTTTTTGGAGATATGCCGCAAGTGATGTTTTGCCTGCAGCACATCTGCCTTCAATCGCTGTCAGTACCGGACTTTTCACTGCTGTGCGCTGTTTTATTTCTTCCATAATTACCTGAGCAATATCATTTAACATTTCTACTGAACCTCAGTGTTCTTGAATACTACCAATCCTGTCCGGTTCAATGCGACCATAATGGCGGGAATCAGTATCAACTGCACAACAATTCCAGGAATGGCATTTAACAAAGCGCCTGTTATAAACATCTGCCATGTAAACGAGCTTCCGCTCAATCCAAGCAGCACAATCTCAACTGCGCCCCAGACAATCCGGCCTGCAAGCATGGCGGCGATCAGGGAACGATACAGTGCAACAACACATTGCCAGCGGGAACGATTGTAGAGCAGTCCCGCCACCAATCCATAAGTTGCCAGTTCAAACGCCATTGCCGTAGCTGTCGGGAATAATGGAGGCATTCCGAAGGTGACAGATCTCAGGAATGGAAGGACAAATCCCACCACTGCTCCATACTGCCAACCACAAATGAGCCCGCACAGAAAAACTGGCAGATGCATTGGAAGCAGCATATTTCCAATCTGCTGGATCTGTCCTGTCAAGAAAGGCAAAACCATGCCAAGTGCCATAAACATAGCTGATAAAGTAAGGTTTTTTGCTGTTTTCTTCATTTCCTTCTCCTGTTTCATATTATTTCCGGACAGTTCGTTCTTTTAGCACTTCTCTGCCGTATACCTCAATCTGTGACAGAGCGGGGAAAGGAGACGGGTCTTCGGATTTGATCATGTGATTCATCTCCAGCCAGCATACTTGTTTCGGAGGAAATTCAATTGTATGCGGAAGCGCGCTTTTTTCCATTTTCATCTCAAGTTCGCTTCCGTCCGAGAAGGTGAAATTGACACGTTTCCACCAGTTATCATGTGGGAAGTCTGCTCTTGTGTAGAGAACGATCCGGTCGATCTCCACAGTCCTTCCAAACTCCAGTTTGATCCGTGCGTCGTCCTTCCTGTCGATTCCCCATGACTGATAGGGCCACTCCCCGTGACAGTTATTGACCACAACACCGTCGATTGCATTCTGTACCGCAAACACAGTCTCGCCTCTTGTCTCTACATTTGCCACTGCGTGCGGATAGCAGTCTGTCATCTGATGCTGGTCGTACACGTTGACTGCCAGATTGCGGTATCCATCAATCTCATATGTTTTCGCAAGGCGTACATAGAGCAGATGTCTGTTTCCGCAAAACACCTTTGGCGACAGATTCACCCGCTTTTCGCCAAATGGAACAATGTACTCCACACTTCCGGTGAGATACACCAGAGCCCTGCCAAGAGCATCATCCATCTGAAGCCATACAAATGCATTTTCACCTGACGTTTCAAGGATGATTCGGTCGCCCGGAACATACTCCTGATCATAGACAAGGCTGATCTCGTCGTTTCCTTTGCTTAACGCTTTGATATTCATCGCAGAATCCAATATTTTCATACATAAATCCATAACGTTCTCCTATTCCGTTTTGCATCGTTCAATCCAATGTTTTTATCGAATAAATAGTTACATAAACTTCATTATGTCATCATAGTATCTTGATTCGTATGCTTTGTCAAGTGGGACCTGTGTAATAACAATGTTGCTGTTTCGAAAGAATATGATATACAAACGCAGAAAAGTCCGCTATACTGTATATAGATGTTTATACAGAAAGCGAGGTTTCAGGTATGCAATACGATGTGATAATAATAGGGGCTGGTCCGGGCGGAATTTTCTCGGCGTATGAGATGATTCATCAAAACCGGGATCTCAAAATAGCGGTTTTTGAGTCGGGGCACGCGCTGGATCAGCGGCACTGTCCGATTGACGGCGACAAGGTAAAAAGCTGTATCAAATGTCAAAGCTGCTCTATCATGAGCGGATTTGGCGGCGCAGGCGCTTTCTCGGATGGAAAATATAATATTACAAATGATTTCGGCGGAACGCTGTATGAGCATATCGGCAAAGCGAAGGCGGTTGAGCTGATGGAGTATGTGGACGCGATCAATATGAAATACGGCGGGGAGGGCACGAAGATGTACTCGACCGCGGGCACGCACTTGAAAAAGCTCTGCCTGCAGAACAAGCTGAATCTCCTCGATGCCTCTGTCCGCCATCTGGGAACGGATATCAATTATATTGTACTGGAAAATCTTTATGCAGAGATGAAGGACAAGGTTGATTTTTATTTTGATACACCAGTTACGGATGTTGAGGTGTCAGGCGGCGGGTATCGGGTGAAATGTGGAGAGGACTGTTATGAATGTGGCAAGTGTGTCATCTCTGTCGGGAGGAGCGGGAGCAAGTGGATGGAAAATATCTGTGCCAAACTGGCGATTCCCACGAAGTCTAACCGCGTGGATATCGGTGTGCGCGTTGAGCTGCCCGCGGTGATTTTTTCCCATCTCACGGATGAACTGTATGAGAGTAAGATCGTATACCGGACGGAAAAATTTGAGGACAGGGTGCGGACGTTCTGCATGAATCCCAAGGGGATTGTGGTCAATGAGAACACAAATGGCATTGTGACAGTCAACGGACACAGTTACGAGGGCGCTGACAAACAGACGGAGAACACAAATTTTGCCCTGCTGGTCGCAAAGCATTTTTCCGAGCCGTTTAAGGACAGCAATGGATACGGCGAGAGTATTGCAAAGTTATCCAATATGCTGGGCGGCGGTGTGATTGTGCAGCGTTTTGGAGACCTGGTGCGCGGCAGACGCAGCAACGCAAAACGCATTGAGGAAGGGCTGGTCACACCGACGCTCGCAGCGACACCCGGCGATCTGAGTCTTGTGCTGCCCAAGCGTATCCTGGATGGTATCATAGAGATGATTTACGCTTTGGACAAGATCGCACCGGGGACGGCAAACGATGATACTCTTTTGTATGGAGTCGAGGTCAAGTTCTACAATATGGAGGTCGATATTGATGAGAACCTTGAGACCAGATATAAGGGGCTGTATGTGATCGGTGACGGAAGCGGTGTGACGCACTCCCTGTCCCATGCTTCAGCAAGCGGTGTGTATGTGGCGCGGCAGATTGTTGGCTAGGAACTGTTCAGAAATAGACAAGTCAAGATGTGCAGCTTATTTTTGAATAGTTCTTTAAGGAGTGTATGGAATGAAAAAAGTCCGTCTGGCAGTACGGCTGGTATGTATCAGTGTCATTGTAATTTATTTTACAGGGATTGAGCAGTTCCCGAGTGATCGGAATATTCTGCGGGTAAAGTATGCTGTCGGGAACGATTTATATTTCATAGGGGCAGACAAGGATGAGGCAGTGACCTATCATTTTTTGCTCAATGTAAACGAAAACGACGAGGAACTGAGGCAAGTGATCGAAAAGTCAAAGGATTCCATTGAGCTGGATGGTAGGAAATATACGCTGATCTATTATTCCAGTGAGATATCCGGGGGACAACACGCTTTTTTGCAGTTGTCGAATTATCAGGATCAGGATATCAGTGACAGGTTTGACAATATGTGCATATGGGGAGGCTGGGAGCATCGATACGGCGATACGATCTATGACGCTGCGCAGACTTATACATGGCTCGAAGACATCAGATATCTGTCCGTTGACGCAAAAGTGGACCAGAATGCCGCGGAGGGTGGAATTGACTGGTTTGCAGTCTGGGACACTCTGGAGAGCTGCGAGGTGATCGAGTAGGCTATGGATAGAAAAGAAAAAAGGATATGGCGCGCGTTTGGATCGGTCATCACTGTAGTCGTTGATATCATCCTGGTTACAATCACTGCGCTGATACTGGCATCGTATATGGATATGGTAAATGTGATCTTTCTGATCGTGGAGTGGATGATCTCGTTAGTGATGGAACTGTTTCTGGCGTATTTGTTTGGATACCGCCGCAAGGAACAGCTGGCATACCTGACTGGGATCTGTACGATGACGCAGTGCTCTGGCAATATCATTTTATGGATCCTTATGATCGCAGATGGAATCCAGTTTCTACTATGGTATATCCCGGTCAGATTCCTGGGATTTGTGGTGGAGGCAGTGTGTTATGGCATGTATCTGGATCGGAAAGAGAATGGACGGGTTGGCAGGAAAGTGATGATTTCCCTGATCGGCAATGGATTGTCAGGATTCCTGAATCTGATGGTATCGTTTGACATTGCGATGGCGGTCAGTGATTTTTTACGTCGCTGATGGAAAGAGGTTATAGAGAAAAGCACATGGGTTCATGATGGAATCCCTGTGCTTTTTTATGCACAGGCCTGCATATGGAACTTAGCTGTTTCACAGCATGCGGGCCGCGCGGCGAGTAGTGGAGAAGGTCATCCACTACTCGATTGCACAGGCAAAGTCCTCTCTGCCCGATTGCACAAGGACGCATGAAGAGATACTTCAATGTAATAATATACATTGACAGGTGAGGTATATTTGTGTATATTATATGTCAGGAGGAAAAACAGATTTATCATCTAATGCACACATTGTTATGGATAAGAATCTCAATGAGTGGCATGGAAAGGAGGGAGACTATGTCGATCACATCAGATATTCTCCGGGGGCATACGGAAGCGATCATACTTTCCAACCTGCTTGAGCAGGACAGTTACGGATATCAGATCAATAAGGACATTATGAAAAAGACCAACAATGCCTATGAATTGAAGGAAGCGACGCTCTATTCGGCGTTTCGGCGGCTTGAGCAGGCAGGGTGTATCAGAACCTACTGGGGCGATGAGACAGTAGGGGCCAGACGTCGTTATTATGCCATCACAGAAGAGGGCAGAAAGGCCTATCAGGGGTATAAGCAGGAGTGGCAGGAGGCCAAGGAAATTATTGACCAGCTGCTAAAATGACATTTTTGTGATATGTGAGGAGGAGAAAAAGAATGAAAGAGAAAATCAGACAGCATTTTAATATGATATTTACTGATGCGCCTAAGACGAGGAAGGCGATTGACTTAAAGGATGAAATGATGCAGAGTGCGCTGGATAAGTATGATGACATGGTGGCGGACGGATATTCCGAGGAGGATGCCTATGAAAATGTCATTCAATCGATCGGTGACGTGACAGAGCTTTTTCCTGCGGTGGAGGAGAAAAATCCGTTTGTCTTATCGGAACAGGACAGGAAGAAAAAGGCATTGTTGACAAGTATTGCAACAGGTATTTACATTTTTGCAGGCGCAGTATTTTTTTACTTTGCAGCGGATGGCAGGGATTCGCAATTTGGGCTGGTTCTTACAATCCTGCTCTGCATCGCACCTACGGTAATGCGTGTGTATGCTGCCAATATGTATCCTGACTATCGCAGGAAGGAAGAGCAGGATATGGTAGAGTTTTACAAAGAGATAGGGTATGGCAGAAATAAGGCGCGTGCAGTCCGCAAAAGCATTAATTCCATTATCTGGAGCGTCACGCTGGTGTTGTATTTTATCATTAGTTTTGTAAGCTGGCAGTGGAATATAACATGGATTATCTTTCTGATTGCGCTCTGCCTGCAGGCGATTGTAAAGCTTGTTTTTGAACTGAATATGGATGAACAGAGTTTTATAGACAATGTCAAGAAAAAGTAACAAGGCTTGGGACATGGAAAGGAATAACAGAATATGAAAAAGCGAAAAATTACGGCGCTTGTGCTGCTGTGCATTCTTACTGCTGGGCTGTGCGGGATATTTGCATACGGTATGACAGGGCACGACATTTACAGGATTGGCTATGGCAGCAGGCTGGATCACGGTGGGGCTGCCAGTGTATATGGCAGTCCGCAGCTGGTGATGGAACAAGAGGTTTCACTCGACGGAATTGACAAGATTTCCGTGCAATATGATATGAACAGCAATGACATAATGATTTATGAAAGTGAAGGTGATTTCCTGACGGTCAGGGAATACAGTGAACTGGATCTGAAAGAGGAAGATCTTTCCACAGTGACAGTGAAAGGCGGCGAACTTGAAGTCCGGGGGAAACCGAGAAACGGAAGGAGTTTTCAGATACGGATCGGATTGTTTGGTGTCAGATCCCCGTACGGGTATACGGAAATCGGCCTGCCGTCGTCTTATAAAGGACAGCTTGAGCTTGCTACAGCCAGTGGAGAGATCGAGTCCCAGATCGATATTGCGCTTGAAAAAGAGTTTCAGGCATCGTCAAGCAGCGGTGATGTGACCATACCGAATATTACGGCAAAAACTGTGTCATTGCACTGTACCAGTGGAGATATTGAGGCTGGCGCGATTCATACAGATGTCAACGATGCCGCGGGAACAGTTACGATTGCGACAAGCAGCGGAAATATTGAGGTTGATCAGCTGACCGGCGGGGTGGACATTGAGAGTACCAGCGGGGAAATCACTGTGAAACAGCTGACAGGCGAAACGAAGATCAAAAGCAGCAGCGGCAACATAGAGTCGGAAACAATTACAGGAGATACCCGGCTGGAGACAACCAGCGGTGATATCAGCGTAAAGCATATAGACGGAGCTGTTACCGCAGAATCGTCGAGCGGCCGCATTGAAATCCATGAGGGAAGCGGAGAGCGGACAGTCAGAACAACCTCGGGCGATATTCAATTGGAAGATATTGCCGATATGTGGGAGGTCCGGTCGTCCAGCGGTGAGGTGTGGCTCAAAGCGCGGGAGGGCAGCGGCAGCATCAGTACGACCAGCGGAGATATTGATCTGGAACTTGGAAAACTCACGGGAGATCTCCAGATCGACAGCAGCAGCGGGGTGGTAAAGATCAGGCTTTCAGCGGACAATGCGTTTGATTTTGAGGCAAATACGTCCAGCGGTGATATTCAGACTTTTTTTGACGGGGATCTGAATTTCTCCAAGAAAGGAAACAGTGCCAAGGGGACTTATGGGGATCCTGCGAATGGAAGTCATATAGATATTAGTACAACCAGCGGTGATGTGCGGGTGACGGACAAAAAATAAAAAAATTTCTTTATCCAGCGTTTCATATGTGTTATAATCAATATCGTGGTCTGCCGTTATACGGCGTTCTTGTCACAAGTAATTTCTTAACAGTCCCTAAGGATCTGTAGAACTTTGGTATTATAGATTTTTGTTATTGAAGAACTTTGGCATTATAGAATTTTATGAATAGAAAGGACGTAGGTATTGAGATGTACATAACATGTTTGGATCTGGAAGGTGTATTGGTTCCCGAGATTTGGATTGCGTTTGCGGAGGCGAGCGGTATTCCCGAGCTGAAGAAGACAACGCGCGACGAACCGGATTATGATAAATTGATGACATGGAGACTGGGGGTTTTGAAGGAACATGGGCTTGGCTTGAAGGAGATTCAGGAGACGATCGCAAAGATCGATCCGATGCCGGGCGCAAAGGAGTTTCTTGACGAGCTGCGCTCCATCACACAGGTCATTATCATCAGTGATACGTTTTCCCAGTTTGCGACGCCTCTGATGAAGAAACTTGGCTGGCCGACAATCTTCTGCAATTCGCTCGAAGTTGCCGCAAGCGGCGAGATCACTGGTTTCAAGATGCGCTGTGAGCAGTCAAAGCTCACGACCGTCAAGGCGCTGCAGTCGATTGGATATGAGACGATCGCGAGCGGTGACAGCTACAATGATCTCGGTATGATCAAGGCGAGCAAGGCGGGCTTTTTATTCAGGAGTACTGACAAGATCAAGGCAGACAACCCGGAGCTTGCGGCGTATGAGACCTATGATGAGCTGATGGGGGCGATCAGGAGGGCGATGGTATAACCGATGGTTATATCAGTCCGTTTGCAGTCAGCTCATATACTTTATCACAGACCTCAGCGATATATTTGCGGTCATGGGATATGCTGAGGATGGCTCCTTGATACTCCGCAAGCATGCGTCGTATGACCGGATTGGACAGCGGCGAGAAGTTACGGCTCGGTTCGTCCAGCAGGAGCACATCGCAGCCGCAGGTATCGAGGTAGAGCAGCATGACTTTCGCTTTCTGTCCGCCGGACAGTTCCCGCATCGGATGCATCATCTCGTCCGCTGTAAATTTCATGCTGCCGAGATAGGTGCGCATCAGGGAGACAGTTTCCCTGCTGCCATCAGACAGAAATTCCACTGGCGTCTGTTCCAGATCCAGAAGTTCTTCATAGTTCTGCGGCATATAGGCTGCTTTGAGATCAGTCCGCTGCAACAGTTCTTTTGCCAGAATGCGCATGAGCGTCGTCTTGCCACAGCCGTTTTTTCCGGTGATGCAGATATGCTCGGGACCTTGTATGAACAGGCGGATATCGCGTGCGAGAATCATGGGTTCCTGCGCGCTTTCGTCTGTAGGAACAGCGAGGGTGTCAAGCGAGAAATCCAGCACTACCTTTCCGTTTGGAATCGATGTCTGATTTCCAAACCTGGTGAACATCGCCTCCTCGTATTCTGGCATCTCTGTCATATTTTCAAACTCCTTTTCAAAGCGCGCTTCATAGGCCTTTACCCGGTGCATGGTCTTTTTCAAAAGTGCTGCGCCATGCGGGTTTTGGCGGCTGATGGCATTTTGCTGGTGTTCTACTTTCTGCTGAATGCGGCGGAATTTTTCCTGCTGCCGGTCGTATTCCCGGCGTTCATTTCTTGCTTCCTGTTCCTGTTTTTCAAACTGTGTGATTCTGTTGGCAATATAAGTCGGATAGTCTGTATATATAACAGTACAGCGCGGCGTGGTCTTGCGCCGAAGCTGTTCAATATGGATGATTCTGTTCGCAGTGCGCTCTAAGAGTGTTTCATCGTGGGAGATGTACAGCACCGGAATCGCACTGTTTTGAATAAAGCCTTCCAGCCATACAAGCGTCTCGATGTCGAGGTCATTGGACGGTTCATCGAGGAGGAGCATGGTCGGTTCTTCAATGAGCAGGCGGATGAGTTGTACTTTGATCTTCTCACCGCCGGAGAGCACGCCCAGAAGCTCCTGCGAGTACAGGCGTTCCGATGGAAAGCCGATTTTCGCACACAGCTGTGCAAGATCGCGCGGATTTTGGTCATAAAACCGGTCTGTTGCAGTGAGATATTCATAGATGGTGCTTTTTCGTTGTGTTTCTGGCAGTTCCTGGGGCAGATATCCGAATCGTTCTCCTGTCCGCAAAATTTCCCCTTCATATTCCACATAGTTTTCCGCCATGTCGGGGGCGTAGATCAGCTTGAGCAGAGTGCTTTTGCCGTTGCCCTCCTCGCCGATCAGGGCACACTTGTCGCCCGGATTGATACATAGATTAAAATTTTCCAGTAATATGCGGTAATCTTTTTTGTGGCGTATGGTTAAATGTTTGATCTGTAACATAGAAATCCCTCCGTTTCGCGTGTCAATCATCGTTTCTTTTTTCAGCCTGTGAAAACACGGGGGATGTTAGAAAGTGTGTATTTGTTTTGTATGAAAGTGCCGCAGAACATTTTCTGTTATGACTGTGAGCTCTGGTACATTATTGCGCAAAGGACGATGGATACAGCACCTGCTATTTGCGCAACGCTGTACCGTACCAGAGATAATCAGTATCTCCTGCGAACAGGAAAAGCCTGCATCGATACAGGAAAATGATGATGCAACAAAACAAAAGCACACAAAAACAGACATTGCACGATGGAGCGCAACTGTCTGGATCTAATATCTCGACCTGTGTTTCCTGTTTTGTTATTGCATCATCTTCCCGCCGCCCTTCTTAAATAGAATTTTTTTGTAAATTTTCTTAATTGTAATGGAAAAGTATCCGATTGTCAAGTTTTCAGTTTCCGCAATTTGGTTATACCACGCGAAATAAAGTGATTATTGCGTGCCAGAGTCCCGTGTGCTATACTTTAAAATAATAGTCTCTATATTTGCCAGAGGAGATCATTTATGATACAGCAATTGGGTATCATGCTTTTCAAAGAGCGTGAGAAAATAGGTGAAAAACAGAAAAGTATTGCAGAGGGAATCATAAGCATTTCTGATTTGTGCAGGGTGGAGCGCGGAGAGATGGAGGTTGACTACTTCACGCTGCAGGCATTGTTTGAGCGGTTGGGAAAGTCAATCGATAAACTCGAGCTTGCAGTTTCCAGCAGTGAGTATGAGTTTATTGCATATCGTGCCGGGATCGAGCGCAGCATAGCAGAGTGGAATTATGAGCAGTTGACGAAGCAGATGTCGCACTATCATACATACATTGATCGAAAACGACCGATTCACAGACAATACATGGCTGCACTGCGTGCAATGACATGGTATGTGAAGGAACGGGATTATGCAGCTTGTCTGCGCGGGATGGAACGGGCGCTTACATATACGCTGCCTGGAGATTGGAGACAGAAGATCCAATTTGGCCAGCGGCTTTGCAGTCAGGAGATCTGGATTATACTGGCAATCACCTATTGCCGATGGAAACTTGGGGAGATCAGCGGACTTTCTGAACAGATGGAACAGCTTGACAACTGCATAACACGTTATTATACAGATGCCGAGGAACGGGTCAAGGTGTATCCACATTGTGCGTGGCTTCTGGGACAGCTCTATCTGGATCAGAACAGGACAGAAGAAGCATATATCGTATGCAAAAAGGGAAAAGAATGTCTCGCAGAGAACGGTTCCCTAAGTCCCATGTGGGAGATGCTGGAACTGGAAGAAATCTGCCTTGAGAAAATGGACAGGCAGGAAGAGCTGATCTGGTGCAGAAAGTGTCAGGAGGCAGTTGCTTTTTTGTACGAAGCGGCAGGAGGGCATCTGGAATCCAATATCATGGCAGCATTTATGAAAAGCAGCTTTCAGGGGGAGCTGATCATTACAAATGAACTGGTGCGGGATCTGCGGGAGGCAAAAGGGCTTTCCCAGGAGGAGCTTTGTTCAGGAATCTGTGCGCAGGAGACATTGTCGCGGATTGAGCAGGGCAGGCGAAGTCCGAATAAGAAAAAACTATACCAGATGTTGAAGAGAATGGGGATGGAGCGTGAGAATTATTATGGTTTTATCGAGGCGGACGATTATGAAGTATATGAAAAAGTGAGACGATTTAACCGATGCTTTCCACAAAATAAAGTTGAAGAGGCATGGAGACTGCTGTGTGAAATAGAAAAAGAGGTGGATATGACAAAACTCATCAACAGACAGTTTGTTGAGGCAGAACATATCAGCAAACAGTTGCGTCAGGGAGTATTGTTCGAGGAACAGGCGAATCAGCAACTTTGGGAACAGCTTTGTCTGACGATGCCGCCAGTGGATTCCGGTATGTTGATCTATCGCGTTCCATTTCGGACAGAGTATACGATATGGAATAGGATCGCGATCGGCATGAGGAACGCGGAAAAAGTGGAGGGTGCGCTATTGATTTATGACAAACTGAAGCGGCGTTATGATAGCAGTAAAGTTTCGATGCGCTATCATGCTGTTCCGGGATTTACACTTTATGTTAATTATACAGGATTTCTGGAAGTACATAATGATCTGGAAAGGGCGGAAGCGATTGGGAAGGAAGGATTGAATCATTGTCTGGAGTGCTGCAGGGGAGATGTAGCGGGAGACATTCTTGCCAATATGTCCCTGGTCTTTGGAAAAGAGGGGATGCCGGATGTAGAGGAAAAGTATCTCAGAAATGCATGTTGTCTCCTGTATTTATATGACAGGAAAAGTATTCTGGGTATAGTTCGTGATGCATATCAGGACAAATTTCATGAAGATATTGATGTGGTACTGCATGTTGTATCATAGTGGGATACAAGTGTTTGCTTTCGCTATGACGTTTTATGAAAAAATTTTTTTCATAAAACGTCATAATTATTTTAAGGGGATCGTGATAAGATAGAAATGCAAAATTAGACAAAGCAGAAGTTTTTCTATGATATAGAAAAATAAAATGTGCAAAGGAGAAAAAAGTATGAAACTGTCAGAACAGAAAAAAGCAATGTGGGAAAAAACGCTCAGGGATTCAGGGCTGATCGGCCCGATCGATACGATTCAGGAGCACACAAGGGGAGACGTATGGGATCCCGGACAGATCAGCGGGGACTTTTTCTTTACAACAGAAAAGTTGGCTTACGTGAGCGGGGGGCTGATCGGCAAGATCACTTTCAGTATCCCTTACAACAAAATTACAGGGCTAAAGCTCTGTAATGTAGGCCTGCTTCCCTTTCCATTCATACCGACAGGTATCAGAGTTACCTATACGAATGAAAACGGAAAGACGGAAAAGAAAAAATGTTCTGTCATGAAAAGAAAACAGTGGCTTGCATATCTGCAGGAGAAAACGGGTATATCGTCCAATTAACAAGCAGCAGAAATTTCCTAAAATTCCATCGTAACAGGTGGAATTTTTGGCTTTTTGATAAAGAATTGTCAAAACGCTTTGCAGATATTGGTTTATATTTTATAATGGAGCTTCCTGTATAATACAAACA
>DKVL01000079.1 GCA_002491195.1 Lachnospiraceae bacterium UBA7179
CGATAGTGTGAATCCGCCAGCGGACGAGGACAATGGGGACGACGGTCAGGACGACATTGTGAATCCGCCAGCGGACGAGGACAATGGGGACGATCAGGACGATAATACTGGGAAGACGGCAGATCAGGACAATAGTTCCGAAAATTCAAGTGTACCCAGGGAGGAAGAAAACCAGGACGACCAAGATACGGAGACCATACAAGAGGAAGGGATGCCAGAGGAAGAGATCGAGGAGCTAGGGATATTATCGCTGGCAGAAAATGATTCTTCGGGTATTGTCATTGAGAATGGGGATTTTTCGGAAGATATCTGGGCTGCGGGAAGTCCCTGGAAAGTTGGAGTCTATTCATCGGATGGGACATCGGATTACTGGGAGGGCATTGCAGAAAATAGTATTAAAGTTGAGAATGAGTATTTCAATATTTCCATAATTAAGGAAAAATGTTATGGCACATTATTACAAGAAATACAAATTCCAGCAACAGGTACTTATACAGTTCATGCCCGTGCCAAGGGAGGAAATGTAGGAGTGCAGCTTGTTTTGGGTGACGAAGAAAGCAAGTCCTATCAATTGGCAGATGGAGATGACTGGCAGGATCTTTCATATGTTTTTACTGTAGAAGATAATTCGACACGTAATATTGGGATCAAGGTTACGGCATCTGAAGGGGTGGACGGCAGCAGCGGAATATATGGATGGGCTAATATTGACGATATCTCTATTGAAGAGGGCGGCACACCAGAGGAAGAGCCGGAAGAACCGGAAAAACCCACTGATTCAGATGGAATCATTAAAGATTCGGAATTCACTGGGGATCTTTGGAATGACAAAATTTGGACAGTAACTCCGTCCACTTGGGACAATGCTACATTTAAATATTGTACATATAAAGAGAAGGATGGCATTGATCTTAGTGCGGATCAGGGAACGAGTGCCTTTGACTTCTGGATGAAGGAAGCAGGATCTGTTACGTTACTCCAAAAAGTGAAAATTCCAGCGGGAACCTACACAATCAGCGCTGATTTTATGGGAGCAGACGCAGAGGTACAGCTTGTATTAGGAGATTCGACAGGAAAATCTTATCGTTTAGATGGATGGAATAAATGGATATATGCTTCAGATGTTTTTGTTGTAGAAGAGGATTCAGAACTGGATATTGGCTTTAAGGTTACAGTAGATGCAGGCGGATGGGGAGATATAGACTCTATTTCCATAGAAGAGGGCGGCACAATACAAGAGCCTGCAGATCCTGTAGATGCCAAGGTTTACGTACCTGCAATACCATTAAGCGCTGATTTTATAGGCGGTGCAGACGTATCTTCCTACATTTCCTTAAAGGACAGTGGCGTTAAATTCTACGATTTTGACGGCAATGAGCTGGACGACCAGGGATTCTTTAATCTGTTAAAGGCATCGGGAATGAATTATATCCGTATCCGTGTTTGGAACAATCCATATGATGCAAATGGCAACGGCTACGGCGGCGGCAACAATGATTTGGATAAGGCTGTAAGAATGGGACAATGGGCAACCAGGGCAGGAATGAAAGTGCTGATCGATTTCCATTATTCTGATTTTTGGGCTGATCCCGCGAAACAACAGGCACCCAAAGCATGGTCGAACTATACTATTGATCAGAAAGAAGCGGCAGTCGAGGAATTTACAAGATCGAGTCTGGTGACTTTGATTGATGCAGGCGTGGATGTGGGCATGGTGCAGGTAGGTAATGAGACGAATGGTCATATCTGCGGAGAAAGTGACTGGGTGAATATGAGCAGAATATTTAATGCAGGAAGCAAAGCCATCCGTTCTGTATCAGAAGAGAAGTCGAAGAATATTATGGTTGCATTGCATTTTGCTAATCCTGAGACGGCAGGACGCTATGCGGGATATGCCGAAAATTTGGATAAATATGGTGTAGATTATGATGTATTTGCATCTTCATACTATCCATATTGGCATGGAACACTCTCTAATCTGAAAAGTGTGCTAAGTGCTATCAATAGCAATTATGCTAAAAAAGTAATGGTCGCTGAGACCTCATGGAGTACAACTTATCAGGACGGCGACGGACATGAAAACACGATTCGGGAAAATTCATCCGGTGTAACCATGGACTATGAAATCAGTCTTCAAGGACAGGCTACGGAACTGTATAGTGTGATCAAGACCGTATCTGAGATACCAGGCGGTATTGGTGTATTTTATTGGGAGCCTGCATGGCTGCCGGTTCAGGTATATGACCAGGATGCTGACAACGCACAGGAGATTTTGAGACAGAACAAAGAGCGCTGGGAAAAATATGGTTCAGGATGGGCTTCTTCCTATGCTGGTGAATATGATCCGGATGATGCCGGTCAGTGGTATGGCGGTTCCGCAGTGGATAATCAGGCAATGTTTGACTTTTCCGGGCATCCGCTGGATACCTTAAATATTTTCAACTATGTGAAGTCAGGGACTACTGCGCCGATTACGATCAGTTCTATAGAGCCAGTCACAGCCGAGGCGGAACTGGGATCAGAAATCACACTTCCTGAGACAGTAACTGCAGTATATGTTGATAATTCTAAGAAGACGTTTCCTGTAACGTGGAATAGTGAGCAGATTGCGGATGCCATCAACAAAGGTGCAGGTACTTATACCATAAAGGGAATTGTCAAAGCTGACGGTGAGTCATATGAAGCAAAATGTACGCTGACAATAAAACCGCTCAACCTGCTTCGCAATGCGGGCTTCGAAGATGAAGATATGAGTATGTGGAGTATTACAGATGAAGACGGAATTGTTTCCAGAAAAAATGAGTCAAGCAATGTAAGAAGCGGTTCCTATTGTCTCCATTTTTGGTCTGGTGCAGATATGGTTTACACAGTGGAGCAGACGATCGCATTAGATGCCGGCAGTTATACTTTTGGCGGATATTTACAAGGCGGAGATGCTGGAGAGAATGATGTATTTAAGATATATGTAAAGAATGGAGAGGAAGTAAAAGAAGTTACAACAGGGGTTAACGGTTGGCAGAACTGGTCAGAGCCAGTCATAGAGAATATCCAGATTGTACAGGACGGTACAGAAATAACGGTAGGAATTCATGTGGAAGCAAGCGCAAATGCATGGGGTTCATGGGATGATATGTACCTGTATCGCGCGCCGGATGCAGAGAAGCCGTCAACGAACCCGGATAATAGTAATGACAGCGATTCAAGCAGCAGCTCAAGTGATTCAAACGGTACTACAACAACATCGGTCAAAAAAGTGGAGACAGAGAACGCTCCATTGAATTGGGTTCAGGTTGAGGGGAATGTAAAGGATAAGATCAATGAGACTTTACGCAGCAATGATTCAGAAGTAGTCAGCATGAATTTTATATCCACGAGAGAAGTGAAGGTCCCTGTCAGTATCTTGAATGAGATCTATGGTAAAAACATACTGTTGGCATTCCATAACGGGAAAGATGCTGCGATGAGCGTTAATGGTTGGGAATTGATGAATGTTGATTTGTCAAAGATTGTCGATGTCAATATGACGATTGTTTGCGATACGAATTATATTCCGGAGGCTGCATTGAGCACCAAGTCTTCCGCAGCGCTTTTCATGCGTCAGATCTCTGTATTAAATGCAGGACAAATGCAGATTCCTGTATATATGCATGTCAAAGTAGATGATGCGTATGTAGGACAATGGGCAACTCTGTATCGTTATAATGCGCTCAACGGTATGTTGGAGCCTGCTGGAACGTGTCAAATTGTATTAGGCGGTCATGCAGTGTTCCCAGTTACAGAAGGAGGCAATTATCTTTTAACAGTTTCAGCGCAGGTACCGGAAACGGATAATGAACTGCCGGTCCTGCCGCAGATGCCGGATGCAAATAATGAATCAGCCAATGCGAGCAGTCAGTACACTGTCAGGAGTGGGGACTCATTATCGAAGATTGCAAGGGCAAATGGGATGACATTGGCAGAATTGTTAAGTATGAATCCACAGATCACAGATATAAACAGGATCAAGGTGGGACAAGTACTAAATATCGGCTAGCATAATTTAAGAACTTCTTTTGCAATGATCTTGTTGCAAAAGAAGTTCTTTCTAATTCAGGATAAACTGTGCATAGACGGTGTGCTTGTCATAATCGCCGGTTCCGCGGAAATCCAGGATATTTTTCCGGATTCGGTAAGTACCCGGCGCGAGCGTCCCATACAGCCATTCCCAGTGAAGTTCCTGCTCTGAGATGCCCTCTGCGGGAATCACATAGGCAATATCATTGAACCCATAGTTTCCTTCCAGTTGGATCGGAACTTCTTCCCAGATGTCATCTTTCTGAATTTCTATCAAAAAATCATCGCCATATTCCAGTTCACCGGTTGGGGCATCGGTATCGTAGTTGCGAAAGACAAGTGTTGCGCCGGATGGTGAGATCTTTTTGAGTGTGAAGGATAGACCGATCTGATCCAGGTCAGAATCATAGTCACTGTTGTAGAGATATGCGCCGCCTTCTTTGGTGGTTGAGTCGAAGGATAGTGTGTTTAGAATGTCCATAACCTGATCTGAATATGTTTCCCACCAGTGATCTACAGAATAAGTCAGTGCAACAACACCATCATAATCATCATGGAACGCAATAAAATTCCAGTATACATTGTTATCGTAAGTGCCAATATTGACCGGCTGCCCTGCGATAGATGACTTTTTCTCTTCCAGTCCTGTTCCGCAGACGCCGAAGCTGTCAATATAATTGACCGCGATATAGCCGTCTGTCGCATCTTCCGGGTAAAAGCGTACACCGTATAGTCCATAGTCTACTTGTTCGCTGTCGATCGGACAGGTCTCATGGCGCCAGCCGTCAGGAATGGACAGGGTGATTTTGCCGTAGGGTCCGCCCTGAGAGACAAGGGTGTCCGCGTTGGCTGTGGCGGATGAGACGGTGGAATCAGTTGCGCTTTCATTTGCAGTTTCGGAGATCGCAGTTTCGGCTGTGCTTTCGTTCGGGAGACTGGAGATCGCAGTCTCGGCTGTGCTTTCCGCTGGGTATTGATTGGAAAGTTCAGATATCGGTGCTACGATTGTGTTTTTCTCTGGCAGGGCAGTATTTCCGCAGCCAGATAGTAAGAGTCCGATGGAAAGTATTGCGTAGGGTATGAGTGTTATAGTATGTTTTTTCATAGATGATTTTCCTTTCTACAGTTCCTTAATAGTGTGAGTCGTTTTGGAAAACAGTTCCTTATCTATAATAGAAGGAAAAAACTTTGGATGGTTGTGCAGCAGTGTGGGATTTTTTTAGCGATTTGTTTGGAAGAGATTGTCTTGTGATGCTGTGTGGATCATGATATAATGGGCATGAACTTTTACAAAGCTATCACATCATCTTGACTGGGAGGCTGTCATGAATTATTTGAATACAGAAGGACCATACAGATTGTTTCAGAGTGCGGTAAACAGTGAGATTTTTGTTGATAAAAGCATGCTGATCAGGGAGATCTCAAAAGTGATCGGCACAGGCAGCAGATATGTGTGCATCACACGTCCAAGGCGTTTTGGCAAATCGATTAATGCGCAGATGCTTGGTGCGTTTTATACAAAGGGTGCAGACTGCGGCCCATTGTTTGGGAATCTGGAAATCGCGCAGGTGAAAGAATGTCAAATACACAGGAATCGTCACAACGTAGTATTTGTTGATATGAGCAGATTTCCTGACGTCTGCAATGGATATCAGGATTATATTTCTGCGGTTATAATGGGAATTAGGGAAGATTTACAGGAAGCTTATCCGCAGCTTTGTGGGAAGAAGTATTCTTCGGCCAGCCAGATGTTTCGCGACAGTCAGGAGTCTTTTATATTTATATTTGATGAGTGGGATTCGATATTTGGCAAAGATTTTATGACAGATGCTGACAGGAATGCCTATCTTGCTTTTTTGAAGAATCTTTTGAAAGACCAGCCTTATGTGGAGCTTGCGTATATGACAGGTGTGCTGCCTGTTGCGAAATATTCCAGTGGTTCCGCGTTGAATATGTTTGATGAATTTCATTTTATGAATGATACAGTATATGATGTTTATTTTGGTTTTTCGGAGAAGGAGGTTCGCAGCCTTTGCGAGGGATATTCAGAAACGTTGACATTTGATGACCTGAAACAATGGTATGATGGCTATTTCCTGAGTGATGGAAGCAGTCTGTTTAATCCGCGTTCCGTGGTGAAGGCACTGTCGCGCGGCATATGCCTGAATTACTGGACAGAGACAGGTCCAATGAATGAGATCGCTGATTGTATTGAGCACAATATTGCCGCAGTGAGAGAGGATATTGTAAAAATGGTTGCGGGAATTCCTGTGGAAGTTGAACTGGAGGGATATAGCGCAGCGGAGCTGCAGCTCAATACGCGGGATGAGATTTTGTCAGCCATGGTAGTGTTTGGATTTTTGTCCTATCACGATGGATATCTGCGGATTCCAAATCGGGAGTTGATGGAAAAGTATCAAAAAATTCTTGCGCGTGACAGGGAGATCCCTTTTCTCCAGTATAATGATGAAAACGCGTTGTCATGTGTTGTTACATTATGTTACCTGTATGCGCGGAAGGATTATTATGTGGAGCGGGAGGCAAAAAGTGGCAAAGGTTATTGTGATTATCTGTTCCTTCCCAAAAAGAGTGGAAGACCGGCTATTATATTAGAGCTTAAAATGGACGATACCTGCGCGGCGGCATTAGATCAGATAAAAGAGAGAAATTATATAGCGAAAGCAAGAGAGTATGCCAGAGAGATTTTGCTGGTTGGAATCAGTTATGATAAGACAAAAAAGCGGCATGACTGTGTGATCGAGAGCGTGGAAGGATGCGATAGAAATCAATGATTGGAGGTAAGTCAACAGGATGAAAAAGGTAGATTTTTCTCAAAAAGAATGGGAAGTATTCAAGGAGCTGGAACAGCTGAATCCAGGAATCAAAGCGGAGCAGTTTGCTCAGTGCTGCTTTATGGAACAGCATTTTGATGAGCAGTTTTTTACGTTTTCCTACAATACAGGAAAAAATGAAGTTTCACTGTCAGATATTTCCCCGTTAGCGAAACTGGAAAGATTAGAGCGATTATATTTGAGCAACTGCGAGATCTCAGATCTGTCTCCCGTCTCGCATCTGATGAAGTTGAAGAGAATCCGCATTTCAGGGAACCGGAAGAAATTGCAGCCCTGTGATCTGACAGAATTGCATCATTTGGAAGATTTTTGGTACGATGGTGCATCTATCGGCACAATTCCCCAAATTGCCGGATTGCCCAGGCTTGCGTTCGTTACCCTCATAAAGTGTGGATTGACAGATATTTCAGCATTAGCTGGGCTGCCAGCGCTAAAAAGGTTGTGGATCAATGAAAACAGTGATTTGAGAGATTTCACTGCATTGGCAGAATGTCCTGCGCTGGAAGAACTGGAGGCTTATGACACTGGTATAGTGGATCTGACTCCGCTGCAGGGATTGCAAAAGCTGCAGAAGATCACACTCAGCAATTCGCCTGTAAGGGATGTTTCCCCGCTGGCTGCGATCACTTCCCTGGAGATGATCTGGCTCTATGGTACGCCGGTGGAGGATGTTTCCTGCCTTGCTTCCCTGCCGAAGCTCAAAGATATCAACCTGTACAAAACCAATGTGACGGATATTTCCGCATTTCAGGGATGGCAGGGTAAGATAGGGATTGAGCGCAGAAAACTTGGTCTGGAAAAGACGCGGAAAACTGCCGCAGAGATCAAGGAGGCCGTTGACAAGGCAAAGGAAAAGATGGCCAGTCTTGGCATCAAGGCGAGACCAGTACTGAAAAAAGAGCAGATTCAGGCGTTTGAGGAGCACATCGGTGCAAAGCTGCCCCGGGAGTATGTTGCCTTTCTCACCAAGATCGGAGATGGATTTGAGCGGGAGGAGTTGCCAGAGTGTCAGGTGATCGCATTTCCGCCCCTGGAGAAAGCAGAATATGACACAGAACGGGTGACAAAGCGGTTTAACTACAAGGAAGCATGGGTATGGGAGGATGATGAGAATGCCACTGACAAAAAGATTGCAGCGATGACATATAACGGTCAGATTCACTTTGCGGACTGCGGATGTGGGCAATGGTACAGTATCATTCTCTGTGGCAGCGCCAAGGGAGAGGTCTGGGACATTGCGGACGTGGGTGCGGGACCATACCGCAACGGTGCGGATTTTCTGGACTGGCTGATGGACGCGCTGGATAATGCCCTGGAGGACTAGAAGATGGAACTGGTAAAAGGAAGACCACAGAATGAGGATGGAAGGCTCGGGAAAGAGATCGAGACCTATGATCTGCTCGATGCACTTGAGATATCGTATGAGCGTGTAGACCACGAAGCGCTCAACACCATGGAAGCCTGCGCGGAGGTGGATCAGCTGTTGCAGTGCACCATATGCAAGAATCTGTTTCTGTGCAACAGGCAGAAGACGAAATATTATCTGCTCATGATGCCAGGCGACAAGCCTTTTAAGACAAAGGAACTGTCGGCACAGATCAACAGTGCCAGATTGTCCTTTGCGTCGCCGGAGGATATGGAGACATTGTTAAATCTTTCACCAGGCTCCGTCACGGTGATGGGACTGATGTATGACAGGGAAAACAGGGTGCAGCTGCTTGTCGATGAGGATGTCCTGGAAGGGGAATATTTTGGCTGTCACCCGTGTATCAATACGTCTAGTATCAGGCTTCGGACTAAGGATGTATTTGACAGATTTCTAAAGGCAGTGCACCATGACATGATCCGTGTGCATCTGACTGGGGAGACGTCATCATAAAGCGATAGGAGGTAATATATGGCTGTATGTCTGAATACTGCGTCAGCGCTGATTTTATATAAGGAGCTTGTCAACGGCGAGTACTTTGTTGACAAGTCGGATATGATTGAAAAAATGAACAAACGAATCAGAACGAACACGAAGAATGTCTGTATCACGAAACCGCGCCGTTTTGGGAAGACTTCGATTCTCAATATGCTCGGGGCGTACTATGGAAAGGCATATGGTTCCAAAGAATTGTTTGATAACTTAAAGATCAGCAAAAGTGACACATATATGTCACATCTAAATAAGTATAATGTCATCAGTTTGAATCTGAATGACCTGCCCGATGAGGGGAGCACTTATGAAGATTATATTAACCTGATCAGAGGCTCCATTACAGATGACATCAGAGAAGCTTATCCTGAATTGAAAGATAAAAAATTCCGCAGGATATCGGATTTGCTGTCAGCTACAGGAGAGCAGTTTATCTTTATCATTGACGAATGGGATTATATCTTCAGTCACGGATTATTCTGCGAACACCACAGTGAGTTTTTGGAATTTTTGAGAAATCTTCTGAAGGACCGGCCGTATGTGGCATTGACTTATATGACAGGTGTGCTTCCCATTAAAAAATACAGTACTGGTTCCGCTCTGAATATGTTTAAAGAATATACCATGCTCAAGGATCCCTTTTTTGAGGAGTACTTTGGATTTACGGAAAGAGAGGTTGAAACCTTATGCGAAAGACAGTCGGCGTTGACAATGGACGAAATCCGGGACTGGTACAATGGTTATCAGACAAGAAGCGGCGAGCGGCTGTATAATCCGCGGTCAGTTGTGTGTGCGCTGGAGGATGCGACTTGTCAGAGCTACTGGACGCGAACCGGCAGAATGGACGAGGTTTTATTTTTTCTGAAATATAATATTGGTGAAGTGCGCGATGATGTGATTCAGATGGTAAATGACACGCCTGTCAGAATTAGTATAAATGAAGAGTATTCTGCTGGACAGGAAAGCCCTAAAGACAGAGAGGAAATCTATTCCGCAATGATTATTTATGGCTTGCTGTCATACCATGATGGAAGCATAAGGATACCAAATAAGGAACTTATGCTGGAGTTTCAGAAGGCATTAAAGGATGACGATTTTGGCTATGTGGCAGAACTTGTCCGAAATTCCAGCGAGGTGCTAAATGCTACTTTAGCTAAAAAAGGCGATATTGTGGCGTCCTATCTGCATAATATTCACAACAGCGAACTGCCGATCCTGAAATACAATGATGAAAACAGCTTATCCTGTGTGGTGACGCTTGCTTATCTTGCTGCGCGGAATCAGTATCGGGTGGAGCGGGAGGAAAAGAGTGGCAAGGGTTATGCGGATTTTATATTTTACCCGAGACAGAAAAATCTTCCAGGTATCATTCTTGAGTTAAAGGCGGATGATACGCCGGAGGCGGCGATCGCGCAGATTAGGAATAAGGAGTACTGCGAGAAGCTTAGAAAAGAAAAAGTCGAGCGGATTCTTGCTGTCGGGCTCAGTTATGACACTGGGAAGAAAAAACATCAGTGCGTAATTGAAGATTTATAGAAGAAACAGCAAAAGGGGGTGTTTGAAGTGGGACGTTTTTTAAACGCCGGGAACGAGGCGTTTGCGGAGTTTTCCAGGACACGGTACTTTGTGGATAAGTCGGAATTGATCAACAAGCTGCTGGAAAAGGACATCACGGAAAAGTTTGTCTGCAACAGCAGGGCGCGGCGGTTCGGGAAGTCCGTGACGGCAGATATGCTGGCCGCGTATTTCAGCAAGGGGGTGGATTCGAGAAGTCTGTTCGAGCCATTGAAGTGCGTGAAGGATAATTTGTTTCGGGAGAGCATGAACGCGTATGACACCATTTTTGTTGATATTCAGGCGCAGTTCAAAGAGGCGGAGTTTGAGAACGAGGAGCCGAACACATACATCAGCAGGAATATTGTGAGGGAATTGCAGGAGGAGTACGCGGATATTGATCTCGGGAAAATGTCGCTGATGAACGCGCTGGCAACGATATACAGCAAGACGGGGAACCGTTTTGTTGTCATTTTCGACGAGTGGGATTATCCGGTCAGAGAACTGGACGAGATGAACCCGGGGCGGGTGCGCTATGTTGAATTGCTGCGCGGCCTGTTCAAAAACAACGATGCAAAGAAATATATTCGTCTGGCTTATCTCACGGGAATCATGCCGGTTGTGAGGACAAAGGGACAGTCGGCGATCAACAATTTCAAGGAATACACCATGACGAACACCAGGGACCTGGGGCGTTACATCGGTTTTACGGAGGACGAGGTTCAGATGCTCTGCGCGAAGTCCGGCGTTGATTTTGAGCAGATGAAATTGTGGTACAACGGATATCTGCTGAGCGGGGAGGCGATGTACAATCCGCTGTCGGTGCTGAACGCGATCGAGGACAATGTTTTCACACAGTACTGGACGACAACCGGTTCATACGAGGATATTGACGCTTTGATCAGCCGCAATTTCGACGGGCTGCGCGAGGATATCATCAAGATGCTCTCGGGCAATAGGGTTGCAATCGACGTGTCGGGCGGAAAAAACGATCTGCGCACCTTTGTGAACAAGGACGAGGTGGTGACGGCATTGATCCATCTGGGATATTTTGCTTATGACGGCAAAACGCAGGAGGCTTATGTGCCGAACAGGGAAATCCAGGCGGTCTTCTACAAATACATGAAAAACGACAGGAACGACAACCTGTCACGGTTCATGAAGGCCTCAGAGGAGATTTTAAATGCCGTGCTGGATGGGGATGCGGACGGGGCCGCAAGGCGGATTCAGGGCGTTCACAACGATTTTGTATCAGGTATCGAGTACAATGATGAAAATTCGCTCGTCTGCACCATCACGATCGCGTTGATTTCCGCTTTCCAGTATTACCATAAACCAATTCGGGAATTTCCATGTGGCAAGGGTTTTGCCGATATCGTCTATCTGCCGCTGCCCGGGCACGAGAACCGTCCTGTGCTTGTCGTCGAGTTGAAATGGGACAAAGGAGCGGAGGCGGCCATCGCGCAGATCAAGGATAGGCAGTATCCCGAATCGTTAAGGGGCTACGCCGGTGAAATCCTGCTGGTGGGCATCGACTACGACAGGAAGACGAAGGAGCATTTGTGCGTCATTGAGCCTTTTTGCTGAGGTCTGTATTGCATTGTAGAAAAAGCGACTTCAATAATTCTGTGGATGCTTTGAATAGTATGAGTTTTAAATGTATAGGGAATACAATTTCTTTGTTGCAAAAGTCTGCTGAATTGCTTAAATCAGAGGCAAGAGAACTCATTGGTCAAGAATATAGTGTTGAGGTAGGTATCTTATTCTTAGATATCAGTGACATGTAATCAATTGTTTAAAGGCTTCTTATGTTTGGTGAGGAATATCGCATTTTGTATGAATATCCAGAATATTTTTTAGATTATCGCGAGGTGCTTGATCCATCCATACGCTGGACGGATAGAATACAGTCCAGTTCAGGAGACTGGACAGGGAATTTATTTGATTTCTTTGTAGCAAGAGGTATTGTTATCAGGAAAGATATGGATAAGATTGTAATAGAGAATCCAGGATATATACGAACTGGCAAGGAACAGATGCTAAAAGGTGGAATTTCAGATCCGAGAAATAAGGCGCTGATGAAAATGTTCAATATGATTGGCATCGGAGAGCGTGCGGGGAGTGGCGTTCCAGATATTTATGCTGTATGGGATCTACAAGGTTGGGAGTCCCCAAGTGTAGAGGAACAATATAATCCTGATCGAACAATTTTAACGCTCACTTTTATCAAAAAACAAGCAGAAAAAGAAAAGGCAATTGGGAAAGCAGCAAAAACAATTGAAAACAAGAATAGGATTATTACTTTTCTTCAAGAGGCAGGAAGCAGTAAAGCCGCCGATATTGCGATGCATATTGGACTTAGTTCTGCAAGGACGAGGGTGATTCTTTCGGAGCTGATCGACGAAGGCCGGGTTCAGGCGGATGGAAATGGCCGGTCGCGCAGGTATTGTCTGCTGAATTATTGAAAGGGTAGGATTAAAAAAGCAGGATATTGGAATGTGTTATAGAGAACAGTGATAAAATATTTCAGTACAAAGGAAATAGAGGAAAATGGGAAATTATAATTTTAAGGTGGATTTAAAAGGAATCATACGGCTGTTGAGCGACAATCTGTACTCCAGCGACAAGGTTTTTCTGCGGGAGCTTCTGCAGAATGCGGTTGATGCGATCGACGCGCGGAAAAAGGCGGATACTTCCTGCCCGGCGGGAAAGATTACAGTTACCTATCGGAGGAAGGCAAAAGGGGCGGAGCTTGTCTTCGCCGATAATGGAATCGGGCTGACGAAGGAGGAAATCCACTCTTTTTTGTCAGTGATCGGGCAGTCTTCCAAGCGGAATGAGAACATGCGCAGCAGTTTTATCGGGCAGTTTGGCATTGGGCTGTTGTCCTGTTTTCTGGTGGCAAATGAGATCAAGGTTGTCACGCGCTCGATTGCGGAGGAAAAGTCGTACCAGTGGGTAGGGAAAAGCGATGGCTCCTATGTGATCACAGAGCCGAAAAAGGTGATAGAGCCGGGAACACAGGTTTATCTCAAACTTGCCGGTTCCAAGTATGAATTTTTTACAGAGCAGGAAATCGTCAATGATCTGTCGGAGTATGGCTTTTTGTTAAAGACACCTGTATTTTTTGATGGGGAGAACCAGAAAAAGATTGTCAATAGCAATTTTATCCCATGGCGTCAGGCATTTCGTATGGCAGACGATATCATGGCGTTTGGCGAGTTGGTCTTTGAGGAGACATTTTTTGACGTGATTCCGCTGATTGGGGACGATATCAAGGGATATGCCTATATATCCACCCGACAGACCAGCGCGAACACGACGATCCGGCACAAGATTTTCCTAAAAAATATGTATGTCACGGATGATGGGCGGGATCTGATTCCCAAGTGGGCCTTTTTTACCCGGTGCATCATTGACATGGAAGATCTGACGCCGACTGCTTCCAGAGAGGGATTTACGAGAGATGGGAAACTGATGAAGGCAAAGGGAGCGATTGAGAAGTGCATCTTTGATTATTTCGTCTCTCTGTCACAGTATGATGTGAGAAAGTTAAAACAGATCACACAGATCCACAATGTGGCGATCAAATCGCTGGTGATGGAGAATGAGCAGATCTTCAAACTGTTTTTTCCTTTCCTGACTTTTCCAACAAATCAGGGGACGCTGACTGGTTTTCAGATTGTGAATGCGTCGAAGAAAGTGCCGGTTAATTACTGTGTGGAGGTTGATGATTTCAGGCGGCTCTGTCCATTGGTGGAGGGGACGGGAAGTCTGCTGGTCAACGGCGGTTATATCTATGATGCCAGCATATTGGAGAAGCTACCGAAATTTTATAAGAATGTCAGGATCGAGGTGTTTGACAACAGTTCTTACGACAATATACTGGCGGATCCCCCCGAAGATTTTGTGGGGGAGATGGAATTTTTCCGAACATATGCGGAGCGTGGGCTGGAGAATTTTCACTGCGGCGTCTCGTTCAAGCGGTTCTCTCCGGCTAGTCTGCAGGCGTTGTTTGTGCAGGGGGAAGATGCGCTGTTTTCGGAAACGATGGACGACAATAGTTTTTCCGGCTTTTTTGAGGGGTTTGACTTTGGGGAAACGGAGGAAACAGAGGACAGGAATATGCTGTATCTAAACAGTGAGAACAGCTTTATTCAAAGCCTGTGTCAGGTCCAGGATGCGGAGTTTGCCTGCAATATCATACAGGTTATTTACATACAGTCCCTGCTGGCAGGGCATTATACACTGGGCGGCGCGGAGATGGAAATCATGAACAAGAGTCTGCAGTGGCTGATGGAATATGCACTTTACGGCAAAAGATGAGCAGCCTGGCGATTCATGGGAGGAAAAACGAGATGATGTATAATAAAATAAAGGCGGGTATGATCAGCTCGGAGGAGATCATGAAGCTGGTGGGCAGGGCGCAGGAGTTGACAAGAGGCGGCTATGATCTGTATGATGAGAATTATAAGCCTCTGTCATCGATTCTCAAGAAGCTATTGAAACTCGCAAAGCAGGAGCAGGAGTGGTATCTGTATTTTGATACGATAGACAATCTGATGTATCTGGACGGGCGCAACAACAATTATGCGGAGATTGTAAAATATGCGGAAGTTTTTTACAAAGACAGTGTACAATATATGGACAGGGAGATTCCCAATTATCCCAATGTCCCTATGGCATATCTGAATATTTGGATCTATGATGAGATTTTTGGTGCGTATTATCAGTATTATCAGATTGATGACGCCAAGATGGATTTATTTATGAAAAAGTTTGAGAAGGCAGCGCTTCAATATGGCAAAACTTATGTGTACTATGAGTGCGAATTGAAGCTGAGTCTCCTCTATCGGGATGCAGACAGGGCAAAGGCAGCAGCGCGGAACTTTTTGATCTATGAAAAGGATATGGAGAGTTGTTATGTGTGCGGACATATCCCATATCTTCTCCATTTTCTGCTGGTTGGCCAGGAGCAGAGGGCAGAGGAGCTGATGCTGGATTATATCCATAAAAATATTCCGAAAAAGCATCTGTGGTGCTATCAGAAATGTCAGAGGGCAGAGCCCGATTCCATGTATCTGAGTGTCATGGGAGTCTGCGTCCGGTGTGGGAAGAGGGAAAGCTTCCTGCATTTTTACAAAAAATACTGGATGGAACTGCCGCCAGAGACCAGGCTGGATCCGGATGCAGGCGTGTTTCAAAGACTTCTGAACGCCTTTGACGGCTGTTTTGGCCAGCTGGACAGCGATCTGGAGCAGGTGTCTGAGGATATTGACGAGGAGAATCAGGACACAACAATAAATAATATGTACGTGTTTCTGGAGTGGTGGTGTTATTTTACCCTGCTCGACCGAAGCGGCGTGCATATGGTCAAGGCTGTGCTTCCGGAAATGGAAGCGGATGGGACAGGGCAGGTGTCCACACAGTCCGTCAGTGATTATATGCAGGAGAAGGCAGATACATATGGTGGGAAATTTGCGCAGGCGAGAAAGCAGTTTGATTATGGGTTTGTGAAAGAGGCCTACCGGAAGTGTTTTCTGCAGAGTGACAGGATATGAGAAAGTTGTTGAGTGTAATCATAATTATAATGATGTCCTTTATGGTGTCATGCGGCGGCGAAAGGAACGAGGAAGGATCGACGGAGGTTTTGTGGTCTGTGGAGGAGGATACTGGAACAGAGCTGTCTGAGGAGCAGGAGACAGAGAGCACAGTCATTTCGGTCATTCCAGAAAAAGAGCGTCCGGCAGTAAAGGGGATCTATGTGACAGGCCCTGTGGCAGGCAGCGAGCGTATGAATGACCTGATTACACTTGTCGATGCGACGGAGCTCAATACGATGGTGATCGATGTCAAAAATGATAATGGCGAGATCACGTGGAAGATGGAGTCGGGCTCTGTGCTGGAGATGGGAAATGGTGTTGCGTATATCAGGGATATCGGCGCGCTGATGGAGACCTTGAAGGAGCACGATATTTATACGATCGCAAGGATTGTGTGCTTTAAAGATCCCGTGTTTGCGCAGAATCATATAGACTGTGCGCTGAGAAAGCCGGATGGCGGCTTTGTGACCGATGCATACGGTCTGGCGTGGGTGAATCCATATGAGGAGGAAGTGTGGGCGTATCTGACGGAGATTGCGCAGGCGGCGCTTGATGTCGGATTTGACGAGGTACAGTTTGATTATGTCCGTTTTCCAATCGGGGAGGATGCGGACGCGGCAGATTACAAGGTCGATATGTCCGTTGATACCAAGGAACAGGCGATATCAGGCTTTTTGTCCTATGCCAGCGAACGGATCCATGAAAAGGGCGGCGTGGTCACGGCGGATGTGTTTGGCACTGTGATCGACAGTCCGACGGATATCGAGCGCGTCGGACAGGATTATGCGGAGCTTGGGAAGAGGGTGGATGTGCTGAGTCCTATGGTTTATCCCTCGCACTATGGACCGGGAGTATTTGGGTTTGATGTACCCGACGCGCACCCGTATGACACGGTATATCAGGCGCTTGTGCTGTCGCAGAAAGTGTTAGGGCAGGACACAGAGGAGGAATGTGCCATAGTGCGCCCATGGCTTCAGGCATTCACGGCGACCTGGGTAAGCGGGCACATTTCCTATGAGGCAGAGCAGATTCAGCAGCAGATTCAGGCGGTGTATGATGCAGGGTATGAAGAGTGGATCTTATGGAATGCAACCTGTCGGTATCCGATGGAGCTTTTATCAGAATAATGGATTGCACCAGCTTCGAACTATGATGATCTTCAGGATTGGTTTCCCTACAGACCTTTTTCCTGTTTGGTGGGTACTGTTCCCATCTCTGCCTTAAAATTGCACACAGGGTGATGAATATGTGTTCTTACTTGCCGGTACTTTTCTATTGTGAAAAAGGGGTATGTCGTGTATACTGTTAGTAGATTAAGTTTGCTTAGGAATTGTAGGAAAATAAGTGATGCAACTTGCGTAGGATATTTTTCTACAGTTCCTTACTGGGGGTGTAATTATGGCAAGTAAGATTTTGGTAAATGTAGGGGTACAGCGGTTTGACAGAATAAGGGAACAGAAAGCCTTTTATATTGATAAGACAGATTTTATCAGGGAGTGGTGGGATGGCGGTACAGATGTTATGCTGATTACACGTCCGCGCAGATTTGGCAAGACTTTGAATATGAGTATGCTTGAGTGTTTTTTCTCCTGTCGGTACAAAGACAGAGGAGATTTATTTGAGGGGCTTTCCATTTGGAGTGAGGAAAAGTACAGGCAGTTACAAGGCACATTTCCTGTGATTTTTCTCAGCTTTGCCAATATTAAGGCGACAAAATATGAGGACATGGAGTATAAAATCGCTAATGTCATTGCTGAATTGTATGAACAGAACAATTATCTGCTTGAGGGAAATTTATTAAGTAAAAAGGAGAGGGATTATTACGAAAGCGTATCTCCCCAAATGAAAGGGGCGGTAGCATCAGGCGCAGTCCACTCAATGTCGAATTTCATGCGGCGTTATTACGACAAAGATGTTATCATTATTCTTGATGAGTATGATACGCCGATGCAGGAGGCATGGCTGTCGGGGTACTGGAATGAGGCGGTTGAATTTTTCAAGGGGTTTTTTAATAGTACATTCAAGACAAACCCTTACCTTTGCCGCGGTTTGATTACAGGAATTACAAGAATTTCCAAGGAAAGTATCTTTTCAGATCTGAATAATCTGAAAGTGATAACCACGACTTCCAGCCAATATACCACAGCGTTTGGGTTTACGGAGGAAGAAGTATTCAAGGCGCTTGATGATACAGGGCTGGGTGAGAAAAAACAGGGTGTAAAGGAATGGTATGACGGCTTTACGTTTGGTTCTTATTCTGATATTTACAATCCTTGGTCAATTGCGTCATTTATTGATAACGGTGGAGAATATGATACCTATTGGGCAGATACAAGCGGAAACGGGCTTGTCAATTCCCTGATACGACAGGGAAATACGATAGTCAAAAGTGCGATGGAGGATCTGCTTGCAGGCAGGACACTGACTACAGAGTTAAATGAACAGATTGTATTCAGTCAGCTGGATGGAAGTACAGGCGCAGTCTGGAGCTTACTGCTTGCAACGGGGTACTTAAAGGTCGTAAGGCTCGAGCGGATCGGAGAGCGCAAAAAGAAGGTCTATACGCTGTCACTCACAAACATGGAAGTGGCAAGTATGTTTGAAGATATGGTGAAGGGCTGGTTTGGAGGAAGTACAGAGACAGCATATAATAATTTTATAAAGGCATTACTGATCAATGATGTGGATGCAATGAATGAGTTTATGAATAAGGTTGCACTGTACAGTTTTTCAAGTTTTGATATTGCTAAAAACGCGTCAGATGATGATGCACCCGAGCGGTTTTATCATGGGTTTGTATTGGGGTTGATGGTAGAGCTTGACGGAAGGTTTGAGATTACATCAAACAGGGAGAGCGGCTTTGGGCGTTATGATATCATGCTCATTCCAAAGGACAGGGAAAAGGACTGTGCCTATATCATAGAGTTTAAGGTGCATAAGCCCATGAAAGAAAAAGACCTTGCCCAGACGGTTGCAAACGCCCTGAATCAGATTGAAGAAAAACTGTATGAGGCAAAACTGGTTGCAGATGGATTTGAGCCAGAAAATATCAGAAAGTATGGTTTTGCTTTTAAGGGGAAAGAATGTCTAATTGGGCAGTGATAAGTTAGGATTATATTGGTATTTCGCAGATTGCATTGGTAGGAATTGATTATGACAATAAGATATTTTTTGGTTCTTGACATCAGTTAAGAATGTGCTATACTGAAATCTGTGATTTGTTAAAAATTGAATAATAACATTCAGGTGTCAAAACAATGCATTTTTGGATACAGGAAAATGTGCGTTGGTTTTGGTGAAAAGGGAAACAGGTGTAAATCCTGTACGAACTCGTCACCGTAATTAGGGAGCAGGAGCCGCGATATCACTGGGAACAAAGGGAGATCCTTTCCTGGGAAGATGGCCGATGCGATGGTCTGCTGTTGATGCAGACCACGATCTTTAAGCCGGGAGACCTGCCTGGATGTTGTACAGGGACAAGATTTTGTCTCAGACCACGAGTAATTGGTTGTACGTTTTGATTTGCAGGATCCCTGATTGATTCGGGTGTTTTGCAGTATTTTTTGTGTACATAATAAAACCTTTACCGTGGTGTAGTAACTATGGTAAAGGTTTTTTATTATGCACAGGGGCACGTAAGGAAATGAGCAGCTTTGCTGCACGTGCCCCGCGCGACGGGCAGGGAAGAAGGTCATTCCCTTGCCCGATTATGAAAAGAAAAGAGGAGATTGCATATGAAAAAGAAATTGGTTGTCACTTTATTGGCGGGTGTTATGGCTTGTTCCCTGACGTTGACGGGGTGTTCCGGGGCGGATACGAAGCCTGCGGCAAACACGGCGCAGACGGAGGAAAATAAGACAGAGGAAACAGCGGCGGATTCAGCAAAAAGCGCTGGGGAGACGGAGGTTCAGACAGAGACTGCTTCGGCGGAGAGCGGGGCGGATCCTGATCAGAAGGCGGCAGACGAAGTGGCGGCCATGATTGACGCGATCTATGTACAGCAGAGAAATGATGACACAGATGCCCAGTGTGCGGCAGCAAAAGCTGCGTGGGATGCACTGACAGATGCCCAGAAAGAACTTGTGGCGGGTGAGAATGCAGATCCGGATTATTTTGGAAGGGACACCGGTGATGCTTCCAGGGATAATCCGCGCAATCAGGATGAGATTGGCGAGAATGAGATTCTTGTTGTGAGCTTTGGGACTTCTTTCAATGGAAGCCGCGTTGATGATATCAAAGGGATTGAGGACGCGATACAGGCGGCGAATCCTGACTGGTCCGTGAGAAGAGCATTCACAGCGCAGATCATTATCAATCATGTGCAGGCGCGTGACGGCGAGTTGATCGACAACATGGAACAGGCGTTGGAACGCGCCGTTGCAAACGGTGTGAAGAATCTGGTGGTGCAGCCTACACATCTGATGCACGGTGCAGAGTACGACGAACTGATGGAGGCGGTCGAGGCCTATCAGGATCAGTTTGAGTCCGTGAAGGTTGCGGAGCCGCTTCTCGGTGAGGTCGGTGCAGATGCGGCTGTGATCAATGCTGACAAGGAGGCAGTTGCAGAGGCGCTTACAGAGGAAGCGGTAAAGAGTGCAGGATATGACAGTCTGGAGACGGCAAAGGAAGGGGGTGTTGCGTTTGTGTTTATGGGACATGGCACTTCCCATACTGCGAAGGTATCTTACAGTCAGATGCAGTCCCAGATGGCAGAACTCGGATACGACAATGTGTTTATCGGTACGGTGGAGGGAGAACCTGAGGAAACTTCCTGTGAGGCGGTGATTAAGGCTGTTTCAGAGGCGGGCTATCAGAAAGTGATCCTCCGCCCACTGATGGTGGTTGCCGGCGACCATGCCAACAATGATATGGCAGGGGAGGACGAGGACTCGTGGCTTAGCATGTTCAAGGCATCGGGCAGCTTTGACAGTGTGGATACACAGGTGACCGGCATGGGTTCCATTGAGGCGATTCAGAAGATTTATGCAGCACATACGGCGGACGTTATAGAACAGTAAGGAACTGCTCAGAAATTAACTTTATTAAGGAACTGTTAACAAATTACTCCTGATATTGCTTGTCTTTTTCTCCGATAGCACTACTCAAAAATCAGTTACATAGCCCGCTATGCGCCTGATTTTTGAGTAGCACTCTCGAAGAAAAATCCTGCGCACTATTCAGTAGTAATTTATTAACAGTTCCTAAGAATGGAGAATTACTATGAAGAAAAAAATGGCAATTGCCGTCATGCTGTTGTCCGCCGCAATGCTTGGCGGATGCAGTGCAAAGAGTACGGTATCGGAGCCAGAAACGGCTGCTGATGCAGGGCTGTCGTCGCCAGAGCGTACTGCTGCGGAAGAAAGTACTGTGATCGGGGAAAGCGCTGTTATAGGAGAGAGTGCTGTCATAGAGGAAGACACTGCTGCGGAGACTGCGGGAGACGCAGAGACATCTGAAATATCAGAAGTGTCCCAGGAGGCAGTGCTGCCGGACGGGACATACACTGCAGAGTTTCAGACGGACAGCAGCATGTTTCACGTCAGCGAAGCCTGCGATGGCAAGGGCACGCTGACTGTTGCGGACGGAAAAATGACAATCCATGTTTCCCTCGGCTCCAAAAAGATATTAAATCTCTATCTGGGACTTGCGGAGGATGCAGCAAAAGACGGTGCAAAGTTGCTACAGCCAACAGTGGACACTGTCACATACAGCGACGGCATGACAGAGGAGGTTTACGGTTTTGATATTCCGGTTCCAGCGTTGGAGACAGAGTTTGACCTGGCGCTGATTGGCACAAAGGAAAAATGGTATGATCACAAGGTCAGTGTATCGAATCCGGTGGCGTTGGAAAGCGGGATGCAGAATCTGGCTGATGGTACCTATACTGTCGCGCTTACTTTTGAGGGTGGAAGCGGAAAGGCACAGATCTTATCGCCTGCGACGGTTGTTGTCACTGATGGAAAGGCAGTTGCAACTGTGCAGTGGAGCAGTCCGAATTATGACTATATGCTGGTCGGCGGGGATAAGTATCTGCCAGTGAACACAGAGGGGGACTCTGTATTTGAGATTCCGGTGCTGGCGTTTGATGAACCTATGGAAGTCATTGGGGACACGGTGGCGATGAGTAAACCGCATGAGGTGGAATATACGATAACATTTCATTCGGACACGATCAAAGAGTAAGGATCTGACAGAGCAAACGGGGGCGAAACAGGATGACAAAAAAGAGAGCCGTGTCGATCATAATAAGCAGTCTGGCTTTTTGGGGGCTGTGGGGCTGCGGCAGCGCGCTGTCTGATTCCGGAACAGATTTGGCAGGCAGCTTAGGGACAGAAGCAGAATACAGATCAGATATCGATTTTGATGGAACACTGGAAAAGACAGCCGGTCTGGTCTATAAGGGCAGTATGGAGCTGCAGTATGCCGAAAACTTCACAGTCGATTACTATGAGGGTGGTTATGTCCTGCTGACAACAAGCATGGATGGAGCGCAGTTTTTCATCGTACCAGAAGAGAAGGAAGTGCCACAGGATCTTGAGCCGAATATCGTGGTGCTGCGTCGTCCGGTAAAAAATCTGTATCTGGTCGCTTCCTCTGCAATGGATATGTTCTGTGCATTGGACAGCCTGGATGCGATTACGTTTTCCGGACAGAAGGAGGATGGCTGGTATATCGAGGCTGCGAGAGAGGCGATGGCCAGAGGGGATATCGTGTATGCAGGCAAATATAATAAACCCGATTATGAGCTGATCGTATCTGGAGACTGCACGCTTGCCATAGAAAACAGGATGATCTCACATTCTCCGGAAGTCGTTGAAAAACTGGAGGATTTTGGCATTCCTGTCATGATCGATTATGCGAGTTATGAGTCGCACCCGTTAGGGCGGGTAGAGTGGGTGAAATTTTATGGAGCACTGTTAGGCAAAGAGGAGGAAGCGGAGAGAATCTTTGCCCGGCAGGCGGCAATCCTTGCACAGGTGGCAGCCGATGAAACGATTCCAGAGACAAAACAGACAGTCGCATTCTTTTTCATTACCTCTAATGGTCTGGTGCAGGTGCGCCAGTCGTCGGATTATGTTCCTAAGATGATAGAGCTTGCCGGCGGCAAATACATCTTTGATGATTTGGGGGATTCTGACACAAAACGTTCCACCATGAATATGCAGATCGAAGAGTTTTACAATAGTGCAAAAGAGGCGGATTTTCTGATCTATAACAGCTCGATCGACGGCGGTATCGACAGTGTGGAGGAACTTCTTGGCAAGTGTGGGCTGCTCGCTGATTTTAAAGCTGTGAAGGAGGGAAATGTCTGGTGTACGACAAACGATCTGTATCAGCAGTCTCTCTCAATTGGTTATCTGATCGAGGATATCCACAGGATGCTTTTGGGGGAGAAGGATGATATGCATTATCTGTTTTCCCTGGATTAATGTATTGCGCCTACATATTACTGACTCGGTCTTAGAAAGGTGATGCGATTTGTATGTTGGAAAATAGAAAACACAGAAGATATCGCTATGCGATCGCTTATATTGCGCTTGGCGTTGGCGTCATTGTTCTATTTGCGCTCAATGCCTGCATCGGGAGTGTGAGGATCGCATTGCCGGATATAGTGAGGACGTTTGCCGGTTGGAGAGAGGATCAGACGATCACAAGGATCTTGTGGGATATCAGGCTGCCAAGGGCGGCAGCTGTCTTGATTCTTGGCGGGGCACTGGCGCTTGCCGGCTATCTGTTACAGACCTTTTTCAACAATCCGATCGCGGGACCGTTTGTGCTGGGAATTTCCTCTGGGGCCAAGATGGTGGTGGCGCTTGTGATGGTTTTTTTGCTGGGAAATCCTGCGGGGAAAATTGTCAGGCTGACTTCTGTAGTGATGATCCTGGCGGCATTTGCCGGCGCAATGCTGTCAATGGGATTTGTGCTTGTGATGTCGCGCAGGGTTCGCAGCATGTCTATGCTGGTGGTCAGCGGCGTTATGATTGGTTACATTTGCTCGGCGGTTACAGAATTGGTTGTAACCTTTGCCGACGATGCAGACATTGTCAACCTTCACAACTGGTCAAGGGGCAGCTTTTCTGGCATGACATGGGAGAATGTATGGGTTATGGCGGTGGTGGTCATTGTGACATGCGTGTCAGTTTTTATGATGTCAAAACCACTTGCTGCTTATCGGCTGGGCGATGCGTATGCGCAGAATATGGGTGTGGATATCCGTCTCCTGCGTTTGTGTATCGTAATATTTTCCAGTATTTTATCAGCGTGCGTTGTGGCATTTGCCGGACCAATCTCCTTTGTTGGGATCGCGGCGCCGCATCTGGTCAAGAAGCTTCTGGGAACTGCACAACCGCTCTGGATGATACCTGCGTGCTTTTTGGGCGGAAGTGTATTTTGTCTGTTTTGTGATTTGCTTGCGAGAACGCTGCTTGTGCCGACAGAGCTAAGTATCAGCACTGTGACAGCAATTTTTGGGGCGCCGGTGGTACTCTGGGTGATGTCAGGCAGGAAGAGGGCCGCCTGACGGGTAAAACCGCAGGCTGGCCGCTGGAGAATTTCGGACAGGAGGAGTCTTATGGACGGTTATCTGGATAACTATTACTTCCGCGCAGAGCATGTATGTGTGGGATATGACAAAAAGCCCGTGATCCGCGATCTTGAGGTTGCACTGCCAAAGGGGGAGATCCTAACGCTGATCGGCCCAAACGGTGCGGGGAAATCAACGCTTTTAAAAAGCATTGCCAGACAGCTGCAGTTGATTGGAGGAGTGGTGTATCTGGATCAGACAGAACTGACACGAATGTCAGGTGCAGAGCTCTCGCAGCGTATGGCAGTGGTCTTTACGGAGCGGATCAGGACAGAGCTGATGACCTGTGAAGATGTCGTGGCTACAGGCAGATATCCATATACCGGGCGCTTAGGCATCCTGTCCAAAGCGGATCAGGAGAAAGTGGAAGAAGCAATAGAGCTGGTTCATATACCAGAACTGAAACAGCAGGATTTTACGAAGATCAGCGATGGGCAGAAGCAGCGTGTGATGCTTGCGCGCGCGATCTGTCAGGAGCCGGAGATTGTGCTGTTAGATGAGCCTACCTCTTATCTGGATGTAAAGTATAAACTTGAATTTTTGTCTCTATTGCTGGAACTGCGGGATAAGAAACGGCTCACGGTGATCATGTCGTTGCACGAACTTGAGCTTGCAAGACTGGTATCCGACAAGATCCTTTGTCTCAAAGGAGAAACGGTCGAGCGGTATGGCACGCCCGGGGAAATTTTTAAGACTGGTTTTATCGAGCAGCTTTTTGATATTTCGCAGGAGAGCTTTGCGGGAAATGAAAAGCTGCTGGCGTATATTAAAAATTTGGGCAGTATTGAAACGGATCGTTGATAGGGTGTAAGGAACAAATTGCATCCGATCAGGAAACAGGTGGAGGGATGACATGGCGAAAGTGATTATGGTACAGGGAACGATGTCCGGTGCTGGAAAGAGCCTGCTTGTGGCGGGACTTTGCAGGATCATGAAGCAGGACGGATACCGTGTGGCGCCGTTTAAGTCGCAGAATATGGCGCTTAATTCCTTTGTCACAGAGGAGGGACTGGAGATGGGACGGGCGCAGGTCATGCAGGCGGAAGCGGCAGGAATCAAGCCGCTTGTCTGCATGAATCCAATCCTGTTAAAGCCGACGGACCATGTCGGTTCCCAGGTGATCGTGAACGGCGAAGTGCTTGGGAATATGAGTGCAAGGGACTATTTTGCATACAAAAAGGAACTGATGCCAGACATCCAAAAGGCATTTTACAAGTTGGAAAAATTGGCGGACATCATCGTTATTGAGGGTGCGGGAAGTCCGGCAGAGATTAATTTACGCGGGAATGACATTGTCAATATGGGAATGGCAGAAATGGTTGATGCGCCGGTGATCCTGGTCGGCGATATTGATAGAGGCGGTGTGTTCGCACAGCTTTTGGGTACTCTGATGCTGCTTTCCGATACGGAAAAGCAACGGGTGAAAGGCCTGGTCATCAACAAATTCCGGGGAGATTCGTCCCTGCTGGATTCTGGTATCGAGATGCTGGAGGAGCGAGGGGGGATTCCGGTTATTGGCGTGATTCCTTATATGGATATCGCGCTGGAGGACGAGGACAGTCTGACACAGCGTTTTGAGAATCAGAGCAGGTCTTGCGGTGACAGGATTGAGATTGCAGTGGTCTGCTATCCGAGAATCTCGAATTTTACAGATTTCAATGTGTTTGAGCAGATACCGGAGGTGGTGGTGCGCTATGTGGATTCACCAGAAAAATTAGGAGATCCAGATATTATTTTTCTGCCTGGAAGTAAGAATACGATGGGAGATTTATTGTGGATGCGGCAGAATGGGCTGGCGGACGCGGTGCAGAAACGGGCAGAGTCTATACCGGTCTGCGGCATCTGCGGCGGTTTTCAGATGCTGGGAGAGCAGCTCTTAGATCCGCAGGGGATGGAGGCGGGCGGTGAAATGCGGGGACTGGGGCTTCTTCCAGTCACAACGCAGTTGCAAAAGGATAAGGTGCGGCGCCAGGTGAACGGCAGATTGAATACGTTGGAGGGTGTTTTCTCCGCGCTTTCCGGAATGGAATACACAGGGTATGAGATTCATATGGGACACACGATCACAACAGAAGAGACAAAAAACGGCAGGAAGATATCGGAAGAGCAGGAAACGTGCAGGAAAGCAATGTTCTCGGGAGCAGCTTCGAATGTATATGGAACCTATATTCATGGAATTTTTGACAGAGGGGAAGTGGCTTTGGCACTTGTAAATGCCTTGGCAGCGAAAAAAGGAATCCATCTGGAAAACAGTGTGCTGGAAGATTACCAAAGTTTTAAGGATAAGCAGTATGACAAGCTGGCAGACACGCTTCGGACGTATCTGGATATGGAGAAGATTTACGGAATGTTGCGGGAATCGTGTGTGGGAGAATGACGCGGCGCAGGCCGCAGAGGAATCATGGACAGATTGCAGACGGATTGGATCAGAATGGACAGGTGGAAATATGGCAGGGAAACATACGACGAAAGAATTGAAAAAGTTGAAAATTGATGCCCCGGACGAGAAGATCCGCAAAAAGGTATTGGCAAATTGGGATCATGTGGCAAAACCGCTTGACGGTATGGGAAGATTTGAGTCTTTGACAGCACAGATCGGCGCAATTCTCGGAACGGATACGATCGAGATCAGCGGCAATCAAAAGGCAGTGATCATCATGTGTGCGGACAATGGGATTGTGGAGGAGGGAGTTAGTCAGTCTGGTCAGGAGGTCACGCTGGCAGTTGTAAAAAACATGGCAAAAAAGCAGTCTTCTGTGGGCAAAATGGCAGCAAAAATCGGTGCGGATACGATACCAGTTGACATTGGTGTCAGTCTTCAGGGAAAAATACAGGGAGTGCTTGACAGGAAGATCCGCTGTGGGACCAGAAATTTTAGGAAAGAACCTGCCATGACGCAGGAGGAATCGGTCAGGGCGATTTTTACGGGTATAGAAATGGTAAAAGACTGCAGACAGAAAGGATATCGCATTCTTGCGACCGGTGAGATGGGCATCGGAAATACGACGACGAGCAGCGCAGTTGCGGCGGCGTTGTTAGACTGTGATGTGGCGGAGGTCACAGGAAGAGGGGCTGGGCTTAGCGACGAAAAGTTGATACAGAAACAGCGGATCATCGCGGAGGCTGTCGAGAAGTATCAACTTCGCAGCGCAGAGCCAATGCAGGTGCTCTGTACGGTTGGAGGGCTTGACATCGCGGGGCTTGCAGGCGTCTGTATTGGTGGCGCGCTCTTTCATATACCGATTGTGCTGGATGGCGTGATCAGCATGGTCGCGGCACTTGCTGCCGAACGGATTATGCCGGGGACGAAATCCTATCTGATTCCATCTCACAGAGGAAAGGAGCCGGCTGTGGAAAAACTGATGACCGTGTTGGAACTGGAACCGGTCATAGATGCATCGATGGCGTTGGGAGAAGGAACCGGGGCGGTTATGATGATGGCACTTTTGGATATGGCACTTTGTATTTATAATAATAGGACGACTTTTTCAGACATTGCGATCGCACAGTATGAACGTTTTGTATGAAAAAATTGATTTTCACTGCTAAAAGGAGAAAAGAATATCAAATGATGATGTTGATTGTAGGGGGAAGCGGGAGCGGAAAATCTTCGTATGCAGAGGAGTGTGTGGATTTTCTTTCGCAGAGGAACGAATCAGAGAAAAAAGCAGAGGATCAGAAATATTATTTAGCGACAATGCAGGTTTTGGATGGGGATGCAGAAGCACAGAGAAAGGTTGAACGGCACAGGAGGCTCCGGCATAACAAGGGGTATATCACGATTGAACAGCCAACAGATCTGCATTGTGCTGTTGAAAAAATGAATCTTACAGGGAGATCAGGTATGCGGACGGCATTGCTGGAATGTGTCTCAAACCTGACGGCAAATGAGATGTTTTCCGGGGAAAAACCGCAATTGGCAGAGCAGGTGAGTGCAAAGGTGATCAGAGATATTGAGCAGCTAAGGCAAAGTGTAACACATCTGGTTGTGGTGAGCAACAATGTATTTGAGGATGGAATTGCCTATGATGAGACAACAATGGAGTACATTCGGGCAATGGGAATCATCAATCAAAGACTTGCTGCTATGGCAGACCGTGTTGTTGAAGTCGTGGCAGGCCTTCCGGTGTTGTTTCAGAAAGGTGATTGATATGCGGATGGTGAAGGCTTTTGTTCGCTCTTTTGTGATAGCGGTCTCCATGTATTCCAGGATTCCGGTTCCGCAGTTTATATGGAAGGAAGAGGATATGAGATATGTCTTTTGCTTTTTTCCGTGGATTGGAGCAGTGACTGGTGGCTGCATTTATATTTGGAATATGTTCTGTGGATTTTTTCAGATAGGCACGCTTGGCCGTACCGCAATGAGCATGGTGATCCCGCTGTTGGTGACCGGTGGCATTCATGTTGACGGGTTTATGGACACGATGGACGCACTACATTCCTATCAGACAAGGGAGCGAAAACTCGAAATCCTGAAAGATTCCCATATCGGCGCGTTCTCCGTCATGATGCTTGCTGCATATGGACTGATTTGGATAGGCGCATTTTCGGAGATTGGGAACGCGGTGTCGTTAAAGCTTGTATGCGGTGGATTTTTTCTGTCGCGTTGTCTGTGCGGAATCAGCGCAGTCTCGTTTCCGTTGGCGAAAAAAGAAGGACTGCTTTATCTGTTTGCAGACAGCTCCCATAGAAGGATCGTAAAGGGTTCCTTGTATCTGCAAGGTGTTGGCTGCATTGGATGGATGCTTTTCTGGTCGCCGGTTAGGGGAGCGATTGTGACAGTGATGTCATTTTTGGCGCTTGCTTATTACGATCACCGCAGCAGGAAAGAGTTTGGCGGTGTTACAGGAGATACGGCGGGGTGTTTTGTGTTGATGTGCGAATTGTGTATGCTCGTTGCAGCGGCGGGTGTGGATCTTGTATTTGGAAAGTAAGGAACTGGTGAGGAATGTCTTTGAAGGTGCGTCTGGACAATGGCTGGATTGCAGGAGAGAGGAAATAACACAAGAGGTATTGAAATGTGCTTATCGATCATGCATGGTAATTGATGAAGATGAGAGGAAATAGCACAAGAGGTATTGAAATGAGATTGATCATAGGCGGATATGCACAGGGAAAATTGGATTATGTGTGTTCGAAGTATCATGTGCAAAAAGATATGGTATGGGATGGCGTGATACCGAATGACGCGGATGGTATCATCGATGCAGACAGCACAATTGTTGTCGATCATTTTCATCGCTGGGTAAAAAAATGTATGGAAGATGGCGCCTGTCCAGAGGATGAGATCATGGTCTTTTGGGAACGGTGTAAGAATGAAAATAGGGATTGTATTATCATCAGTGACGAAATTGGAAATGGAATCGTTCCAATGGATGCATTTGAGCGGGAATACAGGGAGCGCCTGGGACGGATTCTGATACAGCTTGCGGACAAGGCGGAGGAGGTAGAGCGTGTCCTATGTGGAATCGGGCAGAAACTCAAGTGACACTGGTGCTGGTCCGGCATGGGGCGACGTCCGCGAACAGGGAGCATCGGTATCTTGGAAGAACGGACGAGTCCCTCTCAAAAGAGGGAATTATGACATTGATGTCATATAAGCAGCAGAAAAAATATCCCGATGTGGATTACTTGTTTACCAGTCCGATGAGGCGGTGTCTGGAAACAGCAGCGATCCTTTATCCGAATCTGTGTCCTGTCATGATTCCGGAGTGGACGGAGATGGATTTTGGGGAATTTGAGTACAAAAATTATGAGGAATTAAACGGTGATGCACGGTATCAGGCATGGATTGACAGCGGAGGCATGATTGCTTTTCCAGGCGGGGAGAGCAGAGAAGAGTTCATTCAGCGGTGTGAGCGCGGATTTGCCAGAATGTATGGGGAACTGCACAGGGCGGCAGAGTTCTGCCAGAAGAGAGCGGTTCATGCAGGAATCATTGTGCATGGCGGAACGATTATGGCGCTTATGAGTTCGCATGACTGTGCGCAGAGTGGTGGTTTGTGCGGTGATGCCCTTCGACAAAAAGATTATTTCGACTATCAGGTTGCAAATGGCAGGGGATATCTATGCCGCATGGAGATAAAAAACGATGATGAAAGCTGCGCACAGACAAATGACAGACAAATGAAACAAATATGGATAAGGGAAATCAAAAAATTATGAGGTCGAGTATTCTGTTAGAGTGCATAAAGGATATTTTTTTATACCACATAACTGCATTTTTTCTGGGTTTTCTGTTAGATCTGGTATTGGGTGATCCGTACTGTCTCCCGCATCCTATACGATTGATTGGCAAGTTGATTACAACAGTGGAAATGCGATTGCGAAACAAGGGAAAAAAGGATAAAAACAAGAGAAAAGACAGGGGGCAAAGTGCGGCAGAACTGCATCAGGGAAAGTGTCTTGTTGTTATGATCCTGTGCAGCACGGTGGCAGTAGCATCGATTCTTTTGCGATCAGCTTACTGGCTGAACCCATATGCAGGCATCGCGCTGGAAACGGTTATGACATATCAGATCCTTGCGGTAAAATGCTTAAAAGTTGAGAGTATGAAGGTTTATTATGCTTTGAAAAATGCGGATTTGGAGCAGGCAAGAACTGCTGTCTCGATGATTGTGGGCAGGGACACGGCGTGTCTGGATGCGGAGGGCATTGCAAAGGCGGCGATTGAGACAGTGGCTGAGAATACATCTGACGGTGTGATCGCACCGATGCTCTATCTGGCAGTCGGCGGTCCGATACTCGGTTTTTTCTACAAGGCGGTGAACACGATGGATTCCATGGTTGGCTACAAGAATGACAGGTATCTGTACTTTGGGAGGGCGGCAGCAAAACTCGATGACATGGTAAATTTTATTCCGTCAAGGATCAGTGCTTTTCTGATGATTGTGGCAGCTTTTGTATTGGGGATGACAAATAAGTATTTCTCGGGAACGGGAGCGTTGAAGATCTATCAACGTGACCGCAGAAAGCATGCAAGTCCAAACTCTGCGCAGACCGAATCGGTGTGTGCCGGTGCGCTTGGGATCAGGCTTGCAGGGGACGCCAGTTATTTTGGAAAAATCGTGAAAAAGCCACACATCGGGGATGCAATGCGCGAGGTGGAGTGCGAGGATATCAAGCGTGTCAATCAGCTGATGTACGTGACAGCGTGGATGTGTGAACTGGTGTGTTTGATCGTTTTCTTATTGCTGTTAAGTGTTTTTGAGTGTATTTAATCATTGGGAAATTCAGAAGATACTGTATAGAACTTATGGGTTATGATTTTCGGATATAAGGAACTGTGCAGAAATAGACAAGTCAAGATGTATCGGTTATTTTTGAACAGTTCCAAAGGAGGGATGTTGTGTCATGGGGATTCATGGCGGTGATGTGTACAGGAATCGTGTGGATCTGGATTTTTCAATCAATGTAAATCCGCTGGGAGTGCCCGGGGAAGTGAAAGCGGCGCTGCGCGATGCGGTAGAACTGTGCGGCAGATATCCGGATCCGAAATCAGACCGATTAAAGTGTGCAGTCAGTGACCTCCTGGCAGTGCCAGAAGAAAAATTGCTTTTCGGCAACGGCGCGTCGGAGCTTTTCATGGCGGTCGTTCATGCCATTCGACCGAAAAAGACAGTGATACCAGTACCGTCTTTTTACGGATATGAATATGCAGCGAAGGCGGCCGATTGTGAGATTGTCTATTATGAGTCAGGACAGGAAAACCATTTTGCTATAATGGATGATATTTGCGATATGCTGACAGAAGAGGTGGATTTGCTTTTTCTTGCCAATCCAAATAATCCAACAGGCATTCTGATGCACAGGGAAACAATGGGAAGTCTGCTGGAATATTGCAGGGACAGAGGGATTTATGTGGTGTTGGACGAGTGCTTTATTGAGTTCTGCGGCAGTCCGTTTTCGATGCTTCCGGAAATACAGTCCGGGGCGTTTGACAATTTGATTCTTGTCCGGGCATTTACCAAAATCTTCTCCATTCCCGGAGTCCGCCTGGGATACCTGATCTGCAGTGATCGTCAGTTGGTTCATAGAATCAGAAAGCAGCTTCCGGAGTGGAATCTTTCCTGTTTTGCGCAAGAGGCTGGGTGTGTCTGTGCGCGTCAGGCTGATTTTATCAGGCAAACACAAAATTATATCAGAAGAGAACGTCAATTTTTGACTGAGGGACTGCGTCAGAAAGGGTATGTTGTATTTCCTTCCATGGCAAATTTCCTGTTGGTTTATTGGGGAGAATCTGCGGAAATGCGTGGAAAAACATTGTATGGGATTTTGCTGAAAAAAGGAATTTTAATTAGGGATTGCAGCAATTTCAGGGGACTGGGAAACGGATTTTACAGGATTGCAGTTAAGACGAGGGAGGAAAACGAACGGCTGCTGCGCTGTTGTCCACAGATTGGGACATGTTTGCAAAGTCCGTAAGAAAGCGTGGCGGCCTGATGCGGACGAAAGGATTGAAAGCGGCATTGTGGAGGATTGTTGATGTGAAAAAAATAGAGTATTATCTACCAAAGGAAATCGAAAAGAAGAGTTTTTCGATCATTGACGGGGAACTTTCGGAAAGAGGGATTCAATTGGCGGCGGAGGAAGAGATGGTCACGAAACGGGTGATTCACACCAGCGCGGATTTTGACTATGCAGAGACACTTTGCTATTCAGAAAATGCAGTGGAAACCGCGAAGGCGTTGATTCGAAATGGAGCAGACATTGTGACAGACACCAATATGGCACTGGCAGGGATCAACAAAAAGGTGCTCGCGGATTTTGGGGGGAAAGCGCACTGTTTTATGGCGGATGAGGAGGTTGCGCGCCTGGCAGAACAGAGGAGTATGACAAGGGCGGCGGTCAGCATGGAAAGAGCGGCAGAAATTGACAAGCCTGTCATTTTTGCGATTGGAAATGCGCCGACTGCACTGATCCGGCTGTATGAATTGATGCAGGAAAGCGACTGGAAACCCGCTTTTGTGATTGGAGTTCCGGTAGGGTTTGTCAACGTGGAGGTTGCAAAGGAGCTGATATTGGAGACCGATGTCCCATACATTGTCAATGTTGGCAGGAAGGGCGGGAGCAATGTCGCTGCGGCGATCTGCAATGCGCTTTTATACGAATTACACAAGGAAGCAGGAAGAGGAAAGTAATATGCGATACGGTTTTACGACTGGAAGCTGTGCGGCAGCGGCTGCAAAAGCGGCGGCTTATATGCTGCTGGCCGGTCAGGTGAAGACTAAGATCACGATAGAGACACCAAAAGGGATTCCTTATCGGGCGCAGATTTTGGACATTGTCCGCAAGGAAAATGAAGTGAGCTGTGCCGTGGAGAAGGACGGCGGGGATGATCCTGATATCACGACAGGGGCGCTGATCTATGCAAGAGTTTCTTATCTAATGGCTGCTGATATAGGATACAGAGGTGAGGGGAGAATTATCATCGATGGCGGTCAGGGTGTGGGGCGTGTAACCAGAGCCGGACTCGACCAGCCGGTGGGAAATGCCGCGATCAATCATGTTCCGCGGGAGATGATCAAAAAAGAAGTGATGGAGATCTGTCAGATCGCGGATTACCGGGGAAGTCTTTTCGTCGAAATCTCAGTGCCGGAGGGGGAGCGGATCGCGCAGCAGACGTTTAATCCAAAACTTGGCATTGTAGGCGGCATTTCCATTCTGGGGACAAGCGGCGTCGTGGAGCCTATGAGCAGTCAGGCGCTTTTGGATACGATCCGGCTCGAGCTGCGCCAGCGCAGGGCGGAAGGTTTTGATTACGTAGCGGTGTCTCCTGGAAATTATGGTCTGGATTTTATGAAAAAGACATACAATTATGATCTGGACAGGAGTGTCAAGTGCAGCAATTTTATCGGGCAGACGATCGATATGGCAGTGGAGCTCGGTTTTCGGAAAATGCTTCTGACTGGTCATATTGGAAAGCTGGTCAAAGTCGCAGGCGGCATTATGAACACACATTCGCGGGAGGCGGACTGTCGCATGGAGCTTTTGACCGCTTTTTATATCAGAGCGTGCGGAACGCAGGTTTGTGCACAGAAGGCTTGTGAATTACTGGCGTGCGCGACGACGGCAGAGGCAGTACAGATATTGGATGCATGTGGAAAACTGCAGCCGGTGATGGCGCATGTTGTGGAGCGGATCTGTTATTATATGGAAAATCGTGCCAGCGGAAAAATGAAAACAGATTGTATCTTATATGAGAATGAATATGGCGAGCTGGCAAAAAGCGAGGGGGCGGGAGAATGGTTTACTTTGTTGGCGCAGGAACAGGCGCAGCCGATCTGATCACTGTCAGAGGAATGCGTCTGCTGCAGCAGGCGGATGTTATCATCTATGCGGGCTCTCTGGTAAACCCGGAGCTGCTTTCCTATGCGAAAACGACGTGTGAGATTCATAACAGTGCCAGACTGACATTGGAGGAAGTGCTTGATATCATGAAAAAAGCGGAGCGGGAACACAGAATGATAGTACGACTTCACACAGGAGATCCCAGTATTTATGGGGCAGTCAGAGAACAGATGGATGCGCTGGAGGAAGCGGATATCAATTATGAGAGCTGTCCGGGAGTGAGCGCATGTTTTGGAGCGGCAGCATCCCTGAATATAGAGTACACTCTGCCGGAAATTTCCCAATCCCTGATCATAACGCGGATGGAGGGAAATACAAAAGTGCCGGAGAGAGAAAGCATCGAGAGCTTTGCAGCACATAGAGCATCTATGGCGATTTACTTGAGCACAGGAATGCTCGGGGAGCTGGGCAGGAGACTGATTGATGGCGGTTATGGGAAAGACACACCGGCAGCGCTTGTATACAAGGCGACATGGCGGGAGGAAGAAGCCTATCTGTGTACAGTGGGAACATTGTGTGAGACTGCTTTAGCGCACGGGATTACCAGGACTGCCATTGTGTTAGTGGGAGACGCGATCGCGCATCAGCATTATCAGCGGTCGCGGCTGTATGCGCCCGACTTTTCGACCACGTTCAGGAAACAGTGCACAGATCATCAATAGCTTGTTAGCGTGATATTTAGCCATGTTGGTATCCGACACTGTATTTTCTGGCCGGATAGAGTACTTGTACAGCATTGCAGGATTTGTAAGGGAAAACAGTCTATGAAATTATGTGTGATCAGTTTTACAGAGAATGGGAAACAGTTGTCAGTTCATATTTTGGAAAAATTGGAACAGGTCGAAAAAGAGAATCCGATCAAAAATGGAATAGAAGTTGGAATAGAAGCTGGAATAGAAGCTGGAATAGAAATTGCATTATTTACAAAGCACAGAGCACAAAAATCAGAAAACAGCGTACACTCCATTCCGTTTGTGGAAAGTTCGCTTGGAGAGTGGGCAGACGTACAGATGCGGGAGAAAAACGCCCTGCTGTTCATCGGGGCGTGCGGGATTGCAGTCAGGGCGATCGCGCCGCATCTTGCGGATAAACTGCATGACAGCCCGGTGCTTGTGATGGACGAGAAGGGCAGATATGTGATTCCGATTTTGTCGGGACATATGGGCGGCGCAAATGAGCTAGCAGTCTGTCTGGCAGAGAAACTGGGTGCAGAGCCAGTGATCACGACAGCGACAGATCTCAATGAGAAGTTTGCGGTGGATTTGTTTGCCAGGAAAAATGGGCTGGCTATCATAAACAGGGAAGGGATTGCCAAGGTCTCCGCTAAGGTACTGGCGGGAGAGAAAATCAGCCTGTGTATGGAATGTGCGGAAGATGTTGTCAGGAATGTGTGTCTGCCGCCGGAGGTGTATATAGTGCCTTATCCGCCGGATCAGCCAGTCGATATCCTGATTCCATCGGAGGAAGAAAAAACAAAGGAAACAACATACGATGCAGCCCTCTTGTTAAAGCTAAAGAAGTACGTGATAGGACTAGGATGCAAAAGAGGGAAAACCGCGGAGGAGATTGAGCGATTGGCCACAGAGCGGTTAGACAGGCTTGGTATTTCAAAGGCGCAGCTTTTAGCGCTCGCTTCCATTTCGCAAAAACGGGATGAACAAGGTATCATTGAATGGTGCCGCAGGACAGGTATTTCATTTCTGACATACACGGCGGAGGAACTGCAGACAGTGGAGGGAGATTTTCAGAAATCTGATTTTGTGAAGCAGACAGTAGGCGTTGACAATGTGTGCGAGCGCGCGGCATTAAAAGCCTGCGGATCAGGAGGACAATTGATCTCCCACAAATATGCAAAGGACGGAATAACGATTGCCATCGCCGCGATCAAGTGTTATTCGCAGTTTAACGGAGGTATTAGATGAAGCAAATATATATCATAGGCATGGGACCAGGAAAAGTGGAAATGATGACCGGGGAGGCAGTGTGTGTGCTGGAGCAGGCGGATGTCATTGTCGGTTATACAGTGTACCTCAATCTGTTGTCTGAGCGTTTTCAGGGAAAAGAGCTGTTATCCACACCCATGCGTCAGGAGAAGGAGCGCTGTGAACTCTGTTTCAGGGAAGCAGAGAAAGGAAAGCGTGTCGCTCTGGTCTGCAGCGGGGATGCCGGAATTTATGGGATGGCATCACTGATGTACGAGATTGGCAAGGCTTATCCGGACATAGAACTGATCGTGATTCCCGGAATCACGGCGGCGAGCAGCGGGGCAGCAGTTCTTGGTGCTCCGATCAACCATGATTTCTGTGTGATCAGCCTAAGTGACTTGTTGACGCCGTGGGAGACGATTGCGAGAAGATTGAGGACAGCGGCAGAGGGCGACTTTGTCATCGTGCTCTACAATCCGTCCAGTCATAAGCGGAAGGATTATCTAAAGCGTGCGTGCGATATCCTGCTTTGCAGTCTCGATGGAGCACGCGCGTGTGGTTATGTGGAAAATATTGGCCGGGAAGGAACGAAGACCGAAACCTGTACTTTAAGGGAATTAAGGGAAAAAGAAGTGAATATGTTTACGACTGTTTTTATTGGAAACGCTGGGACAGAGATCATGAACGGAAAGCTGGTCACAAAGCGGGGGTATTGTGTAAAATAGGAGATAGAAAGTGCTACTATGATACCATCAAAAAATCTACTATTATTTGCAGGAACAACAGAGGGAAGAAGGTTATCGGAATGTCTGGCAGCGGCAGGCATTTGCCACACAATCTGCGTCGCGACAGAATATGGTGAGATTGTGTTAAAACCACACCCGCTCGTGAAGATACATCAAGGCAGGATGAATCAGGAGCAGATCGCAGCATTCATTGCAAAGGAAAGCAAGGAAGCAGAGGGTTTTGTAGCTGTAATAGACGCGACACACCCTTTTGCGCAGGATGTTACCCGCAATATCAAAGCAGCGTTGGCAGAAAGCGATATTCCTTATTTTAGATTGAAACGAAACAGAATAACACGAAATTGCGGCATACAGCAGGAAGCAGAAACGAATCTGATCTATTTCGATACAAACGAGTCGTGCGCAAAGGCATTGGAGCAGACCGAAGGGAATATTCTGTTGACGACGGGAAGCAAGGAGCTGTCAAAATACTGTGTTTCTGAGCAAATAAAGCAAAGACTGTATGTGCGGGTTCTTCCCAGCGTGGAAAGTCTGTCGCTCTGCATGGAGCAGGGAGTCTGTGGGAAACAGATCCTCGCAATGCAGGGGCCGTTTACGGCGGAGATGAATGAAGCGATTCTTCGGCAGTATCACATTTCGTATCTGGTGACAAAGGAGAGCGGAGTATCCGGCGGATACCTGGAAAAGCTGGCAGCAGCAAAGAGAGCAGGAGCACACGTATTTGTAATCCGCTGTCCAGAAGAGGAAGAAGGATCTTCTTTTGAAGAAGTTTGCGATCAACTCGAAAAAATAAGTGGCAGGAAAATAGGAAATCGCGAGATTAAAAACCGGGAGATGGATGTTTCCCAAATGATCAATCATGAAATAACAATGAATACGCATGAAATGAGCAATCAGAAGATTCGGGGAAAAAAGCTGGAGATCATTCTTGCAGGAATCGGAATGGGACACGCAGACAGTATGACAGCGGAAGTGCAGGCGGCAGTCAGATGTGCGGATATCTTGCTGGGGGCGGAGAGAATGCTGGAAAATGTACCTAGAAAGACGTTAGCGGAAAAGCATTCATTTTACCGTGCGGAACAGATCATTCCATATCTGCGGACAGTGCAGGAGAATGTTCAGAACCAGGCAAGTAAGAAAGTCGTCATTCTGTTTTCGGGAGACAGCGGTTTTTACAGCGGATGCCAGCTGCTCTATACAGCTTTGATGACAGAAGTACAGGAAAAACGGCTTGATGCTTCGATCCATATTCTGCCAGGAATCTCCTCCGTTGCATATCTGGCGTCCTGCGTTGGCGAGAGTTACCATGATGCAGCCATCTACAGTATCCATGGCAAAAAGCTGTGTAATCTGGTACGGAGAGTACAAAACAGTGCAAAGACCTTTTTGCTGACTTCCGGTGTCAGGGATGTCAATTGGCTGGGAAAACAACTGGTTAGTGCGGGTATGTCAGAATGCGAGGTCGTGGTCGGTTATCAGCTGTCCTATGTAGATCAGCAGATCAGAAAATGTACACCTGCAGAGTGCTGCGGGTTCGACAAGGAAGGGTTGTACACCTGTCTTGTGAAAAATCCGTATCCTGTAGCGAAACGGTTGACACACGGGATTTCCGACGAGTCATTTGTCAGGGATCAAAGGAAGATCCCAATGACAAAAGAGGAGGTACGGGAAGTTAGTATCTGCAAACTACGCCTGCGGGACGGTGCGGTTGTCTACGATATTGGCAGTGGAACGGGTTCTGTTGCGGTAGAAATAGCCGTTCTTTCCAACGATATACAGGTGTATGCAGTCGAGCAGAAGCAAGAAGCGGTGTCCTTGATTGAAGCGAATAAAGCCAGGTTTGGTCTGCAGAATCTCTCAGTCATAGAAGCCGCAGCACCGGAAGGCTTGTCGGGACTTCCCGCGGCGACGCACGCGTTTATCGGGGGAAGCGGCGGCAGATTAAAGGAGATCTTATCAACACTGCAGCAGATGAATCCGGATATGCGGATCGTGGTCAATGCAGTCAGTATGGAGACGATCTGTGAGATGAAGGAGATTTTGTCAACGTATTCCGTTAAGAATGAGGAGATTGTGCAATTGCAGGCAAACCGGGTAAGGCAAGTCGGAAACTATCACTTGATGCACTCACAAAACCCAGTCTGGATCTGTGCGTTTGAGTTTGCAGGCAGGGATACATTATAAAACAGTCAATAAGGAACTGTTAACAAATTACTCATAACAAGGACTTGTTTCTTAACAGTTCCTAAGGAAATCCTGCGCAAAATTTTGGTTTCGGTTTGTCTGGGTGAGGAGATATGATTGCCATATAACGGGCAGAGACGGGAGGCTGACATGAAAGTAAACAGGATTATGATTGCCGCGCCGAAGAGCGGGAGCGGCAAGACCACAATCACCTGTGCCTTGCTGCAGGCATTGAAAAACACAGGACGACAGGTTGTCTCCTTCAAATGTGGACCAGATTATATCGATCCGATGTTTCATGAAAAAGCGATCGGAGTACCAGCGAAAAATCTGGACACATTTTTTACCAGTGCAGAGCAGACAAGACGCCTTTTTCTAAAGGATATCAGGCAAGACAGCTTTGCAGTCCTTGAGGGTGTTATGGGACTTTTTGACGGTCTTGGGGGAATCCGGGAGGAAGGTTCCTCCTATCACCTGGCAAAAGTGACCAGGACACCGATCATACTTGTGGTGGACGCAAAGGGAATGGGGCGGTCTGTCATTCCCATGATTGCTGGATTCCTCTCCTATGACAAGGAGCGCTTGATTCAAGGCGTGATATTGAACAGGATTTCAAAGGGCTATTATGAGATTCTCAAACCTTTGATGGAGGAGGAACTGGGAATATCAATTTTAGGATTTATGCCAGACAAACAGAAGTTTTGTATCGGGAGCCGTCATTTGGGGCTGTTTCTGCCGGATGAGCAATCGCAGGAGATGAGAGACATTCGGGAAAAACTGCAGCAGATTACCGGGGTGTTTGGGCAGACAGTTTCTATAGAAGCCATTACCCAGATCGCACAAAACGCGAAAGAGATAGAGTGCGGCGCAAAAAGTCTTGCCCCATACATCACGCAGCCGCAAGATATGGGAATGACAGCGGACAGCACACCGCAGACCCGACCAGTGATCGCAGTGGCAAGGGACGAGGCTTTTTGTTTTTACTATGTGGACAATCTTCGTCTGCTGCAGGAATATGAGGCGCAGATCATTTATTTTTCCCCGCTGCATGACGGGAAACTGCCCGACAAGTGCCATGGATTGTTGATCGGCGGGGGGTATCCGGAATTGTATGCGTGGCAGCTTAGTCAGAACAGTGCCATGCGCTTTGCAGTCAGAGAGGCGGTAAAAAATGGAATGCCTGTTGTGGCAGAGTGCGGCGGCTTTATGTATTTGCATTCTTCCATCACCGATAAGGAGGGCTTGCGGCACGATATGGCGGGAGTAATCCCAGCAACGTGTTACGATACTGGCAGACTCGTGCGTTTTGGCTATATCGAGATTCAGGAAAAACAAAGTTATTTTCTGCCGGAGGGGGAGCGGATCAAGGGGCATGAGTTTCACTATTACGACAGTTCTGATAATGGAAACGATGCGATTGCCATAAAACCTGTGACAGGAAAGAAATATTCCTGTATTATGGAGGGGGAAACTTTCTGGATGGGGTTTGCGCATCTGTATTACCCATCGAATCCCCTGTTTGCAAGGCGGTTTGTCGCGAAAGCAGAGAAATATAAGGAGACATAACATGGAAAATTCATATCGCTTTTTTGAAAACAGAGCATGCCAATATTTTCCTTGTCATAAGGGGCTGGAAAACTTTAACTGTCTGTTCTGTTATTGTCCAATGTACCTCAGGGAGCATTGTCCGGGAAATCCCGAATATATTGAAAAGGATGGGAAACGGATCAAAAACTGCATGAACTGCACGTTTCCACATCAGCCCGAGAATTATGAACAGATTATGCAGATTTTGAGACAATGAAAATGTGGCAGCAAGGCTGGCAATAGGGTTTAATCTGTGGAAAGGAGCTGGCCAGCCTTGTGAAGCAGCGCATGACGGATTAAATATAGTACTTATTTTAATAATTGCAGCACCTGGCTGGCTGAAAAGTTTGCCTGTGCCAATATACTCTGGCCTGCCTGCCTGACGATGTCTGCTAATATATACTTTGATATCATTTCGGTCATATTCGTGTCACGGATGATGCTTTCAGCCGCCTGGGTATTTTCCATTGTATTATCATTGATCTGCATGGCGTGTTCCAGACGATTCTGTTGTGCGCCAAAGCGGGAGCGGAAGGCGGAAACCTTGTCAATTGCCGAGGCAATGATGTTTATGGATTTTCTGGACAGATCTTCTGTGCTTACATTGAAATCGTCTACACCCAGATTTTCCGCCGTTGCATTACAGAGGCCTATCATCATACCGACACCCGCATCACATCCGGTTTGTATCCATACAGGTGGATTTCCATTATAAACATGATAAGAATGTTCTGGCTTTTTCTGTGCATAAAGACCTATGCGGTTCTGCATTACAAACTGGCTGCCTGCACTGATGCTTTTCTGACGCCAGCCTACACCGTAAAAATAGTCCTTATATGGATATGTTATTCCTAAATCCCCTGATAATGCAGGATTCATTGCAGAAGCCATTCCGATATCATGTTGATGGCCGGACATTACGATATCCGGGGCATTTTGAATCCCTTTCCATGTGTACTGCGCGCTCAGATTCACTGCTGTATTACTACCTGCAATATTTACAAAGTCGTCTATTGTCATTTCTTCCGGAATTGCGTTGATCCACTTATAGGTGTTTTCTGTCTGTTTTCCGTCCAAACAGGGTATCGCATCGCTTCGTGGTCCAACCAGCATATCCATCTGAAACCAGAAATCAAAGGTGAGCTCCGAAGCAGATGTATTGATAAAATTATAAGCAAATTCAAAGTATTCCCGTGATGTATCCTCCGTAGAGCAGTCTATCTTTTTCCATGTCAGTTCCAACTGAAATGAAATCTTGTTGTCATTGTAGGTGGATATAAATTGATCCTGGGAAGGAGCTGCATAGGTAATAAATGCATTGTTTGTCAGGTTGACAGTCCCGGTGCTGTTTCCGTTAGCGTCCCTGACGGAAATGGATGGCTTGGAATTTTGCGTATCCCATACTCCTGCCAGCGGACAGGACAGGCCCTCTGCCATAAAGCGGATAGTGCCTCGGCCATCGATCACTGCTGCATCTTTCAATGTATGTATTGTATTTTCCGGCATGCCTTAATTATTGACAGAAAAATGTTCTTTGCAGCCTCTCTCGCTCTGCGAGTGCGCATAGGGCCACTCGTGGCAGTTCCCCCGATCTTTCCTCCAATTGTATCATAGATTTGTTTGGGAATTTGGCTATAGTATAAGTATATGTTTATTTTGCAGTAAATACGTGTGTTTGTCAATATATAATTTGTGGGAATGAAAATGTGGCAATATAGACGGCTATATGGTACAATGGGGAAGGTGGTTCCTTCTAAAAAAGGTACTGTTAGGGGAGAGGTTTTCATGGGACGTTTTTTAAATAAAGGAAATGGAAAATTTGCGGAGCTTGCCGCATCCAAATATTTTGTCGATAAGACCGAGTTGATTAATAAACTGCTGGAAAAAGACGGAACAGAAAAATTTATCTGCAACAGCAGGGCGCGCAGGTTCGGAAAATCGGTAACGGCAGACATGCTTGTCGCGTATTTCAGCAAAGGGGCGGATTCCAGAGAATTGTTTGCGCCGTTGAAATGCGAAAAAAATAAGTTGTTTGTGGAAAGTATGAATCAGTATGATACGATATTTATAGATATTCAGGCGCAGTTTGGAGCGGCGAGGGAGCGGAGTGTCAATCCGATTCAATACGTTAGACAATGTGTAATAAAAGAATTACAGAAGGAATATCCAGAAATTGTTTCAGAAGATGACACGATGGCAGATGCCTTGGCAAATATCTATAATGATAACGAAAATCAGTTTGTTGTTATTTTCGACGAGTGGGATTATCCGATCAGGGAGCTTGGAGAGGATCGCCAGGAGAGAACAGACTATATTGAGTTTCTGCGCAGCCTGTTCAAAAACAGTGATGCAAAAGAATATATCCGTCTGGCATACCTTACAGGAATTATGCCAGTTGTCCGCACAAAAGGACAGTCCGCTGTCAATAATTTTGTGGAGTATACCATGACAAATCCAATGGATTTAGCGCAGGATATCGGTTTTACGGAAGGGGAAGTCCAGTTTCTCTGTGAAAAATTTGGCATTGACTTTGACCAGATGAAAGAATGGTATAATGGATATAACCTAAATGGTATTGCGATGTATAACCCGTTGTCAGTCGTGAGGGCGCTTTCAGCGAAGCGGTTCCAACAGTACTGGACGATGACGGGTACGTATGGGGACATTGACGATCTGATCAATAAGAATTTTGACGGCCTTCGGGAAGATCTCATTAAAATGCTTTCTGGGAACAGAATACTGATCAATGTATCAAATGGTAAAAATGACCTGCAGTCGTTTAAAAATAAGAGCGAAGTGATCACGGCTTTGATACATTTGGGTTATTTTGCTTATGACGCAGATACAAGGGAGGCGTATGTGCCAAACAAGGAGATTCAGGAAGTTTTCTATCAGTATATGGAGGACAATGAGAATGATAACCTGTCACGGTTCATGCGAGTTTCCGAGAAGATACTAAATGCTGTGACGGAGGGGGATTCTGAACAGACTGCAAAGCTGATACAAAGCGTACACAATCACTTTACATCCAGTATTGAATACAACGACGAAAATTCGCTGTCCTGTACGATTATGATTGCATTAATAGCAGCATTTACGTATTATCATCAGCCCATTCGAGAATTTCCATGTGGGAAGGGATTTGCCGATATCGTATATCTGCCACTGCCAAACCACCCCAACCGCCCGGTAATCGTGGTTGAATTAAAATGGGACAAAAGTGCCAACGCAGCAATTTCACAGATTAAGGAAAGACAATATCCCAAGTCGCTCCGAGGGTATGCAGGAAATATTTTATTGGTAGGAATTGACTACGATAAAAAGACCAAGGAACACGTATGTGAGATTGAAAGTTTTAACTCATTTGAATAAGTTTATTTTAAAATGTAATTGGTATAGCCCGATGGATCGCAATAGGTGAAACAGCGTGGAATTAGAAATGCAATCATAAAAGCAGGTAAAAAGGTCACTGACTGGTACTTCCCCTATAGTGCAAAAATACCGCAGAACCCGTGATTCTGCGGTATTTTTGCACTATAATGTATTTTACAAATACATAGATGAATCGGAGTGACAAGATTCGAACTTGCGGCCTCCACCTCCCTAAGGTGGCGCTCTAGCCAAACTGAGCCACACCCCGCTAATGGTATAAATGCTCAAACAACATATATTATTATATAAAAAATGTACAGTAATGTCAATAAAAAAACAATAAAATAATAAATTGAGAAAATTTACATATCCTATTGACAATTGTCTGACAATTTAGTATATTATTTATAGATTCGTGATAATTTAATTACGAATGTTTTCACTTAACTCTTTTTCAATATAGTAATCCTTTGAAGAAAGCTTTTTCATGGCAGTATCCTCCCAATTCTTTCCTGCCGGAAGAAGCTTTTTTTATTTTTCTACAGTTCTTTGATAATTTGTCGTTACTGTAACAGGACAGAAATGCGCTGAACTGCGCATTCCGTGA
>DKVL01000035.1 GCA_002491195.1 Lachnospiraceae bacterium UBA7179
CTTAGAGAAAATTCTCCCGGCGGTATATTTCTGTTGCACTGGCCCTGGAGTCGCCTCCACCGGACGTTATCCGGCATCCTGCCCTGTGAAGCCCGGACTTTCCTCACCTTACTGGAAAAATCCAATAAGCCGCGATCATTTACTACAGTTGCCGCAACCTATCGTAACACATTACATTTGCTTTTTCAAGTACTTCTTTTGTTTTTAAACTTTAAAACAGCTTCCTCCCACAAACTCACGCACAATGGAATTTTTTGGAAGTTCCTCTGTCCCCACTCCCAGAAAATAGCTCAAAAACTTCAGAAGCCGCACTGCCTCAAAATATTCTGGTTCCCCTTTTTCGATGCTATAGAGCAATGGCTCCGCAAACGGTTTGAGCACTGCAAGTTCATAGATCAATGCGGAATTAAACATGGCATCGGCACTCTCCTGAAATGGAAAAATGTTGTCTGTCTCCCCGTTCCGCACCGAGGGCCACATATGAATGGTACGCTTCGCTGTAGCCCCTCTTGTCCTGGCATCCCGCACCAGACGTCTGAGCAGTCTGCCATCTGTGGTCGTTATGCGGTTATGTTCATCAACGTTTAACGTTGTGAGCGCACTGATATAAATCTTATATTTACTCTCTGCCGGGAGCGCATAGGACATCTTGTCATTCAATCCGTGGATTCCTTCAATGACAAGGATATCATCTGGACCAAGCTGCTTGAAATTTCCTCTATACTCACGCTTTCCTGTCACAAAATTGAACGTGGGAAGTTCCACACGCTCGCCCGCCAGCAACGCGCACATATTATCGTTGAACAACTGTGTATCAATCGCCTCAAGGCACTCAAAATCATAATCGCCGTTAGGCTGTTTCGGTGTCTTTTCCCTGTCAACAAAATAATCGTCCACTGCAATCGGATGCGGCGTCAGCCCATGTGTTCTAAGCTGCACTGACAGTCGGTGCGAAAACGTCGTCTTACCCGACGAAGAGGGACCTGCGATCATGATAAATTTAACTCCTCCACGCGACACAATATCTGAGGCAATCTCGCTGATCCTGCGCTCCTGCAGCGCCTCCTGAACAAGTACAAGTTCGTTAAATCCACCCTTGCGTATCTGGTCATTTAAGTCGCTCACTGTATCGACGCCCAGCTTTTCACCCCAGTCTGAAGCGATTTCCATAGACTTAAAGAGTTTGGGCAGCGGCTGAAACTCCTCCAAAACGGTTGGATTCTTCTTGTTTGGCAGTATCAGCACCAGGCCATTCTCATATTTTTGCAGATCAAAGTATTTCACATAGCCTGTACTCGGAAGCATAAACCCATAGTAATAATCATAATATCCATCCAGATTGTAGACATTGACCATTGAACTTCCCCTGTAGCGGAACAGACTGATCTTATCCATCATCTTCTGCTTTGCAAAGAGGGCATTTGCCTCATCCAGGGGCATGGACTTCTTGATGATACAATAATCCTTATCTATGTATTCCTGCATCTTTGCCTTGATCTTTTCCACAACCTCGTCTGTGATCTCAAAATTTCCCTTTTTCGCACAGTAATAACCGTTTCCGATTGCAAATTCCATCTTGATCTTCTCGATCTTATCCATGCCAACCACATCATTGATCGCTTTCATAAGAATAATCGTCGCTGTGCGGTTGTATGTCTTATGTCCCGTATCATCCGCCAGTGTCAAAAACTCCACGGTACAATCCTCATCGACTTTCTTGAACAGTTCTCTGATCTTTCCGTTTCTGACCGCCAGCGCGATCTGGTATGGATAATCTTTCTGGTATACTCCGGCAATCTCGCCAAAGGTCACTCCGGCAGGATATTCCCTGGTCTTTCCATTCACTGTCACCAGAAAGCTCTGTTTCGTTTCTCTGTTTCTATCCATTGCTCCTTCCCCTTTCTATCCTGTTTCACAACGCTATATCACCACAAAAGGCTCTTTGATTTCTGCTTTGTATGTCTGCAGCCCGGGCAGTTCCCTCTTTATAAATTCTTCCATATAAGGTATAAACAGTTTCTCGATGCCATAATGCCCTGCATCAATGATTGTAAGTCCCTGCGCCACTGCATCAATTCCTTCATGATGATCAATGTCGCCCGTGATCATCACATCTGCCCCTGCATTCAGGGAATCACTTATATAACCGCCTCCAGAGCCTGGCATCACCGCTGCTGTTTCGACAATATCCCCCAGGCTGCCAAACACCCTAACATTCGGCACATGAAATTTTTCCTTCACAAGTTTGGCCAGTTCCGCCACGCTCATGCATTGTTCCAGCTTTCCGACCCTGCCGCACCCTTCCTTGGAAATATCGTCCTCATAAGTAACATTTAATACCTGTCTGTCTTTCAAAGACAGCTCGTCAGCTGCCGCATCAGCCATTCCCATCACATCGAAATTCGTGTGCATGGCATAATAGCTGATGTCGTTTCGAATCAGCTCATAGATCCGTCTCCCGATAAAATCGTCCGTATTTACCCTGCTTAATTTTCTGAAAATAAGTGGATGATGGGTAAGCAGCAGATCAGCCCCGACCCGCACTGCATCCTCGATCACATCATCTGTCGCATCCAGAGCAATGTAAACCATCCTGACCTCTTTGTCCCGCCTGCCTGCGAGCAGACCAACATTATCCCACTCCTCCGCAAAAATTGTCGGAGAGAGTACCTCTAATTTTTCAATGATCTCATAACATTTCATAGGCGTTCTCCCTAATATCTAAAATAACTATACAGGCAAAACACAATATCACTCAGTTTTTCGTCGAGTTCCTCCACACGACACTGTTGTCTGGCTGTCATCTGTTTCTGGCGGATCAGATTGTCCCTGATACTCTCAAGATTTCTCTTCTGCCCCAACAGATAACGCTTTAAAATCGGATGGGCCATCGCCAACAGGCATGGGCCATATGTATCCTGAACCCTTGTAAGCCGCTGTGTTTCTTCCATAGATATTTCTGAGATATGGAACGTCTGCCTGCTCGCCGGGATTCCATTGATATATACTCCACTCTTTTTGCATTTTTGTTCCAGGTTTCCGCTAATCTGCCATTCCAGTTTTCCAAAAGCCCCTGGCAGTGCACGCATCATCGGATAATACTTTCCATCCTCATATATGATGTCTTCCCTGTCGATCCAAAAACCCTTTTCCCGCAGATACCGCCGCACTTCATATAGCTCCGACTGAGGCTGCAGTATCACCTGTTTCATCTCTCCGATCAGCTTTTCCCCCTGCTCTAAGATGGATATGACCAGTTTTCCTCCCATTCCGGCACAGATCATGCCTTCCGCCTCACCTTCCCGGAGTGCAGCCACCCCGTCTGACAGTCTGGTCTCTATATAATCCTGCATACCATAATCGGCAATATTATGTTTTGCCCTGTCCAGTGGTCCACTGTTAATGTCCGTCGCAATCACATGCCTGCATATGTTACTCCTGACAAGCTCCATTGCGACATAGCCATGGTCACAGCCGATATCTGCTATACTCCTGCAGGGCTGTACAAGTCCGACCACAGCCCTCATTCTATCCGATAACAGCATCTGCATTCCTCTCCTAATCCAAAAAATCCTTTAGCTTACGGCTTCTTGAAGGATGACGTAATTTTCTAAGTGCCTTTGCCTCGATCTGCCTGATCCGCTCTCGCGTAACATTGAACTCCTTACCGACTTCCTCGAGAGTACGTGCCCTGCCATCATCAAGTCCAAAACGGAGCCGTAATACTTTCTGCTCCCTGTCTGTCAGCGTATCAAGCACTTCCACCAACTGTTCTTTTAACAGGGTAAACGCAGCCGCATCAGCAGGTACTGGTACGTTATCATCCTGTATAAAATCTCCCAGATGACTGTCCTCCTCCTCGCCGATCGGCGTCTCCAGCGACACAGGTTCCTGCGATATCTTGAGGATCTCACGCACGCGGTCCTCCGGCATATTCATTTCCTTTGCAATCTCCTCCGGAGTCGGTTCCCTCCCAAGCTCCTGGAGCAGCTGCCTGCTCACGCGGATCAGCTTGTTGATCGTCTCGACCATGTGTACCGGAATACGGATTGTCCTTGCCTGATCAGCGATCGCCCTTGTGATCGCCTGACGGATCCACCATGTCGCATACGTGGAGAATTTGTAACCTTTTCTGTAATCAAACTTTTCCACCGCCTTGATCAGGCCAAGATTTCCCTCCTGTATCAGATCCAGAAACAGCATCCCGCGTCCAACGTAACGTTTGGCAATGCTCACCACCAGACGAAGATTCGCCTCCGCAAGCCTTTTCTTAGCCTCTTCGTCCCCAAGTTCCATCTTCTTTGCAAGTTCGATCTCCTCATCAGCACTCAGAAGCGGTACTTTGCCGATTTCCTTTAGATACATTCTGACCGGATCTTCGATTCCCACACCGTCTGGAACTGACAGGTCGATGTTCTCCACATCCATATCTTCATCGTCAACCAGCAGCAGGTCATCATCGGGCAGATCATCATCATCGGTAATGCGAAGTACATCTACATTATTCTGTTCGAGCGTCTCCAAAATTCGCTCAAACTGCTCCTCCTCAAGCGGCATGTCTTTGAAAAAATCGCTGATTTCCTGATATTCCAGCACATTTTTCTTCTTCTTAGCCATCGCCAGGAGTTCTTTTAATTTCGCATCAAATTTTGCTTGTGTGTTTTCATCCATTCTGGTCAATCCTCCATACCATATTATTTTTATCCTTATTTTAAAGAAATATGCGTTTTGTTAAGTTCTTCCAGTGCTTTTTTCCCCTCAATTACCTTGCTGAGCGCTGTGATATCCACGCCGGCCCGCGCCGAGTAATACTCATAACTGTTTTTCTTCACGCTCACAAGAATATCATGGAAGGCTTTCTCCCTCTCCTGTTCGCTCTCCAGCTCTGGCAGGCTTGTCGTAAACAGTGAAGCCGCCTCGCTCTGATCCTTTTCTTCCTCAAACATATTGATGATACTCGCCGGATTGAACTCGCCTTTTTCGATATCATCAAACATCCTCTTTGCGACCTTGCTGTACAGTTCCACAGTAAAATCTTCCGCTGAAAGATAATTTTTGATCTTCGCGTAAAGCTGTGGATAATCCGTCAGCCATGTCAACAGCAGCCGCTGTGATTTTCTGGCATTTTCCTCAGGATTATTTTTATTTCTGCTCTGTATTCCAGACTTTGGACGCTCTATTGTCTGCACTGCATAACCCCCCGTCTTTGCAGCCATATTCACAACCAGCTTTCGCAGATTGTCAAATCCGATATGATATTTCTCCGCCACTGCTTCGATATAGTTCTCACGCTCCACATCCTCACCAAAATCACAGAGTTTTCTCGCAATCTGATTGTGGAAATTGGTCTTTCCCTCTGGATCGTTCAGGTCAAACTCACGCTCCAGCATCCGAATTTCAAACAGAAAGGAATTCTCTGCATGGTTGATGCGCTCCTGAAAAGCCTCCTGTCCCAGATTTTTGATAAACTCATCTGGATCTTTGTAAGGTGACATATTAATGATCCTGCCGGACATTCCCGCATCACGAAGGATCCGTATTGCGCGAAGCGCCGCTTTCACACCTGCACCATCACTGTCGTACGCCAGCAGTACATCTTTTGTATACTTCTTGATCAGTCCCGCCTGCCCTGGGGTGAACGCCGTACCAAGTGACGCCACTGCCTGCGTAAAACCTGCCTGATGCATACTGATGACATCCATGTATCCCTCACATAATATCATATTCCCCGTTCTTGCAGAGCGCGCATAATTCATGCCATACAGATTCCTGCTCTTGTCAAAGATCTCCGTTTCCGGTGAGTTCAGGTACTTGGGACCACTGTCGGCATCTCCCATAATCCGCCCCCCAAAACCGATAACGCGATGATTGATATCCTGGATTGGAAACATGACACGATTCCAGAATTGCGTTGTCGTCCCCCTCCGTTCATCTGTCTTTGCAAGCCCCACATCGCGAATCAAGTCATCTGTATACCCTTTTTGATGCAAATATGCCAACAGTTCCTCTCCCCTGGACGGTGCATACCCTAATCCAAAATTCCTGCGCGTCTCATCAGAGAGCCTGCGCTTGTCCAAATATTCTTTTGCTCTTGTCCCCCGCTCATTTCGCAGCATGACATAATAAAACTTTGCCGCTTCCTTGTTGACCTCCAACAATCTCATCCGCCTGCTCTCACGCCGCTTTGCCTCTTCCGAGTACTCCGCCCTGGGAAGTTCCACACCCGCTTTCTCCGCAAGAATCTTCAAGGCCTCCGGGAATGTGCAATTCTCATATTTCATCACAAACGTAATCACATTTCCACCTTCACCACAGCCAAAGCACTTGTAGATCTGCCTTGCACGGTTTACCGAAAAAGAAGGCGTCTTCTCGCCATGAAAAGGGCAGCAGCACATATAGTTACTGCCCTTTTTCTGCAGTGATATGTAACCGGAAATCACATCAACAATGTCACTTTTTTGTCTGACTTCCTCAACCAGCTCCTCTGGATAATACATTGATATCCAACTCTCTTTCTAAACGATTCCTAATATCCCATCCAAAATTTCGGTACATAGATTTCCTCATACAGAGAAATCGCAAACCTGTCAGTCATAGAACTTATGTAATCGCACACGACCTTCTCCCGTGGTTCTCCCTGCAATCCCAGCTCCACAAAAAATGTCGGCAGCGCATCTGTATGTTTCATATAATGCTCATACAGTGTCATGACCAGAGCGACTGCTTTATTCTCCTCGCACTTCGCTACCGGATTGCTGTACACCTTATCATACATGAAACGCCGCAGATTGCGCATGCCAAGTTCCACCTCATCCGACATCCGCACGTCATCCGTCCCTTTGCTCTGTGTCACAATATCATGGATAAAATTGTTGAGCCGCTCCCGCGGACTGTAGCCGATCAGTTCCCCAATCTCCCGCGGTACATCCCGCTCTTTGAGTATGCCCGCCCTGACTGCATCATCCATATCGTGATATGTATATGCAATTTTGTCTGAAAAACGAACTATTTTCCCTTCCAGCGTTGATGGCATGCTCGAAGTCTGATGATTTCTTATCCCATCGCGCACTTCCCATGTCAGATTCAGCCCTTCGCCATCCTTCTCAAGAAGTTCTACTGTACGCACGCTCTGTTCATTGTGCTTAAAACCATACGGGCAGATTTCATTTAAAGCGCGCTCCCCTGCATGGCCAAACGGTGTATGCCCCAAGTCATGCCCCAATGCGATCGCCTCCACAAGCTCCTCATTTAACTGCAGCGCCCTTGCGATCGTCCGCGCGTTCTGCGACACTTCCAATGTATGTGTCAGTCTTGTCCTGTAATGGTCACCTTCCGGCGACAAAAAAACCTGTGTCTTATCCTTGAGACGCCGAAATGATTTGGAATGTAGTATCCTGTCCCGGTCTCTCTGAAACACAGGTCTGATATCACACTGCTCTTCCTCTTTGTCCCTGCCTCTTGATCTGGCACTGAGTGTGGCATAGGGACTTAGATATTCACTCTCCCATTGTTCAAGATTCTCGCGTATTGTCATGGTTAATCCTCCATACTTTCCCTATTTCATATATTCCACACAGATTCCGAAATTCCTTTTTTTCTTTTCTTTCTACTCATATTTCTACAGATTCTGGTCAAATTCCAACTCAACGTAATCTCCCATGGCGTGTTCCGCCTCGATAAAAAGAATTAAGTGGTTGTCCCTGATTGCCGAAAATCCTGCCGGGATCATCTCCGGATGCTCAAAATCAATATCATAGTCAAGCAGTGTTATGGCATAATCCGTCACAGCGCCATTATTCAAAAAAGCGGAAAAATCTGCCGCATCAACGCCCTCATTTATAATAGTATATCCATTTGCATTTTCCAGACTACTCACCACCAAAGCCATATCTGCAAAACTTTTCAACCGAACATTTTTTCCAGTGTTCAGATCAATGTTTAATGTTTTGATCACATTGTTTGGGTGTGCACTGTTTATATAACTCTCTACTCCCCGGAAAATAAAGGAAACAATCCCGTTTCCTTTCGTCGCCGTCTCGTACTTTAAATCATAAGAGCTTAAATTGTCAGCAGTAAGATTTTCAGTCACTGCTTTTTTGATCTCTTCATTGATCTCCTGCTGTTTCCCTTCGTCCGCCATCCCGACCAGCTGAGGATATTCCACTTTGACAACGCCCTCTTCGTAAACGGCCGTTTCTATATTATATGTAACAACATTTTCGCCTGCAAAACGGTCTGCATATGGTACGACTGGTTCGGTCGCAGTTTCCGCAGAGTCCTCTGTCTCCTGGTCGATCGTGTCTGGTTGTGCTGTATCTGGCTCATCACGCACAATCACTTGCGTTCGCTGGTCATTGAGCATCGCATCGAAATCTTCTATAACCGGCACTTCTGATTCCCCTTTTGTCGCAGTATTCCCTTCACAACCTGCTGTCAGCATGATCATAACAGATATACTAATTATTTTCATATATTTTTTCATGATAATCTCCTTTCTCTATCCTCTGTTCTGTCCGAACAGTAAGGAACTGTAAAGAAATAACTTAACAATCTTGCTATTTCTTTACAGTTCCTAACAAAAAAGAAACCTTAGTATTCATCAAGGTTTCCTCACTCTTTACCAATGCGGAAGATGGGACTTGAACCCACACGTCGTTACCGACACAAGATCCTTAGTCTTGCCTGTCTGCCAGTTCCAGCACTTCCGCAAACAAGAATCATCTTATCGCATATCTGAACATTTGTCAACTGTTTTTTTTAGAAGCCAACAAAAAAAGCGACAAAAATCGGTAAAGAATGTCAAAAACTTCATATATTGATCCGCTCAAAATATTTTGCATCGACTTTCTTTGTGAGCCACACACCATTTTCAGACAGATAGAACAAAACGCCATCCCGATACATATCGCCGCTGTGTATCTTCAGGACAATCGGCTTACCATGTCGTTTTCCCACATTAACTGCAGTCTCAATGTCTTTAGATAGGTGAACATATAATCGACTCATTGGTCTAAGTCCCTGCTTTTGAATACTTTCATAGAACCCAACAGCAGTTCCATGATACAAAAATTCCGGCGGTTCCTGTTCCTTTAGCCCGACATCGACAGCAATGCTGTGACCCTGATTGGCACGAATCAAGGTCATGTCCTCATTGAAGGAATATCGCTGTTTCTCGTCTGTCCTGACAATCTCCTTCAAAGTTTCCATGTTAATCTTTCTCCCTGTCTTTTTCATCCCCGCTAACAGCTGCTCCACATCCGCCCATCCATGCTCATCCAACTGTATATATGCTGCTTCCGGATGATGACGCAGAACCAGGCTGATGAATTTACTTAGACGATCCTTGCTATTTTTCATGTTATACTCCTCCTGTTTATTCAATTTTCTCCGCCATCTCCCATTATAACAAACTTATGGACGTTTTTAACAGTTTTTTAGAAAATTTCAGAATTTTCTTGATTGTCCATTTCATTAGGGTTAAGATATAGATATCGGCAGTTGCATAACTGCATAATATTTAGGAAAGGTTTGGTACACTCAACTATGACAGACAAAGACACAAATGGTTATGACGACGAAGAAATGACCGTTGAGCTGGAGCTTGACGACGGTCAGGTCGTTAACTGCGCGGTTATTACAATTCTGACTGTCGACAAAAAAGACTACATTGCCCTGCTTCCGCTTGATGAGAACGGAAACAATGACGATGGCGAGGTATGGTTTTATCAATACGAGGAAGATGAAAACAATCCTGACGATGAACCAATACTGACCTATATCGACGATGACGATGAATACGAAAACGTCGCAGATGCTTTTGATGAGTATCTCGACAATGTCGAGTTTGATGAAATCGTTGACAACGAAAACGAACAATAAATAAAGTTATAAAATCTGGAGGGATACAACGAAATGGAAACAAACGAAAAAACACTTCTTATAGATAAGAGATATAACTGTCCAGTCTGTGAGCAGCAGATCCGCGCCAAGGCGGTAAAATCCAACTCGGCACGATTTGTCAACACAATGCCTGACCTAAGACCAATCTACAGCAATGTCAATATTACAAAATACGATGCAGTATGCTGCCCTAACTGTGGTTATGCCGCCCTCACTCCTAATTTCAACACCCTTACATTAACCCAGAAAAAAATCATCCAGGACAAGATCCAGGCCAATTACAAGTCCCACGAGGAGACAGAATGCGATTTTTACACAACAGAAATGGCAATCAGCCGCATGAAGATGGCACTCCTGTGCACCATCACCAAAGGGGCCAAGGACAGTGAAATCGGGAATGTATGCCTCAAAATAAGCTGGTTATATCAGGCTCTTGCCGATGAACTTCCCGAGGACGCTCCCGATACTACTTCCAAAAAGGAATTATACCTCAAAGAGGCAGACAATGCCGCAATGAAGGCCTATGAACATCTGACTACTGCGCGTATGCATGAGGAATATCCTATGGCAGGCATGAACGAGACGACACTTGATTACATACTGTCTTATTTTGCATACAAGAAAGGAGATTACCAGATCGCAATGCAATTTTTATCCGGTGTTGTCTCAAACCGTAGTACCAGCCCACGTCTAAAGGACAAAGCCCTGGAGCTGAAAGATCTGATTGCCAAGGCTAAGGAACAGGCGTCATAATCTCATCGAGAAAACGAGAAGGCAGGAGGTTTCCTGCCTCTTTTTCCTGGATACAAAAAATGAACAGATATTCCTTTGCACGCGTCATCGCCACATAGAACATTCTGCGCTCCTCCTCGAGTTCACTATCCGTAACTGCCTTTTTATGTGGAATCACACCCTCATTTACATCGGGAAGCACCACCACTTTCCACTCCAATCCCTTGGAAGCATGCATTGTAACCATACTGACTGTATCCGTCTCCTGCTTCTGTCTGCGCTCCTGCTGCATTACCTCCTGCATTACTGCGTCATAATTTTGTATCTGTTCCAGCCACTCCGGGATTGTCTCAAAATCTTTCGCCAGCTGCATCAGTTCCTCCAGTTCTTCGAAATCCTTTGATCCATCCCTGCCCTGCTCGATCGCCTGCTTTTTCAAAAAAGTATCGTAACCGATCCCCTTCCGAATAAAATTCACTGCCGAGAAAGGATTCAGATTCCTGACAAAGTGAAGATTATCATATAAATCAAGAATATTCTGTATGACATAGCCAGTTGACCGGTTATTTTCTATCAGTTCCTGCATGGTAAATCGATTACGCGGTACCGTGAGCCTCTTGATATACCGCACAGGTTTGTTCATGATCCGCAGAAAGTCTTCCACACTGTCCTCATGCAAGGCATACCTCAGATAAGCGATGATATCCTTTGCCACAGCACTGTCATAGATATTTCTGGGTTTCTCCTTCATACTGAAGGGAATCCCTTCCTTCATCAGACGGTCTGCTGTATACACAGTATGGTTGTTGGTGCGATAGAGAATCGCAATGTCACTGTATCTGGCTCCCGGCTGCTCCATGTACTGTCTGATCAACAGTGCAATATTCTCCGCCTGTTTGAGCTTTGAATGAAATGCATAAATCTTCACGCCGCCAAGCTGCTCGTTCTGTGTCCTGACTTTCTTGTCAAACCGCGTCTTATTGTGGGCGATCAGCTTCCCCGCCACATCGACAATATCCTTCCTGCTCCTGTAATTTACATCCAGCAAAACCTGCTCAGCTTCCGGATAATCCTTAGTAAAATTCAGCATGATCTCTGGCCTGGAACCACGAAACCCATAGATCGCCTGGTCATCGTCCCCCACGATAAACAGATTATCCTGCGGTTTTGCAAGCAGCCTCACAACCTCATATTGCAAGGGACAGATATCCTGAAATTCATCGACAAGGATATATTGAAAGCGCTCCTGCCATATTTTCAGCGTTTCCGGCCTGGAGACAAGCAGATCACGGCACAGGAGCACCATATCATCAAAATCAATTAATTTGCTGCGATTCATCTCCTGTTTGTATATCCGAAATATATACTCAAACTCAGCTTGCGATACAGTGGTACTTTTGATCTCCTGCGGCGTTATTCCGTTATTTTTAACAGTACTGATCTCCGATAACAACCGCTGCAAAGTGTCACTGCTGTCATCAATCTGCGATCGTGACCCGATCTCATCAGGTATCTCACTGATAATCCGGGACAAAAGCCTGTATTTGTCCCCCTCACGTATGATATTCTGGGCAGTAAACCGATAGGTATGCTTTAGTATCTGGAAAAAAATGGAATGAAAAGTACCAAAATGAACCGGATAATTTCTCCCCTCATTCAGTTTCGCAAAACGCTCCTGCATCTCTGTGGCAGCAGCTTTGGTGAACGTAATGACAAGAATATCTTCCGGCTTGACATGGTGATGTTCGATCAGATATTTGATTCTCTGTGTCACAGTGAACGTCTTTCCGGAGCCGGGTCCTGCTAAGACAAGCATTGCCCCAGCTCCGTGGGTGATCGCCCTGCACTGCGCCTCATTTACATTTTGTTCAAGCATCTTCCAGTAACTCAATACCCTTTCTGATTCTCACAAGGGTTTCCTCTTTTCCGAGAATTTCCATAATTTCAGTAGCTCCGGCGGGTGTCATCTGCAATCCAGAGACCGCTGTTCTAATCGGCCACATGACATAACCGTTTTTTACCTCCTTCTCCGCCACATAGGATAACAGAAGCTGATAAAGCGCATCATTCGAATAGTCCTCCTGCGCCTCGAGCAGGGGAAGCACATCCTTCAGTACGGTGAGCGAGCTCTCCGCGGTCGTCTTCATCTTCTTGTGTGTGTACATCGCAATGTCATACTCCGGCAGTTTCTCAAAGAATCCGATCAGTCCTTTAATATCGGGAAATACCTCTATTCTGGTCTTTACCATGGCGGCAATCTTTTTCAGGTCAAGCTCCTTGCTGATGACTTCTTTCATATAAGGAAGCGCCATGTCGTAAAAACGGTCAAAATCCATTGCCTTGATATATTCGCCGTTCATCCATTTGAGTTTGGTCATATCAAACACGGACGGCGACTTGTTGATCCTGGTATAGTCAAAATCGCGGATGAGTTCGTCAAGGGTAAAGATTTCCCTGTTATCCTCCGGGCTCCATCCGAGAAGCGCAACAAAATTGACAATCGCCTCCGGCAAAATTCCCTGATCCACAATATCTTCAAAGGAAGAATGCCCGCTTCTCTTGCTGAGTTTCTTGTGTTCCTCGTCCGTGATCAGAGGCAGATGCACATAGGTCGGTATCTCCCAGCCAAATGCCTCATAGAGACGGTTATACTTCGGCGTGGAGGAAAGATATTCATTACCGCGCACAACATGGGTAATCTCCATCAGATGGTCGTCCACCACATTGGCAAAATTATAGGTGGGATATCCGTCAGACTTAATCAGGATCATATCGTCAAGCTCCGAATTGTCGATCGTAATATCCCCATAAAGCTCATCATGGAAACTCGTTGTTCCCCCGATCGGATTGTTCTGCCGGATCACATACGGGATTCCGCTCGCGAGCTTCTCCTCAACTTCCTTCTGCGAGAGCCCGAGGCAGTGTTTATCGTAGACAGTGATCTCCTTGCCCTCCACAACTTCTGATTTCAGCGTGGCGAGTCTCTCCTTGTCGCAGAAGCAATAATATGCTTCGCCCTTATCGATCAGCTCCTTTGCGTATTTCATGTAAATACCCGCCTGCACGCGCTCGCTCTGCACATACGGCCCATAACCCTTGTCCTTGTCCGGTCCTTCATCATAAACCAAACCCGTTTTTTCCAATGTATTGTAAATAATATCAACCGCACCTTCCACATAGCGCTCACGATCCGTATCCTCCAAACGGAAGATGAAATCTCCTCCTGCGTGTTTTGCGATCAGAAATTCATACAACGCCGAACGCAAATTTCCAATATGCATTCTTCCCGTCGGACTTGGCGCAAATCTGCACCTTATTTTTTTTCCCATTTCCCATACCTCCTCATCATTGTCATCGATTCCGTTATAATAATGTTATATCCTCAACATTAACGCCTAAAGAAGATAACTTTGCAGTAATCACTTTAATCTGATAATCCAGTTCTCTATTTTCCTGGGTACCATTTTCTCTTTTGATGCGTTGCAGGTCCGTATATCGATCAATGGTAATTGCGACTAATTCTTTATCTGTCATTCCCAATACCTCCATATTTCCACCGCCTTTTGACTGAAATCGTTGTTAATTGTTACGATTATTATAGCGAATTATGCAAAAGGTGTAAAGCCTTGAACGAAAACCTTCTTCTCACTCCGGCTGGCGCACATCATGTTCCGGAAGCTTTTTCTCAGAAGAATTCTTGAAGTTTAGCAAATCTTTGGTCGCTGTAGGGATCGCAATATTTGTGCCCGCGCCGGCGACGCAGCCGCCCGGACAAGCCATCCCTTCAATTAAACAGCCGTTTTTCTTGCCAGCTTTTGCAAGCATCAGGATTTTCTTGCACTCGGAAAGGCTCTCCGCATGTTCGATATGAATCTCAGTGTCAGGATAATACTCCTTGATACAGTTCTCAATCGCGCTCGCGACACCACCTGCCACACCGTAGCCGCGGCCCGCCGCTGTCGCGTCATTCATGGAATCCATCGCCTCGATTTCCTCTAACAGGATCCCCTTTGCCTCGAACATACCCGTGAGCTCCTCAAAGGTAATGACAAAGTCCACATCAGACCGGATCGTCCTGCGGCTTGCCTCAAGTTTTTTGCTCGCACATGGTCCGATAAACACCACGCTCGCATCAGGGTGCTCCTTCTTGATGACTCTGGCTGTCGCCACCATCGGCGTCAGTGCATTGCTGATCTTGTCGATTGTTTCCGGGAAAAATTTCTTGGCAAGCATGGACCATGACGGACAGCACGACGTGAGGAGAAATGGCAGTTCCCCTGTTGCAACCTCAGTCACATAATGCTCCGCCTCGGTCATAGCCCCCATATCCGCACCGATCGCCGTCTCATATACATCATAGAATCCCAGTTCTTTGAGCGCTGTCTTTAACATATCCGGTGTTACTTTCGGTCCAAACTGTCCGACAAACGCAGGCGCTACCTGCGCGATGATCTTTCTGCCCGACTGCATCGCACGGATCAGCTGAAAGATCTGCGATTTGTCCGCAATCGCCCCAAACGGGCAGCTCACCATACACTGGCCGCAGGAAACACATTTGTCGTTGTCGATCACCGCCCTGCCGTGGCTGTCGGAATGAATCGCATTCACGCCGCAGTGTGCAAGGCATGGACGCTGCTGGTGAGAAATCGCATCATACGGACATACATTCTTGCACTTACCGCATTTAATACATTTCTCCTGGTCAATAACAGAATGCCCGTTCTGCATCGTGATCGCACCTCTCGGACACACTTCGTTGCAGGGATGGGCAAGGCATCCCATACATTTATCTGTCACTTCATACCGGTTCTCAGGGCACGCATTGCAGGCCGATGCGATCACCTGCATCAGGGGCGGCTCATAATATTTCTCATCAATGTTGCTCTCCTCCACGCCCTGACTGACCTGCACCGGCTCGTCCTCCGGGCGCAGCGACATTCCCATCGCAAGTCTTGTGCGCTCCCGGATGATCTCGCGCTCCCGGTATATATTATCCCAATATGGCGAATTTTCTGCATCTGCAAGTTTATAGGGCAGCGCCTCCATATCGTCCACGAGATTCGTGGAATGATAAGCCATGTTTGCCACTTCCCTGAAAATCGCACGCCGCGTCTTGCGTACCTGTGTATCTATCCCTCTCATACTCTATGCCTCCTGCGTACCGATCTGTTGAAAACAAAATAATACTGTCCAAGTGCACCCTCAATAAGAACAGAACATTCAAACTACAATTCAGCAAAGCTGATCTGAAACTGTTGCCGGCCACTGTGAACAGTATTATTTTGACATATATTTAACAATATTTCAATCATTTTTCACGATACATACGCAATTTTTTTCAAACACGCTCTAGTGTTCTATCCAGTCAGAAATTAGACTTGTGGACTGCATGGTTTGTGCCAGTGCTAGGCAAAATTTCGACGGCGATGCGGTGGCATCGTCTAGAAATTTTAACGACGCAATGGTGCAAAACAGGCGGTTCACGAGTCTAATTTCTGGCCGGATAGAGCACTAGTATCCTGTCACAAATCCAGGAACTTCCTGCAGAAATCGATCAAAAATTATGCCAGTCACGGGGCGCTAAGTTCTCGTCAAATTTTTCATATGCACTGCAGTAAAAATCAAGTCCTCCCCAGCCATCCGAAAATTCCACCACCAACCAGGCGCCGTCGAATCCAAGCACACCGGGCTCTATGGATTGGATCAGTCCATCAAAATCAAACATTGGAAACAGCTTTTTCGCCAGTGCTTCCACATCCGTCTTTTTCACACTGCCATCATTGGGAGCATCGTCAAACTCCTTGCAGAGATCATCAATTACATCAAGTTTCTCATCAGTATAAATCTCTTCAAAATCTTCTTCCGTTTTATGTTTATATTCCGGCAAGATGGCATTCTCATTTTCCCAGAATGGATAAGCACAATCTACGAAATTTGAAATAAGCTGGTACAAAAAATAATCATTCAGTTGTTTTCTGTTTTTCTGAACCATCACTTCTTTCTCATTAATATAATCTTCTAATGCTTTTGCGAAAGAATCTCCGTCTCTCGGCACTTTCTCGAAAATTGGCTTTAACGGGTTCATCCACATGTAATCCTTCTCGTCCAATCCCTCTATCATGTCATCCAAATCATTTTCAATCTGGATCGCTTCATCTTCGAAATCTTTATTTTCATAAAAACCCGCAAGCCCCATATCGAAGGTTCCCTTTACGAAAAATTTTCCATCACGGCAGATCACTTGCACCATAATAGCTCTCCTTTCCATCAAATCGCAATGCCATTATTCAAATTCCACGCTTTCAGAAATTTCTTCCAACTCTTCCATCGAAAAGCCCTGTTCCTTTACAAATTTCGGAAAACTGTCTGTTTATGCATTATTATAAATATCTGTAATATCATGCAACGCCGCTACCGCGTTGTCCGGTCTGGTGTCCTCAAGTGTGGCATGCATATACGGCTTTTCCTTCTTCATATAGGGAATGATCCTGTCCCAGTGGCACTGTCCCTGTCCCACGGGAACCGATACCAGCCTGCCATCTTCGATGACAAAATCTTTCACATGCAAAACAGCAACATCCCTGCCCAAAAGTTCAATCGCCTCATCAATAATCTCATCCTGTTTCTCATAATTATAACTCTCCAGAAGATTGACCGGATCTAAGATAATCCGGAGATTGGGGGAATCGATCTCGTCGAGAACACGCCGCGCACGGACAGGATTGCACACGATATGCCGCACTACCGGCTCGATGGCCATGAGCACGCCCATCTGCTCCGCATACTTTACAACAGGTCTGAGATTCTTGATAAAAATCTGTAAGGACTCCTCGTTCCAACAAGCCTCCTCAAATTTATACTCCACATTAGGTGCACCGGTCTCTGTGCCGACCACGCCTGCGCCCAGATGCGCCGCAAAACGGATATTTGCCTTATATTTCTCCTGAATCGCTTTCAACTGCGCAGCGTCAGGATTTGCAAGATTCAGGTAGCAGCCAAGCACTGCGCAGTCAAGCTCATTCTTGTCAAACAGCCGCTTTAAGTACATGGCATATCCAGGTGTGAGCGCTTCCGGCGCTACAGAATTTTCACTGATCACCTTTGATAACGCCACATGTGCACAGGTAAATCCCTGCTCCTTTACAATCTTCAACCGCTCTTCAATCGGTGCCTGAACGGCATCGTGTAATCTGATTCCAAACTGCATTGATTTTTCCTCCTAACACTCATTTTATCCAATTTTCCATCCATGACCCTCCTGCGTGGACACCACTAAAACCCAATCACATTCTCTCTGGTATATTCCGCGGCTTCCTCTTCGGAAAGCATTTTCACAAACGGCGCACGCTCATTGCCGGCTCCGGCTCCATAATTGCCATACTCCGCAAAATACATCGTGTCCCACGCTTCCTTGTTGTCCCAGTCATGCCAGCCTTCTTTGCGGATATGTGCCCCGATTTCAGAATTGATAATCACACATCTCGCGTAATTTCTCCACGGTCTGCCAAGATAAGCGCTCTCCGGAGGGCAATCGCTCGTAAAGCGGCAGTTCTGAAATACATAGCCGTATTTTTGCCCCTCATAAGTTGAGGGAGCTGTCACATAACCGTTTATATCATTTTTTCTCTGTTTCATGAACAGTTCACAATTCTCAAAATAAGCCGTAGCGCTGCCAAAGATAAAATCGACATTGCCCGCAATATAGCAGTCTTTATACAGATGCCTGCCCATACGCCGCGGCGCAAACTCTTTTGGTCCCTTAAATCCGCCTGCCTGTTTTTCCTTTTTCGGCAGCGGCGCGGTAAAAAGCGTGTCCTGATGCCCGTCAAACCGGCAGTTCTCAAAAATCAGATGATCTCCGTCCGCATACACTGCAAGCGCCTGACCAACTTTATTCCCCTGTCCTGCCTCATTGCAGAAAGAAATATTGTTCGCATAAAAATCATCCGCATCAATAAAGACACTCGGTGTCCGGAATGTTCCGCGTTTATCGCCCTCTGGCATGAGATCCAGCGCCCCGTCGGAATAAGTTATCTTCGTCCGCGCTGCATCTGTGCCGAGAAACGAAATGTGGTTCTGCTTTATCTCCAGACGCTCTTTGTAAATACCCGGCGCAATCTGTATGACAACCTCACAATCTGTAAACCGCTTTGCAGCCTCAAGTGCACTGCCGATGCTGGCAAACTGCTGTTTACCACTGATATCCACGTACAGTTCTTTTTTCTCCATAATTCAATGCCTTTCTAAAAAACTCTCTCCTGGAAAAATGTCCCTACGCTTTCCAATGCTGCATTTTGATTGCCTTTTGTGACAATCATAGCCAGTCATCTGTAACTCTGGCACACTCCTCTGGCGAAAACAGATATTCATTTTGATATATTTCTCTAAGTTCCGCCATCGGCTTTCCCTCCAGCGCGGTCCGCATGTCTTTTTGAAGCAGTGCAATCACCTGACAAAACGTAGGTGTACTATAGATTTCCTGGAAACGGCGTTCCTGTACCACAGCTGTACAATTTGGCTCATCATCCATGTCCTCAAAAAAAGGAACTTTTAGATCAGCAATATCACTATCCAGCATCTCACTAACGCCATTCCAGTCGATCTCGTGTTCGCTGATTTCATAAAATATGTATGAAACATTGATCAAAAATAAATCATAAGAACCATCCCAGTTCCAAAAATGTTCCGCCTTAAAATCATAGTACGCCTCGTCCTCGTTCATCTTCTCCGTATGACCTGTCGCAATCTCAATCGAAACTGCATCCACGCAGTTTGCAAAATGCACAAAATCTGACTGCTCTACCGTTCCCTGCTGATAATCCCACAGTTTTTCCATGATGATATCCAAAATCTTTGGCGCTGGATTATCGGGCGCCATCAGACAATAGGAATTCCACCATCTGGTAAATATCAAAAGCTGTGCATTGATTGTAACTTCAAATGGATCATCTGCAAAACTTTCTTGTGCCATCTTTTGAAAAGCATAGATAAATTCCGATTTTTTCACACCACTCAACGCTGCAAAATCAATATCATATATTTTTTTCATTGATACATCCTTCCGAAAACCGTTGGCACAACAGCAAACGCAAGCTTATGCGGAATTTAAGCTTTCGCTTCCTCCAGTCTTAATATTTCCGCATAAGCTAGCAGGAATGGAGCAGTTCCCTTTGCATCATCCTTGACGATTGGCTCTGACATATAGTACTCATACGTCCCGTCCCGTCTTGGATTGTCATTCGGTCCAAGACCTGCCACGAGGCAGATACCGCCCAGGCTCATCTCTCCCTCCACTGTAGAGAGGTATGTATCGCAGATTCCCTTGAAAGCCTTTACGCCGTAATCACTGTACTCTTTCGGAAGATAACCCAGACGCGCCCCTTTCATCAGGCAGTACGCCATGATCGAGCTTCCGCTCGTCTCCAGATAGTTTTTCTCCCTGCCTGGAAAATTGGGCACCTGATACCACATTCCCTCCGGCGACTGGAATTTCAGCATGGAATCAATCAACTCCTGATACATTTTCAGCAAATGGTTGTAATCAGGATATTCTGTGTCCGCAAGCGTCAATGTATCAAGCAGCGCCATGGAAAACCAGCCAAGCGCCCTGAGCCAGAAATTCTGTGAGAGCCCGGTCTCCTTGTCCGCCCAGAACATCAGCCTCTCGGAATCATATGCATGATAGTAAAGTCCTGTCTTGGGATCTTTCTGGTTTTTTTCCACATTAAAAAACTGCGTGAAAATATCCTTATAATTTTTCTTTTGATTAAAACGGTTCTCATACTCCATATAATAAGGCTGTGCCATATACAATCCGTCTAACCAGACCTGATTCGGGTAAATCTTTTTATGCCAGAAATTTCCCTCTTTCGTGCGGGGCATCTCCACAATCTGCTGATAAATCTTCTCCGTTGCCCTGGCGTATTTTTCCTTGCCAGTCAGATCATACAGTGTAAACAGATTCTTGCCCTCATTGATATTGTCAAGATTCAACTCGTCCTTATGATAGCCAATGATCGTACCGTCCTCCTGAACGCGGTGGTCAATGTACTTTTCAGCAAACGCAAAATACTTTTGATTCTTTGTAACCTTGTAAAGCTCCAGAAGGGACATGATCATACAGCCGTCGATGTAATCCCATGAAGCCTTTTTTCCAGCCCGTATCTTCTCAATATTCCACACTGGCTCATCCAATGTACTTCGGTCAATCAGTTCATTTACATATTTTTCTACTATTTCAATCGCCATGGCATCTGACTCCTTCCTATTACGAAAATGAACCACTCCGCCGCAAGCAGCGGAGTATCCTATCCTAGCTTCTTTTTCCGAAACGCCGCAAGCGGCGGGGAATTAGACCCGTGATAGATTAAATATAATCCCAGATATCCTCACACAATAAGTAATCCAACGATTTAATATGCTCTTTTAATAATGCATCTGTTTTCATGACAGGCCGTAAGTCACAATAATACACCCCATCCAACGGATTTAGTGCAATCGTGTATGCCTTAAAACGTCCTGTCAAAAAAGTTTGGCCGATTTTATATGCTGGTTCTTTTCCGGCTCTTTGAACATCATGCAAAAAAATAGCAAAATGTGGTGTATTTGTCTGTGTCAATCGATTATACATCAGCTTATCCAAAAAAATTTTATCAATTCGATCTTTACTGGATGTCTTAACCGAGCCGATTGCTACAATTTTTCCACAATCCTTGATCTCAATATCATTTTGATATAACATCATTTCTCCTGAATGTGGTACTTGTACACCTAATGTTTCCGACTCGACTGTCAAACCAAGTTTTTTAATAATCAATTGTATCAATCGTTCGAACAGGTCTCCATTTATTTTTCTGGATGTATTTGTTTTTGATGATGGTAAAGCATCCAATGCACAACCAATCGTCTGCTGTGTAGTATATATGAAATTGTTCATACACTTACGTCCCGACATGTCATTTTTTATATCGAGGATATTCTCTAATGTACTCTCAAAACGATTCGCTATGTTTTCATATGCTGGTAATTTCAAAAACAAATCTCCATTTACAGGACGCGTGATATTGTATTCTCCATCTCTCCGATACTGAAAAAAGCGATAATTATTCTCATTTTGGGCAATAATTTCTGCCTGTAATTCTGTTGTCACAAACTCCAAATAGCACTTAGAAAACTCGATATAATCTCCTATTTTCTCAAACTGCTCTTTTCGAGATACCCAGGACATGATTTCCCATAATGTCTTCATCTGATTGTCTCCCTCCGGGCTGCAACAGACCTGTCATATTCAATCCATTCTATTATTGGTTTTTCTTGAACCTGTTTCAATCTGACAGCTGCCCATTCCAAATATTGTTCCATTTGATCAATTCCAATAAACTGCCTTTTCAGCTGCTTGGCACATACCGCGGTCGTCCCGCTCCCGACAAAGGGATCCAGCACAATATCATTTTCATCTGAGGAGGCTAATATTATTTTTCTCAAAAGTTCTTCTGGTTTTTGCGTTGGATGCGGGGTCTTTTCGCCCATTCCATTACATGTTGTTGGAATCTCTATGACATCTTTTGGTTTTGCTCCTAACGGATTTGGAACCCAGTCACTCCTTTGCTTTCCGTTTCCATACTGGCTCGTCTCAGCCTGTGGATGCGACGGATATTTCAATGTATGGGAATTATATGGAATGCGAATCGAATCAATGTTCATTATATGACGGTTTGATTTCCGCAGACACAAAATGCTCTCGTGACTGCGCCCCCAATCATTCCCTAAATTTGCTTTGTTCTTGTAATGCCAGATGATCCACCTGCAATTGTAAAAATATTTCATCGCAGGATGATGAAGATCCGCCAATATTTCAGAAAATCCACAGATATACAATGTTCCTGTATCTTTTAATGTACGGCTTGCCTCCTTAATCCACTTTAACGAAAATTTTATATAATCCTCCTGGTTTTTAAAGGTATCCCACTCTGCTTTTTTTATGGAGTACGGAGGGTCTGCAAAAATTAAATCAATTGATGAATCTTTAATTTTTCTCAATAACTGCAGGCTGTCACCCAATAATAAACATCCGTTCTCTTCTTCGTAAAAATATTTTGGTATGCCTTTTTTCAATGTAGATTGATATCCTAAGGAAACATTCGTTAAATCTTCCAATGCCTAACACGCTCCTACTCCGCCTATGTTCTCATTCCTGCACTGTCCTGCAAAACCCTAATCCTCCCGAAGCACATCAATCCCGTCATGGATCACCGCATCCCCGTTCTGTCCGGACACAGTCACATTCCGCAGCTCCAGCGTCTCAATATTCTTGGCAAAAATGCCCATATTGGTCTGCTTGTCAACACCGTCCATCATCGCCGGAACGCCTGCAGTTGGATTTTCCGCAAAAGAGAATGATGCATTCTCATATACGACATGGTGAATCTTCTGCTCTGGAAGTCCATACAGATAAGACGCCGCCGCATGACAATTCGTTGCTTTCAGGTTCTTGAACAGAAAATCACCAAGGTATGGTGTTCTCTCATCTACCGGATGAAATTCCTTAGACTGCACATAATCAGAATGTCCATCTGCATCACAGAAATAGAAAGAATTCATCACCACCGGTGTCATAACATGATCCATAATAATGTTTTCAAACCTGATCCCTGTCACGATCGCGTCCTTGCCGCGCCCGCGTCTGGTCTTGATGCGAAGTCCTCTGTCCGTATGCAGGAACAGGCAGTTCTCGACATTGAGATTCTTCACACCGCCCGCCATCTCACTTCCGATCGTGATCGAACCGTGCCCGTCACGCATACAGCACTGTCTGATCGTGAGATTTTCAGAGGGTGTTTTGTACTTTGCACCCATATAAATCTTTCCGGATTTGATCGCAATGCAATCATCACCAACCGAGAAATAAACACCGATAATATCTACATTTTTGCAGGATTCCGGATCTAATCCATCTGTGTTTGGCGAGTCCTTTGGTCCGAGAACAGAGATGCCTATAAACTTCAGATTCTCCGAAAAATACGGGTGAATATTCCAAGAAGGACTGTTCTTTACTGTAATCCCGTGAAGCACGACATTCCTGCATTGATTCAGGAAGATCATTCTTGGACGCCACGCGATGCGCTTCACCTTGGGATTGTCCCACCAGTTTTCGCGGCTCGCACAGCCGTCGATCGTTCCCTGTCCTGTGATCACAACATTCTCTACATTGATACCTGTGATAATGCCTGCGAACATGTCAAGCGGATCGCCCTCCCAGGTGCCGAGCAGATACTCTTTTTCCTTGTCAACGCACTCAATTTTACCTGGGAGAATCGGAAATCTGGTCCTGTCTGTAAATGCGGAGAGCGTCGCGTCCTTTCCAATCTCCAATACCAGATCGCTCTTTAAGAAAAGTGGATAGATCTTGTACACACCCGCCGGAATGTATACTCTTCCCCCTTTCGGGCACGCATTGATGGCACACTGGATAAAAAGCGTGTCATCCGTCTCACCGTCACCCTTTGCGCCAAAATCCCTGACATTCAGAGTGACATACTCCTCCGCAGTCGTAACTTTCAAATTTTCAGACTCATCCGTCCCGCACTTGATTCTGACATCGTAGGTAGTCGCTGGTTCCAGCCCGAAAACTGTGGCTACATTTCGGTCACTTTTCTCCGCAAGATTTCCATTCACATAGATCTCATGCTCCTGCTCAGATGAAAAATAGCCATTTTCCTTAATTTCTACCACAAAGCTTGTGGAAGTTCTGTAGATTACATCGAACTTCATCGTATCCTCCATTCTGACAGAACTGTAATTGTGATTTTCGACTGCCGCTGACACAGTTCTGACGCGTATCATAGTTATATAAAAACTGCAATGATTGAGGTATTGCCTGTCAATACCTATCTATTATAAGATAACACAAATATAAAAAAATAGCTACCAAAAAATGTAAGCGTTTACATGATTGCAGTTCAATCCTTCAAAAAGGCATTCCATTTTATTTATGAAAAATGATATTCTTCAAAATCATAAACGGCCCTCAGCAGTTCGGTGACACTCCACGCCTGCGCAAAACACCCTCTTGACACCGTTGGCATATCACCGTCATAGATCTCTGCGATCTGGGACACACACCCCTCCTTAAGCCAGGCTGTAAGCGCCTTAAACCCTTGTGTCAGTTCCACTCTGATTCGCTCCTTCTCCGCGCTGTCTGCACACTTTTTGGCATACCTTATACAAGCCCTGTAGTATGCACCCAGCGGAAACGCCCACACTGTTCCCTGATGATAAGCCCTGTCGCGCTCCTCCATCGGTCCGATATAGACGTTGTGAAAATCAGGATCATCTTTTGCCAAAGTGCGCAATCCAACCGTCGTGTACAACTCGTCCTTAACCTTTTTGATTATGAGCGCTTCTTTTTCAACAGGCATCATAGTAAACGGCATCGTCAACGTCCAAATCTGATTACACCGGATCTGATTCTCGTCTGCTCCACCTGACAACACGTCCTTTAGGCACTGTTTCTCTTCATTCCAGAATTTCTCCAGAAAAGAGTTCTTCGCCTTTTCTGCAAGCTCCTGATATACTGTATTCTGTGTTAGCCTATACATAACCATCAGCGCACTGTACCAGTATGCGTTGATCTCCACTGGCTTGCCATGTCTTGGCGTCGGCAGGAAATCGCCCACGCGCACATCCATCCATGTAAGTTGTTCCAATCCAGCGCCTGCCATGATCAGACCATCACTGTCCATCTTAATATGAAAATCCGTACCGTTTTGATATGCATCGATAATCTGCTCCAGCACAGGAAGTATCTCATCTTTGAATGCGGCATCCTTAGAGAACTCCATATATTCATATACCGCATTCACAAAGAGCAGCGGCGCGTCAGCCGAATTGTACATCGGCTTCTCGCCCCCCTCCGGAAACAGGTTTGGAAGAAGCCCGTTTTTTACATATTTTGCAAATGTCCTCAAAATGCTCCTGCACTCCTCAAACCGCCCTGTTACCATCGTTGCCCCAGCAAGTGATATCATCGTATCTCTTCCCCAATCCTCAAAAAACGGATAGCCTGCTATGATACTCATGCCGTCTGTCGATTCCCGTCTCACAACATACGCATCTGCACTCAGCACAAGCTGTTGTCCAAGCTCTGAGGATAGTCCCGCACTGCCAAGAAGCTGTCTCTTTCGCTCTGTGTTCTCTTGTACAAATCGCTCATAAAGCATTCTGACATCAGGTTCCAAATCATTTTTCGTACTTAATATAACATATATGTCACTTTTTGTATCATGAATCTGTTTCTGAATCCTACAGCTGCTAAAGGCATTTCCATATGCAACACGCCCGTCGCGCTCATCCTGTGAGAAATACATCTCTCCAAACAGACAAGGTTCCTGGATATGCAGGTCTGCATTTGTCGCAAGATATAACCGAATATCTCCATCCATAATACAGCATGTCTGATCTGACAGATTTGTTTTTGGATCTGTATTGCATATCTCTATTTTATACTTCTCTATTTTTTGTGAAACATCAAATTCCTCTTTTTTGGAAGTGAACCGCAACAACGGCATCAACTCTAACAGCACATTTTTCCCTGTTGGATTATCGATCTCGTACTTTACAGCTACCGTATTCTCATCATGTACCATCAGCAAATGCTTTGTGACCGTCAATCCATCCACCTGAAATGTCCATGCTGGTGCACTTTCGTCGAAATCATCATACACAAACTTCCTAAGATAGCGAAACCCTTCATAGTCCATCCCTGATTTCATGCGCTGCGAAGTTAAGATATGCTCCTGCCCGTCAATAACCAGCTTTTCAAAAATATTGGTCACAAGATGCATACGGATATTGGGTGCTTTCTTTGCAGACATCAGAAAAGCCTGATCTCCTCTTGCAGCTGCGCCTATGATCGAAAGGCTATTGTATCCGCCCAGCCCGTTTGTGAGCAGATAACAATTCTTCTCCCCTTCCACTATTGTCGGCCAGTTTTTTGCGTCAAATTCAAATCTCAATGCAATCCCTCCTGTTTTCTTGTTTTCGTCTTTTTTCGTATTTCTATCTTACCACAGATAACTTTTCCAAACAATAAGATTTTACTTGAATATCCTTTTTATCTATGATATAGTTACAGATACCTACCAGCCGAAAGTGAGGCACTTATGAAAAAGAAACTACGGAACAAACCGCTTTGCATTCTTATAATGATATCCATACTTGTACTGGGAATTTACTGTGAAGATCTTCACAGCGATTTCTCTTTTTCGTATGCTTTCGGCGAATTTCATTCTGCCTCTCTGCAATCCACAGATCACATCTCAGGCGCACAGATTTATTGTGAGAGAGACTCTTTTCGTCTGTTGGAAGAATTTGTTCTCATCAGACAGTCTATCCGCACTCTTGCAGGTGTTAGAATCCATCCATGTATCTTATCTGCCCTGTTTTTGATCTGCGCATATCTGTTATCTCTTTCAGTCCGGAATTTTCATCGGTGTATAGAAGGATATCATAATCAGTACAACAGAAGAACCTTGGAATACATACACCATAATGATGGCAAAAAATCCCATATTTGCTAACATTTTAAAATATGAACAATTAGAAACGCTCTTATAACGCATGAAAATATGAAAGCGTCTTTTTTGCGTACCCTTTTTATCTGCAATCCTCCTGGTACTCCATCCGTCCCACAACTCCAATTTCTGACTGGATCGAGCACTGGGACGTGATTGAAAATACGCTAAGATACTGAGAAATAACATGTGCAGTTTATAGCTTATAAAAAAGCAATGGAGGTTTTGATCATGGAAAATATTATATTTGGCATTATGGTCCTCATCGCTGTCGGCGCAGGTATTGTCACCTGCATTTATGAAACCGGAGGCTTCTCCCGCAGTAATGTCAGTCAACAATCAAATACGGAACAAAACACTGAACACCAATAACACATTATGGAGGTTTTATCATGAATATATTTATGTGGATTCTAATTTTTATCGGCGGTATCACTGGCGCACTCTCAACACTTTATATTATTGGATCCCTTTTTGCAGTACTTTTCTATAAAATATATCGCAAGATCAAATATCATGCTTCACTATACGATTAAAAAAACGAGGCTTGCATATTTTGCTGGAAAAAGTTAGTATTATATCATATGAAACTGGAGAAACGAAAAAAAGGGGATGGATTTATGACTACTGCCTTACTGCTTGTGGCTGCCGTGATACTGCTCTGTGTAATTGCAGAAAAATTTTCCGGAAAATTTGGTATGCCAGCACTGATTCTGTTTATGTTTATAGGTATGCTATTTGGAAGTGATGGAGTTTTCAAAATTCCATTTGACGATTACAGACTGGCAGAAAATATCTGCTCGATCGCATTGCTGTTCATCATGTTTTATGGTGGCTTCAATTTAAAGTGGACGCTTGCCAAAGATGTCGCTGTGCGGTCTGTCCTCCTCTCTACACTCGGTGTGGCGGTTACTGCAATCGTCACTGCCTTGTTTGTCCGGCTGATTCTGGGCTATTCATGGCCAGAAAGTTTTCTGGTAGGCGCGGTGCTGGGTTCCACAGACGCCGCAAGCGTATTCGCTATCCTGCGCCAGAAAAAACTGAACCTGAAAGACGGCACCGCTTCCCTGCTGGAATTAGAAAGCGGAAGTAATGATCCAATGGCATATATGCTTACTTTTATCGCACTGGGAATCATTTTTTCCGGAGAATCAGAACATATTGTGCTACGAATCTTTCTACAGCTGGTAGTTGGTTCCCTGACCGGTGTTGCTCTATCTATGCTTGCAATATGGCTCATGACCAAGACAGATCTTGTCTCTGAAGGCCTGGACACGATCTTTATGATCGCGATGGTTCTGATCTGTTATGGCTTGTCACAGCTTTTAAGCGGAAATGCCTATCTGAGTGTATACATCATGGGCGTTATTATTGGTAACAGCCCTATCAAAAATAAAGCGACACTGATTCCTTTTTTTGACGGCGTCACGTCTCTTGCCCAGATATTGATTTTCTTCCTGCTGGGTCTTCTGACGATTCCCCATGAAATGTCGGGTGTCATCTTTACAGCAATTGTGATCACAACAATCCTCACAATTGTTGCAAGACCTGTCGCAGTATTTTTACTGTTAAAGCCGTTTCATTGTTCTACAAAACAATGTCTTTTGGTCTCATGGGCAGGACTCCGGGGCGCTTCCTCCTCCGTTTTTGCCATTATGGCAGTGGCAAGCGGCGTTGTCATGCCGCACAACCTGTTTCATATTGTGTTCATGGTATCGCTGTTCTCTGTTGCGATTCAGGGCACGCTGCTTCCAAAAGTTGCGGAAAAGCTGGATATGATCGATGAGGCAGCTGATGTGCGAAAGACCTTTAACGATTATCAGGAGGATTCTTCCATCACCTTGATCCGTATGTATATACCCAAGGGACACAACTGGGAAAATAAACTGGTCAAGGAAGTAAATTTTCCCACTGGATCTCTCGCCCTTATGATCAAACGCAATCACGAGACGATCATCACGAAGGGCAACACCTTGATATTGGCTGGAGATAGCATTATCCTAAGCGCTCCTGCCTACAATCCCAGCGGTAATGAACTGTTGGACGAGATTTTTATCGACCGGTACCATCCTTGGTGCAACCGCACGATCGCAGACTTAAATCTGGCACCTGATGAGCTGATTGCGATGATTATGCGCGGGGAAGAATCCTTGATTCCTGATGGAAAAACAAGAATATTAGAAGGTGATAAAGTGGTGACCTACCGTGAGTAGGCACCACTTTGTTCATGCAGCAAATATTCAACGATCTGTATCTTAAGAACTGTAGAAAAACAATTGAAAATGAAACGCATTTATTGTGCATTCAACAGAGCATTGGCAAGCGCTTCGAGCTGAGGGATATTTTCCTCCTTCAAAGCTGATTTGATGGATACAACTGGTTCTACAAATGTAAGCGATTTAGCTCCCTCTAACATTGCTTTCATGCTCCTTGCTGCTGTTGGCGCCCACGAACCATTTTCTATGATTCCAACTGTTCGCTTCTGATAATTCTTCGATTTCAATCTGTTTAAGAAATCCTCCATGGGCGGAAACACACTGGCATCATAAGACGCTGCCGCAAGTACTAAGTGACTATAACGGAATGCATCCTCAACCGTCTCATGAATGTCGCCTCTCGTCAAATCTGCAAGAACAACCTTCTTTGCACCCTTTTGTTCCAACAATGCTTTTATTTTCTCTGCCGCCTTCATCGTATGCCCATGAATAGAGGCACAGGCGATCAGCACGCCTTCGTCCTCCGGCTCATAGCTGCTCCAGATCTGATATTTATTGACATAATATTCCAGATTTTCGGACAATACAGGTCCATGCAAGGGACAGATCATATTGATTTCCAATGCAGCTGCTTTCTTTAATAAAGCCTGTACCTGCATGCCATATTTTCCACAAATATTGATATAATATCTTCTCGCTTCACATGTCCAATCCTCATCCGCGTCACGCGTTCCAAACTTTCCGAAACCATCAGCGCTGAAGAGTACCTTTTCTGACTGTTCATAAGTAACCATTACCTCTGGCCAGTGAACCATTGGCGCCATAAAAAACTGTAATGTATGCTTTCCGACAGAAAGAGTGTCTCCTTCCTTCACAGTGATTGCCTTATCCCCGGGATCGACATCAAAAAACTGATGGAACATCTGAAATGTCTTTGCATTTCCGACCAGTTTCATATCCGGAAAACGCTCGATCAACTGCATGATGCTGCCACCATGGTCTGGCTCCATATGCTGGATAACCAGATAATCAACGTTCCTTGTCCCCAATGCTTCCTCCAGATTTTTCAGCCATTCTGCTGTAGCGCGGGGATCGACAGTGTCCATCACAACAACCTGCTCGTCCAATATGACGTACGAATTGTATGCCATGCCTTTTTCCACTTTATACTGCCCCTCAAAAATCGTAATCTTCCTGTCATTAACACCAATATTTACAATATCTTCTGTAACTCTCTCCACTGTTCTCTTCTCCTCCTCGAAATTGATTTCCTGTCATATCACTGCAGGCCAATATTATTCTACCATAAAATAAGATAGATACCAAACAATTTTCAAATTTTTAACAAAAACTCCTATATCGTGTGCAGTGGTCTTGTCAGATACGCATAGATATAGGAGTCTTTGATCTATCATTGCTTAATTATTTGTCAAATTCCGGATTAAATGCATAGAAGTTCCGTGAGTCGAGGTTCTCCTGCGCGATGCGGAGCGCTTCGCCGAAATTATGAATTTAAGTAACTGCCCTCAATCCCGGTGTTTACAAGCGTTTGAAGGCGGTTACATTTACTTCCAGTATAATTTCATAAGCTCTTCCGTCTCCTCATTCGTCTTTTTGTACTTGATCATAAAAGACTTTTTCACATCTTCTCTTGAAACGCCTAACTCTTGTGCAAAGGTAATTGCACCTATGATTTCACCTTCATTTCTTCCTTCATTTCTTCCTTCATTTCTTCCTTCATTTCTTCCTTCATTTCTTCCTTCTTTTACTCCTTCAAGCCTACTTTCCTCTCTCATTTCCTGTATTGCAAGACACATATCAACTGTCTCCTTTCCCTCATCAATCTTCATATTGGAATTTGTTACCGCATTGATAATCTCAACTGCGCTTCTTTCTACATTTTTGAACCTCTGTTCCGTACCGATAATTTCATTAAGTTTCTTTTTATCATTTGAATACTTAATGTATTTCATTATCTCCCGCATATTTGTTTGAAATTCATCAATTTGATTGTCTGACAATCCTCTGGGTGTTATCAAATTGATGCGGTAATCCGCAACACATTTAAGAACTTCCTCGTCACAGTCTGTATACATTTCCCGCAGGCTCAATGGCCCATCCCACTCTTCTACTCCAAAGTATATGACAATTGTCATCACTGGGAGCAGCCTGTCACTTTTCCAGAAACCGCTTAAAAACTCATCCCCTGATGGTTTATGATCTTTCGACTTTGTATCCTTATGAGAATTGGAAGCTTTTGTTACCTGATGTGCAAGCTGTAGAAAATCATATAATCCATCCTTCACAGGCATAGCATAATTGATCTTTCCTTCATTCTCCACTGCCAGTAAGCAATAAGCAACCGATCCATCTGTCATGGTCATCAGCATTTTTAACACATCGCGATATCGCTGCTCTGGTACAGATGCCCGATCCGACCCATACGGAACCGCAATCTCAGTAGTATCAATTTCAACCAGTCTGTCAGGATCAATGACCTGCCGACCATGATATAGAAACTGATTGAAAACATCTGCAAACACAGATGGTTGTTTCACATATTCTTTTGTGAGGGTATCCAGCCTTCCCATACTCATCACCTCATTATTCCTTCTATTTTATCCGCAGAACCTTTCTCCGCAAATCTAATACAATAACCAGTCTTCATGTTTCCTTCTCTTCAATCTCTACGATCGACAACCTATATTTTATCTTTCTATTCTCGGTTGCTGGTATGTTAAACACGTCTTCATCAATCTCCAGCATTGTCCAGTCATCTGTATATATTTCACCGTCTATAACTTCTATTCTCAAAAAGCCAGGCAAATTATTATAATCATTAATGTCTATTTTCCTTTTTTGACGTTCCATAATAAAACCCCTTTCATTGTACCGTTTTGGAAAATCACTCATATATTCCAACTGGTACATCTACACCAATATCATACTGTTGCAGTGTATTCTTTATAATTTGCTATTGCATGATGCCGCTTTCAGCGATCGCCTGAGGCCCCCAGCCTAGTGGAACCATACCATGAATCTGACCATCCATCAGTTCTGCCCTTGGTCCATCTGGCAATACATAAATGTCATCAATAGTATAGTACTCTGATCTTTTCTCTACATCCGCCCTGTTATCCTCCCACAATCGATATGTAATTATCATACCTTATACATGAATCTATATCAAGAATTATTTTGATTTCCGGTGTGTCCACATAAGTCCCTGACTATATCGCCGCTGTTATTGTACTCAAATAAAAAAATATCATGTAATTTAATGCAAAATATTCTCTAAAACACGTTGAAAAACGCACGAATTTACAATATACTATGTTCAGATTCTTTGAGGAGGTCGGATATATGTATCGCAAAATTATTGGTCTTCTGGAAACATGGAAGGAAAGTCCCCACCGCAAACCGCTCATTTTACAGGGAGCACGACAGGTCGGAAAAACTTATTCCCTTCTGGAGTTTGGTCTAAAACACTATGAGAATGTAGCGTATTTCAACTTTGAAACCAATCCAAAACTAAATAAGACATTTGAGAAAAATATCAGCCCTGAATATCTATATATATCGTGTTTAATTTT
>DKVL01000109.1 GCA_002491195.1 Lachnospiraceae bacterium UBA7179
AGTGTCCATTACACGGATTTTAGGCTTTAACTTAGAACATATTTGAAAAGGAGACGAAAACCATGCAGACAATCATTATTAAATTAGATGCCCAAAAACTGACGAACCCTGATCTGGATATGCGTTATACGATACCAGACTATATCGAGGCCCAGACCAACAAACAGATCACAGACAACGGCTATGATTATGTAAATGAAAGCGGTACAGAACTTGCAATCTGGCTTGCCACAGAAGACGCTGCAGCGCAGGTACAGAATGTAATACACTGCTTGAAAACCAAGCAATTTTGCGGAAACGACCTGTCCCAGACAGCACAGATCTATATCTCAGAGCAGGAAAATGCAGAACTTGAAATATGTACCGAAGTTTCCTTTGAACCCAATCCCTCATAATCATTAAAACACAAAAATATTGTCCAGATTTCTATGGGCAGCAGCAATCCCGATGCGCGTACAGATATCTGGCAGCCCTGCCATCATATAGCGCTGCGTCTGTTCTGCACCTGCGTAATACTGCGTCAGAAATGCTGCTGCCAGCCCGCTGACCTTTTCCCTGAATCCGCCGCTCTTCTCGTTTTCGCAAAACCTATACTGCGCATAAATCCCCTGCAGATCCGTCCCGCACAGCTTTCCTGACAACCCTCTTCCTGCAAGCAGGTGCCCAATGATATTCCCAAACACAATGCCGGCAATGTTTTCTGGAAGCTCCTCATAATCCTCAGAATAAGAACGAAGCACACTCTGCACATACTCTTCACCGTATTTTGCAAGAAACTGCTGTTCCTCAGCGAGACTTCTCACATACAAGTCAACACAGTCAATCCCCTGATATGCTGTCAAATCCACCAAAAGTGGATAATCCAGCGTGAGGATCGTATTCTGAGGATCGTATTTTTCATTATAATTCTCAAAAAATGCCGGAAGCCCTCTCTGTAAAATATCTGCAAGATATCCATTACCGTATGCGCTAAACTTCTGTTTGTTTCTCTCATAAAAAGCAAGCAGATCTTCCGTTTTTCTGCGCACTAGCTGCGCCCCGGTCTTGTAAGCCTGCATCGCACTTTGCTGCCGGCTGGTCAGAAGATCGTCTCCGCTCTGCTCTAACTCCCGAATGCAGTATATCACTGCCTCCATCAGCTGATTTGCCTTTTCATACGTCACAGAACTGCTCTCAATGCCCGTATACTGCCTTGTGAGCAATGCAACAACCGGAATCAATTCATTCATTTCGTACATTCTCTTCTCCCTCTCTTTTCACAAGACTGCCATTGCTGCAGCCGCTTTTGCAGGTTTATTTTCAGCCCAAATCACGCAGCGCCGCCAGATACAGCTCCCTGTCCCAGCGCTCCACCTCGTCGAACTGCGCATACTCGTTTTGCCCGCCTGTCCTCTGGTAGCCGCGGTAGCCAGCCCTGACAGCCTGCGCAAAGATGTCCAGACAAGTCCCTTCCAGATAGTCAAAATCCCCAAAACAGATTGTCTCGAACTGCTCTTTCATAAAATGAAGCAACTCCTCGTCCGAGATCTCGTCGAGCATCTCATTCTTGTATTGAAAGAAAATCTCCTGCAGCCTGACGAGCGATTCCACATAGTTCCCCTGGTTGATGTATGCAGAATCGCAAAATTCATAGATGATACCCGGCAGAATGCTCTCGCCAAACTCAACCCGCCGCTGTTGTGCAAGCGTATTTTTCCGTTCCTGCGCCAGCAGCTGTGCATCCCGTTCACTCAACGCCAGCCCGAACTGTTCCGTGTACTGGTTTGTCTCCATTACCTTTTGCAATTGTGCCTGCTCCAAAAGTGCCAGCCAGTCTGTATTTTCCATACACACCCCTCCATCTTTCCAAACCGCCGCGAAACGATCACCCACCGACTGTCCTGCGGCAATTTTTCATCTTATATACTCCGTGAACTACAAGTATATATCACAGCGCAGCACTTTACCAGTCTTGAATTTTAGGCAATTTTGTGGTATAATAAGCATAAAGAAAAGGGTTATAGATCAATCACTTTTGTAGCAATTTTCTCCCGGAAACGCACATCATGTTCCACGATCAGCATCGTTGGCTGATAAGAAAGGATCAGTTTTTCGATCTGCATTCTGGAAAACACATCGATATAGTTGAGCGGCTCATCCCATATATACAGATGCGCTGGTGTCAGAAGGCTTGCTGCGATCAGCACCTTCTTTTTTTGTCCCTCAGAAAAATCCTCCATATTCTTGGAAAACTGCACACGCTCCATGTCAAGCTGCCTGAGAACCGCGCAAAAAAGACTTTCATCCAGACCCTGTTGTTCGCAGAATTCCCATATACTTCCTCTTAAGAAGGAAGTGTTTTGGCTGACATAGGAAATTGTCAGGCCAGACACCACTTTCATCAACCCGCTTTCATCCGGTGAAAAATGCTTCCAATCAAAATAGTCATTTTTCAAACAGGAGTCATTTCTGTCTGAGGAATCTGTCAGGACAGTGTTTTTCAAAATCGCTTTGATCAGGCTTGATTTTCCACAGCCATTTCTCCCGCTCAAAAAAACGCGCTCTCCCTGACGCAGTTCCATATTCAGATCATGCAGAACGGGTTCCTTTGCATCTGGATAAGCCAGACTGTACTCCTTTATCGTCAACAGCACCTCCTTGTGATGCTTCAACGAAAAAAGCTTCAGATCAGCCGGATTCTCAATGTCCTGGAGCAGACCTTCCTGCTCTTCGATCTCCCTGTCGATCCGTTCCTGCATCTGCTTCACTCTGCTCTGCATTTTCTTTGTCTTGGCTCCGATATATGCCCGGGTATTTTTACTGCGGTCATGTTCCGCCACTGGATCAAACCCAATCTTTGTCTCTTCATTGCGGTCTGCCCACTGACGGACACGCCTCGACGCCTTGTTGAGCTTGCTGATCTCCTTTTTGTGCTTTTCATTTTCTGCGATGGAAAAAGCGTCCTTCCGCGCCTTATTCTCCCACCAGCTTGAAAAGTTACCGCTCTGTACCTCGATCGTCTTCCGATTCAACACCAGCACATGGTCAATACATGCATCGAGCAGATCTCTGTCGTGCGACACGAGGATATATCCCTTTTTGCTGTTTAAATAGCGTTTTACTGTCTCTCGTGCGTTCTGGTCAAGATGATTCGTCGGCTCATCGATCAGCAGAAAATCATTTTCGCCGGAAAACAAGACCGCAAGCATCAGCTTTGTCTGCTCCCCATAACTCAATGTCCTGAATGGACGATACAAGATCTCCACATCCAGTTCCAGCGCCTCCAGTTCGCACAAAACCCGCCATAACTCACACCCTTGTTTCATTCGCTCCAAAAGCTCCGCGCCGCATTCTGTCATCCACGCATCTGGTATCTGATAGGGAAAATAATCAAATACCGCGGAGGTATGAATCCCTCCCGCATATTCCTGCCTGCCGAGCAGCAGATTCAGGAAAGTCGTCTTCCCCTTCCCATTCCGCCCGATAAAACCCAATTTCCAATCTGTGTCGATCACAAAGGAAACATTGTCAAAAATCGTATCATTACTTCCCTCATACGAGAATGTAAGATTTGTTACCTGTATCTGTGCCATATTGCAGCCCCTCCTTCCTGATTCTGTATCAAATCGAACAGGGGAAAACGTTCCCCTGACCGCCACGCGTCCATGCGCCGCCTTATCGGCATATTTCCTCTACATGGAACTGTGCGCAAAAAAAGAATCACCCGCCGCCAAGTGATTCCAAATCCTGTTCTCCATATCACCTCATCCATGCACATAACGCGCTCAAAAAGGGCACACAAAAAAGAGGTTATGGGCAGCATAATCCACCTTGGCAACATGATCAGATGATCTCATTCCGCATAACAGAATCACAATCACATTCTTATTTCATGTTCTCAAAAGTAGATTATATCCGCATCTTTTCACCTCTTTCATCAAATCTATCAACATTATAGGAGTTCTATCCGCATTTGTCAACCTTCCAGATAAAATTTCTCTTCTTCAAAGGTCGTTACGATTACTGTTCACACAGGACTTAGCA
>DKVL01000084.1:0-6593 GCA_002491195.1 Lachnospiraceae bacterium UBA7179
TTCAAATTTGCTCATTTATAGATAAATGTTAAAAATAATTATGAGTCACAGTTAAGGCTGGAGGCAGGAAAGAAACTTCCAACCAACAAACAGGATCTGGCCAGCTTGTTAGATCATAACTTTGATAAGACACTTCTTGCAATTCCTGTATTTGGTGTGTTCCTGTTTGTCGTAGTGCCAATTGTTTTTATGATTCTGGTTGCATTTACCAACTATGATATGAACCATCAGCCACCCACTAATCTGTTCACATGGGTAGGATTTGAGAACTTTAAGAATTTGCTTTCCATAGGAGGTTCGGGCTTTGGCTCTACTTTCTTTACCGTTTTAGGATGGACTCTGGTATGGGCATTTTTTGCAACATTCCTCAATTACTTTGGAGGTATGGCTGTTGCAATTCTGATAAACAAAAAAGGGATCAAATTCAAAAAATTATGGAGAACGATTCTGGTAATGACGATTGCGGTTCCGCAGTTTGTTTCACTTCTCTATATCGGTAAAATGTTTGCAAGGGACGGTTTGGTCAACGGTTATCTGATGAAATGGGGAGTGATTGATCAGGCGATTCCATTTTGGACGGATCCGACACTTGCAAAAATTATGATTATTGTGATCAATGTGTGGGTAGGTATCCCATATGTTATGTTGATAACGACAGGACTTCTGATGAATATACCGGAAGATTTGTACGAGAGTGCGCGTATTGATGGTGCAAATCCATGGCAGATGTTTGTCAAGATTACGTTGCCATATATGCTTTTTGTGACAGGGCCTTATCTGCTGACATCATTTACAGGCAACCTAAACAATTTCAACGTGATCTACCTGCTCAACACTGGTTCTCCGTTGAGTACAGAGTTGACTGGCGGTGCAGGACGAACCGATCTGTTGATCACATGGTTGTATAAGCTGACTGTCAATGATACGAACTACCGTATGGCAGCCGTGATCGGTATCATGGTATTTGTGGTAACGGCAGTGATTTCTCTGGTGGTATACAACGTCTTACCTTCAGTAAAAGATGAGGAGGGATTCCAATAATGGCAAGTAAGAAAAAAGTTACAAATATTATTACTTATGTTGTATTGGTGCTGATTAGTATTATCTGGCTGTTCCCGTTTGTATGTCTGGTGCTGCAGAGTTTCCGTTCCTACAATGAGATGGGCGGCGGTATGGTTGATTATGTCATCCCAAAGAAGTTTTCATTGGATTCCTATAAGTTCCTTTTTGATCCGAGCAGCAATTTTATCAACTGGTATAAGAATACGTTGATTATTTCGGTATTTACGACAATTGGTCAGACGATTTTTGTGCTTTGTACCAGCTATGTGCTTTCGAGAATGCGCTTTAAGGGACGTGAGCTTCTGATGAGATTCTGGCTAATCCTTGGAATGTTCCCTGGATTCCTCAACATGATCTGTCTCTATTTCCTGTTAAAGCAGTTTGGTCTGACACAGGAGGGCGCGGTTCCCGGATTGATTTTGATCAATGTCGCAAGTTCTGGTATGGGATATTATATCTGCAAAGGCTTTTTTGATACGCTTCCGAAAGCGTTGGACGAGGCGGCGAGGATTGACGGTGCGACCAGAGCGCAGATCTTCTTTGGTATGATCATTCCTCTGGCAAAGCCGATTATTATCTACCAGGCGTTGGTTGCATTTATGGGACCATGGTGTGATTACGTATTTGCTTCCTACGTGGCATTTGGTAACAGCGCGAGCTACAACGTTGCTGTAGGTTTGCAGAGATGGTTGTTTACGGGCGATTATCAGGGATACTTCACCAGATTCTGTGCTGGCGGTGTGCTGGTTGCAGTACCAGTTACAATCCTGTTCATGTGTCTGCAGAAGTACTACGTCGAAGGTGTTACTGGTGGTGCTGTAAAGGGCTAAGGAGATGCTATGGTTTATATTAAGGTGATTCTTGGTATCATATTGGTAGGAACCGCTGGTGCTCTTTGTCTGCGAAGTGGAATTGACTGGCAGAGGGACCGTGGAAGGTCATGGGGCGAGAGTTGCATGAAAGAGTACGGTCTTGATGAAGAGAAAAAAGAGAATAGATAAGTATTTTGGACGACTCCTGTTACTGTGGTGACAGGAGTCGTTCTGGAGTATATGCGGATGTGCGGACGGTCTGTGGAGAACAATGCAGGCAGCAGAAATTGAAGCAGGAAAATGCCCTGGTCTGAGGAGAACAACATATGGATGTAGTCTGTGGAAAATAACGCAGGATATGTACGTAGTTTGAGGAAAGCAACAAGGGATATGATATGGATGTAGTCTGTGGAAAATAATGTAGAACGCACAATAATAGAACAAATATTTGACTTTGATAAATGAAGGGGATATAATATGTGGAATTGGCATAAGAAGTGTCTGTTTGAAATTGCGATTGCGGCTGTGATGGCAGTGCAGCTTTGCGCGTGTGGAAGTGCACAGAAATCCGATCTGCAGGAAACAGAGCAGCCAGATGGGCCGAAGCAGGAAGTTTCCGGCGCTATGGAGGGTAATTCTGGGGAGGAGCAGACAGCAGGCAGCATTGTTTTTGATGAGGAAGGAAATAGTGCAGGGAGTGCAGAAGCAGTTGTATACGATTATGAACAAGAATTAAATATCATAGATGACAACTATAGAAATTATTATGAAATCTTTGTCTATTCATTTTATGATTCCGATGGAGATGGAATCGGAGATCTGAATGGTGTTGTCCAGAAACTGGACTATATCAAAGATATGGGATTTAATGGAATATGGCTGATGCCAGTTATGCAGTCTACGACGTATCACAAGTATGATGTGGTTGATTATTATTCCATTGATCAGGAGTATGGCACAGTGGAGGATTTTCAGAAGCTTGTGGAGGAGTGTCATAAGAGGGGGATCCGATTGGTGATTGATTTTGTGATTAATCATTCCTCGTCGGAAAATCAATGGTTTGTCGATGCATGTGAATATTTGAAAGCGCTTCCGGATGGACAGGAGCCTGATTTGACAGAATGTCCTTACGTGGATTATTATCATTTTGCAAAGGAACAGGTTAATACAGACTACTATCAGGTAGATGGAAGCAACTGGTACTATGAGGGCGTGTTCTGGTCTGAAATGCCAGATCTGAATCTTGCAAGTGAGGCGCTTCGCACAGAATTGGAGGATATCTCGCGGTTCTGGATTGATATGGGGGTAGATGGGTTCCGGATGGATGCGGCAATGCATTTCGAGGAGAATGATACTGCTTTTAATACAGAGGTACTCAATTGGTTATATAGTTTTTGCATTGGTCTGAACCCTGATTTTTATATGGTGTCTGAAGTATGGGCAGCTGAGTCCACGATTGCAGATTACTATGCGAGCAGGACGCCGAGTATGTTTAATTTTGACGCTGCGGATGCAGAGGGGAAACTGATTAAGGCAGCGAGGGGCAATTATAAGGCGGCAAGTTTTGTGGAGAGTATGGTGGGATACCAGACAGATTATGCAGCTAGAAATCCAGACTACATTGACGCCCCGTTTATCACAAACCATGATATGGGACGTGTTGCCAATGCGCTGATGAAAGATGCCAATAACATGAAGATGGCGTGTGGCTTGCTGATGACGATGAACGGGAATCCGTTTGTGTATTACGGAGAAGAGATCGGAATGTCAAGTTCAGGGAAAAAGGATGAGAACAAGCGGCTTTCGATGGTATGGTCGGATTCGGATTCGACTGGTATGACCAATGGTCCCCTTGACGCGGATAAGGATATTACCTTTGCGTTTGCAGGAGTTGAACAACAGCAAGAAGATCCCTATTCGATCTTAAATTATTACAAGCGGGCTGTGCGGCTGCGCAATGAGAATCCTGAGATTGCCAGAGGACAGATTGCAATTGTGGAATCATTGACAGAGGGCAATCAGGCGGCAATCACGAAAACATATGAGGATAGTACAATTGGCATTGTATACAATACTTCGGATGAGGCGCTTACAATAGGATTAAAGGATACAGTACTCGCGGATATGGAGATTCGCGGCTATCTGACTTTGAATGGGGAAAATGTGGATCTTACGGATGATGTGCTGTCAATGCCAGCGAAGTCTGTCTGTATTTTAAAGTAGATTGGATATTCTGTATTGATTCATTTTTAAGCAATGCGTAATCGTCTCTTGTTTTTTGTGTAAAAATATATTATAGTTATTATTGCAGGGTATATCCCCAATACCACGATTTCGGAGGAAGAGATGAGGCTTTATATCATACGTCATGGAGAGACTGAATGGAATGTAAAGAGACGATTTCAGGGACGCTCTGATATCCCTTTAAATGAGGAGGGCAGAAGGCTTGCCCGGATTACAGCAGACGCGTTAAAGGATGTGCCGTTCACGAGGATCTATACAAGTCCGTTAAAACGAGCTTATGAAACTGCTATGATCATAAAGGGAGAACGTGATATTCCTGTCATGATCGAGCCCAGAATTGTAGAGATCAGTTTTGGGGAGTATGAGGGGCTTTGCTGCGGAAAAGAACATTATAATATTCCGGATCCGGAGTTTATGAATTTCTTTGATAAACCTGAGGCGTATAAGCCGCCTAAGGGTGCAGAGGGGATCGAGGAATTAAAGGCAAGAACTGCTGATTTTTTACAGGAAATTGTGCATAATAAAGATATGGAAAATGATACTATATTAGTGTCGACACATGGAGCTGCACTGAGGGGGCTTTTGTCCAATATAAATCATATTGGAATCAAGGACTTCTGGAAAGGTGGTGTGCACAAAAACTGTGCTGTGACGATCGTGGATGTGAAAAATGGTCAGACGGTAATAATTGAAGAGGGAAAGACATATTATTAAAGATAAGGAACCATGATAATGCGATATCGTTCCGAACGAAAGAAGGCGTCATAATTTTGGAAAATGAGTATAGCAAGGTAAAAGTGAACAATGAGATGGATTTCTGCTCAGTTACAGAGCCGAAGGTAAAGACAACACTGGAGAAAGCATTTATGAAAGCGAGGGTTTCCTATTTTCTTAGGTGGGAGAAGCCTAACTTTCTGTCCAAAATATTTGGCGGAGGAAAAGATCGAGTTGTGTTTTGCATCAATTCAGCTCAGTTAGAGACTGCAGATGAGGTTTTGAAAGAACTTGGAGATATTGAGGGAAACATAAAGATGTTGCGGACGAAGTCCAACAACAAGATCGGATTTTAACAAAAAAGGGTGGAGATAAGAAAGTATTCTTATCTCCACCCTTTTTTACAGTTCCTTACCGTTGCGTGTCATCATCTTCGTCATCGGAGTAGGGTATGTCGTTTTCATAATATTCGTCATCGGAATACTGGATATCATCTTCATCGTATTCAGCGTCGGGATATTGTTCTGTATCGTATTCGTTGTCCGCATCGTATTCATCGTCAGGATATGGTTCGTTGTCTTCGTAATATTCATCGTCGGGATACAGCAGTTCGTCTTCATCATCGTATTCATCGGAATACGGGTCATCGTCCTCATAGTATTCGTCCTCATCGGTGGCGTTCGTGTCTTTTTTAAAGAGGCTATAGACGGAGTAGGCAATCAGGGCTATGACACCGATGATCGCAACAACGATACCAACGACAACAGGGGTTTCAACCAGGCGGGAGATTACAGCAGTATTTCCCCCTTCAGAAGGAGTGTCTTCCGACTGTAGGTTACTGCTTAGAACATCGTCTGGTGATTCGTCAGGTGGTATTTCCCCGGTATTTGTGTCGGGAGTTTCAGGAGCAGGAGTTTCAGGAACAGGATTTTGTGTGTTGGCGGGTGGAGTTGTCGATACAAAGTCAGCAAGAACATAGCCAATTCCGCCAGAATATTGAATCTGATACCAATTGTCGGCGGTTTTTCCCGTAACAGTGATTTCCTGCCCATATTTGAGTGTTCCGAGTTTGCTGTGATTTGTTGATGGACCACTGCGGACATTCAGCCCTTTCGCAGATGCGGCATATACGGTGCTTTGCATAGGCGTGATATCAAAAGTATCCTGATCTGCTGGCGTAGGTTCTGGCAGCGGCGTGACGGTTGCAGCATCTGTAGGGGCCTGCGGTGTGACAGGTATTGTATCTGCAGGTGTCTGCGGTGTGGGAACAGTAGTATCCGCAGGTGTCTGTGGAAGAGGAGTGGTTTGTGTGGGAGGGGTGTCTGTGCCAGAAGTGGTATTATTGGGTATTTCTGCAGGAATCGATATGGTTTCCTGTTGGGCGTTTGTTTCCGCAGCACACACGGACAATGCCGGCGAGGCAGCAAAAATGATGGCGGTTGAAGTATATAGGATCACTTTTTTGAATTTATTTTTGTAAAATGTTTTATCCACTGAGGGAGGCCTCCTTATTTTGACAGAGTACTGCTGGTGTATTTTTTGGTGAGTACTCTTTTTGATTTAGGAACTGTTAAGAAATAACTTTTAATTTAAATAGTACACAAGACAAGCAAAAGGAAAAGTAATTTCTGAGCAGTTCTTTAGGAATTGTAGGAAAATAACTGATGCAGATTGCGCAGGATATTTCTTCGAGAGTGCCGCTCCACAATCAGGCGCATAGCGGGCTATGTAACTGATTGCGGAGTGGTGCTATCGGAGAAA
>DKVL01000084.1:6817-38778 GCA_002491195.1 Lachnospiraceae bacterium UBA7179
ATAGCGGGCTATGTAACTGATTGTAGAGTGGTGCTATCGGAGAAAGAGACAAGCAAGATGTGTCAGTTATTTTTCTGCAGTTCCTTAGTACAGTGAATTATGCCCGTTTGAATGAACATAATACCTGACGACATTATAACATGTCTGCGCACAAGATTATATATTAAAAATAAATAAATTTTCTTGACATTTCGCAAGAGATTTAATACTATTATTTAATAATAAATACATTCGGGAAAGGTAGTGCCAGGGTGGAGCATCCCCTTTGCTGTAGAGGTTGCAGTAGGGGGTTTTTTTATGCGTTTCATATGCTTTTATAATACAGGAGGAGAACAGTATGGGGAAAGAATTGGCAAAGACCTATGATCCACATGGTCTGGAGGACAGGATTTATCAGAAGTGGCTGGATCAGAAATATTTTCATGCGGAGGTTGACAGGAGCAGGAAACCGTTTACGATCGTGATTCCGCCTCCCAATATTACAGGGCAGCTCCATATGGGGCACGCTCTGGACAATACGATGCAGGATATTCTGATTCGCTTTAAAAGGATGCAGGGTTACAATGCACTCTGGCAGCCAGGAACGGATCATGCCAGTATCGCCACAGAGGTTAAGATTATCGAGAAGTTAAAGGAAGAAGGGATTGACAAGCATGACCTTGGACGCGAGAAGTTTCTCGAGCGGGCGTGGGATTGGAAAAAGGAGTATGGCGGGCGCATCATCAGCCAGCTCAAGAAGCTTGGTTCATCCTGTGACTGGGATCGTGAGCGTTTTACGATGGATGAGGGGTGCAACAAGGCTGTCACAGAAGTTTTCTGCAAAATGCATGAGAAAGGTTATATCTACAAAGGAGCTAGAATGATCAACTGGTGTCCGGTGTGTAACACGTCGATCTCAGATGCGGAGGTTGAGTATGAGGAACAGGCAGGACATCTGTGGCACATTAAGTATCCGGTACTGAATGATGATGGTTCGGAGTCCGGTGAGTATCTGACCTTTGCGACTACCAGACCAGAAACGATGCTTGGAGATACTGCAGTGGCGATTCATCCGGAGGATGAGCGGTATGCCCATCTGCGGGGGAAGAAATTGATGCTTCCGCTGATGAACCGTGAGATTCCGGTTGTTGAGGACACCTATGTCGATATGGCGTTTGGTACGGGTGTCGTTAAGATCACACCGGCGCATGATCCAAATGATTTTGAGGTTGGAAAGCGGCATGATCTGCCGATCATTAATATCATGAACGATGATGCAACGATCAATGAAAACGGCGGAAAATATGCGGGCATGGACCGCTATGAGGCGAGAAAGGCTATCGTGGAGGAGCTTGACCGTATGGGGCTGCTCGTGAAGGTGGAAGATTACAGCCACAATGTGGGCACGCACGACCGCTGCAGGACAACGATCGAGCCGCTTGTTAAACAGCAGTGGTTTGTGAAGATGGACGAATTGATCAAGCCGGCTGTGGAAGCTGTAAAAAACGGTGAGATCAGGCTGATTCCGGAGAGAATGGATAAGATCTATTACAACTGGACAGATAATATCAAGGACTGGTGTATTTCCAGACAACTCTGGTGGGGGCATCGGATACCAGCTTACTACTGTGATGATTGCGGAGAGATCGTTGTGGCAAAGCAGATGCCGGAGATCTGTCCAAAGTGTGGCTGCAAGCATTTCACACAGGATCCGGACACCCTGGACACATGGTTTTCGTCAGCACTGTGGCCGTTCTCAACGCTGGGATGGCCAGACAAGACGGAGGATTTGGATTATTTTTATCCGACGGATGTGCTTGTGACAGGGTATGACATTATCTTTTTCTGGGTGATCCGCATGATCTTCTCCGGTTATGAGCATATGAAAGAGAAGCCTTTTAAGACAGTGCTTTTTCATGGTCTGGTGCGCGATTCGCAGGGGCGGAAGATGTCAAAGTCGCTTGGAAACGGCATTGATCCGTTGGAGGTGATCGAACAGTATGGCGCAGATGCGCTCAGAATGACTCTGATTACAGGGAATGCACCTGGAAATGATATGCGTTTTTACTATGAGCGGGTGGAGGCAAACAGGAATTTTGCCAATAAGATCTGGAATGCATCGCGCTTTATCATGATGAATATGGAGGGGAAAGAGGTCACTGATGCATCGGATTCTCTCGAGCCGGTGGATCGCTGGATTATCTCAAAATTAAACAGCCTTGTAAAAGAAGTAACAGATCATATGGAGAATTTTGAACTGGGCATTGCGGTTCAGAAGATTTATGATTTTATCTGGGATGAGTTTTGCGACTGGTATATCGAGATGGTGAAACCCAGACTCTACAATTCGGATAATATAGCGTCACAGAATGCGGCGTTGTGGACGTTGAAGAATGTGTTGATCGATGCCTTGAAGCTCCTGCATCCATACATGCCGTTTATCACGGAGGAAATCTTCTGCACACTCCAGTCGCAGGAGGAGTCTATTATGATCTCGAGATGGCCGGAGTATACAGAGTCACGCAATTTTGCAGAGGATGAGAAAGATATTGAGATCATCAAGGAGGCCGTGCGCGGTATCAGAAACGTGCGGACAGAGATGAATGTGGCTCCTTCAAAAAAGGCACATGTATTTGTTGTATCAGACAAGGCTGATCTCAGAAAAACATTCGAGGAAGGGAAGCTTTTCTTCGCATCGCTTGCCTATGCGTCTGATGTTACGATACAGACTGACAGGAATGGCATAGCCGACGATGCTGTTTCTGTAGTGATTGCAAATGCAGCGATCTATATCCCGTTTGCGGAGCTGGTTGACATCGCGCAGGAGATCGAACGGCTGGAAAAAGAGTCAAAGCGCTTGGATGGCGAGCTTGCGCGTGTCAACAATATGCTGAACAATGAGAAGTTTATGGCCAAGGCGCCTGAGGCAAAGATTGCAGAAGAAAAAGGAAAATTAGCAAAATATGTACAAATGAAGGAACAAATCCTGGAACGGCTTGCACAACTAAGGTAAATAGTGGTACAATATGGACAGATAAGGGCAAGGGTGTCTTCTCGGAGGTGAACAAATGGTTAATGTCAAGTCTTATGTCAGAATAGCAGAGGATAAGAAAGAAGCGTGGCTTTACTTGTGTGCGCCGGAAGCAGGCACACGGTATGAAAAGCCTGAAATCATGAGATATCTGCAGCTCAACGGAGTCGTGGCAGGTATCAATGAGTCACATGTTGCGGCGATGTGCAGGAAGCAGATCTATGACCGTGAGGTAAAAATTGCGTCAAGTGAAAAAGGCGAGCCAGGAAGTGCAGGACATTTTGAGTTTTTCTTTAGCACGGAGAAGCCAAAACCAGAGATTCGAAAGGATGGGACGGTAGATTACAGAAGTATGTCTCTGGTACAGAATGTGGAGGAAGGACAGCTGCTTGCAGTGTATCACCCGGCGATACAGGGGACTGCGGGGAGGGATGTCACAGGTGCGATCGAAAAGGCAAACACGTATAAAGAACTCAGACCGCTTACCGGTAAGGGGATTAGCAACGAAGAGGACCACAATAAGTACTATGCGACCAAATCTGGCAAGATCGAGTATGACGGCGACAACAAATTGTCGGTGGTAGAGGTATATGAGATACAGGGCGGATGTGATTATGCCAACAATGCGCTGGTGGATTTTAACGGTGATGTCATTATACATGGAAATGTAGAGGCGGGCGTTACTGTGCGGGCAGGAAAGAGCCTTACAGTTGAGGGCGTTGTCGAGTCGGCGAATATTTCAGCGGGCGGTACAGTATGTCTGAAACGCGGGATGCAGGGTGCTGGCAAAGGTGCGATTGTCGCAGGAGGCGACATTTTCACTGAGTTTATTGAGTATGCGAATGTCAGTGCTGGTGGGACAGTACAGTCTAATGTCATATTGAACTCGAAAGTAACTGCGGGAGACCAGATCACACTCACAGGCAAGAAAGGTCTGATTGCAGGAGGATATGTACATGCGATGATGGGAGTAAACTGTCAGAATGCAGGGAACCAGTCTGAGATCAAGACCGGAATCCATGTGGGGGTGATGCCTGAAATCATGGAGCAGCGCATCGCAATGAATGAGGAGTACACGAAACTGAATCAGGAACTGGATGAAGTGGCGGCAAGTATGGCGAAGATTCTGCGTGTCAGGCAGCAGACGGGAGAACTCAGCGAGCAACTTCAGGCGCACCTCGATGATCTGAAGAAGAAAAAGAGTGATATTTACGTCAAGTGTATCCGGGCGAAGAAAAAGGTTGATGATCTCGAGAAAATCATTTTGAAGTCAAGAGAGGCAAAGATTCGGATTAGTGGAAATATCTACAAAGGCACAGTGATCAGTATTGATGATAACCGAATGGTAATCAACCGGGATACCAGTTTTATGGAGTATTCTTCACAGAATGGCGTTATTGTCGGAACAGTCGTGGTTTTATAAGATTTTGAAAGGGTTCGCGTTGAATGGCGGACTCTTTTTATGCGCAGGAGGGAATGCATTGTGAGAGAACAATTCGCGCGCAGTTATGCCGAGGCAGAACAGTTTCTGGAGGCGGTGCCCAGATTTACGAAGAAGAACCTGATGAAGGAGACAAGGGAATTTTACGCATATATACAGCGCTGTGAAAATGGCATTTATGGCGAGAAAAATCTGGGAAAGGTGATCCATGTAGCAGGGACGAATGGAAAGGGTTCTGTCTGCGCGTTTTTGCAGAGTATATGTATAGAAAGCGGTTATAGGACCGGAATGTTTACCTCTCCGCATCTTGTGACGACCAGAGAGCGCTTTTGCATAGATGGTGCGATCCTGTCTGAGGAGAAATTTTTGGAGGCGTTTTGTTGGCTTTCTGACAGGATTACGGAGTATCGCCATATCAGGCCAGAGTATTGTCCTACGTATTTTGAGCGTCTGTTTTTTATGGGAGTCTATGTGTTTGCAAAAGCGGGTGTCGATATTATGATACTTGAGACAGGGCTTGGAGGACGCCTTGATACGACCAATGTTGTTAAAAATCCGGCAGTGACAGTAATCACTGAGATTGGATTGGACCACATGGCATATCTGGGGGATACGATTGAGCAAATAGCTTCTGAGAAGGCAGGAATTATAAAGCCTGGTGTGCCTGTCGTATTCTCGGATAGAAAGAGGGCGGTTTCTGACGTGATTTGCACAAAAGCGGCAGAACTTGGCTGTGAATGTCACGCAGTGTCGGAAAATGACTACAAAATAAATGAAATTCAGAAAAAATTCATTGATTTTTCTGTTGGCAGTCGTTATTATGATTATGGTAGATTGATCGCGAATACAACAGCAGTCTATCAGGCAGAGAATGCAGCGGTCGCTGTCCGTACCTGTGAAGTATTAAAAAGAACTTGTGGTTTGCAGCAGTTTACGGTAGAATCCATAAAGGATGGCATCAGCAGGATGCATTGGGCATGCCGCATGGAGGAGGTAAGCGACAGGGTATGGATCGATGGAGCGCACAATGAAGATGGGATTGCAGCGTTTGTGCAGTCCTTGAGGCAGTCACCGTTTTTTCGGAATCCAGAAAATGCAGAGAAAGACAGATGTGTGCTTATTTTTTCCGTTGTCAGGGATAAACAGTACGATAAAATGGCAGAGATGCTCTGTGGGCTTCCTATGGTTACGGATTTTGTGCTCACACAGATTCCAGGGGAGCGGGGAGCTGAACTGGAGGAGATCAGAAAAGTATTTGAACGATATGTCGATAGGAATACCCGGAAGATCTATACGTATGAAAAGATAGCGGATGCGCTTGCTTTTGGTTTGTCAGTCAGGGGTGATATGGGTGTGGTATATATTGTCGGTTCGCTGTATTTGGCAGGGATTGTAGAGCGCAGTATGGAGGATTGTGATGATTGATTTTGAGGAAGAATTGAAGAAGTTTCATCCCAGCCTGGAGGTTGAGGATGTGGAGGATACCGTATATCATCAGGATGTGACAGACCTTGCAGACGTGTTGGTAAATCTAGTCAAGGAATCGAAGGAAGAGGAATAGGGGAGCTTGATATGTATTGCTATAATTGCGGATGTCTGTTGACTGAGAAAAATTTTTGTACAGGCTGCGGGGCGGATGTAGGGTTGTATAAGAAGATCATGCATGCGGCGAATCGTCTATATAATGACGGGTTGGAGAAAGCGAAAGTCAGGGATTTGTCAGGTGCAATATCAAGCCTGCGGCGATGTCTGAAGATGGATCGTTGTCATGTTGATGCAAGAAATCTGTTAGGGCTCGTGTATTTTGAGCGGGGTGAGGTAGTAGAGGCGCTGAGTCAGTGGATTATCAGTAAGAATACCAGGAGTGAGAAAAATATTGCAAATGATTACATCAATATGCTGCAGAATAATCCAGGACGGCTTGAAGCGTATAACCAGACGATCAAAAAGTATAATATGGCACTTACATATTGTCGGCAGGACAGTCTTGATCTGGCGGTGATACAACTCAAAAAGGTACTTTCCATGAATTCGAGATTTGTGCAGGCGAGGCAGCTCCTGGCACTCTTGTATATCAAGGATCAGGAGTGGGAAAAGGCCAAAAAGGAACTTGACAAGGCGCTTAGTATCGATGTAAATAACACGATGACGCTCAGATATCTCAGGGAAGTGGAGGAAATGACACCTGCCGAGGAAGATAGTATACGCAAGAGGAAGGAAGCAATCGTATACAAGAGCGGTAATGATACTGTGATACAGCCTGTTGGGAAAAAAGACAGGTCCTGGCTTCAGACGTTGGTGAATATGTTGATTGGCGTGGCAATTGGCGTCGGGATCGCGTGGTTTTTGGTATTGCCATCGAGAGTGCAGCAGGCGCGGGATGAGGTTAATGAGCGATACAAGGCAGTCAGTGAACAGCTTGATGCAAGGACTGTGCAGATCAATGAACTGACCTCGCAAGTCAGTGAATTGACCCAGGAAAAGGATTCTCTGTCAAGCAGTCTGAGTGCGGCACAGGCAGATCAGGTACAGATACAGGCAAATACTGAGTTGATTGAGGCCGTATTGATGCACATGAATAAAACAGGGGATGAGATGGCGGTTGCCGATGCTTTGGAGAAAATTGATGACGCATATATACAGAATGAAGCTACAGAGAGTTTCAAGGCATTGTATGAAGCCTTGAAGAGCAGCATAGGCAGGGAGGTGGCCAGAAAGAGCTACGATGCTGGTTATGCCGCGTTTCGGGCAGAAGAATACGATACAGCCATCGTTAATCTGGAGAGAGCTTATGCATATGATCCGACAAACGGGGAGGCACTCTATAATCTTGGCAATTCTTATAACAAACAGGGGAATGTGGATAAAGCGGTAGAGATTTATGAGCAGGTGATCGAGTTGTTTCCGAACACAGCGAAAGCGAGAAAGTCAGAAGGTTATATAAAGGAAATCAAAGGTGAATAAAATCACGTAGAATACACGAAAGAGGGACATGCCGAAAGGGTGCGTCCTTTTTTAATGCACACGGGCACCTGGCGCATAGGGGTTCGTAACAAAATTGATCAGGAGGAGTCTATATGGAAAATAAGAAAGAAGAGTATGCGATCATTGACAATTATCTGTGCATCAGGATGCCAGGGGAAGTAGATCATCATGGCGCAGCGGGTATCAGGGAATGTGCGGACAGGCTGATCTTAGATGATCAGGTGAAAAATATTGTGTTCGATTTTGAGGATACTACTTTTATGGACAGTTCCGGGCTGGGGGTTATCATTGGCAGGTATCGGAAGATTTCCTGCTTCGGCGGAAAAGTGTATGCGATCAATGTGAGCGAACGCATCAGCAGAATGCTGCGGGCGTCGGGAATGTCATCGATCATAGAAATTCTGGCATAAAATGTCAGCATGGTATTTTGATGCAGAATTGATTGTAGATATCATCTAAAATTAAGTATAATTTGAAAATAGAAAGGAAGTAACTGCAGCCAGGCAGCATAGTTACAAAGAGGGGATGAGATTAGATATGGAAAATGAGCGCACAAAGAATGAAATCTATATGGAGTTTGATGCCATCTCAGAGAATGAAGGACTTGCAAGAGTGGTAATTGCCGCGTTTTTGTCAAGGATTGATCCGACAGTCGACGAGATTGAGGACGTAAAGACGGCAGTATCGGAGGCAGTCACAAATGCCATCATACATGGCTATGGAGAGAGAGGCGGGCGTGTGGTTATGCGCGCTGTCCTTTCAAAAGAAAAGGAGCTATCAGTTGATATATCGGACAAAGGAGTGGGGATTGCGGACGTGGAACAGGCGATGCAGCCGCTTTTTACCACCGGGGCTGCCAAGGAACGGTCAGGAATGGGTTTTTCGTTCATGGAAGCTTTTATGGATCGGCTGGAGGTGGAGAGCAGTGTCGGAGAGGGGACCTGCGTACATATGTGGAAACGTTTTGGCGTCGGGCAGGAGGAGTCAGAGCCAATCCTGCAGGCAGCAGTGTGGAACAGAAGCGGCAGGGCATGATCTATGGAGGAAAAGGAACTATTTATCAGGGCACAGAGCGGAGAAAAGGAGGCTAAAGAACGGCTGTTTGAGAAAAATACGGGACTTGTGTACCATGTGGTAAAGCGCTTTGCAGGCAGAGGCGGAATGAGAGGAATCGAGACAGAGGACTTGTTTCAGATCGGCGCGATGGGACTTGTAAAGGCGATTGAGAAGTTTGATCCGGATTACGGAGTCTGTTTTTCCACTTATGCAGTTCCGGTAATTATGGGGGAAATCCGGCGTTTCTTGCGGGATGACGGAATGATAAAGGTCAGCAGGAGCATCAAGGAGAACGAAAGAAGGCTGAGAGGGATCAGGGAAGATTTCTGGCAGAGAATGGGCAGGGAACCGATGCTATCGGAACTTGCAAAGGAGTCGGGGCTCTCTATGGAGGAGGTTGTTACGGCACTCGACGCAGGTTATGAGGTAGAATCGATCTACAAGACGATCTATGAGTCTGACGGCAGTGAAGTGCTTCTGGCGGATATGCTGGGCAGGGAGGGGGAGAGCGAGGAGATTGTTAACCGGCTGCTTCTGGAAAAGCTGTTGAATGAGCTTGACGAGCGGGAGAGGAATCTGATCCGGCTGCGCTATTTCGAAAACAGGACGCAGATGCAGGTGGCAGGGGACCTGGGGATGAGTCAGGTGCAGGTAAGCCGTCTGGAGAAAAAAGTATTATTGCATCTGAGACAGGGGGCAATGACATAAAAAAATGTATGTTTGATAAGCGGAAACTATTAAGTTTGGTGTAAAGAATGCCGATATTAAGAGTAACAGGTGGTGTGGGGAAGGGATGTCCCTATTCGGTTTTCACAAGAATATTTAATAGAAAGGTTGGTATGAACATGAATGGAATCAATTACAGTTCACTCTTGAACAATACAGGACTTTTTGCGAATCAGACAAATAAGGACGAGGCGGCTTTTGCAGGAAATGTTACGGGTGTAAATAGAAGGGTACAGAATAAGAAATCTAGAGCGGACAACAGACAGACAAACGCGGACAGGGATACATATGAGTACAGCGGACAGACACGCAATGTGAAGGCGGGGTACAGCAAACCGGAACGCACAGAGTCTTCTAACTACAAGGCACTTGATGCAAACGGCGTGCAGGAAGGGATTGAACTCAGCGACGGGGCGAAAGATCTGTTGGCGGAACTCAGAGAAAAATACGGGGATATGGAGTTTGCAGTGGCGCAGTGGTCTACGGATGAAGAGCAGGATTATTATGCAAGCCTGTCCGAAAAGAGATACAGCGTGCTGATCAATCCAGAACTTTTGGAGAAGATGGCGACAGATCCGGAAGCAAGAGAGAAGTACGAGGCGATCATCAGTGGTGCGGACGATAAGTTTGATACATTGCAGGAAGAGCTTGGCGAGGATGCAGAGAAGGTGAAAGGCTTTAGTATCACGATGGATAAGGACGGAAATGTATCCTATGCCGTGAAACTTTTGAAAGATATGGAGGAGAACAGCAGGGCAGATCAGAAGACAGAGCAGGAGCGTGCGGAGGAGAAGCGGGCTGCGAAGAAAGAAGCTGAGAAAGAGCGGCAGGAGAAGGTCGTGCAGAAGAAGGCTGAGGAAGAGCGGCAGGAGAAGGTCGTACAGAAGAGGCAGGAGACAGAGAAGGTGGAGGCCTCTTCCATCGAAGAGCTGATCAAGGCAATTAAGGAGAAACTGCATTCGGAAGAGGCTGCAGGTAAAGTAGAGGAAGAATAAGCGTATAAAATAGCGTGTGTTTGATCACACGCTATTTTTGCGCTGTAGTTCATCCTTGTCTTTTTTGGGATTGGTGATATAATGTACGTGAAAGCAGTGAACAGTAACGGCTAATAGGAGGACAAAATGACGTGAAGATAATAATTGCAGGCGATGGCAAGGTAGGTACGATGCTTACAAAGCAGCTTTCGGCAGAAGGCTATGATCTGACGCTGATTGACGCGAATCCGGAAGTGCTGGAATCAACAGAAGAGAAGTATGATGTAATGTCAGTGCAGGGAAACTGCGCATCTATGGAGACGTTGGAGCGTGCAGGGATCAAGGAGACAGATCTGCTCATCGCTGTGACAAATGCCGATGAGGTGAATCTGCTCTGCTGTATGACAGCACATGGGATGAATCCGGATATTCATACGATTGCCCGGATCAGAAATCCGGAATATAACGATCAGATTTTTAAGATGCGGGAGCTCTTTGCGCTTTCAATGATCATCAATCCGGAGAGACAGGCGGCAATGGAGATTGAGCGGCTTTTGAAATACCCAGGGTTTTTGAAACGCGATACCTTTGCGAAAGGAAGGGTGGAGATCGTGGAACTGCGTGTGGATGCAGGACACAAGCTTTGCAACATTGCGCTAAATGATTTATATCGCATTGTCAAGTGTAAGATTCTGGTATGTGCAGTGCTCAGGAATGGCAAGGCGATCATGCCGGGTGGTGATTTCGTATTGATGGAGGGTGACCGGGTATTTGTGACGGCACCGACGAATGTACTGACCACGCTTCTTAGAAACCTTGGAATTATCACACACAAAGCAAAGCGGGTGATCCTGTGCGGCGGAGGGCGTGTAAGTTTCTATCTGGCACAGATGCTGCTAAAAAACGGTGTTGGCGTACAGATTGTGGAGCAGAATTATGAGAAGTGCCTCCAGCTTGCCAATATGCTCCCGAAGGCAACCGTGATCCATGGTGATGCCTCGAAGGAATTTTTGTTGGACAATGAAGGGATTTCTGACTGTGACGCGCTGGTGACGCTCACTGGTGTGGATGAGATGAACATTATTATTTCCTTGTATGGGAGCAGCTGCAAAGTTCCACAGATTATCACGAAACTTGGAAGGCTGGAAAATAATACAATATTGGATGTGCTTCCGCTGGGAAGTATCATCAGCCCCAAAGAACTGAGCTGTAATAATATCGTACAGTACGTGCGCGCCATGCAGAACCAAACGGGAGCGGCGCTCACAGTGTATATGATTGCCGACGGACAGGCCGAGGCGGTGGAGTTTCGAGTGGATCAGAATACGCTGCACTGCGGGGAACCGCTCAAAAAACTGAAACTCAAGAAGAATGTACTGGTGGTGAGCATTATGCACGACGCGCAGCTTGAGATTCCAAGCGGTGATTCTAGTTTTGTGCAGGGAGATACAGTGATCGTTGTGACGGGAGCTGACAGGGTACTCTACAAGCTGAATGATATATTCGAATAATTGAGGGATGGGAATAGAACGATTATGAATTACAAAATGATGGGCAGATTTATAGGACATATTCTGCTGGTAGAGGCGGTTTTTATGATTCCGTCGTTGTTGATCAGTCTGGTGAAACAGGAAGATATGGCATGTATAGGATTTGCAGCGAGTATCTGCATGATACTAATCCTGTCCTTGCTGCTATTAATCCTGTGCAAGAGCAGCAAGAGAGGATTTAAGGCGAAAGAAGGGTTTGTCTGTGTCGGCATCAGCTGGATTGTGATGAGTCTGTTGGGGAGTCTGCCGTTTTATATATCGAGGGAGATTCCGTCTTATTTAGACGCGCTGTTTGAGACTGTGTCAGGTTTTACAACAACAGGTTCCTCCATCTTGTCAGAGATTGAGGAGCTTTCTATGGGGATTCTTTACTGGAGGAGTTTCACGCATTGGCTGGGCGGCATGGGAGTACTGGTGTTTGTGCTGGCCGTGGGGGCTTTTGGTGAGAGCAGCAAGGGTTTTACCATGCATCTTCTGCGGGCGGAGAGCCCAGGACCACAGGTGGGTAAACTCGTGCCTAAGATGAAAAAGACAGCGGAAATTTTGTATCTGATCTATATTCTGCTTACAATCGTGAATGTCGCGTTTCTGCTGTTTGGAGGCATGCCGTTGTTTGAGGCGGTCTGCACGGCGTTTGGTACAGCGGGTACAGGCGGTTTTGGAATCAAAAATGACAGTATCGCAGGGTACAGCCCATATATTCAGAATGTCTGCACAGTGTTCATGTTATTGTTCGGCGTCAATTTCAGCTGTTACTATATGTTGCTGCTTCGGCAGTTTCGCAGTGTGTTTAAGGATGAGGAGCTGCGGCTGTATCTGGGAGTGGTGATCGGGAGTATCATACTGATCACGCTGAACCTGAAGGGATTTTATGCCACGTTTGAGGAGACGCTGCGTCATGCGGCATTTCAGGTGGCAAGTATTGTGACGACAACCGGATATGCCACGACAGATTTTGACTTGTGGCCGACTTTTTCCAAGTCGATTATTTTAGGTTTGATGGTAATCGGTGCGAGTGCGGGCAGTACCGGCGGTGGTTTCAAGTGTGCACGGGTGCTGATCATCGTTAAAGGGCTTCGCAGGAATCTGCGCCGCGCAATATCGCCGCAGAAAGTACAGGTCGTCAGGATCAATGACCACATGGTTGACGAGAAAGTATTGGAGAATACGAATGCGTATTTGTCTGCTTATGTTATCATACTGTTTATCAGTTTTATTCTGGTATCGTTTGACAGGTGTTCTGTCTTGACCAGCTTTACAGCGGTTCTGTCCTGCTTCAACAATATCGGGCCAGGGCTTGAAGCAGTAGGGCCTACCTGCAATTTTGGGGATTTTAGCTGGATGTCAAAGCTGGTGCTGATCGGAGATATGCTTGCAGGCAGGCTTGAGATTTTCCCGATTCTGCTTCTGTTCTCGAGAACAACCTGGGGACGGCTGAAAGGGTAGGGAATCCCTTAATAGGTCAAGAAGATGTCATCAACGCTGTGTGTGGGAATGGGGATATTGTTTCTGTCAAAGATAAACACAGGCAGATGGTTTGTGGTGCCCTCTTCCCACACAAGGTGTTCGTGCGGTACGTGGAGCGAGAACCCGCTGCCGCTTTTGATTCGCCGTACATAATCGTCGATGGAGTTTAGCGGTTCGTCGAATGCCATACCGTAGATCAAACCGTTGTCAGTCCTGCCGACATGGTGGATGTCGGAGCCGGCGGTCATAGTGATCTGGTGTTCTGCGGCATAGCGGTATGCCATGCGGTCCTGTTCGTGCGGGTTTCCTGAGTTTGCCACCTCAAAGGCGTCGCACTGGTGCGGGTGGACATACACTTCGGACAGATAGTTCCTTTCCCGGAAAGGGTGCGCCTGCACGACGAGTCCCCCGTCTGCTTTAATTTTTTCATAGTGGGTGATATGGTCCCACTGCATCATTTCCGGGTGGTCTTTGAGCCACTGTTTGTCAAGTCCATAGACCAGATATTCATCGCCGTCAAACCGGCATTCCCATGCAAAGAATACCTTGAGCCCCTGACGGTCTCCGGCTGCCCTGGCATCCTCGTAACCGCTGCAGAAGATGTCTACGCGCTCTTCCCAGGGGAGATCCTTGGGGACGGAGCAGTTACCGTTGAAGAAATGGTCTGTCACGATGATGCCATCGTAGCCAAGACTTTTGTAATAAGGGATATATTCGTGGCCTGCACTCCTGGCGCACGCGCTGGCGCCGGTCGTGTGCAGGTGGACTTCATATAAGTAAGACATATTTTTCCTCCTCTGTACAAGGAAGCGTCCACAAATAACGACTTCGGAATGGATAGGTTATTTTTGAACAGCTCCTTAGAATTTCGTGTTATTTACAACTTAATATATCACAAATTGGGGAGAATGTTAACAGTTCCTTGTCAATAGAATTACCATTTACGAAAGGAAACAAAGAATGAATCAGAATCAGACACCACTGTTGGAAGCGGTCACAGAATTGATTGAGACAAATCCTGCATATTTCAGGATACCCGGGCACAGACTGGATAAGGGAATCAGTCCGCGCTGGACGGACAAAGTAGGAACAGCAGTGTTTGCATACGATGTGACAGAGACGCCGCTGACGGACGATCTGCACAGCCCGGAAGGTGCAATCGGTGAAGCGCAGCGCCTGCTTAGCGCACTTTACAAGGCGGATCAGAGTTTTTTTCTTGTCAATGGGAGTACGTGCGGGAATGAAGCTATGATCCTCAGCGCAGCGTGTGAGGGCGAGAAGATCATGGTGGCGAGAAATGCGCATAAATCTGCGTTGATGGGGCTGATTTTGTCCGGGGCAGAACCGGTATATGTTCTGCCTGAGGTGATCGATGCATGGGCAATACAGGGGGCGGTTACGGCGGAGGCTGTCAGAAAAGGATTTGAGCAGAATCCCGACTGCAAGGCACTGTTTCTGGTGAGCCCGAGTTATTATGGCGTGTGTTCTGATCTGGAGACAATCGCGGAAATCTGCCATTCATACGGCGCGCTGCTGCTGGTCGATGAGGCGCATGGCGGGCATCTGTATTTTCACGAACAGCTTCCGGTGGGCGCACTTGAGGCGGGGGCGGATGTCTGTGTGCAGAGTATGCACAAGGTTACAGGAGCGCTGACACAGAGTTCCGTGTTGCATATCAGGCACCATGGTGTGGGGGAAGCTGCGTTGGAGCGGATTGCGCAGAATCTGCAGCTGGTGCAGAGCACAAGTCCGAGTTATCTGCTCATGACTTCCCTTGACTGCGCCCGGTATGAGCTTGCGGCGAATGGAAAGGAAATGATGGAGAAAGCGCTTGGTCTTGCGGAGTATGCGAGAAATAAGATTCAATCAATCGCGGGTTTCCGGTGTATGGAAGGAGAATGGCTTGACCAGACAAGGATTGTGATATCAGCAAGGGATATCGGACTCACAGGCTATGCGCTGGAAAAAATGCTCTTTGAGGAATATGCTGTCAATATGGAACTTGCGGACTATGAGAATGTGCTTGCCATTGTGACTTATGCGAATGAGATGGAAGATATGGACAGGCTTGTTGCGGCGTGCATGGATATCAGCAGGAGAAGCGCGGGGCAGGCGGCTTCGCAGGCGTTATATCAAAAAAATGCCTGTCCGCCTTTTCCACAGCTTCCGCAGCAGGTTATGACGCCGCGCAGGGCGTATTTTTCTGATACGGAGACGGTGCGCTGGCAGGAAGCGATCGGGAGGACCGCAGGACAGATGATTGCGCCATATCCGCCCGGAATTCCAGTGATCTATCCCGGGGAACGGATCAGCAAGGCGGTATGGGACTATATAGAATGGTTCCGGAGGGACAAAAAACATATTCATGGCGCTGATTCAAACGGGAGGCTGGATTGGGTGAAAGTGCTTGCAAAATCCACGAAACAAACTTATAATACTTAGAGGAAATGTACACGATTGCTGCAGAAAGCAGGAAAACGATCGTCCGAAGAGGTGTGGTAAATGAAGAGATTGATTTTAAAAAGGATGTTGGCATTGCTATGTGGTATATTTTTGTTGACTGTATTGATATGCCCGATATTGTCAGTCCGTGCGGCAACAGTATATGTAAGTGACGGGAAGTTGTATGACGAAGGTTATATTTTCATCGGGGAGAGTCATATACATGTTGCGTCGTTTGCCATGCAGGAGGACGCGTTTGGAAATATTCCGGGACTTGACGGGGTCTGCTATACAATGAAAGCGGACAGTTCTATTGTGTCCAATGCACATGGAGGACCGGGAACGTTTACCATGTCAGGAAATCTGTTTTTTGTATATGAAGGAACAGATCGAACGGACGAACTCCAGAAACAGATCAGCAAGGAGTATATATACAGTGATGGCGCGGGAAAGCAAGGTGGTGCTGTGCAGAAGATCCATACGATTATAGATGCCAATCCAAATATCACACATTGGAATATTATTTCCTTTCACGGTGCAAACTCTGCTTTAAAAGGTACACAGAAGATTGCGGATTACTACGTGGCCTCTTACAGGAACTGGATCAGCTATGAATTCCCGGATGCGGATGTTTATCTCCTGCCACAGTCTACCATGACGAAAAATTTCAGGCTGTTCTGCAGGGGGGATAAGGATGTTCTCAATCGGTCGCTTGAGGCAGCTTTTCCGGATAATTTTATAGATCTCATGCCGTTTTTCTGGGAGCATTATCCGCAGGGGCTGATGGATGTGGAGCAGAAGGTTGATATGGTACACTGGAGTCCACAGACATATTATGAGATGGTCTGCATGATCATCAAACAGATTCAGGAGAAAAGAGGCGCCAATCCATTGGTTTATTCTGTCACGGACGCACAGGCCATGCTTTACACAAATGACATCACCGTTATATATTCGGCGCCGTCACACAACAGCAATATTATTCTGCCGGCGTGTGATCCGGGGCTTCCGGTACAGGTGACGGGTGTGACGGACAATGGATATTTCAGGGTTGATCTGGGAGATGTGGTTGGTTATGTTTCGGGAAACGGGCTGAATGAGTACCAGGATGGACAGGATTAGAGTGAAGGGAGAGGTTATGGGGGCAAGGCAGTTAGTCATACCGCTAAATGAATTGGCACAATATGTTAAGAAGCATATCGGACTTTGCTTTGCTGTTGCGTTCACGGTGATCCTGGTCTATGCAAAGCAGGCTTTTTCCACGGATTTTTATATTGACGCGGAGGTGATTCTGAATCATCCGCACACAGTGTATAACTGGGATCAGATCGGACGATTCGGATTGATTGCATTAAAGTATCTGATTGGATTGAATTGGTATAATCCCTATCTTGAGGCGATTCTTTTCCTGGCTGCCCTATGGGGAGTGGGAATGGGTGTCTCATGCCTCTTTTCCAGATTTTGCCCGATAAGTAAAGAAGGTGTCCAGTTTCTTTTTGCCGCCTTATTTTTGGTATTTCCGACGTATGCAGATCAGTTTATGTTTCGTTTTCAGTCATTTGAGACCGTGTTTGCCATGCTTTTGGTAGTGCTGGCAACACGATATTTTTACATGGGCGTGACAGAAAAAAATGATTGGGCATATGGTGTGGCAGTTTTCCTGGATGTATTCTCTTTTGGAATTTACCAGTCCATGGTAAATCTGCAGATCTGTTTCTATATTGCTGTTTATCTGTTTACTGTGGAGCAATATGAAAAGGCAGAGCGCAGGAGGCTGGTCTGCAGCGAACTTGTACACTTTCTGATCAGCTTTGTGATTTATGGGATCATTGTGAAGCTATTTTTTGACAGTGGTGATTATCTGAGCAGACAGATGGGATGGTTTTCGGGCGACCTGATGTCAGCGGTCAGGAATCTGCTGGCATATATCAAGCGGATTTTGCTGGCGATGGACAACTTTTATCCGATCACTTATCCGGTATGTGTCGGTGCTTGTATGGTATTGCTTGTATGGAAAGCGCTGTGTCAGAGACAGAAGCTTTTGCCTTATATCATAGGTTTTGGCGGTATGCTGGCATCTCCCTTTTTCCTGGCGCTGGCTACGGGTACGCCATCGCCTTACAGGGCGCAGTGTATGCTTCCCTTTACCTGCTCTGTGCTGTGGTTGTTCTTTGCGTCATGGCTGCAGGAACGCGGGGAATTTCGCTATGTGGTCTGTGTCATTCTGGGATGGATCTTTCTGCTTTGTCAGACTTCTGTCCTGGCGAGGATGTTCTATACGCAGGATGTCATTCGCGATGCGGATTATATTACTGCAACACAAATGATCGGGAGAATACAGGAAAATTGTACTCCGAATGTCAATAAACCGGTGGTGTTTATCGGACATCTGGATGCAAAGACCAACGGCTCCTGTTATACGAAAGCGGAGGCACCGTCCTATCTGAGTTATTCTGTATATGAATTTGCGTTTATAGAAGGCGTGCCTGTGGATACACCAGATTACTTTAACACGGGCAGGATTTTGGGGTATTTTGAGACGCTTGGATTTCATTATGAGGTGCCGTCTGCAGCGGCGGTGGAGGAAGCAAAAGCGGTAGGTGCGGCTATGGATTGCTGGCCCGCTTTTGCCTCTGTGCAGGAGACACAGGAGTATATCGTTGTAAAGCTGAGCGATTAGGAATCGCACTGTAAGCTGTACTGTTTGAGAACTGATGATTACACGGGACGGATTAGAACGGAGTGAACAGCAATGTTTGAGAAGGAGTCTGGGAATGGAGGAGCGTCAAAGAGATATTTTGCCGGATGTTTTAAAGGGCTTTGGCATTATTATGGTAGTGCTTGGGCATTGTATTCAGTCAGGCAGCGGGGCGGAATACCTTGGAAATGCAGGTTATTTTGAGGACAGATGGTATCAGTTTATCTACAGCTTTCATATGCCATTGTTTATGATCATCAGCGGTTATTATGCATGGAACAGCGTCCGGCGGGCCGTGACTGCCGGGGAGAGGAAAACAATGATCCGGAAGAAGTGCATCTATCTGATCACGCCAAATGTCGCATGGAAGCTGATTGAGTTTGTGTACATGTTTGCCATAAACAGTTATGTTTATTGGGGATTTCGTTTCTTTTTAAAAGATCTGGTTCTCGGAATGCTGACAAATTTCTGGTTTTTATGGGCAATTCTGTATTCCTTTTTGCTGGTCTGCCTGATGCATTACCGGCTGCGGGACTCCGTGTGGGTGTATTTTTTGATTTTTGTGGCGATGTTTTTTACGCCGGATGGAATGGCGCTGAATGCATATAAGTATATGCTTCCATATTATTTGATTGGATTTTATGCAAATAAAAATAAAGAGCGGATGTTGTCAACAAAGATTTACCAGGAGATCTTTCAGAAAGGCAGGCTGAGGAACGGCCTGGCGGTTCTTGTGAGCGGGATTGTGTTTTGGGTGCTGTTTTCTTTTTTCACTGAGGATTCGTTTATTTATCTGACTGGGTATAAGCTGATTGGGAAAAATTATGTTGTGCAGCTGCAGATTGATCTGTATCGGTTTCTTGTGGGATTTTGCGGTATTGTCTTTTGGACACTTGTATGGCGGATGCTGCTTGAATTGCACGGGAAACGGGGAATTGTCGTTCGGGTGCTCTCGTATCTTGGAAGGCGGGGGCTGGGAATCTATATTATATCCGGGATACTGGTGCTGAATGTTGTTGTCCCGATCACTGAGGGATGGGAGCCGCGGTACGTGGTGAATCTGGCGGAGACGCTGCTGGTGCTGTTTGCTTCATCTGGCATTGTGGAAGTGATGAGGCGGATCAGGGGGATTTGCAGACTTGTCGGGGAGGAGCACAGGTATGGCGGGGCAAAATGATAAAGGAGATTGCAGGTGAGGGAAGATATGCAAAAGCGCAAGGCGATATGGATGGAAAGGCTGGTCTGCGCAGTTTATTTTATAGGATTTTTCGTGATGGCGGTTGTGATGATGGTTTACCAGCCGCATGTCGACTATCTTTCAGAGGTTCCAGTCAGCCCGCCGGATGAGTATTTCAGGATGCTGATCCCGCAGTTTATCTGTGAGCATGGCACACTTCCGACTGGACTGGAGGAGGAGGTGCGCATCACAGGCTGTGGGTTTTCTTATGGTCTGTATAACGTGCTGCCGTATATTGTACAGGGGTATTGTATGCGGTTTGTCAATCGGTTTACGGATTCGCAGCTTGCTCTATTGTATGCCGGCCGTGCGGTAAATATCGTCTTTGGACTTCTGATGGCATGGGTCGTGTATCTGTTAGGTAAGAGAATATTTGCGGACGATCGATTCCGCTGGCTGTTTTGTTTTGCAGTGATGTATCTGCCGATGAATTTGTTCGTCCATACGTATATCAATACAGATTCCTGTTGTATGTTATCTACGGCGATCATTCTGTATGCGCTGGTGTGTGCTTATCAGGATGGATTTGACTACAAAAACAGTATATGGCTGAGTGTTGGCATTGTTCTCTGTGCGCTTTCTTATTATAATGCTTACGGTTACATTTTGAGCAGTATCATTCTTTTTGTGGGACATTTTCTCAGGAAACAGGGACGGTGGAGTCTGGACTGGAAAAATATGTTCAGATATGGAATTTTTATCAGCGTGTTGGTTTTGCTCGGTGCAGGTTGGTGGTTTGTCCGAGCATATTTTGTTCTCGACGGTGATATCCTGGGTTTAAAGACAAAGGAGCAGCTTGCGCTTTTGTATGCGCTGGAGGAAACGAGTCCGCTCAACACTTATCAGGCAAAGGGAATCAGTGTCTGGCAGATGCTTAGGGAGAACCAGTTTTTCCAGTGTCTGTATGACAGCTTTATCGCAGCGTTCGGCTCACTGTGCATCCGGGGAAACAGATGGACATATCTGTCCTATAAGCTGTTTTTCGGCGCGGGTATCCTGGGGGGGATCGCTGCGTGGGTTTTCAATCCTGATCTGAGGAAGATGAGCGGCAGGCGGATATTTTTTCATCTGAATATGTTTCTGTGTGCCATTCTGCCGCTGGTGATCATGATCAATTACGCATACACGATGAATTACCAACATCAGGGAAGATATATACTGCCTTCCCTGATCCCGATCATGTATTATGCTGTGCGAGGCATAGAACTGCTTGCAAACCTGAGGATCAAACGCCTGGTACTGCCGCGGGCTGTGGTGAATGCAGGTGTTGCGTTTGCATTGTTTATCGCAGTAGGGAGCGCGGTCTATATGGTCTTTTTCAGTGCGCTGCCAGTTTACAGGGAGTTGGGGATGATGGTGTTTCGCGGCAAATAGAGATTGAAAAAGGTACATTCTTATGGTATAATGAAAGTGTGTATTGCAGGAATGCGGGCACAGGAAACTATACACTATATTTTTATGGAGGGACTTAGATGAAAAAAAGATGGAAACTGGGAATGCTCCTGACACTGCTCTTGGTATTTGTTATGCAAGTGACAGTTATGGCAGCAGGAGAATCGGTCACGATCAATTACTGTTATATTGAAGGTGACCAGGTCAATGTGATCGCCAGTGGAATGGCGGCGAGCGATGATGGAAATTATTATTTGTTTGCACTGAAGACCTATGAGGCAGGCGTGGGAGCTAGAACAGACTATTGTGCAACAGCACCCGCAGCGGAAGTAGCTCAATTTACAACACCGCTGGGACTTGATACAGCCTCTTCAAAACTGTATTCAAGATTTGTTGTCACTGCTCTGCGCGGCGGCACATTTGTTCCGGTAAGTACAGAAATGTACATTACGAATCCGGAAGTTGTTGCCAAGGCATCCACAAAGAGTATCGCGGAAGCAACAGGAAACAAGAAAGGTCTTTACTGCGGGTGGCAGTATGCAGACCGTCTTTCTGACCTTGGGGCTGGTTACGTGGCGACACTTCTGAACACAGCAGATTTCTTTAATGGCGGCGGTGTTAACTATACATACAATGGAAAGACTTACCAGTTTAACGCAGGAAAGGTTCGGGAAACGGATATTTTGGTTGGTCTCTATAATGCACAGAATGTTGATGTCGTTGTGACACTTGTGAATGGTAATAGTGCGGGAACGACGGATATGATCTATCCGGAAGCATTGACAAATCCTGCAAAACATCCGAACTACTATGCGTTTAATGTAGACAATCCTTCCGGTGAGGAGAAATTGGAAGCTTTTATGTCATTTATCTCAGAGCGTTATAGTGGCGGACAATACGGTTCCATACACAATTATGTGATTGGTAATGAGGTAAACAGCAGTGATTCGTGGCATTATGCAGGTGAGATTTCTGTGGATGAGTTTGCTGTAAGATATGCAAAGCAGTTCCGTGTGGCCTACAATGCGGTTAAGAGTCATAATATGGGCGCAAATGTATATATCTGTACAGATCAGAGATGGCTGCACAACGATGGAGGAAGTTCCTATGGCGGCAAGCCTGTAATCGATGGATTCAACGCAGAGATCCTGAGAACAGGAAATATTAACTGGGGTCTTTCATTCCACCCATATCCGGCACCATTGGCAAATACGAGATTCTGGACAGATGCGCCTGGTTATGGAGCATTGAAGCTGGTTGATCACACAGAGAATACCAAGATGATTATTCCGCTGAATATGGAAGTTGTGACAAATTATATGCAGAAACCAGAGTTCCTGTCACCGTCAGGCGCCGTTAGAAATATCTTTATTTCTGAGTTAGGTTTCAGCTCTATGTCCACTGTAAGTTCCGGTGTGGATGAAGGGGTACAGGCGGCAGCTCTTGTATATGCATATAAGCTGATACAGGCGAATCCGTATATTAAGGGCTTTGCGATCAATAGTATCATTGACAATGATTTTGAGGTAGCAAACGATAAGCTGGCAGTAGGTCTGATGAGGAGTGATATGGCACAGAAACCTGCATATAGTGCATTTAAGAATATGGATAAGGAAAGTATGGATCAGTTCCTGCCGTATATCGGAGCATCCAGCTGGGCACAGCTTGGCGTTCAATAATGAGATGAATAGAAAAAGAGCCTTTTTCAAGAGGCTCTTTTTCTTTAGGCTTTTTTGAGAGGCAGACGATGGCAGAGGAACTGCAAGGACATTTTGATACAGTCAATTCCTATGGAGATCAATAGGCAGCAGATAAAGATTATAATAGGGTAGAGGAGATCATAGCCTAATTTGGTAATCAGGTTGGGGGTAATGCCAATGGTGATCGCGTAGATCTGGTTTCTGACATTGCGATGATCAAGACAGGTATATACTGCCATATGGATCAGGTAGATCCAATAAGTCTTCTTGCCAATATAGTTTATGACCCTGCTCCAGGGGGGAGGTGTCTCCCTGGCAAAAGTCAGGAAAAAGCCAGCGAAACAAACCGTGAACAGGAGGGAGACAGCGGTCGTCCAGTAGTAGAAATAATTGTTTTCAAGCGTTTTCTGGAAAAGGACACACTGTAATATAAAACGCAGGATATTGATACCGACCATAGCGATCAGGAACAGAATCCGGTATTTCCAACTATTTTTAAAATAGTCCTGTTTTTGATATAATACATACCCAATGAGCACATAGGTGAGTGAGACGTCAAATATCATAAAAGTGTTGACGATACCAAGCTGGGCTGGGAACAATGCACGCAAATCCGACACAAACATACCGATAACATTGATTGCGATGATCCACTGGCAGACTTTTGGGGCAAGGGGATGATCCAGCGTCAGCAGCTTTAACAGCGGGAGCAGAATGACAATGTTCAGATACGAAGTGATATACCATAGATGCGTGCTATAATTTCCCGCAGAGAAATTCAACGATACAAAATAGTGCAGCAGCTCTGTAAGGTTCAGTGCGGGATGTGCCAGACACTCCAGTAGTGAGGACTCATGAATGATCCAGCTGTCCAGCACCTGCAGACCGATTTTTAATATCAGTACCGGGATCAAAATTCTGCAAAAAGTTTTTCCGATTGATTTCCAGAAGGGTTCTTTCGTGGAGGGAAGAAAGAATCCCATAATCAAGAAGAAAACGGCGACGCCATCATCAAAAAATCCATGGATCAGCAAAAGTTCTTTGTCAAGTCCGCCGTTGATCACAGGTTCCGCGCGGACATGGCACCCGATTACGATAAAACAGGCAAGGATTCGCATGAGCTGGACACGATAATCATACTTATCATATTTTTGTAACATAATCTCTCCTCCAATATATTTTGTGATGTTATAGTAAAACAATGTTATTTTTATACCTACACCAAAGTAGTTCATATCAATATAGCATAGCTGTATGTTAAATGTAAATAGATTTTGGACAATATATCTGTAAAAATAAGTATTGAAAGGTGTTGCATCTATTGATTGAAAAAGGTAGAATAATGGATGAGTATTTTAAAAGGAATTGTAATAAGCGAAGATTAGGGGGAGCATATGGCGGGTATGAATAGAAGGGCGAGCGGAATGAATGGAATTGTAAAGGGAGAGCTGACTAGAAAGATTGTCGGGCTTTTGTTGACCGCGTTTCTGTTTTCGCTATATTGCACATTTCCTTATATTGGCGCGGTTTCTATGCGGCAGGTTTTGATACGCTTTGGGTGTTATCTGGCCATTAGCATAGTGGTTTGTCTGGCAGTGTACAAAGGTGCCCGTTTCATTCTGCCCAAAATACACTGCAGGAAGATAGAGGCTGTCCTCTATGACAAATGGTCTGGCAGAGGATATGTTCTGATCGTGTGGGGGATTCTGATTGTGGGCTGGATACCCGCGTATCTCGCATTTTTTCCGGGAATATTTGGATATGATGCGCCGAATCAGATGGAGCAGATCTTAAGTGGTCAATATACAGCGCATCATCCGCTGCTGCACACTTTGATCCTGCGCGCGTTTCTGAACTGCGGAAAGGCTGTCTTTGGAACATACAATGGGGGCGTGGCGCTTTTTTGTATTTGTCAGGGACTTGTCTTAAGCGGAAGTATTGCGTATTCCTTTTTGATCATGCGGGAGATGAAAATACCGTTTCCAATCCTGGGGATTAGCCTGGTTTGGTGTATCTGGAGTCCGGTGCTACAGGTGCTGGCGTTTAATACGACAAAGGATATTTTGTTCGGCGCGTTATTTTTGCATTTTGTTCTCAGCTGTTATCAGTGGCTGGTGCGAGGGGAGAAAAGAACGAAGTTACAGATGTTATGGCTGATCGTGTCCGGGATATTGATGTGTTTGTTGAGGAATCAGGGAATTTATATTATTGTAGTACTCTTGGCGATTAGTGTATTTGTCTGTTGGAAGGATAGGAACTTTTTGATATCTCTGTGTGTAATCATGATTGGGAGCCAATCGTTTTTCTGGGTTACCAATCATGTGTTTGGAGTACAGAAGGGAGACGCACGCGAGATGCTGAGTGTACCCATGCAGCAGACGGCACTGGTCTGTAAACTGTACATGGAGGGTGAAGCGGTTCAGCTGTCGCCGGAGGAATTTGAAAAATTTTGTTTGTTAGTGGATAAGGAACATATACCGGATCTGCATCTTTCCACCGTAGATCCAATCAAAATGTATTTTAATACAGCGGTATTGAAACAGGATATTCCAGGTTATATATCCTTGTATCTGACGGTAGGACTTCACAATATAGGACATTATCTGACGGCGTTTCGATGTCTGGCTTATCCGTATTGGGATATGTCGGAGATGGTTGCGCGCGATATTAGCATTATGAATACGTTTCCTGAACTTTCTGAAAGCTGGGGGATCTATCAGGATTCTTTGCTGCCAGGATATCAGGAATATTTGAGCGGATATATTTTGTATGGAATGGATGAGAAAATTCCCGTTCTATCATGGTTTTTACAGCCGGGGTTGTGTATATGGATCATGACTGCGCTGATTGGAATGGCAATTGCCGGGAAAAATAAGGCGGCGTTTTTGGCTGCCCTGACAGGAATGTTATTTATGGGAACATTGTTGTTAGGACCAATAGCGCTGCTGCGGTATATCTATCCACTGATGATATTGGCACCTTGGTTTTTGGCTGTTTTGTGCGGCGAGGTTTTGAAAGCATCACATTGACAGAAAGGGAATGGTTGTTATGGGGAAGTCCGGAAACCGGATATTGGGAGATAAGAGAATTGTATGGCTGGTAATGTTGGCGGAAGTGGCAGTATTGATCTGTTTGGCAGCTGCCATCGGGATGAATCACAATAAAACCGTTGATGTATCCTTGTCTGACTGGGAGTCTGTGTACATTGCGTATAAGGATGGATGGTATATCGATGAGAGTATTATGCAGGCGCAGGATGGCGGCGGGAATGACATGCAGGAGAGTGCCGGAACAGGAATCTTATATGGTCCATATATTGCGCTGGAGCAGGGAACGTATTCCATTTTGATAGCATATGATTGCGACAGCAGCCAGAGCTGCCTGATTCATGGCGTTTCTGACGAAGGATATGAGATGACAGAGACCATCACACTGCCTGAAAACCAGAAAGAGATCGTAGAATTAATTGTATTGGAAAAGGATATTGACAGTCTGCAGATCATTCCGGTCTATAATGGACAGGGATCCCTGAAGATTTCTGATATCCGAATTGAAAAATCTGCTTCCGCTCTTCCGAAAAAGGCGTTTTTAGTTGTCTTTGCAATGTGTCTTGTATTGGATCTGTACTTCCTGCTGCATAAGTATCTTGATAAAAAACTTGTTTGGATGCTTGGGGGGATTACATTGCTGGCATCTCTTCCACTGTTGATGAAAGGGATTTACTGCGGGCCGGATCTGCCGTTTCATCTTATGCGGATTGAGGGATTAGCAGAGGAGTTTCGCGGCGGATACATACTGCCGAAAGTTTCTTCGTTATGGCTGGGGGGGTATGGCTATCCGGTTTCTGTATATTATGGGGATCTGCTCTTATATGCGTTTGCTTTCTTGCGTTTATTGGGTATTCCCGCCATATATGTGTACAAGCTTTATGTTGTCTTTGTGAATGCCGGAACGACGGTTATTTCATACATTTGCTTTAAAAAGATATTTGAACGGAGGGACATCGCGCTTGTAGTGACGCTTGCGTATGTGACGGCCGGGTATCGGATCGTAGATATCTATACACGCTGCGCTGTCGGGGAGTATAGTGCGATGATGTTCCTGCCTCTGGTCGCACTGGCGGTCTATCGAATTGATACAGCAGATTGCGGCGGGTGGAGCCAGTGCCGGAAAAATGCGCTTCTGTTGGCATTGGGGATGACAGGGGTGATCGGAACACATACACTGACAGCGGAAATGATCATCTTTGTGCTGGCGCTGCTGTGCCTTGCTGTCTGGAAAAGGACATTTCGGAAAGCAGCGGTCTGCACTTATTGTCTGGCAGTTTTGGAGACTGTTGTATTTAACTTGTATTTTATCATTCCATTTCTTGACTATTATGTCAATGTCGATGTTAATATTAATCATACAATTGACAACGTTGTTCAATATAATCAGTTTCATGGTGCGTACATTGGGCAGTATTTTGCTTTTTTCCAGAGTATGTTTGGCGGAAGTGAAGTTGATCTGTCCGCAAGAATGAGTTTTACTCCGGGACTGATCTTAATGTTAACTCTGGTGGCAGGGATTGTGCTTTGGATCGATCATAAGTTAACAAAAGAGATGAAACTATTTACTATATTTTCAATGCTTATGTTGTTTATGGCATCGAATCTGTTTCCGTGGGATGCTCTGGCGGAGAATCTTCGATTGGGGCAGCTGCTTGCACAGGTACAGTACCCATGGAGATATGTTGGAATAGCTATTCTATTCCTGACGATGCTTCTTGGCAGCATCCTGCGGTATCTGAACGAGAAGTGGGATTGGGGATGGCTGAAACAACTATATCTGGTGATAATGGGAGCTTGTATGTTTATGTCGTTTTGGTATGTAAGCGATTATAGCAATGGGACGGCACCTTTGATGTATGCCTATGATGTATCTGCATATAGGAACGCTTCGATTGGAACAGAGGAATATTTAAGATATGGAACGGATCATAACATGTTGTCTGGCGAAATTGACAGTGAAAACATGCAGGAGGTATCTATGCTTTCCAGAAAGGGACATGCGATGGAACTGTACTGCAGATCAGGGGATATCGATGGAGCTGTGGAAGTGCCAGTGCTTTATTATAAAGGGTATCGCGTTATGGACGAATACGGAAATCAGTATGAGATCGTGGACGGGACAAACAATGTGATCCGCTTTTTGCTGCCCGCAGGTTTTGCGGGGAAGGTCATGATCGATTTCGTGGAGCCATGGTACTGGCGTGCGGGGGAGATTGTCTCAGTGCTTGCGGTTCTGTATCTGTGCATGTGTAGTATGCTAAGTTACTGCTCACACAGGACTTAGCATTTACTGCTAATTATGGCTTTACAAGCCTGATGAGAGATGGAAAAAATGCTTGCACAATTTCTCCAAAGGAAGTATAATATCTCTTTACGAGAACTATTGAAGAGAGCTATGCCAATACGATGTACAGAGGGAGAGAATGGCTTATGCTGAATTGGTACAATGCGATTTTATAAGAAAATATAAAATATTGAGTCAGGTGGGTACACTTTCACAGTAGATGTGTTATAATAAAAACACGACTGTCAAAATCAGCGCATAGATCTTATTATGATTCTTGATTTTTGCGGGGCGATTCGAGATTGACAGTGGTTGAGAAAAGTACTATATTATTCAGAAAAATAGGAGGAAGGGATTTATGAGAAACAGAAAACAGAAATGCATGATGGCGTGTGCAGCGATATTAGCGGCAATCACTGTGATGTCTGCGATACCTGCTGACCAGACCGTGCAGGAAGACAAGACAGGTACAGTGACTGAGGTCAGTATGGATTATGCGGCACAGGAGAATGTTCTTCCGGTGACGCTGCTTGAGATGACACAAGGGAGTACACAATTGCTGCCATCAGCGCAGTTGACCACACCACAGGGCAACATGTACCGCAGCGAGCTTACGAATGAATGGATTGATATCAGTCTGCAGAATCAGCGGCCGGTAGCAGTTATGGTTGACAATGAGAAGGCGGCACTCCCGCATTATGGGCTGACAGAGGCTGACGTCGTCTATGAGATGATGAATAGTACAGCGAATGGACGTATTACACGACTGATGGCAATTGTCAAGGATTGGGGAAAGATTACGCAGTTTGGCAATGTTCGGAGTGCAAGACAGACGAATTTCATGCTTGCTGCTGAGTGGAATGCCATCCTGTGCCATGATGGAGGACCATTCTATATTAACGAGTGGGTTGCAAAGCCTTATACAAACAATCTAAGCGGTGGATTCTCACGCGTCAATAATGGTAAGAAGAGAGAGTATACAGAGTATATCTGTACTGGGGAACTGGCAAAGAGGATCAAGGCAGCTGGCTATACGACAGAGTACAATCAATATTATCCCGGACCGCATTTTATGTTTTCGGATACAGAGATTGATCTGTCCACACATCCCGCAGCACTGCCATGCAATGTGATCACGCTGCCATTCCCGCATAACCAGTCACAGCTTGTGTACAATGCGGCGACAAAGACGTATGATTATTATGAATATGGGCAGGCGCATAAGGATCCTTTGCACAACAATGCGCAGCTGACGTTTAAGAATCTGCTGATACAGGATACGACATTCGCGCAGCTCGATAATGGCGGATATATGATTTACAATGCGATGGACTTTGGGCGTTCTGGCTATTATATCACGAATGGAAAGGTGATCCAGGTGGTATGGTATAAGCTGGGTGAAAATGCGCCGACTGTTTATCTGGATAAACTGACGGGTCAGACGATACAGATCAACACAGGAAAGACCTATATTGCATTAGTACCATCTGACGTTTGGAGCGGTGTTGCAATTCAGTAAAGCGGTATCAATGTTTATTAGCGTTTGGGAGATCGGAATTGAACGATTTTGCCATGCGTGTATAAAAAAAGAATAGTTACAGATAATAACCATGTATCGGAAGAAATTTGAAGAAAAATTTCGGAAAGGCATGGTTATTTTTGTGGCAAATGTAGTGTTGTATCTTATGGCAAAACAGAATGTGGCGCTGGCCAAGGAGGATGTGGAGCTCTCCGATGTGGCGAGTGTTTACTGCGAGAACGAGACAGTCAGGGCGAAGGCGGAGGCACTCAAGATACACCGTTTCCGACAGGATGGGCAGCCGAGGGTGGTGGTCAGTGTCCTCAAGATTATCGAGCAGATCACGAAACTCTGCCCGGGAATCACGGTCGAGAGTATCGGTGAGACAGATATTATTATAGAGAAGGCTTCTTTGCAGCATGATAAGCCAGAACAGAAAAACGGATTCGGGGCGTATGTCAAGATTGCGTTTGTGTCGCTAATCTGCTTTTTTGGCTCTGCGTTTACGATCATGGCGTTTCACAATGATGTCGGCCTGGCTGATGTGCTGAGCAGGATTTACCAGCTGGTGACGGGCGTGGAGTCCGATGGGTATACGGCGCTGGAAATCTCATATTCGATCGGTCTGGCAGCGGGGATTATCGTTTTTTATAATCATATCGGCGGCAAGCGGCTGACTTCCGACCCAACGCCGCTTGAGGTGGAGATGCGCAATTATGAGCGCGATGTCAATCAGGCGCTTGTAGAGATGGCTGACCGGCAGAAACTGGAAAAGGATGTGGATTGATGGTCTGGAAAATCATATTATTGTGGATAATCGGGATCAGTTCGGGAATCATGGTCTCTGCGGGTGTCTTCACAGTGCTTTTTGTGGTTGGTCTGGTTCCGCGGTTTGCAGGGAGAACGGATACGGCAAGATGTGAGCTTTTTTATGAAGAATGTTTGATTTTTGGCGCGTTGCTGGCGGACGTACTCAGTGTGTTTCCCATCAGGGGTTCACTTGGAAGCAGTCCTGATATTTTGCTGAAAATATTGCTGATCCTGATTGGCGTTTTTGCCGGTATTTTTGTCGGTTGTCTGTCCATTGCGCTCGCGGAGGTGCTTGACGGCATTCCAATCTTTGCAAGGAGGGTAAAGTTAAAAATAGGTGTGAGCACTGCAGTGCTTGCCATTGCGCTGGGAAAGATTGCGGGCTCGCTGTATTATTTTATCAATGGATTTTTTGAAGGGATTTAACTGTTTGAGATAGGAGGATGGGATCAATGGCATCAGAACAGAAAAAAAAGGAATATCAGGAGTATGTACAGCAAAATTCTCCCAAGACCAACCTGCCCCTGCAGATGGCAAAGGCGTTTGTCATGGGCGGAATTATCTGCTGTGTGGGGCAGTTTATCGTCAATATGGCGATGAATCAGTTTGGCGTTGAGAAGGAGACTGCGGCTGGGTGGTGCTCTATGATACTAATATTGCTGAGCGCCCTGCTGACTGGTTTTAACTTGTATGGCAAGCTGGTAAAGTGGGGCGGGGCCGGTGCGCTTGTGCCCATCACAGGATTTGCAAACTCGGTGGTGGCGTCGGCGATCGAGTACAAGACGGAGGGACAGGTGTTTGGTATCGGGTGCAAGATCTTTACGATCGCGGGACCGGTGATCCTGTATGGTATTGTCACCAGCTGGGGGCTGGGGCTGATCTACTGGATTGGGAAGATAATGGGATTGCTGTAATCAGAGAGTTCGGAGCATACGATCAGGCGGCAGATTGAATAATTTGAGTTAAAACAGACAAAATTGAGAATAAATTTTTGTCTGTTTTAATCATTTGTAAATATAAAAAATAATGGTATAATTTTACAGAAACCACACAAATCTGGTAATATTTTGGGCAGACTGAATGATTATGTGTTACTATGCGAAAAATGCTTTGTCTGTTTTGTCGGGAGAATGCATGATGACCGCAATATATTTAGTTAATTTTGCATTGCGGTATATTGAGCTGTCTGGATTGTTACCGCATGATTCATTCGACGGTGAAGTGTGGAAGCTGCTGGAGATTTTTGCAGGTAAAGGGTCAGAATATTTTGCTGTTGGATGAATCCGTACAGCAGCGGAAAGGCTGCAGCGTAAAAAGAAGAAAGGATGAGGTGATCGTGAAACGAAAAAAAGTATTGAGTGTACTTCTTGCCATGGCGTTGATCTTTGGGACGGCAGTGCAGGGGAATCTGGTGTACGCGGAAGAGGCAGTTACCACCGGATCAAATGCTGCTGCTGGTAGTTCTGATGGCAGCCAGGAGGAATCAGGAGATAAGGCAGATCAGGACGGTGATGATAATCAGGATGATCAAACGCCGAAGGATCATTACAATAGTTCTGAAAATCCGGCAGAAGAGGACAGCAAAGGCGATGATACGAATCCGCCAGCGGATGAGGACAA
>DKVL01000030.1 GCA_002491195.1 Lachnospiraceae bacterium UBA7179
TAAGTCCTGTGTGAACAGTAACCAAACAAACATTGTCATTCAAAGTGTCAACCATCTCAACAACTGCCACATCCGCCTACGGGCTTTTCAGAACCAAACCGCCTTCTTAACAAATCTCATTCAAAATTTTAACTGGAAATTTATTTTGCAAAACTTCCAGTTACCTATAAATATTTTTATCGAATTGTGATACTGACTGTATATCTCTTAAAAGCCTTTTGCAGAATGTCCCCAGACACATAGTATCCGAATGGCGAGAAAGACGACCTGCTGAAGAACGTGAAAGTGTCACCATCAGTCCAAATATATGTTTCGAAAATATTTTCGAAATTTTCTTGACTTTTTTGACAAAATATTTTATATTATTCACATCAGAACAAATGAACGATTGAAGAACACACACAAATCTGGTATAATAAAGGAGATACAATGACAAGGATAAAACAGACAGTAAACAGATTGATCAGAAGGCTGAGTATCAGAAAGAAATACAAGGATGCCCTTTTCAGAAGATGCTTTGAAGATAAGAGGGATCTGCTTGACCTCTATAATGCGTTGAATGGTACATCTTATAAGGATATAGACGAACTTAAAATCACAACGCTTGAGGACTGTATTTATCTGGCATATAAGAATGACTTGTCATTTATCCTATCAGCGACATTGAATCTTTATGAGCATCAGTCCACATACAATCCAAATATGCCGGTACGCGGACTGATCTATTTTGCAAGGATTTATGAAGCATATATTAAGGAAAACAAATTAAGCATTTACGGAAAAACGCTTGTGAAGCTGCCCGAACCCCGATATATCGTTTTTTACAATGGTGCGGATGACGAGCCGAACCGACAGGAGCTTAGATTATCAGATGCATTCAGAAAAGAAAATGATGAGAGCAGGGAAGCCGTAAAGAAACCGGCGCTTGAATGTGTTGCAGTAGTGCTGAACATTCATTACGGACATAACAATGAGCTTCTGGACAAGTGCAAAAGACTTCATGATTATGCGTATTTTGTCAGTGAGGTCAATCGAAATGCAGCGAAGGGATATTCATATGAGAAGGCAATAGGGCTTGCGATGGAGTATTGCGAGAAAAATGATATTCTTGCGGATATTTTGGGAAAACATAGGAGTGAGGTGTTGAATTTGCTGTTGAATGAGTTCGATGTGAAAAATTATGAAAATTGGATCAGAAATGAGAGCTGGGAAGAAGGAATACAGAAAGGAAGAGGAGAAGGCATATTATTGGGAAAAGCATATGGTATTATTGAATTGCTGGAAGATTTCGGAGAAGTGCCAGACTCTTTGAAAAGTATAATTATGGAAGAGAAGAATCCTGAGGTGTTAAAGAGATGGCATAAAGCGGCAGCAAAGGCACAGTCAATAAAGGATTTCGAGGAGACAGCCGGGTTGATCTATCGTTGAAAGCAGAACGGGATACACAGAGGTCCGGCACTCATCCAATCTGCAAACGGAATAAATTGCTTCACATCATCCGCTGACAGTCCGTCCTCCTCCATGCAGTCCGCTGTAGCATAAAGTCCCTCCATCGCCCTGCGGATTAGTCTAACATTCATAACATCATATGTCAATACACTTATTCTTCAAAAAACGCATTTAAGTATAAATAAATATTGTTTTTTCAAAATGTCAATCTTCTCAATAACTGCCACATCCGCCTACGGGCTTTTCAGAGCCAAAGCACCCTCTTAACGAATCTCATTCAAAATTTTAACTGGAAATTTATTTTGCAAAACTTCCAGTTGCCTATAAACATTTTTATCGAATTGTAATACTGAAAGGAGAAGGCATATTACCTCCTACACTACACTCCAACCATATTTCCAATAGCTTCCTCAACAGCAGCATTCAAACTCTTTCCGTGTTCAATGGCATACACTGCAATATTGCGATGAAGTTCTGGACTAATCCTAACATTAAACGTTCCCTTGTAGGGTTGCTCAGGTTCCACATTCCGCTCTTTACAATCTGCCAGGTATTCATCAATAACGTTTTGAAAATCCTGCTCTAATTTCTGTACGGAATCACCTTCATAAGATAGCAAAGACTTTATTCCAATGACTTTTCCGAAAAGGCAGCTATCCTCTTTTGAATATTCTACTGTTCCATTATAATTCTTATAGGACAACAAATTACTCATAGCAAATCATCCTTTCTCAGTTTTTCTATAACCTGATCCAACACATATTTCTTTAATATTCCGCTTGGATGAGGCTTATGAAAGTTTATCACTTCATTGCTCCCATCTTTTACAAATTTCACTCCTGAGCCAGTTCCACCCTGTTTTAATTCATACCCAAAATATGATAGCAAGGATTCCATTTCATCAAAAGTAAAATCTTTTGGTTTCCTTAGTAACCTGTCTATTAGTTTATCTTTTCTGCTCATAGCACTTCTCCTTTACATAGAATATACCACTCCGCAAGAAAATATGCAACTATTTCTAGTTGCATATTTTGCATACAATAGAGGACATTCATCTTAACAACTAATATCCTCTAACCACACCAATATGATTGTAGACAGCGGTAAGTGGAACGTGTACTGCACTGCCTTTTCGTTGGATATGCCAATTCCAAACATAAAGTTTTGTTACAGTTTCACTGTAATCTCCAGCATTCCATCTGCATATGCAGCAGAGATGCTCCCTCCCATGCGCTCTGTCAGAAGTTTTGCGATCGAGAGCCCAAGCCCGGTAGAATTTCTCCCAGTCTCCACGGTATAAAAGCGATCGAAAAGACGCTCGACCGATATCCAGTCCAGATTTTGCGCACTGTTGCGAAACGTGATCGTACCGTCTGGAAACAATGCAACAGACAGGACAGCGCGCTCTGACAACATTGCCGGTTTACTGTATTTGACGGTATTGTCCAAGATATTGCACAAGATCCGCTTCAACGCCCCTATGTCCAGAAAACGCACCACCTCCTCGTCCGCAATCGCAATCTGCGGCTCAATCTGATTCTGCCTAAAGATATCATAGTAGGACAGTAGGCAATCCTCAAGAAAACGGTTCAACACCACTCTTTCCTTCCCCGAATCCGCTCTGACCTCAGCTGCCCCACGCTGATATCCTGTATTTTCCTGAGAGACGGACAAAATGATGGAATAGCGGAAAAGCTCCTCCGTCAGCGCGCGCATCGCATCCGCCCTGTCGCGTATCTGCGCAAGATAATGCGTCACCTGCCCCACATACTGCAGATACCGCGGTGCAGCCGACATACCCCCTTCAGGCGAGTTTTCACGGCTCCCTTCCCCAGGTGCATTGCCTACCAGCTCTTGTACCGATGCAGCCGGTATCGTCCCTTCAAGCGAGTTTTCCCGGTTCCCTTTCCTGGATGCATTGTCTATCCACTCTTGTACCCCGGCTGTCTCCGAGTCCGCAAGCTCCAGATAGCCGTAGATCGCAGTGAGCGGTGTGCGCAGGTCATGGGAAATATTGGTGACTGCTTCTTTGAGCTCCCTGTCGCCATTCTGGTATCTGCGCCGCTTGTCATACAGGACTGCCAGCTCCTGATTCACCTGTCCGGCAAAAGCCTTAAGGTGTCTGTCACTTCCTGATACATATATGATATTGTTGGTGTCCTCGGTCAGACGGTCGTGAAGCTGCCCGCTGATTTCTTTCATACCCTGATACAGAAATGCTATTTTGACTGCCAGCACGATGACAAGCGCGACCGCCGCAATGCAGGCAAACTTCCATGGAAACATCTGATAAACTCCTTAAAACCACTATTTTAAATCTTTTTTCCGAAAGATCAGGATACCGCTGCCCGATACCAATAGCACCGCAGCCAGCGTTTCAAACACCTGCAGCCCCGAAAACCTGTCATAACCACTGTCATTCTCATCCAATGCGCAGGAAAGCGCCAGCGACGTAGGCAGTACTGCTGCAATAGATTCATATACCTTCCGCTCCGTTCCAGTCAGATATTTTGGATTTGGCACTTCCTCAATCACCAGATCCTCGTCCTCTGAAAAATGATCCTCATAGGCATACTTATATTCACCTGCGCTGGGAATGTATATCCGCTGTGTCATTTCCGGCTGCATCAGCCCTTTGAGCGCCGACGCGCCTGCGGCAAGAAGCAGTAGGGAGAGCATCGCATTTACCAGAACCGCCTTCGCTTTGTCGATGACCACCATTGAGATCAATACGGCAATCGCTGCGCTCGTACAGATTGACAACACAGCGATCGCAAACGTCTCTGTCAGCCTGTATAGTTTGCTCCATACCATGTTCCCCACCAGCATCGTCCCCGCTGTAACTGCTGCCAGCGTATAGGCCGCAAGCTGCGCAAATCCTGCGCACAATACAGTAACCAGATTTGCCAGATACACATTCACTCTGCTGTGCCCCACACTGAGCTTATTGCGCATCGCCCCGTCACTGTACTCTGTCCCTATGAAAAATCCGCTAAAACACGCTGTCGTGATCCCAACAAACGTCATTTCGTTAAAAAAATAACTATTTCCGTTCCGAAACGGATATCCGTTTTGCGTGTTCACTTTTAACAGATAGTACGCCAAAACGCCCCACGCAAACACACCCGCCTCCATCAGCCAGAAAAGTCTGCTGCGGCGCAGCCTTGCAAAATTAGCCGACAATAGATTACGCATCTGCCTCACCTCCTACCAGATTCATATAGTAGGTCTCAAGGCTCTCGTTTTTCTCATGCATCGCTATCGTCTCGCAGCCTACCCCGTCAAGCGCATGGACCAAATCCGCTGCCTTGACTGCTCCATAGATGTCCGCCTCCGTCGACGACACTACCCTGTACTCCAGTCCGATTTTGTCAAGTACCATGCACAAGCGCTTTGTGTCGCTTACTGTCAACCGTGTACACTTTCTGCATTCCGCCTCCAGCTTGGCGGCACTGATCTCCTTCACCATGCTGCCCTGATCGATAAAGCCATAATGTGTGGCAAGCCGCGACAACTCATCAAGAATGTGGCTTGATATCAGCACTGTGATTTGCTTTTCGCGGTTTAACCGAAGGATCAGCTCCCGTATCTCTATGATCCCCTGCGGATCCAGGCCATTGATCGGCTCGTCGAGCATCAGAAAATCAGGCTGCCCGCACAGTGCGATCGCAATGCCGAGCCTTTGACGCATCCCAAGCGAAAAATTCCGCACCTTCTTCTTCCCGGTATTCTCCAATCCCACAAACGCAAGCAGCTCATCAGCCTTGTCAAAAGAAGGCATACCAAGCACCCGGTACTGCTCCCTGATATTTTCCCTTGCTGTCGTGTCCAGATACACAGACGGTGTCTCCACCACAGCGCCCATTCTGCGGCGGCACTTGTCAATCCTTTTGTCTGTATTGCCTACTTCGTACAGGGTGAACTCCCCCGATGTCGGTAGCTGCAGACCGCAGATCAGACGGATCAGCGTCGTCTTGCCCGCTCCGTTTTTACCCACAAATCCATAGATCGCACCCTTTGGCACATGCATAGACAGGCTGTTCAATGCCTTAAAATCCTTGTATTGCTTGCTGAGCGCATTCGTTGTCAGACAATAATCCATTCTTTCTTTACCTCCTGTACTCCTATTCCGTACTTTCCTTATAAGGAACAATTCCGTTTCTTACAATCATCAAGACCTGCATGGAATAGTTACTCTTTTTCTCTTACGCATATATCATAAAACACAAAATTCAAGAAACCGGTAAAGAAAAAAGTATAGATTTCGTAAAGATTTTAGGAACTGTTAGATCAAAAAACGGAATCCAATCCCCCAGACGGCCTCGATGCAGTCTCCTGCGCCTATATCCTGGAGTTTCTTCCTGAGATTGCTGATGTGCTGCTTTAAGGAGTTGTCCGTACAGTCCGGCGTGTCCGCGCTGATCCAGTCAAGAATCGCAGATTTTGAGAAAACCTGTCCGGCATTCTGCATCAGCAGCTTTAAAATGGCAAACTCCGTCCTTGTCAGACGGACAGAATCGTCACCTGTGCTGACCGTACGCATCATAAGATCAAGCTTTAACCCTCCTGCAGTCAGTTCCTTTGAATCCCCGCCGTTCTGTTCCCCTTGCACATGGTCCGTCTTTTCCCGTTTCCGAAGCTGTACTGTGATGCGCGCCAGCAGCTCCCTGATTGCAAACGGTTTTGTAATGTAATCGTCTGCTCCGCCCAGAAGCGCCTCCACCTTGTCGTCCAGGCCCACCTTTGCGCTGATCACGATAATGGGAATATCCTGAATCTGCGGCAAAAGCGCCTCTCCTGTCATGCCGGGCAGCATTAAGTCCAGCAGTACCAGATCCGGCTTTTCCTTCGCCAGCAGATACTGTGCCTCCGTGCCAGAGTAAGCGCGGCAGGTCTGATAGCCCTCGCTGTGCAGGCTCTTTTCAATAATATTCCCGATATGCACATCGTCCTCGATGATTGCTATGGTTTTTGCATCTTTCCCAGCTTCAAAACCCACCTGTCGTATGTCATATGCTGTGTTTTCTGCTTTTTTCACATTTTAAAACCTTTCCATTTTGATTATCAGTTATTGCGTCATAAATGCGCCAGACACATTTATTGACGCATTTATTTCTTCGCACCCAAAGCATTGGATCCTGTTCCTGTATTATTTTTTAATTCACCTGATGACAACAATCCCGATCTGATAGAAAGGTATTTTAAGTATCTTTTGTTTTTCACGCTTAAAATCTTTCCATCTCACATACGGACTGCCACATTTCTCATTTTCACAACTTTAGCACTCTGCGGTCATAAGTCATAATGCCGTTGGTCTCTTCCTCGATATCTGTAAGCTGCGTGTAGACAGAAGCACACAAGCCCTCCCTTTTCAGCTCCTCAATCCTTTTTTCAAAAACATTGTACGCACCGCGCAGCGTCTCCATATCGCTGTGATTTCCATAGCCAAAGTATCTTTCGGAATAAATATGATCTTTCACCGCCAGAGAGATCCCCCCGAACTCCGATATGACATATGGCTTTTTGCCTTTCTTCGCGATCAGCTCAAAGAAATAAATGTGTTCGCTCTTCACATCGCCCGCGTCCTGGTCAAACCATCCGCTGTGGGCATCAATCATGCGCGTGCTGTCAATCGCCCGCACCATGTCCGTGTTCTCCTTCGCGTCAAACTGCCCCCAGCCCTCATTAAAGAGCACCCACATGCAGATCGAAGTACAGTTATAAAGCTGGTTGATCGTCTCAACACACTCTTTTTTCCATTCCTCCCTTCCATTTTTGTCCGCCCTCGAAGTATAGCCATAGTCATTGTCGCGCTTATGGCGGAGCGGGAACAGGACCGTCGGGATATAGCAGGTTTTTACCAGGTTATAAGTCGTTCCGCCGTTGATCATATCCTGCCACACAAGCATTCCGAGCCTGTCGCAGTGGTAGTACCAGCGCATCGGCTCGATCTTGCAGTGCTTGCGTATCATGTTATAGCCTTTGGACTTGGCAGTCTTAATGTCGAAGATCATCGCCTCGTCGCTCACCGGCGTCAGCAGGCTCTCGGGATAATAGCCCTGGTCAAGGATTCCTTTCTGAAAATAGGGCTTATGGTTCAGGCAAAGCCTTGGAATGCCATCCCTGTCCGGCTCTGCGGTAAAGCAGCGCATGCCAAAATAACTCTCCACCATATCCTCTCCATATACGATTCTGATATCATACAAAAATGGATTTTCCGGCGTCCAGCTTTTTTTATCTGCAATCTTAATCTTTATGATCGTCTTTTCCTTTGGTAAAACCATGATCTTTCTCTCATCTGCCAGACGGTTCTTATCAAACAGCAGAATTTTGCATGGAATCTCTGCGCTGCCCTGACTTTTCGCTCTGATTCCCTGTTCCGACAATTCCTCCTTGCCGTTTAATACCACCTGGTTTGATGTGACTTCGATCATTACATTATCATTGTCGTAATCTGGCGTGATGCGCAGCTCCTGAATATAGATCTCCGGCACCCACTCGCACCATACAGTCTGCCACAAGCCGCTCTGCGCAGTGTAGAACATACCGCCGTTTTTGAGCATCTGCTTACCTCTCCCATGGTAAGAAGTATCACTCTTATCCTGCACGCAGAGACGCAGCGTGTTCTTCCCGGCTTGTATGTATGGCGTGATATCGATCGTAAACGCCTGATAACCACCTGCGTGTGTCCCCGCCAGCGCATCGTTTACATAGACACGGCACCGCTCGTCACAGGCGCCAAAGTTTAAGAGCAGCCTCTTTTCCTTCGGAATCCTGTCAATCTCGAGCCTGCGCTCATACCACAGATACTCGTCCGGTTTGAGCTGGCGCTGTACACCAGAAAGATATGTCTCCGGTGAGAACGGCACACGGATCTCTCCGTCCCACAACACTGGTCTCACATCGTCTCCTGTAATCGCATATTTCCAGATACCATTTAAGATGGTATAATTTTTCCTCGCCATCTGCGGTCTTGGATACTCTGTCAGAACAATCTCCGTCTGCTCCTGCACAATATGTTCTCCCCACTCTGTCAACAACTGGTGGCGCTTCCCATCACTCTTGTCTAATTTCTTATTGAATTGAAGCGTCTCCAGTATTTCCCTGATTTTCATATGTAATCATCTCCCAACAATGTAAATCTATCATAATTTTGTCAGATGCGGTAGCTGCATTTAGTATACTCTGTTTTTATTCCCCTGACAAGATTAGAAGCCAAACGTTAGTCGAAATCGTTTCAGTTAATGTTATTGTTCACACAGGACTTAGCATTTCCTTAGTCCGTACGAGAACATAGTGGTTGCAGGCAAAAATCCATTTGCGCGACGAACGAAGTTCGTTTTGCAATTTTTTATGGATTTTTACCTGTTACTGGAACGGAGCAAACAGTCACCAGTTAATGTCGATAACGTTTACTATGACCTTAGGAAAAATACAAGTTTTCAAAACAGTCTCAGCTGCTCATACTTCTGGGGAAACTCCTGCAGATAGGAAAAGCAGGCACCCACATCATGCACAATGCCGTTCTTCTCACACTTTTCATGAAATCGTGCCATCAGCTCCTGATTCCGGTCGCTTGGCACTTCATACGAATGTCCATATTTTTGGCGATACCGCTCCTTCATTCCTGGAAAATGCCTGTCCAGCGCAGCATAGAAATACTCCCGGTCTCCATCCCGCAACGTCACACCCATACCAAAGCAGATGATACCGTACACCTTTGCCTCAATGCAATAGTCCAGGATTCCCTCAATATTTTCTCTTGTATCGTTGATCATCGGAAGAATCGGAGACAGCCAGACCACTGTTGATATCTGATGGTCGCGAAAAATCTGCAGCGCTTTTACCCGCTCCTTTGTCGTGCACACATTCGGTTCCAACAATCTACATAGATCTTCGTCATAAGTTGTCAACGTCATCTCAACGACACATTTTGCCTTTCTGTTGATGCTTTCCAACAGATCCAGATCCCGCAGGATCCGGTCCGACTTTGTCTGAATCGCCACGCCATACCCATAGCGGTCGATCATTTCCAGACATCTTCTTGTCAGCTTCAACGACTCCTCACAGTGCATATACGGATCACACATCGCCCCCGTTCCGATCATGCATTTGTTCCGTTTGGAACGAAGCGCCTTCTCCAGCAGTTCCGGCGCATTTTGTTTGACCTCGATATCCTCAAAATCATGTGTAAAACCATAGCATGTACTCCTGCTGTCACAGTAAATGCAGCCATGCGTGCACCCTCTGTACAGATTCATACCGTTTTTTGCAGATAAAATCCCTTTCGCATTCACAAAGTGCATAGTATCCATCTCCCTTTTCATTCTTTTCCACGCTCTATTCGTCAGGCACTAAAACCACCTAAATAAAAGCAAAGTTACTGCTCACGGCAAGCCGCTCATAGTAACCAAAACGTTACAATCCACACCTATAACAGTTACACCAAAACAAACCTCCAAACATAATTTTCTATATTTTGCAATTGACAGAACAATATATTTATTGTATCATATAATGATTTCGCGATGCAATGTGAAATGAATAGTACAGGACTTAGCGGTAATTTAGCGTGAAAAATCTTGCAGCAGATATCAAAGAAACGAGGAAATACACTTGAAAAATAGAAATGACTACAGAAACGGTGTGCGCGATGGGATCGCCGTAGCATTAGGCTACTTTGCCGTATCATTTACATTTGGAATGGCATCAGCCACCAGCGGACTAAGCATTCTGCAGGCAGTGCTGGTCTCTCTCACAAACGTAACCTCCGCCGGGCAGTTCTCGGGGCTTGCGATTATTGCCGCAGGCGGAACCTATATCGAAATCGCATTGACTCAATTCGTTATTAATCTGCGCTATAGCCTAATGTCCTTTTCCCTGGCGCAGAAACTGGACCGCGCTGTGCCGCACTGGCACAGATATCTCATGGCTTACAGCGTGACGGATGAAATCTTTGCGCTGGACGCAAGCCTTGACAGCGCCCTGTCCCCTGCATATCACTATGGTATCACAAGTGTTGCCGTCCCCGGCTGGGTGCTGGGGACACTTGCAGGTGCAGTGTCTGGAAACATTCTGCCAACATTTGTGATCAGCGCTCTCGGCGTTGCCATCTACGGAATGTTTCTCGCTATCATCATACCGCCCGCGCGGAAAAACCGCACTGTTTTACTTGTTGTCTTATCCGCAATGGGACTTAGCTTTTTATTCTCAGTCATACCAATACTCAAAAAAGTCACATCAGGCTTTGTTATCATTATCACGACAGTAGTCATAGCGGGCATCGCCGCATGGCTAAGACCAATCAAAGGAGAAACTTAAAATGACACACAATATCTATCTCTATATCCTTGTCATGGCAGGAGTGACATACCTGATCCGCATGCTGCCTCTCGCACTGTCCAAAAAGGAAATCACCAATATTTACATCAAGTCCTTCCTATACTATGTACCATATGCATGCCTTGCTGCCATGACATTTCCGGCAATCCTGTACTCCTCTGCAAGCATATACTCTGCGCTTGCAGGACTCCTTGTCGCCGTCCTTGCAGCTTACAGGGGAAAAAGTCTGCTCACAGTCGCCCTGCTTGCATGTACCGCTGTATTTATCGTCGAGAGGCTTTTACTGCTTTGACGCCAAAATCACCTGCCGGGCGAGGTTGTTTCTAACTGTTCGCAGGCGCGTGATATGGACTACTCGCCAAATAAAGCTTTCCACTCACCACGACCTGTTATCTCTTTATCTGTTACGTTAATCCTTGCCATTTTATCTTTTTCAATTCCCTTTGCTGTTAACTCTTCCTGAATCTGATCCGCCACTGTCTTTACAAGAACCGCAATAACAATTTTGTCATATGATTCCTTTGCCATATCATTAAGTTTTATAGAACTCTCTACACCTTTTGAAATGTTTTCTGCCCTGTCTATCCATGACACGATTTCACATAGTTTTTCTTCTTCTATAAATCTGTGTAATGTACTTCCAAATTTTCCACCGCCATATAAGACTAGTCTTTCCCCTGCCTTTACATTGTTATATGGCATTAAAGTCCCCTCAGTATTTATGCCAATGATCATCTGGGGTTCCTTCAATAACAGCATATATATCATGAGATAATTTAACTGTCTCATTAAATTCATTTTTTGGTCTTTATATTCTTCAATCTGTTTCCTGATAATTTTATATATACATCTATATCCTGCAAGCTCGCTGCGATATCCGCCAGCCATAATTGAATTATTACGTATACAATAATGGTAAAAACTTTTATTCAGAATAACCACTTTATTTGCGCTTAAAATGCATGGATATACTACTGCTGCATCTTCACCTACGTTAATCGCATCATCAACTTCTAACTGGTGTTTTAACAATAATTCACATTTAAATAATTTATTATATATATGTATATTAATTCCCGCTTCATAAAAATTGCCTGTATACATAAATGCCGGCAATATCTCGGCTTTTATTTTTTCCAGATCATACACACCCTCCTGAAAATGATCAAATTCACATACTGTATTGCCCGGATAATCACGATATACCCCACTTGTAACAATATCTGCATCATTCTGCAGCATATGCGTAATTAAATAATCATACATATCACGTTCAATCCAGTCATCACTATCCACATAGGCCGCGTATTTCCCTTTAGCCCTAGCAATTCCTGCTTTCCTTGCCGAAACCAGACCGCCATTTTCTTTATGAATAACACATATACGGCTATCATTTCTTTCAAACATATCGCATATTTCTGATGAACCATCTGACGAACCATCGTCTACCAGTATGATTTCCAGATTTCTATATGTTTGATTGATGATGCTGTTAATGCACCGCTCCAGATATGGCGCAACATTAAAGACTGGCACAACCACTGAAATCATTGGATTTGAACTTGATTTTTGCTCTTTATTCATTTTAATTCTCCTTATCACATTTCGAATATACGACCGGCCGCTTTCTTTTCTCTAAAATTTTTCGCAGATGTGCATAATCTGCGAAACAAGTTCAACCCCATGCAAATCAAGCGTTAAAATATGTGCTGACCATAAATTTGACCATATAAATTATAAAAACAACGTACTTTCGCATATGTTACCTGCATTTTTAATGGAATTTTTGACCACAAATTCTACCATAAAAAATTAGGAGTTTCTTTTTATGTCCTAATTTCCAGTAAAATCAGTGTTTCAGAGCATTTTTCTACAGTTCCTTACCTATTCAATTTCCTATCTGATCTAAAAAAGGAATTGTAAATTGGGAAAATTCATGATAGACTGAGACCGATATAGATACTGTAAATACGATATAAATTAAAATTGTTTCGCAGATTATGCACATCCACGAAACAAGTCTATAGTATTTATAAAAATTTTAAGGCATCAAAATAAGCCCTCTATCAATCATATTTCTATAACTGATAAAGGACTTATGCCGACGTCCCAAATTTTTAATCCATGTCATATGAAGGAACTGCTGGAACATAAATGATGCAGCTTGCGCAGGTTGTACATGTTATTTCTGAACAGTTCCTTACTTCAACATCTCCGCATGATTGACGATCAATGTATTGTATACAAATAATACATCCACGCCTGCAAAATCCACATACTCCCCAATCCGCGCAGAATCAATATACCGCAGGTCGATCAACACAATCTCCCCGTAAGCCCCCAACAATAGCGGCGCTAGACTGCTTGCGTAGGAATCCCTGAACATAAACTTTTCCGCACAGGTCTGTGCCCTTTCCCCCAGTACAGGCGTACAGGGAATCATCAAATATGAGGGCGCATTTATGTTCTTTATCCGTCTGCGATTCCAGATCCCGGATCACACCAGCTGCCGTCTCCTGCTGAAGGCGTTCCTAGTTGGCTTTTGGCATCAGGTCAAAGCGATAGAAAGTGTCCTTTTTATAGTCACGGAAAAAGTTCCCCGTCTCAAACATACGGTACGGGCTTGCCGCAGTGAAACCAGCCAGGATCTTATCTGTCAGCAGTTGACTGGCGCTTACACATTTTTCAAGGAATTTAGACTCCTTAACGGATGTTCCTATGAGACGTGAAATCGGATTATCTGCATATTCATAAACGGACTTTTCCGTAACGCTGTCAACGATTTTGGTAATTCCGCATTTTCTTAGTAACGAAGATCCAATATATTTGTCCATAAAATTTGAAATACTGTCAAGTAATTCCTTGCTATGATCAAAAATTTCTGCTATGCTTTTCATTGGTATAGGTCTCCTTTTGCTGATGATTTTTGTTTCGATTTCATTATAGCAAAGATGAAGTACCTATACCATTTTTATTGCGGTTTTGCCAGATTCATTTTTCCCGACGATTCGAGTAATTTGATTTTCAACTGTATAGGACTGCTCTGTCATGAACCCTTTGTATTTGCGTATTGTAACTTTTTTAAGCAGCAGATCTGTCCCCCTCTTTTAGTTATATAGAAATCGCCTAATCGCATCACGGTAAACATTTTGTTCGGGCAAATCAACAGCAGAAAATGCTTCCTGTACTTTGTATACGGTTGTACAATATTCCTCTATAATGTCCAAGGGGCGGATTTTTCCATCTTCTAACGGCTTATCCATGAGATAATCATATGCTACAAAATGAATGGCCGCAGGCTGGGTAGGGAATTGCGGAAGTTTTTCTTTTCCGCCTAGCCGTTCAAGCACTCTGTTATAGACGGGTTTTGGACATACAAAATACAAACCACTCCGACAAAGTTCCTCTCGTTGAAGCACCTGCCCTTTGTAGATAATTTGTGGTATAATTCTTTTGGAAACATTTTCCCAATTTAGGCCAACAGTGTCCTTTTCAATGGTATGACGTTCAATCAATGCCCGACGTGCATTTTGGTATGTACCTGTTGTATCAATCGTTTGCACTTCGATGGCCGTGAATTCTACTAATTCACCATTTCCATCCAAACGAGCCAGAATCCAGTCCACATAATAGGAACCTCTTCCTTGGCGTTTTGGTAATGGAAGTTCACCACCCCATCCGTGTCCAAAGACAGCAACTGCGCCATTTTCAGTTTTCGCTTTTTCAACTGCCAATTTGCCAGCATAGAGGTTTAGTTTCATTCCGAAGGCTTTTTGTGCAATAGTTGAAAGCATCTTATAGTTCTCTGCATAAATGCGATTGGGACAGCAGATTACATTTGGAGAGCCGGCGGTAACCTGCCGTACAGCACATACACCAGATAATGTTCGATTTACTTTATCACCAAGCATTTTTGTACAGTATGATGAAAGAAAAGGGCATACCTGTCGAGAAATATTTTCCAATGCGGTTGTAGAGGTATCTTCAGCACGATACCCAAAAAACTCAAAAATGAATCCAGACATATGTTAGTCCTCCGTTTCCAAAATTGATTTCAAGGATAAGCCTACTGCTTGAGCGAGTAATGGTGGAACAGCATTGCCTACTTGTGCAAACTGCTCAGACATATTTCCGGTAAATATAAAATGGTCCGGGAATGACTGTAAACGAGCAGCTTCCCGCACAGTAAATGAACGGTTTTGTTCATAGTGGAAGAACGCTCCCCAATGTGGATCGCATTTGGTCATAATCGTTGATGCTAATCCGTTGGGTAATACCCGACCATATCGTTTTGTATGGTCGGATTTTTTGGCTCGCTGCATCCCTTTTGGCAGCAGTTCATTTGGAATATCCGTCCAATTTCCACCGGGTTTGATAAACTCTAATCGTTTCAAGTTTATAGGAGAAAGCCGGGGCGCTTCGTGATTTATGACTCCAATTGATCCCGTTCGTGACCTGCGCTGGTAGTTACAATAGGCATCACATTGATACTCCTTTACCTTTTCTCCATGCTCTCCGCTTGCCAATGGGGGAAGGTCGCCAATAGCTTCATGGACTGTGGTGAAATTTGCATTGGCTTCGGGGGAAGGTATTTGGATTATTGACTGTCCATCAAATGTGCTGGTGAAATTTGCGTGGATAGGTGCATGGTAAATTGGAGCAGGATAAGCTCCAGCTGGCAAAGTTCTGCCCCGGACGCCAAGGATGATTGTTCTCCAGCGCATTTGAGGAACACCGTAATTTGGTGCGCCCAAAATTCTAACATCTGCTCCATATCCCAATTCTGCTAAAGCGTCTAAAATAGCATGAAGAGTTGCACCATGTTCAAATGAAACGAGACCAGGGACATTTTCAATCAATACTGCCCGTGGTGCAAATGCATCGACAAAACGCAGATATTCTTTGAAAAGGTGATTTCTTTCGTCAAGGGTGCTTCTTATCGGAGCGTTGATTGAAAACCCTTGGCAAGGAGGACCTCCTGCAATAAGGTCAAGTTCTTCCCGTTCAATGTGAAGTTTATTTCTGACTTCATTTGCATCCAGTTCTCGTATATCCGCAGTGTGAACGATTGTGTTAGGATGATTTTTTTTGTATGTCTGTGCATATACAGGTACAATTTCAGAAGCAAATAAGCTATGAAATCCTGCTTCAGAAAGACCTTCAGAAAGACCGCCTGCACCTGCGAACAAATCAATCATTTTTAAGCTGTCTATGTTCATTGCATTAGCCCTTTTCTAATATGATAGAGTCTGTCATTTTATTGTATTGTCTAAGTAGCAATATATGGTTATGCTGCAGTACAAAGCAGTTCCATTTTAACCAATATATCTATTGTAAGATATTCGCTTTTTCTGAGTTTTGCCATAGATGTATGGACTCAAGTGTACAGTTGTAAATATTCATATTTTGATGTCAGCTTTTGAAAAATCTTGTTGCCTTTTCTTCGGTCATCTGTTTTTATCGACCATGCTCCGCACTCCTTCCTGTCTTGATATGATGCAGAATGTCGCCATAGTCACAGTCCAGCACCTCGCATATCCTGCCGAGGACGGCTATTGAGACTTCCTGCTCTTTCCGCATCCGGGTCATTGTGTTTGGGGCGATTCCAGCCGCTTTCCGGAGATCGGATACACTCATTTTTTTATCAATCAATAATTTCCATAATGGATCATAGGACACGGACATAGTTTTTCTCCAGAGGGTAATGTTTGGTATCTATTATAGGGCAGCCATGCACACTCTGTCAATTGGAATTCGCAATATGTTGCGATATTTTCTTTTTTGAAATCCAGTTTAAGCACAAAAGAGCAAGAAAAGCGGGCGGCTGATCAAGGTACCAGCGCCTGCTTCCCTCGGTTATTCATGGATGGGAGTGGCATCCATGATGGTGACCTCGCCGTTTTCCGGCACCCATTCAGCGAGGTCTTCACAAACGGAAGTCCAGATGGAGCCTTCCGACTGCGGCGAGCTGACGCAGGTGGCGAGCTGACGGAAGATGCTCTCCCTGCGCAGGGCTTCCTGGAATTTCCTATTGCTGTCAGACGGCAGGATGAGCGTGTCATGCAGGGAATTCCCGCTCTGCATGATCTCACGAGGGACCTGGCCGCCCCGCATGGCTTTGTCCCAGAACGCCCTTTTGTATTCTGCCGTGCCAATCGTGTAGATGTCATATGCTGTCATAAAATCCCTCCTTGAAAATAATGTCATCTGCGCGGTTGGATGCTCTTTGGGGCGTCCAGCCGCACAGGTGGAAATAATGTGTCTGTGAAATATCAATGTGTTTATCTGCCAGGATTTACCTGGTGTGTTTTACACAGTTTTACCCGTGAATTTATCATATTTCCTGATGAGCCGTTTTGTAGCGGCGGGTCTGAGGTACTGGCATTGCACACAGGCTTCCATCATGATTTCAATGCTGCCGTAAAAATAGGAATGCCCGCGGTACTGCATACAGAAAAACTTATTCGTGGTAATATCCCTTAGGGCGAGCAGGAGCACGGCGTTTTCCTTGTTCTGCACGGCAATGTCCAGGATAAAAAAGCTGTCAAAGTCCACATTGCCCCGGAGGTAACGTGCGATTTTGCCTGGAAGTTTCACCGCAATCCCTCCCTTGCCGGGAGCAGCCGCTCCATCACGCTGTCCTGCGGCGTTGCGCCCTGGTATTCGGTGGAGCAGTTTTCCTTGACGATCTGGTAGAGCATCGCCCACATCTGGTTGGACTGCTTCATATAGCTCTGTGCCATGCCGACGAACGGGGAGGCGATGGCCTGCTGTGTGGTCGGGTGCTTCGCCAGGAAGCCGAATTCCGATATGGCCTGCTCGCACTGTATCCAGCGCGACACGCTCATGGCCGCAGAACTCCCCGCCGTTCTTCTGTTTCTCCCTCATATAATCTTTTGGCGCGGGCATCTCCACACACTCCAGTGTGGCGGCTTCCGGCGCGCCCATCACCATGAGCGGGCGTTTGCCCGGATTGCCTGCCGCTATTTTTTCAGCCAGGGGCTTGGGCGGCCTCCCGCCCGTGCCTGGCATCGGCCCTCGTTTTCCCATATGCTGCTCCTTTCCAGGAAAATCCCTTGAAAACTTATGTGGTTAATACCCCAAAAACTTATGCGGTTTTTGTGCGTGTGCCTGCCCGCCCGTCAGGCAGGAGGGCGGGCACAGAGGTGAAGGCCGCCCCTGCGGCTAATTGATGCGGAAGCGGTTGCTGATACCGCTCAGGCAGAGGCCGGCCTTGCGGTCATGCTCATCCGTCCAGCGGGTTCCTGCTTTTTGCTGCACATGACCATCATCGGCACGCATTTAGGCGTTGCCAGCAGGTCAAACGGCTGATAGTGCGTAGTGCTGTTGTCGTAGTCCTCCAGGAAGCTAAAATCCATCTGATATTTTTGTTTCCCCATATGTTCCCTTTCCTTTCTCTGCCATAGCGGCAGAAGTAGTTGTTTTCCGGTTCCATTCTTAAAAACTATCTTTACATAAACATTCCATTGTACGTCCACCTACTTCCGCGGCTGACAGACGAATGGCCCGCCTGACAGTGGATGGGTGCAGGCTGAAAGTTCTTGAAGCCTGTGGATTGCAGTATTTAAGCCATTCCCAGGCATTGGTTGACAAAACTGACGGTAAAAGTCCATATCTTTATTTATCTTATATATCTTTGTACTTTGTATTAATATATTTAAATACATACTTTTCCTGACTGCCCTAAAGAAAAGGAAAACCGTCAGTGCTGTCAGCCAGTTTAAAAATCCCTTTGGTTATAGGGGAGTGTGGGCATTCCATATTGTCAGCCGAATGTCAACTGCTGTCAGTGGAGTGTCAGTCAGGCCAGGAATTCCGCCGCATCGTCATAGCCGTATTCCCGGATGTACTGTTTTTTGCTCTCTGCCGTGAGCGTCAGGTTACGGTAGAAAGTCCCTTTTTCGCAGTGGACGCTCATCTCCTTGAACGTGGTGCCGAGGTGGGCGGCAAGCTCCTCCCGGAACTCGCGGGCCGTCTTTGCATAGCCGTTATTGTTGTCCTGTCACAGCGAGCACTCCTATAATAATTTTATTGCAAATAAAATTCAATTCGAAAATTTGCAAAAAAGACATCCCAATCTTGAATATAAATTAACAGATAAATGGCCTACTTATGGAGTCATTTCAGTTGAATACAAACAAAAAGAAAATAATTATATTCAAATTTTACTTTATACAGAGACCATGAAAGGTTT
>DKVL01000034.1 GCA_002491195.1 Lachnospiraceae bacterium UBA7179
TACCCTTTTGTCGCTTCAATCATTATAATCAAAAAAAAGTGTTTTTGCCAAAAGTTCAGCAGTTTCCCACAAACACATATTTTAAGTATTTTCTGGCCGTCTCTGCAAGACTGTATACGTTCTCCACTGCTGTCGCCTCCCTGTCCGTCATATGGTACCTTGGAAAAAAACGGGTGACGTGCAGTGGAATCTCCGTACCGACAAGTGTCCCGACAGACGCAATCCATTCCGCTTCCTTTTCCATCTCCGCGATCCCGTCATTTTTACCCGGCACGATCAACGTGGTAAGTTCCACATGACAGCCAGCTGCCGCATGCAGGATAAATTCTTTTACCGTTTCCAGATCCCCTCCAAGTTCCCTGTAATACGATTCCTGAAATCCTTTCAGATCAATATTCATGGCATCGATCAGGGGCAGAAGCTCATCCAGTGTTTCCAGAGATGCTGTTCCGTTTGTCACCAGCACGTTTTTCATTCCTGCCTTTTTCACAAGCGCGCCTGTATCGCGTACATATTCCCACCCGACCAGCGGTTCATTGTAAGTAAAAGCGACACCGATATTTCCTGCATCTTTACAGGCAAGTGCCTTTTCCACCAAAGCCTCTGGCGAAAGATAGACAGTCCCCGCTGTTTTGGCATCCGCCATGGAAATCTCATGATTCTGGCAGAAAGCGCACCGCAGATTGCATCCGTAACTTCCGACGGACAGAATCCAGCTTCCGGGCTCGAACAGTTTCAATGGTTTTTTCTCAATCGCATCCAGCGCAAGGGAAGTGATCTTTCCATAGTTTTCACATATGATTTCTCCACACTCATTTTTCCTTGCTCTGCAGAGTCCTCTCTGTCCCGGTTCCAGACTGCAATGATGCATGCATGTATGACAGACTGCTTTCATTTCCCCTTCTCCTCTCCTGCGTCCGCACCGCATAGAATTTTAAAAATGCCTTACGACTTCAAATCGTTCCAGTGTAATGTCTTCTTCTTCCCCAATGCCGGCTTTCCGTCTTGCAATTGCGATCTGTTCCTCCACGGTATCTACGCCGTCCAGATTCGGCAGCAGCAGACCTCGCCTGCGTCCTCTTGTCACAATGACTCCATACCGTCTGACATCCAGTTTGTCAGGCGTATCTATGGCTTCCGTGTCGCCCAACACATCCACACTGATCACAAGCGCATTCAGTTCATCTGATCTGACCGGTCGGAATCTTGGATCCCTGCTCGCCGCACTGATTGCATTCTCTATGATTTCTTGCGCGATCGAAGTCTGTACGGCACAAATCGTTCCAATACAGCCGCGGAGACTTCCGTTTTCCTTAATGGAAACAAAGACGCCTGCCTTCTGGCTGTACAGCTCCTGGGGCAATCCATCTGGCACGGTTATTTTTTCTCCCGTGCGCACATAGCGCTCTATTGTCTTTCTGGCAAGCTGTACATAGGCATCTTCCTGCGCTTTCTGCTCTGCAATTTTTGTCCTCTCTTTTTCCTCAAACTGCTCTTTGAAATTACGATCCGGATCACTGCCGCATACCAGATAGCTGCACACACCGTATCCCACGCCAAAAATACCTTCATAGGACAGGGCTTCTGCTTCCACTTTCCGTTGATCAAGCGCTCCTGCCATGATTGTAAACGAACGATGCCCGCATTCCCCTGCCTTTTCACACAAATCTTCCGGGAAACCAAACAGCTCTCCAAAATCAGCTTTCCCCATCACTTCCATAATACGGCTGTCATATTCCGGACCTTCCTTTCGGTATCCGTAAGGCCCGTCCTCTTTTAACCTGTGTGATAAATCCCCGCTTGCAATCAGAACGGTAGTCCGGTTCAGAAGTTCTGCGGCTTTCTGGATATACTGTCCCAGCTGGTAATGCTCTTTCAGAGACAGCCCGGACAATCCGATCCGGACGAGCCGGTAATCCTCCAGATACTGGTTCACGAAATACAGCGGAACCATCGTTCCATGGTCCAGCTGCCTGTCGCGTTCTCCTTTTGTTCCAGCCGGAAAGTCTGCGGCATCTGCAAGCCCGCAAAGCTGCTCTACAAATTCTGTATCATACTGGACTTCCATCTGCACCTGCGGGGCGCGAAACTGCGCAAAGTCCCCTGATGCACTTTTTCCAGGTGATATATGGAAATAATCTGAATACAGTACCTGATGCGGGGACATCAAAACGATTGTCTCTGGTTTCAAACTCGCAATCTTACGCGCCGCCGTCTGATAAGCGTCAATCGTTTTCTGGATCTTTTTCTCCTCTCCCCTGCCGACAGCCGGTACGATGATCGGCGGATGAGGAACCATAAATGCTGCTAAAACTGCCATAAAACAATACTCCTTTCATAAAACAGGTCTCTTGCATCATCTTTTTATAACAAAAAGATGGATTTTCCGTGGCAAAGGGTAATGTGGGGAACGACCTCAGTTTTGTCCATTTTCCAATCCATCTCTTATAATCCTGACCAGATATCCTGGTTGTCTAAAATCACCGTCTTGAAACACGGCAGAAGCCGCCACCAAAGCATTCCTTGTATACACGGCATTTCTTTCTAACAATTCCCGGTCCATGGTCATTCCATGGCTGTCCGCAAACTGGCACATAAATGTAATGGTAATCCGTGTATTTCCCTCTCGGAAACAATGTACTTTCCATAAGTCCGCGGTATCCTGCGCCAGTCTCTTTGCCTGTTCATTCAATGCCATGGATGCCCAATCACGGCTATTCATTCTTTCAAGGACAGCTGTCGCCTGCTCCCTGATCTGCTCTGGTTTTGCGTATTCGATAGACGTATAGCCCAAAACTGCTTCCGCCTTCTCCATGGACACCATGCGGGGAATCCCCGCCCATTCGTATATATCCCCGAAAACATATTCGTGCATTTTGCAGTAATGTTCAAAGTCGTAGTTTCCCAGCAACGGAAAAAGGGAAAGAACATGAAGCCTGTCACAAGAAAAATCGACTTCCGCCTTTTTTAGCGTATCCTCATCCTTAATCCCTAATTTGTTTTTCAGGACTTCACAATCCTCGTAATAATAAGGGTCACGCATTATGCATCCTCTTTCACTCTATATTTTTGGTAGAGCACACTTCTTATATCTTCGTCCGTCATTTCACCCCGTTTTTCTTTTTCTACTAATTCCAAAAAATCATCAGACGGCTTAATGCCGTCTACCTGTACAATTCCTATTGCATAATCCCAGGCTTTGTTATTATCCATTTTTACTCCTTTTCCAGTTGACTTTCCTCCGCTTTCTTTCTGTAAGTTATTATACTATTTTGTACATACGCTGTCAAATGTTCTGGTGTTTCTGCAGCTTTGAAAATTACTGTGCAGTTGCGTTAATAGTAACCAAACAACAAAGCACCTTGATAATTAAATAGGCTTTACACTTCAAATGTGATATACTCATTACAATACAGCCTGAATCGCAATCCCATAAAGGAGTGATCGCATGACCGATAACGAATTATTATTAGCAATTTCAAATATGATGGATACAAAATTAGATCATATAACGAAAGATGTCCAGGATATCAGGAAGGACATCAAGAAAGCCAACACAAGGCTCGAAAAAGTTGAACTAAGAATCGGAAATCTTGAAAAAGATATCAACGAAATCAAATCAAAAGTACTCAATGTTGAATTGACGCTTGAAAATGACATTGAACCACCACTCAACAACATTCAAGCTTGTTATACCACAACCTATGACAGATATAAAGATAGCGTTGAGGACTACGAAGCTATGAAACAAGACATATCTATTATAAAAAAGTAGTAGAGGAGCATAGCGAAAAATTAAACAAATTAGCATAGTAGCTACATAATGAATATCACGTGAAAAGTGTAAAGAGCTACTGCTGTGCAGGAAAGGATTCTCATTGAATCCTCCCCAACCGGTTCCCCAGCCGGCTCAACAGCTCATTTGTGATGCTCCCGGAATCATAAGCCACTGTCGGCGCATCGATCGTCTCACTGCCATCGGTGCCAATCAGTGTCGCGGTCATGCCAACTTCGACGCCGGCAATATCCGTGACATCGACTGCAAGCTGGTCCATGCAGATCCTCCCGACGATCGGCGCCCAGCTTCCATTGATGAGTACATAACTATCTCTGCCGGACAGACTGCGCGGAAAACCATCTGCATAGCCAATTGGCAGTATGGCGATGACACTGTCCCTGTCCGTGACAAAGGTTCTGCCGTATCCGACGGACTCCCCCTGCGAAACAAACCTGAGCAGAATCACCTTCGCCTTTAGCGAGAGTACCGGACGCAGATCCAGCTGCAGCTTCGTCTGTGCATCCGGTGTGCTCAGGACTCCATACAAGGCGACTCCCGCCCTGACATAACTGCATTTCAGTTCCGGATAATTCAACAATCCATAACTGCTCTGTATATGGATCTTCGGAATGCGGATTCCTTCTTTTTTCAATTGTTTTAAGACACCATAAAAACCTGCAATCTGCTGTCTGGTAAAACAGACATCCTCTTCATCCAGACTGTCCGCAACACACAGATGCGTGTAAATGCCGCTTATGCAGAGGTGCTCCATCGCAAATACACGCAAAATTTCTTCTATATTAAGATCAGAATCAAATCCAAGCCTGTGCATACCGGTGTCAATTTTCATATGCGCCTTGATCTTACAGCCCTGTTCATTCAATCTGCAGGCATAATCATAGTCGATTAATGTCTGTGTGAGATCGTATTTCCGAAGCTCCCCTGCCCGCTCCGGCGCCGTGAATCCCAGGATCAGGATTTCCCCCCTGACACCGCATCTGCGCAGTTTGATGCCCTCGTCGATCGTCGCTGCCGCAAATGCCCTGACGCCAATCTTGTCCAGACAGATCGCGATCTCACACATTCCATGTCCATATGCCTCCGCTTTCACCACCGCCATCAGCTCACATTTGGACGGCATTGCGCTGCGCAGAACTGCCACATTGTGCGCCAGATTTTCCAGACTGATCTCCATATAAGCCCTTTCGGTATTGGTATTGTGTTTTTTCCGTTTCTGTCCCAACCGATGCCAAAGTGCCACTGCTGCCACACTGAACGCAGCCGATGCTGCGGTAACTGCCAGGAAATGAATCACGCTGTTGTCCACGAGCAGAGCTTGTAAATGAAACAGCTTTGCAGCCAGCCGGATCACAACGATCATCATTGGGTGAATGAGATAGATGATCAGCGACACATCCCTAAGCCACACATAACGATTTCCCCGAAATTGCAAAAGGAGCAAAAAAAGAAAATACACACATGGCAGTAAAAACACATACATACTGTCATGCCGCTGTACTTGAAAATGATGCAATGTAAGTCCCTCCGCCAACATCAGTGCCAACGTCAGCCCCATACCGATCCCGTTCCACAAAATACGATTTTCATGTAACAGATCTATTTTGCTGGAACCTGCTGCACATTCCTGTTCAGAATGGCTGCATACCAATTTCTTCCATGCAGTTTCCTCTCTCTGATCGGCAATAAAACCGCCCATCACAAAAAACACCGGCGCAAAGAATATACCGTTTCTGGTATAATCTGACACCTGAAAAATCAGCGCATAGAAACTGCTGCAAACGGAAATGCTCCCGATGACTCCATAATAGCTGTCTCCAAACAACCCTATCAGATAAAGCACTGCTGCCACTGCAAACGCCTTCTGATAATCCAGCTTTTTCACCAGATACCATGCGATCACCCCGCCAAGGATCGATGCCGGCAGATACCACAGATGATACAATGTTCCGTCAAACACGATGTCCTTTATGAGATTGGGCAGCAGGTTTTCCATTTTGAAATAACCGTTGTATAGATTGACTGGTATATAAAGCAAGATTGCAGCGCCATAGATTATCGCTGTCTTCCTGACAAAAGCGCTTAATTTTCCAATCTGGTAATTGTATCTTGAAATCAGGAAAAAGCCCGAGGTCACAAAGAAGAATGGAACTGCAACACGCGCGAAGATGCGCGTCAGAATGAAATCGGCTGTCTCGCTGAAACCAGCAAGCGGCGACGTGTGGATCGTAATGATCAACAAGGCCGCAGCCAGCCGAAAATAATCGATTCCTGTATAACTTTTCTCATCGTTTTTCTTTTCAGATTTCATTTTTTTCCTCTTTCCCAACAGTCTCTGTCAAGATAAACCCATCACAATTGTTTCCCGAAATACCGTATGGTTTTGTATCGTCGATCACAATTTTCGTCACCTCGCCTGCTGCTTTCACAAAAGATATTTGACAGTTCTGAAAAAGAAAGGGATTGTTCCCATAACGATACTCCTTTAAAAACGCGATATATTCCTCAAGCGCTAAATTTTTCTGTGCCATAATCTCCGCGTGCGGCGTCCCCACATACCGAAAATGCCACGGCTCATGCCCAATCTGCGTCACGGACTGTTTTTCCTCCTGATACCGCTGTATCAATCCATATTCCGCCGCTTTCCGGCGAAACGTCTGACAGATGCCCTCATACGGAAAATATGGCCGGATAAAGTCGATCTCCTCCTGTTTCAATCCGAGGTCGATCGCCAACCCAGTCTGGTGCTCGCTGTGCCCGGGAACGGCAACATACTTTTCTGTGAACTCCTGTCCGCTCTCCGACAGGGACTGATTCCAGATTTGCTGCTGCTCCTCCATGGAACGCCATGCGCTCACAGGTACGATGTGCTCCCAGCCGCCGATTTCCTCCATCAGCTCATTCAGCGCACGGTTCGCCCTGCTCTCCAAGAGCATGCTCTCATATAAAATCTCCTCTCCATTCCATATACCTGCATAAGACAATTCCTGACGCTGCTCGTGATATCGATACTCCCTGTTTACCAAAATCAGATATCCCTTATATACATCCTCGTATTGCAACAACACTGTTTTCATACCCCTGTTCCCTTTCCACACAATTCCCTCTGTATCATACTGCTTAGAAACTGTAGAAAAATAACTGACGCA
>DKVL01000015.1 GCA_002491195.1 Lachnospiraceae bacterium UBA7179
GCATAGCAGAAATTTTTGATAATAGCAAGGAATTACTTGATAGTATCTCAAATTTTATGGACAAATATATTGGCCCTACATTACTAAGAAAATGCGGAATTACCAAAATAGTTTCCAACGTTATGCCTGTTTTTGGTATGCGAAGTATGAGACCATTAAAATGCGGGAAGTCAGGGTCATTTAGTAGACGAATAGATGAAGCGAATCGTTTGGTTTATGAAGTTTCTGATGATCAAATTATTGTGAAATCATATCGGTTAACCTCTAAAAACGGAGAAAGTAAAACAGCCCAAACCCAGTTTTTATAAGGGTTTGAGCTGCCTAAACATGAATGCCGGTGGCCGGACTTGAACCGGCACGAGGTTGCCCCCGGCAGATTTTGAGTCTGCTGCGTCTGCCATTCCGCCACACCGGCGATTCTAATAATGTATGTCGTAACGACAAAAAATATAATATCATATTTTTGGGAAGTAGGCAAGTAAAATTTGTAAAAATATTCAAAAAAATATTTCAACAAATTTTTTAATTTTTTTGTAACGAAATAATGCTTTTTACGTCTAATCGTCAGGGAACAGTCAGAGAGCGGTTTGCGCAGTGCTGCGGGATACATTTTCGGCTGTTTTCAGAAACGAATGAGGAGGTGATCAGATTGTGGAAGCCGGGCGCAGCATCGATATAGAGAAATTGTACCAGACATATTATATGGATGTGTATTCATATGTTATGACACTTATAAAGGATGCCAGCTTGTCGGAGGAGTTGACGCAGGAGGTATTTTACCGCGCCATGAGAAGTGAATTTCACGGAAAATCGAGTGAACTAACGTGGCTCTGTGCAATTGCAAAGAATCTGTGTACGGATGAATTTCGGAAAAGAAAAAAAGAAGTGGTTCTTGACGAGCAAACTGCGGACGCTGCAGATCATCCGAATCGCACGAATGTTGAACATACTGTGATTTCAAAAATGGAAAATTTGCAAATCCACATTGCGCTGCATCAGCTGGAGGAGCCTTACAGGGAAGTCTTTTCCCTGAGAGTGTTCGGGGAACTGTCATTCAAGGATATCGGTATGGTGTTCGGAAAGACGGAGAACTGGGCGAGGGTGACGTATCATCGTGGAAAGCTAAAATTGCAGGAAAAACTGGACGACGTGGAAAATTGAAATTGTAGGAAAACTGGACGTTGGGAAAAGTTGAAATTGCAGGAAAACTGGACGCCGTGGAAAGCTGAAATTGCAGGAAAACTGGACGACGTGGAAAGCTGAAATTGCAGGAAAACCGGACGTCGTGGAAAGTTGAAATTGTAGGAAGACTGGATGTCGTGGAAAGTTGAAATGGTAGGAAAAACTGGATGTTGGGGAAAGCTGAAATTGCAGAAAAAACGGGACATCGTGGAAAGGTGAAATCATGGTAAATTGAAATCATGGGAAGAACAGAGGATAACACAGAATAGAATGGAGGGATTATATGAAATATGATTGTGATGTAATACAGGATTTGCTGCCATTGTATCAGGATCAGGTCTGCAGTGGCAAGAGCAGGGCGATCGTCGAGGAACATATCAGCGAATGTGCGGTCTGCCAGAAAATGGCGGAGCAGATGGGTGACAGCACTGTGGAGGAGAAGCTCACCGAGGAAAAAAATAGTGTGATTCAAAAACATCAAAAACTTGTAAACAGGAAAACGACGACGATCGGAATGACAATGGCGGGGATTTTGATGATACCGGTTCTGGTATGTCTGATCTGCAATCTTGCGATCGGTCATGCGCTGGATTGGTTTTTCATCGTGCTGACTGCGATGCTTCTTGTCGCGTCCTTTATTGTCGTTCCGTTTGTTACGGAGACAAAGAGATTCCTGTGGGTGGTCATGACAGCGACAGCGTCCTTGATTTTGCTGCTGCTGACATGCTGTATATACACGCATGGGAGATGGTTCTTTGTGGCATCGAGCGGAAGCATTCTTGGCATTTCTGTCCTGTTTGCGCCGTTTGTGATTGTGCCTCTCTGCAAGGGAACAAAGCTGGAAAGACATAGGGCGGCATTGACAGTATTGTGGGATACAGTATGGCTGTATCTGCTGTTGATTGCATGCGGGATGTTTATCAATGGCGACGCACGATACTGGTATATGGCGTTGACAATCGCAACGTATATCGTTGTACTTGTGTGGATCTACGTGTTTGTGATCGACTATGGAAAGAGCAGCGGGCAGACCAGGGCGGGGATTCTTGTTATGATCAGCGGAATCTGGCTTGGAGTGGCAAATGATGTGCTGAATTTCTTTTTGGCGCCTGTGGGTGAGGCGGACGGACATGGATTGGGAGGACTGGATCTGAGCAAAGGGTTTTCCATGGATGATATCGCTGTGCTGAATGCCAATCTTTTGTTTGTCATTATTGTGGTGTCTGTCTGTGTGGGTGGTGTTATGATTTTCAGTGGTCTGGTAAAGGAGAAAAAAGCAAATGAAACGGAAAAATAAATGGATGACAGTATTGTCAGTGATACTGATGATCGTATCAATCATGGTGCAGCCGGGAGAAGTCAATGCAGTGGAACAGTCATTACCATCTGGTGTGGAGAGAGTGCAATTGGAAGAAAAGATTGACGAGTATGTCGCCAAACATCAGGATACAACGACCGGAATGGCAGTCGCTGTTTTTGATAGTGCAGATGAGCTCATGAAAAAATATTACGGTTATGTTGATGTGGAGAATCAGGTAGCAGCTGCGCAGGATTCCGTATTTGAGTGGGGATCGACGACAAAACTTCTGGTCTGGGTTAGTGTGATGCAGCTGTATGAGCAGGGAAAGATTGAACTGGATGCGGATGTCCGCAGCTATCTTCCAGAGGGATTTTTGACGAATCTGTCTTATGATACGCCAGTTACAATGCTGAACCTGATGAACCATAATGCTGGATTTCAGGAGGGATATGTTGATCTGATGGTGACAGATGCAGACTACATAAGCAGTCTGGAGGAGGCACTGCGAAAGCACGAACCGGCACAGATCTACGAGCCGGGGACAGTCACAGCTTACTCCAACTGGGGAGTGGCGCTTGCCGGGTTCATTGTAGAACAGGTCAGTGGTATGTCGTTTAGCGAGTATGTGCATCAATCTATTTTTGTACCGTTACAGATGGAGCACAGTGCTATTTCCATGGATCTGTCAGACAATGCATGGGTGCGGCAAAAGAGAAAGGAACTGCAGTGTTACACGACGCAGGGAGAGTTGATCCCAGACTGTTTTTACTATATAACCTTATATCCGGCAGGAATGTGCACATCAACGCTGGACGATTTTGAGCGGTTTGCATCTGCATTGCTGCGGGAGGACCTGGCATTGCTGCAACATGCAGAGACATGGGAAACGATGTTCTCGCCGAGTGCATACTATGGAGAGAGTGGGATTCCCTTGAATTGCCATGGATTCTGGATGGTGCCGTTTGGGGTGCAGACTGTCGGTCACGGCGGGAATACGGCAGGCTGTTCTTCTTATCTTTTGCTGGACAGGGAGGATCGTCTTGGGGTGGTCGTCATGACGAACCAGTCGGGTGAGAAAGTATATAACCGGGATATGATGGAACTGATTTTTGGAAAATATGAGCGCTCGAACTATACAGATGATAACGAAATACCCTCTGGGGGATTCCGGACCGCGCGGACAGTGCGCAAGGGACCGTTCAAGGTGATGAGTTTATCATATGGCGGGATTGATGAGACGGACGAGGGCTCGCTTTGGATTTTTGATGACAGCGGACAGCGGAGTAAGATTGTATTTGCTTATGAAGATCAGATCCAGACTTCCTTGCCACTGTTTCTCATGGAGGTGGGATTGGTTTTTCTGTGGATCATTGCATTTGGCTTCTCAGCCGTTTCGCTGTTGGTGCGTGGGATTATGCTTCTGGTGCATTTTTGTAGAAAACGCAATGCATTGGCAGAGAAAGCGGCTGGGGAAACAGGATTAAGGAAGAGATTTGGGATATGGAGCACAGCTGCCGCACTCTTACAGCTTGTCACATTCGTGTTATTGGTACTGATCATTGATCATGTTTCCTCTTATGCTTTGGGTGATACATATGTATGGATGTTTGCGGCGATCGGGATAATTGCTGTTATTATGGGGGTGTTGTGCCTGTATGGACTAATTCGCAATCGTAAAGTTGACAGGCAGCGTTTAAAGGTGCGCCAGAGAGTGTTTAACAATGTGACTGTATTTTTCCTGCTGGTGGCAGTGGTGAATGTGCTGTACTGGAATCTGTTTATGTTCTGGGAGGTGTAAGGGAGACTGCCCGGAAGCTCATCGTCTCCAGCTGACAGAGTCCAGTGGCAGGCATTGGTCACAGAAACATTTTATGATATCCCGGAGCAGCGGCATATCCCCAGTGATCATTGTGTTAGGGAAATCCTGACCGCCGAGGCAGGTTAAGTCTTCGTCACCAGAGTCGTTGTCATAACAGAGTGCTGTTTCGTCCTCTGAAATGATACCGATTGAGAAGAGTGTACCATTGCCATAAAGTACCAGTGTCTGTGCCTGTTCATCATCGCAGGCTGCGCTGATGAACAGGTGGGACAGAGTACCTGTCTCGAGTTGTTTGACTGCGAGATTGTACATTTTCCTTGAAGTCATACCAGCAAGCTTGTCCTCGTCCAGTGACCGGCTGGAACGAGCTGTCTCATAGGAAAATTCTGTGCATACAACCTGCGGCTTTTTGGCTTTAGATTTAGGAAAGCTGACGGAGGCAGCATGCGCAAAATCCGGTTCAGGGAAATCAAACTGCAGGTGTTCGTCATAAAAAGATACCCATGCCATCAGGTTGTATCCGTAGTCAGAACAGATGATGTTCTCGATAAAATTTTCGATATACAAGGGGTATTGTACAACGCACATTGCCGGAATCGTGATCCCAAATTCCTGTACGAAGGAAAGATCAAACGTTCCCATCTTGCCGTAGCGGATACCAGTATCGTCCCGGACTGCGATAAAATATTTTTCTTCTGTTCCATAGATGAAGGTTTCCTTGTTGTGTTCGCCGCCGGTTATTCGGATAACGCTGACATCTGCGTTTTTCAGCAGTGTATTCAATTTCTTTTTGATCTGCGCTGGGGTTGTGTCGCTTGTGATGTCCAGACGAAAGTTTTTTCCGTTTTCATGGTACTCGATCGATTTTAGCACAGGTACTTTGAAACTTGCAGGATATTTCTTTTCTTCATGAACTCCTGCAACATGGTAAAGCAGTTGTCCCTCGCGCTCACAGATATGGTCGTAATAGTGGGAATAAAGCATGTCACAACCAATGAGAAAAGCATTTTTGCCATGAACATCGGAGAGCATATATTCGGGGTACTCGATGCCGTTTATGGTGATTGTACCGCCGCCTGGGTACTTGTGGGGAAAGTCTGCGTTGACATAGATGTAGCGCAGGTTTGTCGAATGGTTTCTTACGCCTTCGATGCGTTTTCTGGTTCCTGATGCACTGATTTCCTGTTTGAGGAAATAACTCCAGATCTCGCCATTACATTCCCGTTCAATGTAGATTTCTTTGATATTCCACTCGTCATATAGAAAACAGTTAAATATGTTTTCGTCATTTGAGAGCTCCTGTTCGCGGTTGATGGTGATGCTGTTGTCTTCCCGGTGGTATGTGTGCTGAAGACATCTCAACTTCAAATCAGCGGAGGCTCTTACGAAAGTGTTCCCATATTCTTTTTTGAACTGATCATATTTTTTCTGGATCGTGATTTGGAGAAGATGATGAAATCTATCGTTATCATTGGTAAGCATATATTGTTTCCAGTCAGGTAGTTCATCACGGTTTTCGACATAAATTAAAGGTGTCTCAATGAGATCAATTTTTCGGTATAAAACGTTATTGTGATTGGGCATGAAATCCCTCCTTCGTATGGATATGATTTTGGGTTGTCGCTCTGAGTCAGTGTTCCAAAATATTTTCAAAATGTTCTGGTGGCTGCAAATGAAAAGAGTTATTTTTTAAAATGATAGTATATTCACTGATCCTTGTCAATACAGGTGGAGGGAGCATGACGAATCAGCCTGAAAGCGGTGAATAACAAATAGCTTGAAAAAGTCGTGTGATTTGTTATAATATTGACAACAAACAAAAAGGAGTATACAAAAATGCCCGAGATATCTTTGTTCTATGGAATTAAGGTTACAATGTACTATGATGACCATAATCCTCCTCATTTTCATGCAGAATATAATGATAATAAAATTATTGTGGATATTATAAAGGGAAAAGTGATTAAAGGTGGATTTCCCGGCAGGCAACTAAAGCTGATTCTTGCATGGACGGTAATACACCAGGATGAACTCATGCAGAATTGGGAATTGTCAAAGGATGGGAAGCCTTAAAATAGAATTAATCCGTTGATATAGGAGGTGCATTTATGGATTATTTTCCAGAAATAGTGCAGGTAGTGCCACATGAGGATTTTGCAGTATCCGTTTATTTTTCGGATGGAAAGATTGTTTTATATGACGTGAAGCCACTCTTAAAAACGGAAGTATTCTCTAAAATAAACGACATTGATGTGTTTATGGGATCGTGCACGATATTAAACGATACGCTTGCGTGGGATATTGCAGGAGACAGGAACGAGAGCGAATGCATCGATATTGATCCGGAAACGTTATATAACCTGCCCGAAGCAGTAGAAAGAATCGCATAGGGGGATATGGGCGGATTCGCAAATATGGTTTTGCGTTCAGGGGAAAAGAATGTCTGATCGGGTAAAGAATACTATGGAGGAGTATAAAAATGAGAAAAGAACTGGAATATCGCAGAGTAGATGCAGACAAAATGGAACAGGCAAAAGACCTGATCGAGCAGATTGCCAGCGGGGAAGAAGATGAGCAGACTGTGAATGCGGCATTGACCGAGCTGGGCAGAATTACAGGAATACAACACAATCTGGCGGAGTTTGCAGAATATTGGGGGTGGACGGATCTGGACAGCGTAGCGGAGCAGGCTTTTGTAGATTCGCCTTTTGTAAGTGATCTGACGAGAGAGGAATTAATAGAAATCATCGCAATCATCAAGACAGCAACGATCGATTGCGAAGACAGCAAGATGACATACTATGTAGAACTCCTGCACAGATCTCTGCCACTGACAGATGTGTTTTCGTATATCGATCTGGAAGAGGATGATGCCAAAATCGCTGATAAAATGTTGGCGGCGGCGAAAAGTAATGTGATTCTGTTATAGGGGAAGCAGTGTTTAGAAACTGTCTGTAAATAGAAAAATGTATAGGAAAACCTCAAACCGGAGATGCTAAGACAGTAAAACCCGTATAAACGGATTTTACGGTAACGGGAGAGCATAGAAAGTGGTGTCTGACAAAACTGTTGTTTGGACATTGCTGGAGAAATGAGGTGTAATTATGGATTATACAGGCGATTTTGAGGGCAGTTCACTGCCGCTTGGTCTTGCGTTTGGGATGGCGATGGACGAGCAGGCGCTCAATCATTACGGCAGGATGACAGAGTACGAGAAAGAGAAGGTATTGGCGGAGAGCAAAGGTGTCAAGAGCAAGGAAGAAATGCAGCAGCTGATCCAGAAAATCAGTGACGGGGACAGTTTTCTATAAGCTGATTCTTAACGCGGCAGCAGTAAGGCGGAAATAATTACTGCTGCCGTATTGTAACAGTTCAGCCTTTGGCTTCCTGTTACAGGCATCAAGCCATGCAAAACCACTTCGTGGTGTCAAAGCCACGTACCGTGGCTTGATGCATTTCAACCACTATGTTATTTTACGGACTTCGCAGCGTAGTGCGAAGTCCTGGGCTGAACTGTAACCTGAATTCACTTTTTTTCATTTTTCTCTTTTAAAATGACGGAATATAGTGTATTATTAGGAGAGTAACGTATATAAAAACTGTATAAAAGCAGACAAGGAAAACGGTTAGGAATTGTTCGGAATCGAAGAGGGCAGCAATGGATTGTAAAGAGGCGCAGCGAAGTATTCCCTTGTTTTTGAAAGATGAGCTGGACAGGGATACAGAGTTTCGGTTAGTGGAGCATATTACCTCCTGCAGTGAATGTATGGAGGAGCTGACAGTGGAATATCTATTGACAGAAGGTATTAGCAGATTGGAAAATGCCGAGGATATCGATGTGCAGAGTGAACTGGATGACAGGCTGAATCGTACCATTACCCGCAGAAAGGTATATAAACAGCTGAAAGCCGGTCTTTTTTTAGTTAGTATTCTGATATTCTTTATACTGATACTGGGAGGAGTTTAGGACACAATGAGCAGAATTGTTTTGATGGACGGCGATAGTATTTTGAGAAAGGCGTATTACAGTGTGCCGGTTATGACGGATTTGTCAGGATTTCACACAAATGCCATCTATGGATTTTTGAATCTGTTATTGAAAGTGGTGGAAAAGGAAAAGCCAGATTATTTGTGTGTGATCTTTGGCGCACAGGAGGACGTAGAGAAGGTGCCGCAGGGACTTCGGGAACAGATTCCCGTCCTGAAGGAAATACTGTCAGCCATGAAAATCAAGATTCTGGAGAGAACAGAATGGAAGTCGGCCGATCTGACCGCAGCTGCGGCAGTGCGTTTGGAAGGGGAGATCGTTCTTGTGTCAGAAAATCGTGCTTTTCTACAGCTTGCCTCCGAAAAAATCAGAGTGTGCCTGCTGGAGACTGGCAGCGGACAGGCTGTATGGAAGGATTACCAGGCGCGTGATGTCGAGACGGCGTATCAGATTACTCCGGCGCAGATTCCAGCATTAAGGGTATTGACCGAAGTAGGAAAAGTTGGAAGCCGAACAGTATGTGATCTGTTAAGCAAATATGATTCGATTGAAAATATCTATGAACACATTGAGGAACTGCCTCAAAGAAGTATTCAGGAAAAATTAGCAGGAAAAAAAGAGGAAATTGATGCCAGGAAAGCTTTATACACAATTGACACCAATGCAGGTATCGATGATTCTGTTTTTTCGATGGATGATATGAAATTAAATTCCAATGATTTCTTTACACCGGAGGCTGGCGCGATCTTAAAAAGGATTTCGTTGAGCGACCGGTTTGAACAGAGTGTACAATACGCACATTGTGCGCAGGTGATCCAGACGCCAGCGATTAATATTGATCAGGACCTCAAAGTGATCGCAGTCAGGACGGTTGAGGATGTCCAGAATGTTTTTGACGCAGCGGCAAAGACAGGAAATGCAGCGTTTAGAATGATTCATGTACAGGCCAGGAATGCAGGAGAACTGGGGGCGCACGCAGATGGACAGCTGTATCTGCAAATGGACGCCGAGGAGGAAGTTTTTGGGTGTCTGTTGTGCGGCGGATCAGAGGATGAGCGAAATATTTATTATATAGAGAGTGGAGAGCAGTTGTCAAAAACGTATCTCAAGGAACAGCTTGAAAGGTTGTTGTTGTCCGAAGGGATGTCTGTCTCTGTGTTCGATGTGAAAAATGACTATGGAAAACTGATTTCGGAGGAAAATGACAGAAATCTTTCATCACATGCGCTTACAAGGCGGCTTTTTGATTGTAAAATTGCAGCTTATCTGATCAATCCGCTTAAGAGTGATTATGAGATTGCCGATGTGGCGGATGAGTATCTGGGGATTCAGATACCAAAATGGTCTGACCTGTTTGGAAAATCAGATTTTAACTCTGCCTATCGCAGCAGGAAAGAGGAATGTCTGTCTTATCTTGCAAAAGAAGCATATATTTTATATCAGGCAAAACCGATCCTGGCAGAGGCGCTGGGACAAAACAAGATGGACAAACTGTTCCGGGATCTGGAGATGCCATTGACGTATGTGCTGTTTGACATGGAGCGGGAGGGGATTCTTGTAAAACCTGAGGAGCTCAAAGCATATGGAGAAGCGCTTAACGGCAGGATTGAAGAGCTTGAGAAGGCGATTCACACAGCGGCGGGAGAGGTTTTTAACATTAATTCCCCCAAACAATTAGGTGAGATCCTGTTCGAAACAATGAAGCTTCCCGGCGGGAAAAAGACCAAGACCGGTTATTCCACAGCGGCGGACGTGCTGGAAAAGCTTGCGCCGGAGTACCCGATTGTCAAGGATATTCTGGAATACAGAGGGCTTACAAAGCTGAAGTCTACCTACGCGGACGGACTTGCGGCGTACATTGATGACAGTAACAAGATCCACACGAATTTTAATCAGACCATCACAGCGACCGGAAGACTGAGTTCGACAGAGCCGAATCTGCAGAATATCCCGATGCGCATGGAACTTGGCAGGCGGATCCGAAAGGTGTTCATACCGCAGGAAGGCTGTATTTTTATGGATGCGGATTATTCGCAGATCGAGCTTAGGGTGCTGGCGCATATGTCTGATGACAAGCAGCTGATTGAAGCCTATAAGATGGACGAAGATATTCACAGAATCACCGCGTCAAAGGTATTTCATACACCGTTTGAGGAGGTCACAGACCTGCAGCGGCGCAACGCGAAAGCAGTTAATTTTGGAATTGTCTATGGGATCAGTTCGTTTGGTCTAAGCCAGGATCTGAGCATTACCCCCAGGGAGGCGAAGGCATATATTGACGAATATTTTAAGACATATCCGGGGATCAAGAAATTTTTGGACCGGATGGTAGAGGATGCAAAGGACAATGGTTACTGTGAGACCATGTTTGGCAGACGCAGACCTGTCCCGGAGCTCAAATCAAGCAATTTTAACCAGCGTTCGTTTGGGGAGCGCGTTGCCATGAATTCACCGATTCAGGGAACAGCGGCAGATATCATTAAATATGCCATGGTTCACGTGTACGATGCATTGAAGGCAAAGAGGTTAAAGTCAAAATTGATTCTGCAGATCCATGATGAGCTTTTGATTGAGACAAGGAACGATGAAATTGAGGAAGTACGCAAAGTGCTGACACACGAGATGCAGAACGCGTGTGAGCTGGCAGTGAAATTGGAGATTGACCTTCACACTGGTACAGACTGGTATGAGGCAAAGTAAGTGGAAAATATGAAGATTATAGGAATCACAGGCGGAGTCGGCGCTGGGAAAACACAAGTGCTTTCCTATATAGAAGCGCATTATCGGTGCAGGATCGTAAGGGCTGATGAGGCGGCACATTTGCTGTATGAACCCGGACAGGAGTGTTATCAAAAGCTTGTCGGCCTGCTTGGACAACAGATATTAAACGAAGATAATACAATTAACAAGGCAAAGATGGCAGAAATCATTTTTCAGGATCAGAAGCTATTGGAAGATGTGAATCAAATCGTTCACCCGGCTGTGAAAAAATACATCCTGGAGCAGATTGCGTACGAGAGGGAAAAAGGTGATCAGGACTATTTTTTTATCGAGGCAGCGCTTTTGATTGAGGAGCAGTATGACAAGATCGCAGATGAGTTGTGGTATATTCATTCGGATGTGGCAGTTCGGGAGCGCAGACTGGCGGAGAGCAGACACTACAGTGCACAAAAGACTGCTGATATTATGCGTGGGCAGTTGAGTGAGGATGAATTTAGAAAGCACTGTAAGGTAGTCATATCAAACAATGGTAATTTGGAAGAAACCTATGAACAGATTCAGCATATAATGGGGGATTGAAGGATGAGTGATATGAAAGTGAACGGAGAAGAGCTTGTTTTTGGGCTTGACATTGGTACGAGAAGTATGGTAGGGACTGTGGGATACAGGCAGGGTGAGCGGTTTGTGGTGACTGCGCAGGAGATTCGCCAGCATCAGACGCGTGCCATGCTTGACGGACAGATTCATGACATCAACCGGGTAGCGGCGGCAATAGCGGATATCAGGCAGGCATTGGAGGACAAGACAGAGATTAAGCTGGAGGAAGTATGTATTGCGGCAGCTGGCCGTGTGCTTAAGACGATGAATGTTCACGCGGATATGGATTTGGATAAGGAGCGCAATGTTACCAAGGAGGATATGAGCAATCTGATCTCGCTGGGGATTGAACAGGCATTTGAAGATTTTCAGGAGAAGAACGATACCAACATGCATTTCTATTGTGTGGGATATTCTGTTGTGCGGTATTTTCTGAATGGAATGTGGATAGGATGGCCGGAGCACCATAAGGCGAAGACGATCGGCGCCGATATCATTGCGACATTTCTCCCAGATGATGTTGTGGACGGGCTGTACAGCGCGGTGGAACTTGCCGGATTACGGGTTGCGAACCTTACGTTGGAGCCGATCGCAGCGATTCGGGTGGCCATTCCGGAAAAGTACAGGCTGCTGAATATCGCGATGATCGACGTCGGGGCGGGGACATCGGATATTTCGATCACGGATGACGGAAGTGTGACTGCTTTTGGCATGATTCCCTGTGCGGGTGATACGCTGACAGAACTTCTGGCAAAGACATGCCTGATTGATTTTACAACGGCGGAGATGATCAAGACAGCGGCGGCAACGCAGGAGGAGATCATTTATGAGGATATTATGGGTGAGGAGCAGATGATCACTGCCAAGGAAGTGATCGCAATCTGTCAGCCTGAGATCGAGCGGATGTCCAAACTTGCAGCTGACGCGATCAAAGAACTCAACGGCGGCAAATCGCCGAGTGCTGTATTTATTGTCGGCGGAGGCGGTAAGATCAAAGGATTTGATCAACTGGTCGCTGCAGAGCTTGGGCTTGATCCCAAACGTGTGGCGCTCCGCGGGGAGGAAATTATGCGGGATGTTGAGTTCCCGGATGGAGCGCTGAAGGACTCAACGATTATCACGCCGATCGGTATTTGTCTCACGTATTATGAGCAGTACAATAATTTTATCTATATCACTTTTAACGGAAACCGGATTAAACTGTACGATAACAACAAACTTACTGTGACAGATGCGGCGATGCAGGCTGATTTCACAAGAGAAGGCCTGTTCCCAAGACGCGGGGAGGAGCTGCATTATACGGTCAATGGCAAAAATCGTGTCACGAAGGGCGAGTACGGCGAGAGCGCGCATGTGTATGTGAATGGCGAGGAAGTAAGCCTCAGTCACAATATCAAGGCAAATGATGTGATCACGCTTGAAGAATCGACGCTTGGGATGCCGGCACAGGAGAAGATTGCAGATCTGATTGACTACAATGGCAAGATTGTTGTATATCTGAATGGGGATGAGATGCCGCTTCCCAAGCCGGTCAAAGTGAACGGAACTGCTGTGACAGAGGAGTATCTGATTCAGAACGGGGATGAGATTGTCGTTTCTACTGCGTATACATATGATGAATTTTTTGAATATATGGGGCTTTCGCCGGAGGATATGATTCTGTTTATCAATGGGGAGAGAGCAAATGATACAATGGAGGTCTGCGCTTCTGACCGCGTGGAATTTAAAAACAGAAAAGAGTATGAACTGAAGGAAATCTATAAGGAGTCAAATATCAGTCTGCATAGTAATAAGCGCAGAGAGGCAAAGAAAGAGGAGAAAGCAAAGGCCGGTGAGACAAAAGCGGCAAAAGAAACAACGTCTGCCAAGGAGGAAAAAACAGACGCGGCGGAGACAAACGAAAGTGTAAAGACGGAACCGGAAAGCGAGGCAAAGGAGACGCAATCGGAGAGCGAAGACGAGGAGACCAGATCAGAGACAGAAAGTGACGAAACTGTGAAGTCAGAGACCGAAAACAAAGAGGAAACAACATCTGAGCCGGAAAACGCAGCCGAGGAGACAGAGCAGGCAGAACCAGAGAATGAAAGAACAAACGAAGAACAGCCAGAACCAGAGAGTAAAACGGAGGAAGTGAAAGAGGAGCCTGTAACGGAACAGAAGGTAGAGGCATCAGAAACCAGGAGCACCGAACAAACCCACGAGAACATCCGGCACGAACAGGCGCATAACAAACCGAAGGCAGCGAAAGCAGATCAAAGCGAAGAAAAGAAAGAACCGCCTGTGGATGCGGGGAAAAAGATCATTGTCATCGTAAATCAAAAGCCGATTGTCATGCGCGGCAAGCAGAGCTACATGTTTGTGGATATTTTTGACTATATCGACTTCGACACCAGCAGAATGCAGGGCTCTGGCATTGCCACTCTTGTGAACGGAAAAGATGCACAATACACGCAGGAGCTTTACAACGGGGACAAGATTGAGGTATACTGGAAATAGAAAGTATTGGTAAAATAAGGGAAACAGAGGAATAATCAGATGAGAATGTGCAGTATAGCCAGCGGAAGCAGCGGGAATTGTATTTATATTGGTACGGATGTCACACATCTGCTGGTAGATGTAGGGATCAGCTGCAAGAGAACAGTGGAAGGGCTGGGGCAGCTTGGACTTACGGGAAAAGATATTGACGGGATACTGATCACCCATGAACACTCAGACCATATTAATGGTCTGGGTGTGATCTGCAGGAAATTTGGGATACCGATCTATGCCACAAAAGGTACTATAGCAGCCATTAAGAGAGTGAGTAATCTTGGGGTAATAGATGACTCACTTTTTCGTGTGGTCAGAGAGGATGAGAAATTTATCCTAAAGGATATTACTGTCAATCCAATGAAGATCTCCCATGATGCGGCGCAGCCAGTAGCGTACCGGTTCCAGTATGGAAACAAGCGCATGGCAGTGGCGACAGACCTTGGGACGTATAACGAGTATACAGTTGAATGCCTAAGGGGAATGGATGCTTTGCTGCTGGAGGCGAACCATGATATCAACATGCTGCAGGTGGGGCCATATCCATATGCATTAAAACAGCGAATCCTGGGAAACAAAGGTCATCTGTCCAATGAACTGTCAGGGAAACTGTTGAGCAGGTTATTGCACGATAATTTAAAGACTGTATTTCTAGGGCATCTAAGTAAAGAGAACAACCTGGCGGAACTGGCATACGAGACAGTCCGTCTGGAAATTTCCATGGCGGACAATCCATATAAACCAGACGATTTTCCAATCTATGTGGCAAGCCGGAGTGAGAGATCACGATTGGTTGAGATATGATCAAAAAATATTCATGCTGATTAATAGAAAGGGTGTGATCATGTGGGATTAACGGAATCTGGACAGAGAAAAGATGAGAAAATAGACGGTGTAATCTATACTATGTCGCCAGCGCCGGGATTTCGGCACGGGATAATCAACAGCAATCTTCACAGAATAATCGGAAATGGATTAAAAAACAGTATGTGCCTGGTTTTTATGGAAAATTTAGATTATAAATATCATCCTGATATAAATGATGATTATTTATGTCCGGACATTATGATCGTATGTGACCGGAAACATTTAAAGGGGAGCTTCTACAGCGGAGTACCTAAATTTATTGTCGAAACACTAAGTCCCTCCACGGCGAAAAAAGACAAATCGGAAAAGAAAAATATATATGAACAGGCCGGTGTGGATGAATACTGGATTGTCTCGCCGCAGGGGTTTGTTGAAATTTATTATCTGGAAAATGGGAAATATGAACTGCATCAGAGCTATATGCTGCAGGATGACAAGGAAGAAGAGGATTACAATGCGGATCAGGAAATCTGTCTGAGGGCATTTCCGCATATCATGATGACATTAGGTGATATTTTTGAAGGTGTATGAAAAGGATACGATAATTTATATATGGGAGTGGGAAAATGAAAAAAACAATTATTACTGTAGTAGGGAAAGATACCGTTGGTATCATCGCAAAGGTATGTACATATCTGGCTGAGAACAAGGTAAATATTCTGGATATATCGCAGACCATTGTGGATGATTATTTTAATATGATGATGATCGCGGATATGAGCAAGGCTGTCAAGTCTGTCAGCGAGGTTTCCGATGACTTAGACAAGCTGGGAGAAGAGATCGGTGTCATTATTAAATGTCAGAGAGAAGAGATCTTTAATAGTATGCATAGGCTTTAACCTTATATAAGGTATGAAATTTTAAGGGGGACACTTGATCATATGATAAACATCAATGAAGTATTAGAGACAAACAAGATGATTGAAAAAGAGAATCTTGATGTCAGGACGATCACGCTTGGTATCAGTCTGCTTGACTGTATTGACTCCAATCTCGATCGGTTAAATGAGAAAATTTACAACAAGATCACGACAGTTGCAAAGGATCTTGTAGCGACTGGTGAAACAATCGAGAAGGAGTTTGGCATTCCAATTGTCAACAAGAGAATCTCTGTCACACCGATTGCTTTGATCGGCGGTTCTGCATGCAAGACTTCCGATGATTTTGTGACGATTGCAAAGACGCTCGACAGAGCGAGAAAAGATGTCGGCGTTAATTTCCTCGGAGGATATTCCGCGCTGGTGTCAAAGGGAATGACAGTGGCAGATGAACTCCTTCTGCGCTCAATCCCGCAGGCGCTTGCCCAGACAGAACTTGTGTGCAGTTCTGTCAATCTTGGCTCGACCAAGACAGGCATTGATATGGATGCAGTGCGGCTGATGGGAGATATCATCAAGGAGACAGCGGAACTTACGAAGGATAATGATTCGATCGGCTGCTCGAAACTGGTTGTGTTCTGTAATGCACCGGACGACAATCCGTTTATGGCGGGGGCATTTCACGGAGTGACCGAGGCAGATGCCATCATCAATGTGGGCGTCAGCGGACCGGGTGTTGTCAAGAATGCATTGGAGAGTGTACGCGGTGAGAATTTTGAGGTGCTCTGCGAGACGATCAAAAAGACAGCTTTCAAGGTGACAAGAGTCGGACAGCTGGTGGCACAGGAGGCGTCGAAACGTCTTGGGATTCCTTTTGGAATTGTTGACCTTTCGCTGGCGCCTACGCCTGCCATCGGCGACAGTGTAGCTGATATTTTGTGTGAGATTGGACTGGAGTATGCGGGAGCGCCGGGAACGACAGCAGCGCTGGCTTTGTTAAATGATCAGGTAAAGAAGGGCGGTGTGATGGCGTCCTCCTATGTTGGCGGTTTGAGCGGCGCTTTTATCCCGGTTAGCGAAGATCAGGGAATGATCGACGCTGTCAACGCAGGGGCGCTTACCTTGGAAAAATTGGAGGCTATGACGTGTGTCTGCTCTGTGGGACTGGATATGATCGCAATTCCGGGGGACACGAAACCGACTACGATCGCAGGTATCATTGCAGATGAGCTCGCAATCGGTATGGTCAATCAGAAGACGACAGCTGTCCGTGTTATACCTGTGATCGGGAAGACGGTTGGCGACAGTGCAGAGTTTGGAGGATTGCTCGGGTATGCGCCGATCATGCCTGTCAACAAGTATTCCTGTGATGCATTCGTGAACCGCGGCGGCAGGATACCGGCGCCGATCCACAGTTTTAAGAATTGATATTGCTATCTTTTTATAATCTGGCGGGTTAGTTCGTTATGACGAACGATACCGGTTGTGGTGTCTGACAGACGGATCTGTTTTTGCTGTTGCACACTGTCATATATGTCTGCTGCATGAATATCTGACTGCAGTGACATCAGCGCAGTATCACTTAGTTGTCTTAACGCGCTGGAAGGCTTGGTTATGACAGGGATGGATGCATTTGCTTTGATTGAACCAAGTAGTTGCTTTCCATGCTCCGTAAAGCCGAGAAGCCTTGCATACTGTGCGTAATCATTGTGTTTTAGGATATTTGCATTCTCCTGCGTCATTTCCAGAAGGATGTGCATGAGTCCGCGACAGATGCGGGTGTAAGTTATATTTTTGGTCTTGCACAGCAGTGCGAAAGTTTCCAGCGTTGTATATCTGGGCAGATTGTTGTACAGTGTATGGGAGAGTTGCTCTCCAATATCATAGTACTTTGCAAACGTATCTTTGAGTCTCGCGGCCGGAGACAGTTTATTATGAGATACCTTATATTGAAACACTTCATTTTGCATTTTATATAGAAGAATTTCCGAAAAATCATTTGCACATATAAGTTCCTTGCGGTGCAGTAAGGTATCTACAGAGGTCGGAACATGATCTTTGATACAAAACTGATTCAAATCGGTATCCTGTGTGGGGGGATTGCCAGTATTGGATTGCTGGAAAAGTGCCTTTCGTATGGCATTTGCCGAGGCGAAACCATCTGTCATAAGGGAATCAGAAGCGTAACCCTCACCTTTCCTTGCAATGGTCATGGGTTTAACCGTGCTGTTTCTCTGAATAAGGGCTTTGATGTATTCCATGCCAAGGATATTGTTCGGTGTGCTGACAAGCTGCCTGATCTTCTGATCAGGCAGAAGCTCCGACAGCGCATTGTCGCGGGCGGCGGGAAAAGAACAGCCCTGTTTCAGATATTTGTTTAAAGCTGTCTTGTACGCGTCGGATTCGTGAGCAAGCATCATACTGGTAAATTCATACAAAAGGGAAATGTTGCCGGATTCGCTGCCAAAGTGCAGATAGTCGACAACGCCGAGTTTATCAATCAGTGACACGGCGCCCTGAGCAAAATATTCCGCACTGCCAAGCGCAAAGTACACAGGAAGCTCAAAGACCAGATCAGCACCGTTTTCCAGAGCCATCCGGCAGCGTTCGTATTTATCCACGATGGCAGGAATGCCGCGCTGCATGAAGTCTCCGCTCATGACGACGATGATGAGATCTGTGCCCGGCGTCTGGCGTATGGCATCCAGCTGATATAGATGTCCGTTGTGAAAAGGATTGTACTCGGCAATAACTGCTGTGACTTTCATATTAAAAGAATCCTTTCTTGTCCGATGATAAAATAATTGATTGAAGATTATTTTATCATAACAGTTTTGAAAAGTCACTTGTTTTAATAGTTGAAAAATGCCGACGCCACTTATAAAGGAATAATGTGAAAAAGAATGTCCTTTGCTTTATGGTCATGGTTCAGGAACGCTGTATTCTTGAAAATGTATGAAAATGAAAATTTGCAATTATGGTTGACAAAAGGCAGGCAGTTATGTATAATGTGTAAATGTGTGGATAGGAGTCTACGATGTTAGTGAATTTGACAGATGTATTTACAAATGAAGGACAAGTGCAGGAGCTGGAAGTGTCATATGTACCAGATACGTTTACAAACCAGCTTGGAACTTTTTCAATCAGGGAAAAGAGTCCTGTTGCGCTGAAGCTTTCTAATATAGGACAATCAAAAGCGCTGGTACAGGGAAATGCGAAGATTACATTTATGCTTTCCTGTGACAGATGTTTGCGAGATGTTGATTATACATTTGATTTATCCTTTGACAGCGTGGTGGTGTCGCCGGATGTGATCAGCGATGACGGGAACGAGATCGAAGCTGAGGATTCCGCGGTACTGATGGAAGGATATCACTTAAATGTGGATGAACTAATCAATAATGAATTATTGCTGAACTGGCCGATGAAGATTTTGTGCAGGGAAGACTGTAAGGGAATCTGCAAAGTATGTGGCAAAAATCGAAATGATGGCGATTGCAGCTGCGATGATTTCGTGCCAGATCCCAGAATGGCAGCAATAAAAGATTTGTTTAATGCGAATAAGGAGGTGTAACAATGTCTATATGTCCAAAAAATAAATCTTCAAAAAGTAGAAGAGATAAGAGAAGAGCAAACTGGAAGATGAGCGCACCTACATTGGTAAAGTGCAGCAAGTGTGGCGCTTTGATGATGCCTCACAGAGTGTGCAAGGCTTGTGGCTCATACAACAAGAAAGAGATCATTGCAGTTGATTAACGGTTACTGGAACGGAGTGAACAGTAACGATTAATGCGGTGGATCAAAACAGGAATAAGAGGTGCAGAGTTTTATGAAACAGATAAAGCTTTGCACCTTTTTATTTGATTTCCCTTGATTTTTGGCAGTAGGTCTAGTATATTTATATAAGTATAGAACGATGCGTTACAGTTCGGCGAGGTTGAATTGTAATAACGATGGAGGAATATGGCAATGGATGAGGTGACCAGAGTAGCAGTGGATGCCATGGGAGGCGACAATGCTCCGGCAGAGATCATGAAGGGCGCAGTGGAAGCTGTCAACGAGAGTAGTAAGATCAAGGTGTATCTGACAGGCAGGGAAGAAGCGATTAACAAAGAACTTGCGCAGTATACTTACAATAAAGAACAGATCGAAGTAGTCAATGCCACGGAGGTGATTGAGACAGCGGAACCTCCGGTAATGGCGATCAGGAAAAAGAAAGATTCGTCAATCGTAGTTGCACTGAATCTGGTGAAGAATGGTACGTGTGATGCATTTGTCTCAGCGGGTAGTTCCGGTGCGGTGCTTGTTGGCGGGCAGTTGATTGTGGGAAGGATCAAAGGGATTGAACGGCCGCCCCTCGCTCCGCTCATTCCGACGGAGACAGGCTGTGCCCTGCTGATCGACTGCGGAGCGAATGTGGATGCCAGGCCGTCACATCTGGTTCAGTTCGCAAAGATGGGATCGGTTTACATGGAAAGCGTCATGGGAATACCAAATCCCAAGGTTGCGATCGTCAATATCGGGGCGGAGGAAGAGAAGGGAAATGCGCTTGTGAAAGAGACATTTCCACTGCTGAAAAACTGTCCTGAGATTCATTTTATAGGCAGCATCGAGGCGAGGGATATTCCGACAGGTTATGCGGACGTAATCGTTTGCGAGGCGTTTGCTGGAAATATCATCTTAAAGCTGTACGAGGGTGTCGGAGCCACGCTGATCAAGAAAGTGAAGGCGGGGATGATGACATCGCTTCGGAGTAAGATTGGTGCGCTTCTGGTAAAACCAGCACTCAAACAGACATTGAAGGGTTTCAGTCTTGAGGAGTATGGCGGTGCGCCGCTGTTAGGTTTAAACGGACTGGTAGTGAAGACACATGGAAGTTCCAAAGCAAATGAGATCAAAAATTCAATTTTGCAGTGTGTCACGTTTAAGGAACAGAAAATTAATCAAAAGATAAAGGAAAAGGTTATTTTAAAGGATGAGTAAGGAAGGATCTGATCAAATGGAATTTGAAGCTTTCAAGAAGGTTGCTGCCACCGTTTTGGGCATGGATCCGGATGAGATCGAGATGGATATGACCTTTCTCACAGATTTAGGAGCCGATTCGCTGGATTTATATCAGATCTTTGTGGGGGTGGAGGAGGAGACAGGCCTTCAGATACCGACAGAAGGTCTGGACAAAATAACGACAGTGCGCGAAGCTGTCAAATGGATTCAAAAAGCAAGAAGCCCTCTTTAGGGCTTTCTTTATGTACAGGGGAACACGCTTCTCCTGTTCGATTGTGTATCGTTCTGATAGAATAGGAGTTAACGATGAGGAATATGAAGAAAGCCCTGCAGGAGCTGCAGGGAAAGATCGGGTATCATTTTCAGGATGAAGCGCTGCTGCAGCAGGCGCTGACGCACAGCTCCTTTGCCAATGAGCGCAAAATTAATAAAATAAACAATTACGAAAGGCTGGAATTTCTTGGAGATGCGGTGCTGGAACTGGTGTCCAGTGAATTTCTGTACAAGGAAAACGAAGATATGCCCGAGGGACAGCTGACAAGGCTGCGCGCATCCATGGTTTGCGAGCCGGCGCTGGCCTACTGTGCAAGGGATATTGATCTAAACACATATATACTGCTTGGCAAGGGGGAGGAAGCGACAGGCGGCAGGAAGAGGGATTCCATCACTTCCGATGTCATGGAGGCTGTAATCGGTGCGATTTTTCTTGACGGCGGCCTTGAGAACGCCAAGAAATTTATCAATCGTTTTGTGTTGTCGGACTTGGAGGATAAGATCCTGTTTCTGGATAGCAAGACGCTTTTGCAGGAAGAGATTCAGAAGAATAATACGGCGCAGCTGCGGTATGAGCTGGTCGGGGAGACCGGTCCTGACCACGACAAACAGTTCAGCGTCGAGGCGTATCTTGATGACAGGTTAATCGGTTCCGGCATGGGAAGAACAAAGAAAGCAGCAGAGCAGGCAGCGGCATATGAAGCGCTCAAGAGGTTCAAGGGCAAAAAATAACGGCTACGGTGAGGTAAAGAATGTATTTAAAGAGTATAGAAGTACAAGGGTTCAAATCCTTTGCAAACAAAATCGTGTTTCAATTCCATCAGGGAATCACAGGCATTGTAGGACCGAACGGCTCCGGCAAGAGCAATGTGGCGGACGCGGTGCGGTGGGTGCTTGGTGAACAGCGGATCAAGCAGCTGCGCGGGGAGTCTATGCAGGATGTTATCTTTTCCGGCACAGAGCTGAGAAAGCCGCTGGGTTATGCATACGTAGGAATCACGTTTGACAATGCCGACCATAAACTTGCAATCGATTATCAGGAAGTGACAGTGGCGAGGCGTTTATATCGTTCAGGCGAAAGTGAGTATTCGATCAATGGTACTCCCTGTCGTTTGAAGGATGTAAATGAACTATTTTATGATACAGGTATTGGAAAAGAGGGCTATTCGATTATTGGCCAGGGACAGATTGAGAAGATTCTGAGTGGGAAACCTGAGGAAAAACGAGAACTCTTTGATGAGGCAGCCGGGATTGTCAAGTTTAAAAAGCGCAAGGCAACAGCCCAGAAGAAGCTCGAAGATGAGAAGAATAATCTGGTGCGTGTGACAGATATTCTAAGCGAGCTTGAAAAGCAGGTAGGTCCTCTGGAAAAGCAGTCGGAGAAAGCAAAAGTTTATCTGAAAAAAAAGGAAGAACTCAAAGAGTACGATATCAATGTCTTCCTATTGGAAAACAAAAAGCTGACAGAGCAGCTTAACGAAGTTGAGGGCAGTTATAAGATTGCAGAGGAAGACTACAACAATACCACACAGCAATATGACAGGATAAAAGTCGAGTATGATGAGGTTCAGGTGCGCATCGAAGAACTGGACCAGGAGATTGAATCCACCAGAAATACATTGACAAATGCAAGTGTCACACGCGGAAAACTCGAGGGCGAGATCAATGTACTGCGCGAGCAGATTAAAGGCGCTCAGGGAAACAAACAACATTTTCATGAGAGAATAACAGCGATACAGAAGCAGATCGCCGAGAGGGAGGATGAGCGCGCCAAAATCCTTGCGAACAAGTCTGCGTTCGATGAAAAGGTGGATGAACTGGAGAAAGAACGAAGCGAGGCAAAAGGTCTGCTCTCCGAAGTTCAGCTGCATATTGAGGAACTAAACAATAAAATAGAGGAAGATAAAAACCAGATTATTATCATGCTAAACGAGCGTGCGACCATCAAATCAAAAATGAGCAGTTTTGATACAATGATGGAACAGCTGCGCATTAGAAAGGCGGAGTTGAACTCGAGACTGTTGCGCGCAAGAAGCGATGAGGCGGAGCGCGATGCCGAAATCAAGGAACTGCAGGAGGAGTTTCAGCGCATTAACGACGAGATTGTCGAAGTCAATGCACATTTGACAGATCTGGAAGAGCACAATAAGACATTTCGGGAGAGATTGACTGATAAGGATAATGAGATCCGGGAAAGTCAGGGAGCCTATCAGCGATACCGTTCCCAGCTTGACACGATCTCCAATCTCACAGAGCGGTATGAGGGCTACGGCAACAGTATCCAGAAAGTTATGGAGCAGAAAGGGCATAACAGTGGAATTGTCGGTGTTGTGGCGGATATCATAAAAGTGGATAAAGAGTACGAGACAGCGATTGAGACGGCGCTTGGCGGAAATATTCAGAACATTATCACCGAGGATGAAGAGACTGCTAAGAAGATGATCAGTTTTCTGAAAAAGAACCGTTTCGGACGCGCCACTTTTTTGCCGCTGACCAGCATCACAAGGCCGCAGGAGTTCAAGACACCCAATGTACTGAACGAAAAGGGCGCGATCGGACTGGCAGATTCCCTGGTGCGGACCGATGCAAAGTACAGGAATGTGGCAAAGACAATGCTTGGAAGGGTCGTTGTCATTGATAACATTGACAATGCCGTCACAATTGCAAAAAAATATCATTATAGCGTCAGAATGGTTACTCTGGAAGGGGAGCTTCTCGTACCAGGCGGCGCGATCAGCGGCGGCGCCTTTAAGAATAATTCCAATCTTTTGGGACGAAGGCGGGAGCTTGAAGAACTGGAACAAAAGCTGAAAGCTGCCAGGGAAAAGTTAGACGCAGCAAACGCGGACATCGAGAATATCAAGACCGAGCGAAATCATGTCAGAAAGTCTATTGAGGAGGAGAAAGCCACCCTGCAGGAATTATTTATCCGGCAGAATACCGCCAGAATGAACGTTGTAACTGCGCAGGAGCGAAAAAACGAGGCAGAGCAAGGGTTTGGAACCTTGAAGGAAGAACAGCAGGATATCGAGCAGAAGGCAGCCAGGATTCATGCGGATAAAGAAAAAACCTTAAATGATCTGAATGCATCGGAGGAAAATGAGAAGATTCTGGAGCAGAATATTACTGCTTATCAAAAGGAACTGGAAGGCTATCGGATAGAAGAGTCGAATAAGTCCGGAATGGTCGGAGAGTGGGATGTTGCGTATGAGAAAATGCTCCAGAAACAGGAGTTTGAACAGACAAACTTAAATCGTATCGAGGGAGAACTGGTGCGCAGCAGGGAGGAGCTTGCGGAGGTGCAGACCAGTCTTGATAGTTGTCTGGTGGACATTCAGAACAGGCAGCAGAGTATTGTGGAGATTGAACAGACCATCAGTGCGTCGCACACTACGCAGTCCGATGCTGAGACTGCATTGAAAGAAAAACAGAAGAACAAAGAGGAGTTGTCACAGAAACAGAAGAATTTCTTCAAGACAAGAGAGGAAATGTCCGAGAAGAAAAACGCGCTTGACAAGGAAGTATATCGATTGAATTCCCAGAGGGAGAAATTGGAAGAAACCGTAGAGAATCAGATTAATTACATGTGGAGCGAGTATGAGATTACGCTGAATAATGCAGCGTCCATGCGAAATGAAACATTGACGGATATTGCAGAGATGAAAAAGCAGATCTCAAATATCAAGGATGAGATCAGAAAGCTCGGGGACGTCAACGTCAATGCGATCGAGGATTATAAGGTTCTTATGGAGCGTTACACGTTTATGAAAAACCAGCATGACGACCTGATTGAGGCAGAAAAGACGCTGGAGGGTATTATCGAGGAGCTTGACACCGCGATGCGCAGACAGTTTGCGGAGAAGTTTGAGGAGATCAAGCGGGAGTTTGACAAAGTGTTTAAGGAGCTCTTCGGCGGAGGAAAAGGCACGCTGGAACTGATCGAGGACGAGGATATCCTCGAGGCAGGAATCCGTATCATAGCGCAGCCGCCCGGCAAGAAACTGCAGAATATGATGCAGCTCTCCGGTGGCGAGAAGTCGTTTACTGCAATTGCACTGCTTTTTGCCATACAGAACCTGAAACCGTCACCGTTTTGTCTGTTGGATGAGATTGAGGCGGCGCTTGACGAAGGGAATGTGAGCAGATTTGCGAAATACCTGAACAAGCTGACAAAGAGTACACAGTTTATCGTGATCACACACAGACGCGGCACGATGGAGCAGGCGGACAGGCTATACGGTATCACGATGCAGGAGAAAGGGGTATCAACTCTTGTGAGCGTCAATCTGGTCGATAGCGAGGTTGACAAATGGAGCCAGGACGAGAAGGAGAAGAAGGAGGCTTAGAATCAAATGGCAGGAGAGAAAAAAGGGTTTTTCAGCCGTTTAAAAGAAGGGTTAAGTAAAACAAGGGATAATATCGTAGCCGGGATTGATGCCGTGTTTTACGGCGCGTCTGAGATTGACGACGATTTCTATGAGGAGCTCGAGGAGATCCTGATCATGGGGGATATCGGTGTCAATGCGACCAATGATATCATTGAGCGTATGAAGGAGGAAGTCAAGAAGCGGCATCTGCGGCATCCGTCGGAATGTAAGGAGCTTTTGGTTGAGAGTATCAAGGAACAGATGCGTGTCGGGGAGACTGCATATGATTTTGAGAAAGAACAATCCGTGATCTTTGTGATCGGCGTCAACGGCGTCGGGAAGACTACATCTGTCGGAAAGCTTGCAAGTATTCTGAAAGGACAGGGCAAGAAAGTGCTGATCGCTGCGGCTGACACGTTCCGCGCTGCAGCAGGTGAGCAGCTTGCGGAGTGGGCGCACCGCGCGGGTGTCGATATGATCGGTGGTGCAGACGGTGCAGATCCGGCTTCAGTGATCTATGACGCTGTCAATGCCGCAAAGGCAAGAAAAGTGGATGTGCTGATCTGTGATACCGCAGGACGTCTGCACAACAAAAAGAATCTCATGGAAGAGCTCAAGAAGATGAACCGTATCATAGACAGGGAATTTCCTGACGCACACAGAGAAAATCTGATCGTGCTCGACGGAACCACAGGGCAGAATGCACTTTCACAGGCAAGAGAGTTCGGGGAAGTGGCAAACCTTACCGGAGTGATCCTCACCAAGATGGATGGGACGGCAAAAGGCGGTATTGCGGTAGCGATACAGTCGGAGTTGAATGTGCCTGTAAAATATATCGGTGTGGGTGAGACAATTGATGATCTGCAGAAGTTCAATGCGGAGGAGTTTGTGAACGCATTGTTTGATGTAAAATCCGAGGATAATACGGATGAAAATGATGGAACTGCTGAATCTGCGGTTAATGAAAATGAGGATACTGCTGCAATTCGTTCTGACAGGCAGGATGTTATCACGAATGGTGAATCAGACATTGACAGCAGCATTGCAAAGGAAGGAAATGTAGAAAATACGGATTCAGAAAGTCTGGAGAAAGATTATACAGAGACAGATCGTTTGGAGAACAATGATTTTCAGGAAAAGAATTTGAATGATGATCATTTGAATGAAGACAACTCGAATGAAGATCATTCGAATGAAACTATTTTGAGTGAAAATAATTCAAACGAAGATACTGCAGCTGGGGACGAAACCGAAAAACCAAAGAAGAAAAAATGGTTTTTCTGGAAATAGAGATACAGGGAGGAAATATACTATGTCAGATATGCTTACATTGGAAAAATTTGAGGAAGCATCAGAAATCGTGAAAAAGGTCACATCAGAGACAAAACTGATCTATAGCGAATACCTGAGTGGACAGACAGGAAATAAGGTTTATCTAAAACCGGAAAATATGCAGCTTACTGGAGCATATAAGCTCAGAGGAGCATATTATAAGATCAGCACGCTCTCGGATGAGGAGCGCGAAAAGGGACTGATCACAGCATCGGCCGGCAATCACGCACAGGGTGTTGCCTACGCTGCCAAAAAGTACGGAGTGAAGGCAGTGATCGTGATGCCCACAACGACACCGCTCATGAAAGTCAATCGCACCAAAGGATACGGGGCGGAAGTGAGCTTAAAGGGCGACGTCTATGATGAGGCCTGCGAGTATGCTCTTCAGCTTGCCGAAGAAAAAGGATACACATTTATCCACCCGTTTGATGACCTGACAGTTGCCACTGGTCAGGGAACGATCGCGATGGAAATCTTTAAGGAGCTTCCGCTGGTGGATATCATCCTTGTGCCAATTGGTGGCGGCGGATTGGCAACCGGGGTATCAACGCTTGCAAAACTGTTGAATCCGAAGATCAAGGTGATCGGTGTGGAGCCCGCAGGAGCGAATTGCATGCAGGAATCACTAAAAGCAGGCGAAGTGGTTACCCTTCCAAGTGTCAATACCATAGCGGATGGCACAGCAGTAAAAACTCCCGGAAAGAATATTTTCCCATATATTAGAGACAATATAGATGAGATTATCACTGTGCCAGACGAGGAACTTGTCGTTTCCTTTTTGGACATTGTAGAGAATCACAAGATGATCGTTGAAAATTCCGGTCTGCTCACAGTGGCGGCGCTGCGTCATCTCGATGTGAAGAATAAGAGGATCGTATCGATCCTGAGCGGTGGAAATATGGACATTATCACAATGTCGTCTGTGGTACAGCAGGGATTGATCTTCAGGGACAGAATTTTTACGGTATCTGTTCTGCTGCCTGATAAACCAGGTGAGCTGACAAAGGTGTCAGAAGTGATCGCAGCGCTCAATGGCAATGTCATCAAACTGGAACACAATCAGTTTGTCTCCATCAACAGAAACGCGGCGGTGGAGCTCCGCATTACGCTTGAGACGTTTGGTACAGACCATAAGAATCAGATCATTAAGGCGCTGGAGGACAAAGGCTATCAGCCCAAACAGGTTCGAACAAATATTTGATTTTATGAGGCATTATGGAAAAAGAAGTTGTAAAAAGAGTAAAGCGCTATATCATATTGACGGCAGCGGCAGTAATCTATGCTGCTGCCATCAGCCTGTTTCTTGATCCGAATAATATTGCACCTGGAGGCGTGACAGGTATTTCTATATTAGTAAACCGGTTTACTGCGATACCAACCGGTACGATCAATCTGCTGATCAATATACCGATCGTAGTATTGGGGTTATGGAAATTCGGATGGCGCTTTATCTTTTCGACAATGTACGAACTGGCATTGATCACTGTATTCATCAATGCGTTTGCATCCCGCGGCGCGGTGACGGATGACCTGCTGATTGCGTCCGTGATCGGCGGGGCATTGATTGGCGTTGCACTTGCGCTTGTGTTTCGGGCTGGAGCAACGACAGGCGGCATTGATATTGTTGTTAAGGTGGTTCGCACGAAACGCAGACACATCAAGACGAACATTTTGTTCCTTGTTTTTGACAGCATGGTAATCCTTGCGTCCTGGATTGTGTTTCGGGATTTGACCGTGGCATTTTACGCAGGAATTGCGGTGGTAACAGACTCGATCGTGATGGATAAGATCCTGTATGGCTCGGACGAAGCGAAACTGACATATATCATAAGCTCAAAACCAGCGCAGGTAAAGCAGCGTATTTTTGACGAGCTTGACATTACAGCGACAATTATCACAGCGCGGGGCGCTTATACCAACGAACCTAAGGAATTGCTGATGGTTGTCACAAGAAAGCAGATGTATCCCAGACTTGAGGAGATTGTCAAGGATGAGGATACGTCTGCGTTTATGATTGTGTCCTCCGCAAGCGAGATTTTCGGGGAGGGGTATAAGGATATTACGGGGGATAAGGTATAGTAATGGAAATATTGGGGTTATCACATCAATAGACAAATAATACAATAGTAAAATCCAATCCGATAAGGTCAGCCCAATTGCCTGTACTGAGTCCTTGAATTTGAAGTAGCAATGGTGAGGTTTAAGTGCAAAGCCGTATGTGTTAAGAGTGCGTGTGCGGTTGGGCATAGGAGTACGGGGAATAATTTGCATACCTGCTATAGAGAAAGAATTATGGAGGTTTTTATTATGGGAGAGAAAATATCTAAGGATCGTGAAAAATGGGTGGATGTGGTACGCGGTTTTGCGATATATCTTGTTGTTTTGGGGCATAGCATACAATATGCAACACCACATGATTATAACTTTCGGGCCAATATAGTGTTTCGATGGATTTATGGATTTCATATGCCATTGTTTATGATAGTTAGTGGTTATTTGTTCTGGTATACTATAAACAGATATGATTTGTTACATGGGGTTATTGCTAAAATTAAGGGAATTATGATCCCTTGTGCATCATGGGGATTTGTTACATATGCATGTGATATTCTGATGACGGGGTATGAACCTGTAAGTGTAATAGAGTATTTGCGATATACAGCGTCTTCCAACTGGTTTTTATGGGCAATTTTCTATTGCTCTCTATATGGATTTGTTACAAAATATGTATTTCGCAATAGTATTTTAGGGTATGTTGTTATAATAGCAATTAATTTCATTATTCCGGAAATAGGAAATTATGCAGGAACAAAAAGAATGCTTCCTTCTTTTATAATCGGAATGTTGGTAAATAGATATCAAATTTTAAAGAACATTAAAGATAATAAAAAAATGGTAATTGTATCGATCATAACATTGAACATATTATATTTAATTACGATCAAATTCAATTGTATAGAATTGATTACGGGAACAATAGGAAGTGCGGCTGTCATACTTGCTTTTTTCAATTTGTGCAGGCATTTTGGGTTCAAAATTTTATGTATGCTGGGAAAGGCATCAATTTGTATTTATTTGTTTACAGGGATTGTATTTTATTTTTGGATAAAGGAGTATTGTCAAATATCAGATACATATAGATATCGGGTTAAAATACTATACGTATTTTTGCTGTCAGTAGGATTGACAATGTTAGCATTTGTGGTAAGTCAGATTTTCCAGAAAAGTACAATAACTAGTCGGTTATTTTTGGGAAAATAAGATATTTTCATTTGATGAGGAGATATTGAAATGAATTTTAGATATGGGATCATTATATTGTTAATCATATGTAGCGTTCTATCTGCTATAGAATTAAATTTCATAGAAGAAAGGAAAAAATTGTTTTGGAAAATATCATTTTACCTCGGTATTTATTTGTTTATTATGTCGTTCACAAAATATTATCTTGGTTATCATAAAGAAAACCTGATTGAAAGCTTTTGGAATGTTCAGCCTATCACATTTGTACACTATGGTATTCCGTTAGCAGTTATAGCAGTTACTGTGCCATTTCTGTTAAAAATACTGTTTAAGGAGAAAACGGATAAAGTTATCCGCTATTTTGATTCTGCGTTATTTTTTACCTTGTCCTTTACATTTTTCTTTGTCAGGAAGATTAATAACAAAACATACAGTATAGCGTTTTTAATGGCAGTTGTGGTAACTGGTGCCGCAGTGCTGTTTAAATCATACTGGGAGGGAGCGTATACTAGCAGGAAAGATATTAAAAAGAAAGCTTTGGAAGCAGCTCCGGTTTTATTGTATTATTTGATGACAGTTGTGATTTATACGCCGAATGAACTTTATCTAAACAATGCGGCGGATTTCCCTATGTCATACTGGTACTTTTTTGGAAAGCTATTATTGTCAGGTGTTATCGTAGCTGTTTTCCTCATGATCGGGATTCTGCTGTACTTGAATCAAAAACATATGAAATTATACTTAACGTTGTTGTTTGCATTTCTGACTGCCGGATATATCCAGGGACTATTTTTGAACGGTAGGATGGGTGTTCTGGATGGGACAGAAAACAATGCATATGATTTGCTGAAAATTTGTATCAATCTGACTGTATGGATAGTCATTATTGGCGCAGTGCTCATTTTTTCTTTCAAGAAACAGGATACTGCACAGAAGTTCATGAAAGTGGTAAGTATCTGGATTATTTTGATCCAGATCATTTCACTGGGAACAATGCTCGTAACGTCAAAAGATACAACACCAAAGAGCGAACTGGCACTTACGACAGAAGGGATGAATGTGATTGGAGAAAAAAATAATATCATCGTATTGGTCCTGGATAAATTTGATCGATCTTATATGGATGAAATAACAGAAAAAAGTCCTGACTTTTTTCAGCCATTAAATGATTTTACTTTTTATGAAAATGCAGTGAGTGCGTTTTGCCCAACTTATAACAGTATTCCATTTCTACTTTCGGGAACAGAATTAGCGGAGGACAGTGATATTGATTATGTACAGTACGCATATGAAAAAGAAAATCTTCTAGAAGACATTCATGATCATGGATATGATATTGGAATATATACCAACAAAAGATATGTTGCAGAAAATATGATGGGTTATATTTCTAATTACGAAGAGGGAGTCAGAAGAGTATGCAGCATGGATAATCTGTTTGCAATGATGACACAGTGTTCCCGGTACAAAATGGCGCCGTTTGTTGCAAAAGAATATTATGTGTATGATACGAGCGACATTGCGCAGCTGGTCGAAAATGACAGGATCGTCAATATAGAAAACGATATACCGTTTTACCGCAGATTGATGGAGGAGGGACTACAGGTTTCTCAGAACAATACAGAGGGAACATTTCGTTTTATCCATATGCATGGGGGACATCCGCCCTATACGATGACGGAGGATTTTCAGTATGTTGAATATGATTACAGAAGGGATGACGGTTATGGAAGCAGTGGTATATCACAACGAAAAGGAGCGATGAAAATAGTATATGAATATATACGGCAGCTGAAAGAACTCGGAAAATATGATGAGTCTCTTCTTATTATTACAACTGACCATGGTTTGACAAGCGCTCTTAACGATTCAGAGGGAAATATAGTAGAAACATCAATTCCGATTTTATTTGTCAAAGAGCCTTATGAAACACACGAAAACATGGTTATAAGTAATGCGCCAGTATGTCATAAGGATATGCTTGCGACAATCAGGAAAAAAATTGGAATTGATAATTTGGACAAGACATTGAGCGAAATAAGTTGTGATGAGAATAGAGTACGATATATGTATAATTCAACTCCTGACTTGCTTGAAAAGTATGCGATTAATGGTGATGTGGGGCAGATAAATAACTGGGAACTTTTATACAGTATGCAAAAAAAATTTGATAGTGTTCATTAGCAGAGGACCACAATATAAAATGTTCTATTGACTTTTGGAATATTTTGGGCTAAAGTGGAGTATGTGTAAATAAAAATGCGAAAGGACTTAAAATGAGAATGAAAAAGAGCTTTAAATTATTTAAATTTATGTATTTTTTTACTTGTTTCTTTGTGCTGCTGGGCAACACTTCGTTTGCGTATATTGATCCGTCAGCAGTGACGTATGTCATTCAGGCGGTGGCGGGCGTGGCAATCGCGATTGGTGCAGCATGCACTGTGTACAGGCATAAAATTGCAAAGTGGTTTCGTGCACAGCAGAAAAAGCGCGCAAAGAAAAAACATCAGACGGAAGAAAATAAGGACAATCAATAGGAACGGAGAATATCAGTATGAATTATGTGATCGGTCTGATTGGCGATGTCTTAGGATGGCTGATGTATTTTTGTTACAATATTCTGCCCAATTACTTTGTCTCAATCATACTATTTACGTTTGGCACTAAAATTGTACTTTTGCCTGTGTCATTATGGGTTCAGAAAAATTCAATCAAAATGGTAAAAATGCAGCCGGAGATGAATTTTATCAAGGCGAAGTATTATGGAAACGGTGAGAAGATTTCGGAAGAGCAGTATGAGCTCTATAAGAGGGAGCACTATCAGCCGCTTGCGGATCTGATTCCGCTGGCGTTGCAGCTGATCCTGCTGATGGGTGTGATCGATGTGATCAACCATCCGGAGGAGCATATTTTCCGTGGAAATCCGGGTGTGCTTGATACAATGCTCGGAAATCTTGATCTGTCATCTGTCCCCGCAGAGGTTGGAGGAATTGCATATTTGATTCCTCTGGTCGCTGCTTTTTCTGCGTGGTTTATGTGTTTTATACAGAACAGGATCAATGTTCTGCAGTCAGAGCAGGGGAAGATCAATCAATTAGGGACTATGATTTTGTCCATCGGGTTGTCCCTTTATCTTGGATTTTTTGTCAAGACAGGAGTTGGTATTTACTGGACATTCAGTAATCTTTTTTCTGTTTTGCAGTTATATTTTCTTAATCTTATTATGAATCCCAAAAAGTATATTGACTATGAGGCACTTGAAAAGAGCCGCGAAGAACTGAAAGCAGCCAGCGCTTTTGAGCGGCAGCATAAAAAGAAACTGTTTGAAAAGGATCCTTACCGGAAGAAGGAAAAGGCTGATTACAAGCGATTTTTTAAGGATTATGAGATGCAGCTTGTGTTTTACTCGGAGAAGAATGGTTTTTATAAATATTTTCAGAATATCATTGAGACGCTTCTGGAAAAATCAGACGTGGTGATCAATTATATTACGAGCGATCCGAACGATAAGGTTTTTGAGATGGAAAGCGACCGTTTCAAGCCCTATTATATCGGGGAGAATAAGTTGATTGTGCTGATGATGAAGATGGAGGCGGATCTTGTCGTGATGACGACGCCTGACCTGGAAAGTTTTCATATCAAACGCTCATTGGTTCGCAAAGATAACGAATATATCTATGTGCCGCATGATGTGAACAGTCCGAACCTGACATTCCGCAAAGAGGCGCTTGACCATTTTGATACTGTTTTTTCCTCCGGATATCTTTGTACAAAAGAAATCAGAAAGCGTGAGGAATTGTACAAGCTGCCAGAAAAGAAGATTATCGAGTGGGGATCAAGTGTCATTGACAATATGATCCAGGCGTATGACGCGATGGATCAGAGGAAAAAGGCTGTCAAAGAGATCCTGATCGCGCCGTCATGGCAGAAGGACAATATCTTGTCATCCTGCATTGAGGAAATACTGGAAAACCTGCAGGGGCACGGCTATCGGATCATTGTGAGGCCGCATCCGCAGTTTGTGCGCCATGAGGAGGAGCGGTTGAATTATCTGCGGGATAAATTTCATATGGATGAGCGGGATGATATGGAGCTGCAGACGGATTTTACCTCGAATCGTACAGTCTATGAGGCGGACGTTGTGATCACAGATTGGTCAAGCATCGCGTTTGAGTATTCCTTTGCAACCTTGAAACCGTCCCTTTTTATCAATACGCCGATGAAGATCATGAACGAAGATTATGAGGAGCTTGGCATTACGCCGATTGACATCGAACTGCGCAGCAAAGTGGGAAAAAGCGTAGATATGGATAAAATTGATACACTGCCCCAGGTTGTGGATGAGCTTTTAAACAGCAGCGAATTTTCAAGAGAATCCCTGGAAAAGATTCGGAATAAGTATATTTATCATATTGGCAGGAGCGGTGAAGTGGGCGCTGATTATATTATGGAGCGGCTTGCCTATTATAAAAAGAAACATGAAGAAGAGGATGATGACTGATGCAGGAAAATATTAAGATAAAGAGAAACATTTTATTGAACCCTGGTCCAGCGACAACGACCGATTCGGTCAAAATGGCGCAGGTAGTGCCGGATATCTGCCCGCGGGAGAAAGAATTTGCCTCCATGATGAAAAAGATGCGTGAGGATTTGGTGCGCATTGTACATGGTGATCTGAACAAGTATACATCAGTGCTGTTCTGTGGTTCAGGTACGTTAAATATTGATGTATGCATCAATTCGCTTCTTCCAGCGGAAAAGAAAGTACTTATTATCAATAATGGCGCTTACAGTACGAGGGCTGCAGAGGTTTGTGAGTACTATAATTTGCCGTTTATCGATCTCAAATTTCCGGTAGACGAGCTTCCCGATTTAAGCATTGTCGAGCAGACGTTAAAAGAGAACCCGGATATCGCCCTTGTGCATACGACACACAATGAAACCGGTACGGGTATTTTGAATCCGATCCGGAAGATTGGCGCATTGGTGCACAGGTATGGGGCAGTGTTTACAGTGGATACGACTTCTACCTATGCGATGCGCCCGATTGATATAGAAAAAGACAATATTGACTTCTGTATGGCATCGGCGCAGAAAGGGATTATGGCAATGACAGGTCTGTCGTTTGTCATCGGAAATACCGAGATCATCAGGAAGTCAGCGCAGTACCCGAAACGTTCTTATTACTGCAATCTGTACCTGCAGTATCATTTCTTTGAAACAACAGGCGAGATGCACTTTACACCTCCTGTTCAGACAATCTATGCTGCACGACAGGCTATTGATGAGTATTTTGCAGAAGGTGAGCAGGCAAAGTGGCAGAGACATTTGAGTGTGTTTGAAGCAATCCACGAAGGGCTTGACAGGCTTGGATTTCAGGATATTATCAGGAGGGAACTGCAGGCGGGGCTTGTGGTATCTGTGAAGTATCCGGACGATGCAAACTGGAACTTTGAAAAAGTGCATGATTATTGTTATGAGCGCGGTTTTACGATCTATCCGGGAAAAATATCAACACAGAATACATTCCGGCTCTGTGCACTTGGGGCAATCACAGCAAAGGATATTGAGGATTTCTTTGTTGTTTTGGAGGAGGCACTTAATGCATACAATATAAAAATACCTGTTTCCTATAACAAGTAAGTGAGATGCATAATGCTTTGAGAGTGAATAAGCATTCAAACACAAAGCTTTTACACATTGATCTGTATATAAAGGGCGGCTATTCAGAAATGGAGTAGTTTCGATCAAGGTAATTATCAACGGAAAGGTATGGTGTTGGATATGAAAAAAGTATATACTTGTTTCTGCACAGATGTGATACATGAAGGGCACTTGAATATTCTTCGCGAGGCGAACAAGTATGGGGAAGTGACAGTCGGGATCCTGAGTGATGCGGCAATGATCAAGTTTAACAGATTTCCCACAGTTACAATAGATGAGAGAAAGAAAATCGTGGAGAACACAGGACTTGCAAGTAAGGTGATCATTCAAAATGAAATCATGTATGACCAGGTGATCGCAGAACTCAAACCGGATTATGTGATTCATGGAGATAACTGGTGCAAGGGGCCTGAGAGTGCGATCCGTCAAAATGTAATTGATAATCTTGTAACATATGGCGGCCAACTAATTGAGGTAGGCTATACTTACAATGAAAATGTTAAGAAAATCGATGATAACATCAGAGAAAAACTCGCCATGCCAGAATATCGCAGAAAGCGTCTGCGCCAGCTGCTAAAACTCTGCCCTATTGTAAAGACGATCGAGGTTCACAGCGGCCTGACAGGGCTGATCGCGGAGAAGACGATCGTGGAACATAACGGGGAGCTAGACCAGTTTGATGCGATGTGGCTTTCGAGTCTTTGTGATTCCACTGCAAAAGGAAAGCCAGATATTGAACTTGTTGATATGTCATCGAGAATGCGCACGATTGACGATGTGATGGAGGTGACAACAAAACCGATTATTCTTGATGGTGACACAGGCGGTCTGATTGAGCATTTTGTATACAATGTGCGCACGTTAGAGCGCATGGGAGTGTCAGCGGTTATCATTGAAGATAAGACGGGGTTGAAGAAAAATTCTCTGTTTGGTACAGAGGTAGCGCAGACACAGGACTCAATCGAGAATTTTAGTGAGAAGATACGTGCTGGCAAAAATGCGCAGCGAACAGAGGAATTTATGATCATCGCACGTATTGAGAGCCTGATTCTGGAAAAAGGGCAGGAGGATGCACTAAAACGCGCATTTGCTTATGTCGATGCCGGAGCAGATGCGATCATGATTCATTCCAGAAAAAAATCTCCAGATGAAATTTTTGTGTTTTGTGACAGATTTCGAAAAGAAAATAGCGACACGCCTATTGTTGTTGTGCCAACTTCCTTTAACAGCGTGACGGAGGCAGAGCTTGCGCAGCATGGCGTGAATATCGTGATCTACGCAAACCAGTTGACGAGAAGCGCATTTCCGGCAATGCAGAGCACAGCGGTTGAGATCCTGAAAAATCATAGGGCACTGGAAGTTGACTCAAAACTGATGCCATTCAAGGAGATCATTACATTGATCGATGATATGTGACGGACTTTATGTCATACGGGTCTGCCTGACCTCGATACAAAGAAATTTGTATTCAATCAGGAGGGTTATTGTTGAAGCCATGGAAACATAATACAATGTCATTAGAACGTCATGGCTTTAGATGTCTTTTTTATGGTTATGACAGCAGGATTGGTAGAAAGTGGTGGTTTGTATGGAAATGGTATTGGCAGAGCAGAAGCTGACATGGGAACAGATACGCGCATTATATCCTGATCGGTGGGTTGCACTTACGGATGTGGAATATATGGATGATGACGGTATTAATGTCAAATCTGCAGTTGTGGTGTGCAGTGTGAGTGATGATGATTATATCGCGCAGCGGTTGAAATTTATGGAGGAGGGTGCGGAGTATGAGTATGAGCGTACTGCAGATATCCGAGGCTTTGTTGGAGTGACTATATGATAAAACTGGAATTTCCATTAAATGTTAATCTGGATTCTCCAAGACCGATTTTTAGAGCATATATTAATCATGTTTCTTTTCGGTGCATGCTGGACACGGGAGCCGATATACCTGTATTTTGCAAAGGAACCTTATTGTTTGAAAGGTTGCGGAAAAAATGGTTGGCGTATCCCCATTTAAAAAATTAACAATTGGTGGATTTGGGAAAATAGATGAGTACGCAATGTTGTGGAATATGGATCGTTTTTTATTTTCGGATCAAGAATGCAGCATAGAGTATAAGGGAATGAAAATAGCAGTGATGAACAAACCCAGTATACCATGCGATATGATTTTAAGTGCGTCTATGTTTATGAAAATGAAATATATAATAGACTGTTCTTCGAGAAAGCATTTATTGACGATTGAGACAGATCGGAAGGTATATGGTGTGGGTTATTATGACAAAAGGGAGACAATTTATATTTTTTCGACGGAACAGGAAACCGACATGGTATAAATCTGTTTGATGGAATCGTGGATTGGTGGCCTGTAGAATCGACGGAACAGGAATGGAGTTATATGAGAAAGGAAATCGGGATTATCATGGCAGCGGGGCTCGGTACGCGGATGCGCCCGCTTACTTTAAAAATACCAAAACCGCTTGTAAAAGTGTTTGGGACGCCTCTGATCGAAACGGTCATTGGGGGATTAAAAAGCAGGGATATTTCAGAGATATATATTGTCGTGGGATATTTAAAAGAACAGTTTTCTTACTTGTGTGAGAAATATCAGGGAATTCATTTGCTGGAAAATCCAGATTATTCTGTAAAAAATAATATTTCCTCTATTTATGCTGCAAGAGATGTGCTGGGAGCAGCGAATTGTTTTATCTGTGAGGCCGATTTGCTCGTCTCGGATTTATCTGTTTTTGACAAAAAGCTTGACTGCTCAGGTTATTATGGGAAAATGGTCAGGGGATTTTCCGATGACTGGGTGTTTGAGCAGCAGAACGGTCTGATCACCAGGGTTGGAAAGGGCGGAACAGATACTTTTAATATGGTTGGAATTTCCTATTTTACAAAGGAAGATTCCAGGATTCTTGCCAATGAGATTGTAAGGGCGTATCATACAGAAGGGAGTGCCGATCTGTTCTGGGACGAAGTCGTCAACCAGAATCTGGACAGGCTTCATTTGAAGGTTTTTCCAGTGGAAGAAGGACAGATTGTGGAGATTGATACGGTGGAAGAGCTGACTAAACTAGACAATAATGCGCTGGCAGCGAATACGGTCAGTCAGTGATGATGATACTGACAGTCGAAAAGATTGAATGCGATCGATTGATATACGCAGAGCATACGGGAGGTACAAAAATAAATGAAAGCAAGCATTTTTCTGGAGGAAGTGAAAAAGATAGGAATCCATACAATTACAGGCGTTCCAGACTCTACTTTAAAGCAGTTCTGTGATGCAGTATGTCTTGATCGCGGAAAAGAATGGAAGCATTATGTGACTGCAAATGAGGGGGCAGCGGTCGGACTTGCGACAGGCGGGTATCTTGCGACAGGCTGCCCCAGTCTGGTATATCTGCAAAACTCCGGCCTGGGGAATATCATTAATCCTTTGGCATCCATAGCCAATGAGGAGGTGTATGGGATTCCCATGCTGTTTGTGGTCGGATGGCGCGGTGAACCTGGGGTAAAGGATGAACCACAGCATGTTTATCAGGGAAAAGTGACCTGTGAATTGTTGGAGGTTATGAATGTGCCATACTCTGTGATTGATGAGATGACTTTAGAAACACAGCTTCAGGAAATTTTTGTCAAAGCCCACAGACAATTAGAGAAGAATGGACAATATGCGATTGTTGTGAAAAAGGGGACATTTGAGAAAGAATGTTCCTTTACATGGGAAAATGGTTATAAGCTTATTCGCGAAGAAGCTTTGAGGACAATTCTCAAAGAATTGTATTGCGATTCTTATATTGTCTCCACAACAGGGAAGATTTCCAGAGAACTGTATGAGCAGAGCGATGCGCTTTACGGAAATCACGATCGGCTTTTTATGACTGTGGGAGGCATGGGACATGCATCAATGATTGCATTTGGCATGGCGCAGGCTGATCAAAACAGACATATTGTATGTATCGATGGCGACGGCGCAGTGATGATGCATATGGGTGCATTGGCATTTTTGGCAAAACAGTCACCCAGGAATCTGCTGCACATCGTGATCAATAACGCGGCGCATGAATCAGTGGGGGCTATGCCGACAGGTTTTAGCGGTCAGACGTATTCCCAGATTGCAAAAGCAAGCGGGTATTCAAATACCTATCTGGTGCAAACAGAATCAGAGCTGGAGAGGGCACTTAAGGATGCCCGAAGTAAAGAGGAACTTTCCATGATCGAGGTGATGACATCACTGGATTCGCGTGCGGATCTGGGCAGACCAAAAGAGAGTGCAGAGGAGAATCGGATTCATTTTATGAAGTCATATCATAAAGTGAAATAAAATCGATTGAGGTAGAAAAGAGGATTTTGAATGCAGGGTGCAGGCATGATATTATTTATACTGCTTTTTGGAATTATTTCAGGCGGTATATGGATAGGACTTAACCGGGGCGATGAAGAATACAATAGGAAAATCTACAGTCTCAAATCAGTTTTATTTTTTTCTGCCGGGTTTTACTTTGCAGTCTCGGCGATAAAGCTTTATCTGGGTGAGGGAGAAAATACATTGCTGGAAAGCCTTTGGGATGTGGAGGGCAGGACATATCTGCACTATGGGATTGTTTTTGCCCTGATATCTTTTATCATGCTGTTCTTGATGAAGCGGTTGTTTGCATCGTCTGGGTATCATGTTGTACATATATTTGATTCTGTTTACATAATAATGATCGTAATTGACCTGCTCATGTTTGGACGCATTGATAATAGAAATTATTGTATTATGTATGCGTTTTGCATGATGGCTGGCGGAATTGTTCTACTATGCAGACGAAAAAACATGTTCGGGTGGGGGCTGCTACGAGCAATTGAGTATATTGATCAGAGAGAGTTTCGCCACAGATTCCTGGAGGCGTTACCTTTTGTAAGTGCATGGGTAGTCATGACGGGAATCTATTTTCCGAATGAGCTGTTTCTGCACAATCTGGAAGAGTTTTCGGGTGATTATTTTTCTTTTTTTCTGATCATGCTGGTTGGAAGCGTCATAGAAGTAGTTTCGTTGATCACAATGTTTTTATTGTTTCTCCCCAAACAGATCTATAAGGCTATGTATCTGTTTTTTGCAGGGTTAAGCTGTGCTGGATATCTGCAGAGTATGTTTTTAAATGGTACATTGAATGCCATGAATGGAGAGGAACAGGTCTGGTCTTGGCAGAGACTTCTTGTCAATGCCTGTATATGGATTATGATATTGTTGGCAGCTGTGATTGGCGGATATCGTAAAAATGTTGCCAGGAAGATATTTCAGTTTTTGTGTGTTTACATATCGCTGATTCAGGCCGTGACATTAGGATGGCTTCTCATTACTTCTGATGTGAAAAATCAAAATGAGAATGCGGCGATTACCAATAAGGGTTCGCTTGAATTAGCACAGGAAAATAATGTACTGGTGTTTGTACTAGACAATTTTGACAGCAGCTGGTTTGAAGAGATTTATGAGGATGACAGCAGTATTTTGGAACCTTTAGCGGATTTTACTTATTACAGAAATGGAACTTCACAGTTTGCGCATACAAATTACGGTATCCCCTGTATGCTGACAGGGGTGGAATGGAATCCTAGTGATAGGAATTATGCGAGATATGCCTATGAAAACAGCGATGCGCTGGAACGGATCATGGAACGCGGAACAGATGTCAGGATTTTTACGGATTTAGGGCTGATGCCTGAAGAACTGTGTCAGAAGATGGACAATTACTCGGATGCTGTAGTCAGAAGATACAAGATTATAGAGACTTATACGACAATGCTTAGGACATCAATGTATAAAATAGCGCCATTTTTGGGAAAATCGTTTTATGAATACTATACATCGGATATTGAAAATATCACATATAACAGGGATATATGGAGTATAGATAATGATTTGGCATTTTATCATGATATTGCAGAAAATGGTTTAAGTATATCGCAGGAAGAAGAGAGCGCATTTCGTTTTTACCATATGAGAGGACCACATGCACCTTTTTATTTAACAGAAGATTTAAAGTATGAATCGACAGGTAGGATGGCAACGCGTACTTCTCAGGGAAAGGGCAGCCTGAAAATCGTATACGAGTACATGGAACAGATGAAAGAACATGGAACGTATGAGGATGCTACGATTATTATAACAGCGGACCATGGACAGAGTAATATATATGATCCCTCTACAAGTCCGATCAAACCAGAGAAGACCTCTCGCACATTGTTTCTTGTGAAGAAATCAGGCGAACATCATGAAAATATGCAAATAAGCGAAGCTCCTGTATCACAGGCGGAATTGATTCCGACAATTTTGGAAGCATTGAATATGGAGTACGCCTCTTATGGACGGACATTTGATGAAATCGCAGTAAATGAGCGGAGGGTGCGTAAATACATTGATGTTTATAGTGATTATACTATTGAGTATGTAATTAATGGACATGCTGCGGATCTTGATAGCTGGTCAGTTGAAAGTGCAGTATACGAATAGAATGTGTTGGGAAGTTATTGTTCACACAGGACTTAGCATTTACTTCTAATTATGGCTTTACAAGCCACGTACGAAAACGTA
>DKVL01000066.1:0-19403 GCA_002491195.1 Lachnospiraceae bacterium UBA7179
GGATAACGTAGTAGAGAACACGACGTCCGCAGAGAGCCAGATCCGTGATACAGATATGGCTACAGAGATGGTGAAGTATTCTAATGCAAACATCCTCTCACAGGCAGGTCAGTCAATGCTCGCACAGGGCAACCAGGCAAACCAGGGCGTACTCAGTCTGTTAGGCTAATCAGTAATATGATGCAAGTAATTGCATGAGATTTAAATAAGGAGCTGGGCAGTGCAGGCTGCCCGCTCCTATGACAAAACCAGTCGTTCATCGGTCAACCAGATTGCCGATGGATGAATCGGCCATTCAGAATAAGCAGGAATGGTCAGAATGTTTGTGATAAACGACAAACTGAAAGTTCAGGACAAACCTTGAAAGCGCGTTGTGTTTCCAGGTATGGCATATAGGCCAATTTCATTTTTCGCGAAAGTGCACCTGCTTACCACAGGTACTCCCAACACTGATGTGATACGAATGAATCCAGTTTGTCCCGGACAAAATGAAAATTATAATATTTGCGTTAATATGCTTGAAATTGGTACTTACCATTTCACATATATAGAAAACTGTCGTGTGTGCTGCGCGGCAGTTTTCTTTGTTTGTCTGGTCAATAAAATGCGTCAGAATTGAATTTTCTGTATGTTTTTCCCGCATTGTGATAAATGCTACGCCTGGATTCCAGCCTCGGCAAGCATTTTTTTGAGTTTTTCAATCTCAGCATCCTTGTCAGCCAGCTCTTCATTCTGCTTTGCCAGAAGTATTTTAAATTCTACGATTTCAGGCGCAAGCATTTCTTTTAATTCCTCACACATTTGATCACCCTCCTGTATCATTTTCTTAAATAGATTGATATTGGCCTCCGATGCGACATTTACGACAGAATCCGCGTTCTCCCTGTCTTCATTGTCTTCCAGTTTTGAGGTACTGTCTAAGAGCCAGCGTGCCTGTTCCCTGCTCATGGTGCGTGTCAGTGCAGTAAGGAACACATGGCTTTTTTCGTCCAGCTCTTTGGTCACAAGGATCTGCATTGGAAATGGCATTCCATGGATGCGGTAGATGCCGTCTGACCGTCTGCTCACTTCATAGTGTTCGCCAAGCTGCTGCAGGAGCTTCATTGGTTTTTGTTCCCGAACAAGCGTAATCGTAGTGTCCATGTTAAATGTTTCGTCCGCATCTTTCGCGGCGGTGCCGTGCATCATCTCGTCCTTGTACAGGCATGCGTATGCCAGTGCCTTGTAAAAAGTTCCGCCATCCATGCTGTCACCTGGTGATTTGTACTCAAATATATTATTCTTCAGGAAGAAATCACCGATCTCATTTTTGATCACTGCGTTCTGTAGTTTTCTGATCACAAGAAAGTCGATCCGGAGAGGCATCTTACTCAGGTTGTGCTCCCTCTCGTATTTCAGGTCTTTTTTGTTTTCCCGCAGTTCCAGTTCGATCGCGGAACAGAAGGCAGGATGCCACTGTATATTATCCTTAATTTCCAATATTTTATTTTACCTTTCTCTTTTGTTACTTTAGAGTATAGCACATGGGGCTCTGGCGTGCAATAATCACTTCACTTAGCTGTGGCAGGGATGGTCATATGCCGTTACTGTTCAGACGTCCATCAAAGTAGTGGGAGTCATGCGCCAAATTGATGCTCTTTATCAATTTGTGTGCAAAGATTGTAAGCAGGAGAACAGTCTTTGTTGATGAAACCCTTGCGGATGTATGTGTATATTCTGATGCTCTCCAGAATGCAGCAGGAATGTGATCGTCGGTTTTGCGAGCTGTCTGATGAAGTGAGAGACTTCGGAACGGCAATGTATTGGGAACAGTCACGTATTGGTATGGTGGTGGATTTTGTTAAAACGGTTCGGGGCGATATTCGAAGTTTTGTTTCGTAAAAATCGCCCCTCGCTTTTGGACGGATTCCGGTTTGCCAATTTCTCTGATTCAACTATTTTGTGGAATTGTTTTAATTGCGCTGATTTTATATGCAAATAAAAAAATATAAAAAGTTTTCAGACAACTATAAACTATCTGGACTATTGTCCGATATAATAAGTGAATGGGAACAGAAATGAGAACCATTCAGTTCTAACCGGTCAAATCTTTAAGTGGATGCCAAAATGGGATTTAAAGCATATACCGGGGAATATAAAAATTGAATATAGGAAAATTTTGTGTAACAAATGGGGCGAAGGGAGTCGCCGACATCCGTGTGTGAGGGAGTCGCATGCGGTAATTACAAGGAGGTAATTTTATGGTAGTACAGCACAATCTTAGAGCAATGAACGCAAACAGAATGTTAGGAATCACAACAGGTGTTTTGTCAAAGTCTTCAGAGAAGCTTTCTTCTGGTTACAAGATCAACCGTGCGGCAGACGATGCGGCAGGGCTTGCAATCTCAGAGAAGATGAGAAAACAGATGAGAGGTCTTACACAGGCTTCTTCCAACGCTGAGGACGGTATCAGTGCAGTGCAGACAGCAGAAGGCGCTTTAACAGAAGTGCATGATATGTTACAGAGAATGAATGAACTCGCAGTGAAGGCAGCAAACGGCACGAACGCTTTGTCAGATCGTCAGACGATCCAGGACGAGGTTACCCAGCTCCTTACTGAAATCGATAGAGTAGCAGAGACAACCAAGTTTAACGAGATCTACCTCTTGAAGGGTGATGCAGACACAGTTGAGAAACGTCTGAGTGCAAAGGATGCAGGAATTGAAGGACAGATTTTTGATGGAGCAACGAGGGCGACTTTTGCAATGAATGCACTGAAATTTGGCGACAGCATCACGATTGCAGGCAGGGAGTACAGTATTGGTCGGCGGAGTGATGATGATGGAATAAAATTCCTTAAAGATATGATTAAGGATACAGCCAGTGTAAGTGCAGGCGAGTTGATTACGATTGATGGTACCCAGTACACTGTAGTAGAGGATGGCTCAACAGATGAAAATCCTGACAAGAACATTTTGAGCAGAACAAATCTTGCGGCAAAGGTCGTAGAGCAGAGCACAGTGGTTTATAAGGGTAAGACATATCATGTGATGAAAGATGACAAAGATAATAAGCCTGATGGTATTGATGATGTTGATGGTTCTGTCATCACAGCTACAGTAGCTTATGCAAAGATTAAGCAGGAACTGGGGCTTGCCAACAGTATCGGGGCGAAAGAAGGCGGCAATGCAGTTATGGAAGAGCCGGCACTTTATGACGAGGCTGGTGTTACTAAAATGGACGATGTGAAAGATTTTGGGACAATCAATTTAAGTCAAGACGGAAAGATATTATTTGCTTTTGAAAAGGGCAAGTACGACGTTAAGGAAGCTCTTAACTTTAATGTTCATGTAGGCGCTGACGCGGATATGACAAATAAGATTGGTATTTCAATTGACGCACTGGATTCCAAGGGATTGGGCATCCATGGTCTGAACGTGGCTGACAGTACAGGTGCATCCGCAACCTATGCGATTGATTCGATCGCGGATGCGATAGCACATGTTTCCAAGCAGCGGTCAATGATCGGTGCGATTCAGAACCGTTTAGAGCATACCATTAATAACTTGGACAATGTCGTAGAGAACACAACATCCGCAGAGAGCCAGATCCGTGATACAGACATGGCAACTGAGATGGTGAAATACTCGAATGCAAACATCCTCCAGCAGGCAGGTCAGTCTATGCTTGCACAGTCTAACCAGGCGAACCAGGGTGTGCTGAGCTTGTTACAGTAATCATTGATTCCACAGGATGGGAACGTTAGTTTCTACCATGATAAAGGGGCTGCTGATCTTTCAGCAGTCCTTTTTATTTTATCCGGTGCCATGTCCGTTGATGAGAACCTGAGACACTTTTCATTGATCGCAATTTCCTATAAAGGTATGAAAAAAGCAGGTTTATTTGTATACCTGCTTTTTTCATACCTTTATGACCGTGATATATGAATTTTTCCCCATCATGCTGTCAATAGTGATAAAACGCCCTGCGCACTGTTGTTTGCCTGACTTAATACAGACTGTCCTGCCTGTGTCAGGATATTGATGTTTGAGTACCGTACCATCTCATCTGCCATATCGGTATCACGGATTTTGGATTCGGAATCGGTTGTGTTTTCAACAATATTGTCCAAGTTCAAAGAGGAATGCTCAAGACGGTTCTGGTATGCGCCTATACGGCTTCTGTCTTCTGAAATGAACCTGAGCGTATCGTTTAGGATCTCAATGGAATTTGTCGCAAAATCTTCCGTGAGTACACTTATTTTATTAAGCCTCAGACTCTCCTTGGACATGGTCGGCAGCCGCATTGATATCTTATTGGCAAGGTCTGTATCCGTACCGGCCTGTACAGCCAGCTGCCTCTTGGGCATGATGACACGCTCGCCAATTGCCTTTAGCTGTCCCGCGGCGCCAGTAATATCCCTTGGAACAGGACTGTATTTATATCTCTCGCCACTCCCGCCAGTGGTTGAAATATAGAACTTTGCCGTTCCCTTTTGATAGGAATATGCAGTGGAATGTGCCGTCAAAAAGCTGTTATACCCGGGATGGTGTACTGAATTGAGCTTGTACTTTTCGCCAGCATCATTTATTGTCTCTATAAGCGTTGCACAGATCATTTCTCCTAATGAACATTTTTGCGTCGGTTCCTGATTTGTATATCTGGTCCACAGGTCATCAAGGCTTATGCTTAGAATCTCTGAGTTATGTTCTTGATAATAATTATAAGTATAAGGAATTTTAGACTGATCCGTCACATCAGTAGATCTATGGCCTCTTACAAATTTAATGCCATAATATCTGCCACAGCCGGCGCCGCAGGTGCTGTCAAAACCTTCTCCATTCAGTTTTTGGATCAATTCTTGTTTCGATCCTGCAGTAAAATCTGTAAAATCAATCCATGCACAGCCAGCATTTGGTCGTGGAGTATTTGTGGTTGTTACCCAATTATTGGTATGATTATTATAGTCGTTAGTATATTCCTGAGGCAAATGGCTGGAAAGTTTGTCATCTGCCCATGCTTTTACGCCCTTGACGGAGCCTATTCCATTTCCAAGTATTTCAATGAAATCCGGAGAGTATTCTTCATCTCCCTTAAAAATATATGTTTCGTTAAATCTTGTTGTTGTGATAATCCTGTCAAATTCTGCTACAATACTGTCTATTTCCATCTGAATATAGGATCGGTCAGACGCTGAATTTGTCCCGTTCGCTGCCTGTACACATAATTCATTCATCCGGTTTGTCATATCCTGCATTTCCGCCATGGCGCCGTCGGCAACCTGGCATAATGATATCCCATCCTCAACATTTTCAACCGCCTTGGTGAGCCCTCTGATTTGCCTCCGCATTTTTTCAGAAATACTCAGTCCCGCAGCATCATCCGCCGCACGATTGATCCGATACCCGCTTGAAAGTTTTTCCACTGATTTTGAACCCATTTTCCCTACAATATTTAATTGTCTGTTCGCATTTAATGCTGATAGGTTATGTTGTATTATCATTATCTGCACACTCCTTAACTTCCTTGTTTGAATGTTACATACAGCAGGACGTCTCCAGTCCTGTACTGCACCGCATTATAAATATCCTTATTTATAAAGTTTCCCGAGATAGTTTTTTTATCACCTCCGTATATGAAATTCAACAGCATTTACATAAAAAAATGCACAAAAACACCCACATAAATACTATTTTATATTATATCGGCGTTATTTTCTGAAAATTTAGCAAATTACACATACTATTTGAACAATTTCCCTACTGCATTGAGTGAGTTCTCTTGGAAACGGCCTTTCCCCGAAAAATCTCTGCCTTGATTCCGCACATGACAAAGACAAAGATGTGCAGAAATTCCACTGTCCCCTTGCCTGCAACAGGATGCAGGAGTGTCCCTGCTCTGCGGAGCGCCGAAAAAGCAGTTATGGACGGATGGTCTATATAATTCATGCACAATTTTGGAAATGGTATTAAGATTTTTGTAAAATCCGCCGATAATTAAGATAAGGTTAAGTGTATGCTTAACAGCACAAGATAATATAACTCACAAGGAACAGACCGTTATCCGGATTGGGTTATATGCGGCCAGAAGATCAAGGAGGATGATGGTCATGAGAATACAACATAATATCAGAGCGATGAATGCAGAGCGCCAGACAGGCATAACGGAAGGGATTCTGAAGAAATCTGCAGAGAAGCTCTCAAGCGGGTACAAGATTAACAGAGCAGCAGATGATGCTGCAGGCTTAAGCATATCCGAGAAGATGCGCAGACAGATTCGCGGGCTGACGCAGGCATCAGCGAATTCCGAGGACGGGATTTCGATGATCCAGATTGCTGACGGTGCTTTGACGGAAGTACACGATATGATTGACCGGTGCCTGGAACTGTCCGTCCAGGCGTCAAATGGTACAAACAGTGCATCAGACAGGGAAAAGATTCAGGACGAGATCAGTCAGATCATCACAGAGATTGATGCGATCAAGGAGCGCACAAAGTTCAATGAGATCTATGTGCTCAAAGGGATTGGCGTATACGCGCCGGACCGAATTGAGCGAAGTCTGTTTCCAGTGGGAAGCCTGCCGGACTGGGTGATGTGCCCGGCGATCAAGTATGAGAACGAAGTTGATGGGAAGACGGTATTTTCTGAGACATATAAAGGAAGTGTCGCCGCGAGCATGGATTTTAGCGCGCTTTCGGCAGATAACAAGCAGGATTTATATGGTAAGGGATTTAGCACGACATGCTGTACCTGCAACAAGTTTTACTGTGTGGAGTTTACAAGGGGAAAAGGCCCGCAGGGAACTGTCCAATCGGGTAATTCTTATGTTTACAAGCTGGGGATAGACGATATTCACTCGGCCTCTGATTTAGTTGATGCGATTCTGGAAGTGACGAAGAGTGTGAACGGTACGCCGGGGCGCCCTGGTTCAAGCGCTAGCGAGAAGGACGGCCATTTTACCTGGATGGAGAAGGATCTGCAAAATTCGGGTAAACTCTGGGTGTATGATAAACGTCCGGGGACGCCTTACAATACAAAGATGGACTGGGGACTCTTTGCGGCAGGTGTTATGTACGAGAGAGAAACGTTGATCCCTGGTTCCCATGAGGAGCCACAGCAGATCGCGCTGCAGGTGGGGGCCGATACAGGAAACCAGATGATCCTAAAGATGGCAACCATATCAAGCCATGCACTAGGCATAGACAATATCGATGTCCGTGGAGGATTTGTTTATGACAGACAGGTAGTGCGGACATCAAAAGGTGAATATAGGCGGCTTACAGTCGAGGTCAGCGGCGCGGACCAGGCGATCAAGGCATTTGGCAAGGCGAAGGATATCGTCAGCGCGGAGCGGAGTCGTCTCGGTGCATACCAGAACAGACTGGAACATACAGTCAATAATCTGGACAACGTTGTGGAGAACACGACAGCTTCCGAGAGCCGGATCCGGGATACAGATATGGCGGAGGAGATGGTGTTGTACTCTAACCACAATATTCTCTTGCAGTCAGGTCAGGCGATGCTTGCCCAGGCGAACCAGTCGGGGCAGGGAATACTCTCACTGCTGGCAGGGTAATTGAAAATAAAATAGATTTATATTAGGCACGTAAACACGTGATAATATGGTTAGCAATTACAATGAAAGAGTGGTTATACAATGACAGACAGTGAAAAACTCGATTTGATCTTATCTGAAATGCAAGGTATGAAGTCTGAAATACAAGAGTTAAAACGGCGTGTAACAAGCATTGAATTACATATTGAAAACGCTACGGATAAAAATATACAATTGATTGCCGAAAATATTACCGAACTTGCAAAAAAGCTTAATCAGGCGATCCCGGTAGCTGATAAAAACCTTGCTTATGAGGTAAAAGTAAATTATCTGATAGAAGAAGTTGACAAGATCAAAGAAGAGATTGCAAAACTGAAAAGCAGGATCGCATGATGGTCTGTTTCATTTGCATATAAAGGCATATGAAATAAAGCAGACTATCCTAACAATTTTATGGAAACATGTTTATGAAACATATAAAAAGCCGTCATATAACTGACGGCTTTTTGCATGCGAACTGTTCTTTAACCTAACAGGCTGAGTACGCCCTGATTTGCCTGGTTGCTCTGCGCCAGCATTGACTGGCCGGCCTGTGAGAGGATATTGGCATTGGAGTATCTTACCATCTCTGTTGCCATATCGGTATCGCGGATCTGACTCTCAGCGGAAGTTGTGTTCTCCACGACGTTGTCCAGGTTGTTGATCGTGTGCTCGAGTCGGTTCTGGACTGCACCGAGCAGGGAACGCTGTGAGGATACAGTTGCGATGGCATCCGAGATGGAATCGATCGCGTATGTGGCGCTTGCGCCTGTTGAGTCCTTTACATTGAGTCCCTCGATGCCGAGTCCGGCTGTATCAAGCGCCTGGATTCCTACGCTAATCTTGTTGGTCATGTCTGCGTCGGCACCTACGTGGAGCGAGAAATTAAAGTCTTCCTGTGCGGTGTACTGGCCTTTGTCGAATGTGAATGTGACCTTTTTGGCATCCGTGATCGGAGCCGTATCTGATGCTGTTGACAGATTAAGTGTTTTCGTTGTATCTTCGGCATCCTTTATTATAATATCCACCTTGGAGTTTTCCTTGTTTGCACCAATATTGTTGGCGAGCCCAAGTTCCTGACGGATCATCTTGTAGGCCTGTAGATCCGTAATGTAGGACGCATCAATATCATCGATGTCATCGACATCACTTAAAGTATTGTTTGCTGCATCATATTTTCCATCAGCAAGCGTATGATATATCTTGCCATTGTACTTTGCAGTGCTGCCTATTTTGATTTTATCAAGAATACTGGACAGCGTCAGTATATTCTTATCTACATTCTCTTGTGCAGTATTGGAGACAATGGTGTATTGCACGCCGTCGAGGTCAATATGTGTACCTGCCATGGCGGCAGCATTTACGGCATCCGGATTTCCGGTAGTGCCGGTAGTCACATCTCCGTACATGTCAGTATAACTGTATTTTCCATTTGTAGTAGCTGCTATAAGCATATCCTGCACTTTTCCTTCGTCATGCGGACAGATCGTATACTCCCTTCCGGCAATCATGATAGTGTCGCCATTTTTAAGCGCATTCATCGTAAATGACGCCCTCGTGGCGTTCTGCGTGATCGTCCCATCAAGCCCTGCATCTTTCGCATTCAGATACCGGGTCACCTTGTCCGTATTCCCTTTCAGCAGATACATCTCATTAAATTTCGTCGTCTCAGATACGCGGTCAATCTCCGTGAGGAGCTGGTCAACCTCGTCCTGAATTGTCTGGCGGTCCGAGAGCGCATTGGTTCCGTTTGAAGCCTTTGTTGCAAGCTCGTTCATCCGCTGCAGCATATCGTGCACTTCAGTGAGTGCGCCTTCCGCCGTCTGTACTGCGCTGATCCCATCTTCGGAGTTCAGGGAAGCCTGTGTCAGTCCCCGCACCTGTTTTCTCATTTTTTCTGAGATAGAGAGACCAGCGGCATCGTCCGCAGCGCGGTTTACCTTGTAGCCTGACGACAGCTTTTCGGCTGATTTGGATAAAGTTCCCTGAGTGATTCCCAACATTCTGTTGGCGTTCATTGCCCGTAGGTTGTGTTGTACTACCATAACAAATACCTCCATGTGTTTCTATGGTGTCTGGTTGTTAAATGGACAGCGCATTACTCCAGGGACAATTCCTTTTGCCCGTTGGCTTTCCAGCAGGTACTGCATCTGCCATTCTTGGGTAAATTGGTTCTATAGAATTTGCATGATATGCAAAACTATATTAATATATATCGGCTCATTTCCACAAATTCTTGAACGCTTTTAGCAATTCCACGGAATTCACGGCAATTATTTCCCCGCAGTTCCATAGATGCAGAAACAAATTTTTCTGTTGTTTTTTGCGTCATTTTCGTATAAAATAAAGATATACCATTAATTTTTCAATATAATTTGACGATATAGTAAGTGAAATCATTGTGATTGCAGTTTGTTTGATGAATCAGTAACTGTTCAGATACACGATTTGGCCTGGTTTGAAGCATGTGGCGGTGATGCGTCGAATGGTTACGGGGATTGCATGAAGAATGCGCATGCATGACATGGAGGTGATTAGCATGTATATGGAGCCTATATCAGGGGGAAATACCCGGCAGCAGACCGTTTTGACACAGACAATCCAGACGACACAGAGCGCTCAGACAGCAAAAGCGTCTGAACAGTTATCGGCGCCCAGGGCTGCAGAGGCGAAAAAGACAGAATCCACGGATGGAGCAATGGATGTACAGATCGCAAAAGGATCAGATGAATCAGTTACATTGTCTATACAGGCTGACAGGAAGCAGCTCATCGATGACAAGAAGGATGTGAATCTTGACAAACTGAAGAAAATCATGGAGAAGGCTGTAGCATCACTGCCTCATTCCGATGCAAAGTTTGGGATTCATGAGAAGACGAACCGTATTATCATCAAGCTGGTAGACCGGGAGACGCAGGAAGTGATCAAGGAGATTCCGCCTGAGAAGACGCTCGATCTGCTGGCAAAGAGAATGGAGCTTGCGGGTGTGCTGGTTGACAAGAGGATGTAGCAGGAGCCAAAACGGTAAGAAAATAGTAAGGGAAGCAGCCAGGCAGATAATGAGCGGCTGCAGGCAGTAAGGAAATTGGAGGGATTACAATGTCAGATTTATTGAGAATGACAGGTATGTATTCAGGCATGGATACGGAGTCGGTAATACAGCAGCTGGTCAAGGCAAAATCAACCAAGGTGACGAACCTGAAAAATGACCAGAAGAAACTTGAGTGGAAGACTGCGAAATGGCAGGATCTGAATAAGAGGATTTACAAGCTTTATACAGGTACGCTGTCCAACATGAGACTGGCGGGAAGCTATGCTAAGAAGAAGACGACAATTTCTGATCCGACCAAGGCGACAATCACTGCAAGTGAGGGCGCGGTGAATGGCACACAGTCTCTTCGGATCAACAAGCTTGCAAAAGCAGGTTATCTGACAGGCGCGAAGGTGTCCATGAAGAAGATGGGCGACATACCGATTTATGATAAGAATGCAGCGAGTGATGGGTCAAATGAAAAGATTGCAGCACTGGGTGTCGGCAGTGGCACTTTGGATGTAACAATTGCCAACAAAGCTGACGGCACTGGAGGCGCATCATTTCAGGTGACGCTGGATGGTACCGAGGATATCAATGGTGTTATCAGTAAATTTAATGCTGCTGCTGCAGGTACAGGCATGTCGATGTCGTACAATGAGGGTAAGATATCCGTTACAGGCCCTACGGTTGGAACTGGATATGAGATGAAGAGTAGCTCTGTTCAATCGGGGTTCAGCAAGACAATCCTGCAGGGACTTGGACTGAATAATACCTGTGCTGTTGGTGATGGAGCGGTTGGCGATGTCACGGGTGAGGCGATTACGAGAAAAGGCTATGTTTACGAGCCGGGCGACTTCAAGAACTATTCCGAGAAAGATAAGGACTACAAGGCGAAGGTCAGCGACATTTCGCCGGATCTGGTCGGGAAGAAGATCAAACTTACAGTCGGCAAAGGCGCAGACGCAAAGGTGACTGAGGTAGAGATCACAGCTGACATGGAGATCGGACAGCTGACAACGAAATTGTCGGAAGGCGGTGTTAACGCATCCTTTGATGAGACGAATCAGAGATTCTTTATAAGTTCTACGGGAACAGGTGTTGATAAAGAATTCCAGCTCGAGGGTCTGGATGAGAACGGCAATGCGGTTGCATCAGTATTGTATGATCTCGGTCTTGCGGCAGGAAAGTATTCCAACGGTTCTGAGTGTACCCGCATTGATGCAGCGGATGCAGAGATTACCTTAAATGGTGCAACCTTTACATCCGATAAGAATACCTTTACAATCAATGGACTCAGCATTACTGCAAATGCGGTAACAAAGGATACAGATGAGGATATTGCCGTTACGACGGATACAGACTACGATGGCATCTATGACATGATCAAGGATTTCCTCACGGAATACAATGATATCATGAACGAGATGACGAAACTCTATACTGCTGATTCCGCCAGAAAGTACACGATGCTTTCCGATGAGGAGAAAGAGGCTATGAGCGATGATGAGGTTGAGACGTGGGAGAACACGATCAAGGATTCGTTGCTCAGAAGAGACAAAGATCTCAACACGGTTATGCAGTGTATGATCGGGGCTGTCAACAAGGGTTATGAGATTGGCGGTGAGACATTGTATCTTGTCAATTTTGGCGTTGGTACAGGCAGCTATTTTGATACAGAGAAGGCAGAGCGTAATGCATTGCACATTATGGGCGACAGTGATGATGACAAATATTCAGATGAGAAGAATAAGCTCAAAGAAGCGATTGCAGCTGATCCGGACAAAGTGATTGAGCTCTTTACAACGATGAGTAAGGAGATGTATGGTTCGCTCCAGAAGACGATGGCGAGCACAGAGTACAGGAGTATCTACAAGGTATATGATGACAAGCGCATGAAGACCGAGTATGATGACTATACCAAGCAGATCAAGGAAGCGCAGAAGAAGCTGGACGCTTATGAGGATAAGTGGTACAAAAAGTTCTCTGCAATGGAGGTTGCACTGTCGAAACTGCAGTCCAGCCAGAACTCTCTTGCAAGTATGTTGGGACAATAATTGATTGATATAAAATAGGTGAAAATGGTAATGAATACAATGGGAACCTCATGGAGGTTCCCATGGAAAGAAGGAATTGCATGCTCAAACAAAATGGATACGCACAATATCAAAACGCGAAAATTATGACAGCCTCACCAGCAGAGTTGACACTAATGCTCTATGATGGGGCGATTAAGTTTGGAAACGTAGCCATCCTGGCAATGGAAAATAAGGATCCTGCAAAGGCGCACGAAAATATTGTCAAGGTTGAAAAGATCATCCAGAATTTCAGGGATACACTTGACAGGAAGTATGCGGTATCGCAGGAGTTTGAAAATGTGTATGTATATCTGTTGAGACGATGCCACGAGGCAAATATTGCGAAGGATCCTGAGATTATGGAGGAAGTGTTGAAGCACCTGCGTTCCATGAGGGATAATTGGAAAGAGGTAATGAAGAAGGTTGCCGGAGATAAGAGCAATCCGGTTGCACAGGCAAGGGTGGCAGGCGGACAGGGCAATTTAGGTGCCTACAAGCGGACTGGAACTTGATTGGATAGTATGGAAGGGGAACAGACATGACAGATAACTATCTGCAGATTATGACAGAAAGTCTGGAAAAGAAACTCGAAGTACTTGACAAAGTCTATGAGATCAATAAACGCCAGCTCGCGGCTTCGACAAAGAGACCGTTTGACGCGGAGGCGTATGATGCAATTATGGATGAAAAGGGAGAGCTGATTGAGGAGCTCAACCGTCTTGATGATGGTTTTACATCGACCTACGAGATTGTCAGGGAAGAAGTGCAGAGCAATCCTGACAAATACAGGGAGAAGGTCCAGAAGATGCAGGATCTGGTCAGAGAAGCGGTTGACAAAGGTGTCTCGATTGAGGCGCAGGAACAGCGCAACAAGGCTTCTATGGAAGCAGCCCTAACCTCGAAGCGTCAGGAGATCAGAGAACGTAAGGTGACAGCGAGTGCGGCGACGAAGTATTACAGCGCTGTCAGTAAGTTGAATACAGTTGATCCACAGTTGATGGATCGCAAGAAATAGGAGCATGATAACGTCATGGATGACGCGCGGGCATATTGGTAGCAGTATGTCTGCGCGTTTTACGTATAAAATGCTTAAGGAGAGAAATGAATATGTCAAAAGTACCAGTATCGGTATGTATTATAGCGAAAAACGAAGAAAAATTTATAGAGGACTGCCTAAAGCATTTGCTGCCATATGGTATGGAGATCATTGTGGCGGATACAGGCTCTACGGACAGGACGAAGGAAATCGCGGAGAAGTACGCCGACCAGGTGGTTGATTTTGAGTGGGTGAACGATTTTGCGGCAGCCAGAAACTATTGCGCTTCTTTTGCCAAAAATAACTGGATTCTGGCAATCGACTGTGATGAGATCGTGCAGGCGGTTGATATCAGGATATTGAGAATGCTGATGCAGAAGCATGCAAGATATACAGGAGTACTCCGCCTGAAAAATATCACAAACGATGGCAAGGGAAACAAAGGATATGTCAATACGGATGTGCCGCGGATGTATAATAAGAATTTTTATACTTTTGATTTTGCGATCCATGAGCAGATCGTTCCGATCGATCCTGCTAAAAGAGACGATCCGATGGATGGATTTTTGCTCCCGATTGATATCATTCATCACGGATATGCGCTTGATAATGAGACGATGAAAAAGAAACAGATCAGAAATCTGGAGCTGCTCTATCAGGAACTGGAGACGACGCCGGACAAAGGCTATGTGTATTTCCAGATCGGTCAGTCACAGCTGACGCTTAGCGGTGCGGATGAGGCGATTGATGCCTACGAGAAAGCCATGGAGCACGTAACAGATCTGGGAAAATATTTTGTGCCGGAGCTGATTATGTCGCTGGCAAATACATATGCGGACGTGGGCAGGATACCGGATGCGTTGGCATTGATGGAAAAGTATGCCAGGGATTTTAACACGGCAAAGTATGTATTTACATACGCCAATATTTTGTGGAAAGATGAGCAGATTTTAAAGGCATTGGGAAATTATATTAAGGTGACGACACTGCCCGATATGGGAACCCTTGGCGGCGAGCTGACGGATTGCTATGGCAGGATTATACAGATCTATGAGGCGTTTGGCGAGAAGGAGATGGCGGAGAATTTCCATCAGCGTTTTCTTGCGTACCATGCAGATAAGGAAAAAGTAACCAACGCGTAAATAGACAATAAAAAGGGACGAAATAAGAAAGGCACAGCAGGGGGAGAGATTATGTCTAAGTTACCGATTACCGTGTGTATCATCGCCAAAAACGAAGAAGATTACATCGAGCAGTGCTTGAAGCATTTGAAAAAGTATGATTGGGAAATCATTGTGACAGACACCGGTTCCACAGACCGCACGAGAGAGCTTGCAGAGAAATATGCCGACAAGGTGGTTGATTTTGAGTGGATCGATGATTTTGCCGCGGCACGAAATTACTGCGCATCTTTTGCCAAAAATAACTGGATCCTGGTGGTCGACTGCGACGAGTATGTGACCAACGTTGATGTCAGTGCATTGCGGATCATGATGCAGCGGTTTCCGCGTTATGCAGGTGTGATGCGTCTTACGAACCTGATTCCTAAGGACAACGGAGAGACAGGGTATGTATCGGACGATGTACCGCGGATGTATAATAAAAATTTTTATAAGTATTACTATCCGATACATGAACAGATCTGTACGACTGAGTCTGGTAAAAGCATGGATTCGCTGGAGGCATTTCTGCTTCCGATGGAGGTCATCCATCATGGATATGCCCTGACAGGCGAGGCGATGGAGAGAAAACAGCGCAGAAACCTGGATCTTCTGCAGAAGGTGATCGAGAAGGACGGGGGGAGCGGATACCACTATTTTCAGATGGGGCAGTCATATTTTGTGCTGGATGATCTCGACAATGCCATAGACGCGTATGAGAAAGGCTTAAGTATGGCTGAGAGTACGGAGCATGTGTACGTGCCTGAGATGATCATGTCGCTTGCAAAGGCGTACTGCCGTAAGGATCGATTCCCAGATGCGCTGGAACTTCTGGAAAAATACAATAGTATCTATAACTCAGCAAAATTTACGTATGAATACGCAAATTTACTGCGGGAAAACGGGCGGATCGTCAAGGCGTTGATGTTATATGTCAAGGTGACGACAATGAAGGATCTGGAGACGCTCGGCGAGAACCAGCTGTCGTGTTATGCCCATATTATTGATATATACAGAGGTATGGGAAATATGGAGATGGCGGAGCTGTTTGATCAGAAATTTCAGCAGTGTATTGCCGAGAGAGAACGTGTTGTGAATAGTTAATATTTTAAGATATTTAAGGAGGTGGGGCCTGGCAGGAATGGATCTATGCCGCTTCAAGGATGAGGTTACGCGGCGCCTAACGATAAGGAAATCAGGAGGTAAAATTTATGGTAATAGCACACAATCTTGAGGCTATGAACAGCCAGAGACAATTATCTATAGTAAACGGTACAGTATCAAAGAAGGCCGAGAAACTTTCCAGCGGATATAAGATCAACAGAGCAGCAGATGATGCAGCAGGTTTGTCAATTTCCGAGAAGATGAGACGCCAGATTAGAGGACTTACCAAGGCAACAGAGAATGCAGAAGACGGCATCTCTATGGTGCAGATCGCAGACGGCGCGCTCAGTGAAGTCCAGGATATGCTTCAGCGCATGAACGAACTCTGCGTACAGGCCGCAAACGGCACAAATGCCGCATCTGACAGACAGAACATACAGGATGAAGTATCTCAGCTCATCACAGAGATTGACAGAGTGGCGGAGACGACGAAGTTTAATGAGACGTATCTTCTCAACGGCAGTCTTTCTAAGGGCGGAAGAGGCGCATATAATAAGGCAATTAATAATAGGAAGCTCGAGGCCATCAAGGAGAAGTATGAGGAAGACAAGAAAAAGCTTTATTTGAAAGCCCTCAACGGTGATAATGCGGGCAGAGTTTTCTCAGCAGATGATTTGAATGGTATAGATGGCACAAAAGTAATCTATACAGTGACATATGGTGTCAATGCGATACCAAGTGGCGATGGGAAATCTCCGACACAAGGACTTTCAGGGAATGATCTGGTAACAGCAACCAATTTGATTCCGGTGCTTCAGCAGTCGATCGTACCACAGGCAGTCAATTCATTGCTTAATACATTCAACGATACATTTGGTTATCTGCAAGGTTCTGAAATCGGAATAGGGCTTCATATGTACAATGATTCCAGTTCAAATGTTTTGGCATCAGTAGGGCTTCAGTATGGTGCGAGCAAGAGTCTGGGATTTAATCTCAGTGTCAATATGAAAACATTGGGAAATGGTCTGTTAAATGCTACGACCAGAGATAATCTGGAAGTCACCATTGTGCATGAGATGATGCATGCGTTTATGGATGAGGTACTCACAAACGGTATGACGGGAAATGTAAATGGCGAGTTTATGAAAGACAGATTTCCACTGTGGTTTATCGAGGGAATGGCGCAGAGCGCTGCAGGTGGGTGTTTCCATGGAAATCCATGGGTGCAGGGACTTGGAATCAATAAAAATTCTACAGAGGCAGCTATTGCGAGTGCAATTAACGGAACACCGCTTACAAGTTCGGGCAGCGGCGGTGCATCGGATTATGCGACAGGCTATCTCGCAAGTATGTATCTGGGATATATGGCAGCAGGCGGAAATTCTGTGGCACAGTCTGATATGAGCAAAGGGCTTGATAAAGTCATGAAGGAGATTAAGGATGGTTTCAGTCTTGACAGTGTTATTCAGAAGTATACAGGTGTGGGACTGAGACAGTTTCAGAAGAATTTTGGTTCTATGGGTGCGTCTTTTGTGAAGAAGCTTCTTAATGTAGTAGATGAGGGGACAGGCGGCGTGGCTACAGGAAGTTACGGTACAAGCACACGACCGAATGGTGGCAGTGATATTTTGGCAGATAATAATCCTACTACGAATTTGAAGCTGTTTGAAGTGAGTGGTACAAATCAATGGGTGACTAATACGTATCCCGACGGATATGGAATCTATGTAGGTGGCACAGCTACAAATGGTAAAGGTTACATTGAAGGGCCGCTCGAGATTGTGGCAAGCAAACGTACAGGTTTTGGTGCAGCGATTCATGCCGGTACAGATACAGACATGAACAACAAGATTCATATCTACATTGATGCTATGGATGCAGAAAGTCTTGGAGTAGATGAAGTTGACGTCCGTACGGAAGATCTTGCAAGTATCTCCATCGAGCGCGTGGCGCTCGCATTGGCGCAGGTATCTGCGCAGCGTTCCGAGCTGGGCGCTTGTCAGAACCGTCTCGAGCATACCGTCAACAACCTCGGCAACGTTGTAGAGAACACAACAGCCTCAGAGAGCCAGATCCGTGATACGGACATGGCAAAAGAAATGGTAGCATATTCCAATGCAAACATCTTACAGCAGGCAGGACAGGCAATGCTTGCGCAGATGAACCAGAGCAAGCAGGGCGTGCTTTCATTGATCGCGTAATCGTTTATGGAATAGACAAATTGTCTGAAACAAATCAAATGGTTTTGTGCACATTGCAGTGCAAACCACAAAAAAACGAAAAATGTACTATTTATTTGACAAAAAGGGCATCTATAACTGCAAATGCCCTTTTTGTTTTGGCTTTGGTGCAGATCGCAGCATTGCATTAACTTATGGATTTGCAGCGTGGTGAAAAAGCAATGATTTGGGTTAGAATCATATTAGTTTGTCAATAGTTTTTCCTGCTGGTTATCCTTGAAACAACTATGGTAGGATGATATAATATTAAAAACAAATGAGGAGATAATAGTATATATGAAGCAGCCGGATCATTTTATAGAGTCTGTGGAAAATGTGCAGGGGATGAACAAACATCTGAACTGGACACAGGAAACGAGTATTACAAAGGATGAAGTGTTCAAGGAAATAGTAAAATTCAAATGGACAGCAGCAATTCTGCTCAAAAACTGTATTCCAGAGTATAAGGATCTGTCTCCCCTCGATATCGCAAAGCTGATAAAGGACGAGCGCGACAGGGGGAAACAGACAGACGAGGAAATTATTCGGGATGAGATAGACCTGATCAGCGGCACGGAAGGCACAGGAATTGAGAAAAACACAATCAAGGATGTTACGTTCCGGGCATATTCCGGAGTGAATTCCCTGTTCATTAATATCATAACGGTTAATTTTGAGATGCAGAACAAATTCCAGAAGAAAAAGCCAAATACGATATCAAGGTCTGTGTACTATGCAGCGTCGGGTCTGAGAGCGACTGTTCCTGTGGGAGATAAGCAATATGTGAACATTCACAAGGTCTATACGATCTGGATGTGCGCGGAGGATGTGGTATTCCGCAATGGGAAGGATACGGCTTTCATTCAGGCGCATGAGAAGGTTGCATACGCTTATAAACACAGGTTTGGCATTTTCCGTTTTTATGATGAACTGCCGGACAGGGCATACAGCCGGGATGAGGAATCTGACCTGATGGAAGTGGTCATGGTAGAGCTGAAGGTGCTGAAAGCCAAGGTAGAAGATCAGCAGTACGGACACGCATCCGATGATGAAAAGGTAATGCTGGAAACAATCTATAATATCAAAGATGCCATAGGGCTGATGGAACAAATATATAAAGTCAACTTGACAGGCTACGGAAAGGAGGTACAGTACACGATGAGTTTGATGGAAAGACTTGAGGAGCAGAAGCGTGTGAATGA
>DKVL01000066.1:19689-20595 GCA_002491195.1 Lachnospiraceae bacterium UBA7179
CAGAAGCGTGTGAATGAGGAGCAGGGAAGGCAGATTCTGGAGAAAGACAAAATGATAGAAGAACTGAAAAGGATGGTTGCCGAACTGCAGGGCAAACACCAGCTTTCATAGGAAATGACAAAATACAAATATTCTGTCATTGGCTGAAATTGCATGAGTTTTCTGAAATTATAGAAATTTACATAAAATTTGAAATAATTAGTTGACATAGTCTGACAATTCGGTTACAATAAGAATTGTTAGAAGGGTGACATAATGTAGTTGCCAAATTCAGAATAAAGGAATAAATGTGTTTCACAAGGAGGTATTTGTATGGAAATCAAGAGTAGTTTCACCTATGACAGCAGGATTGCAAATGACGCATATGTGGCAAAGGCAAGTGCAAAAGAGAATAAGCTCGCGACAGGACAGAAGGTAACAGAGCCATCTTCCGATGCTGCATCGCTTCAGATCAAATCTAAGGCAGGCGAACCTGCAGAGGCAGCACTCGAGAACATCAACGCAGTATCCAGTGCCGTTGAGGATATCGCAAAGGCGGAGGAGATGATTCGCGAAGCAAATCGCCGTATCCTGGAGCAGTCTGATGATTCCGTGCTCGCACAGGCGAATCAGTCGACGGCTGCAGTTACAAAGCTGTTGGGTTAATATGGATTCATATAAAAAAGCCGGTCGCAAGACCGGCTTTTTGTAATAAAAACGTTCTACTCTTACATTCCTCCATTCCAATCGATTTATCGTTCAGCTTGAAAAGTTCCTGGATTTTACATATAATATAGATACTAATAAAGAGAAGAATCAAGGTGGTATTCAATGAATACATGGTTCATAGAAGAAAATAGATGAGAGTTTTTTACATTGGAGTATGAAGTCTTTGAATGCGGCATGAATGATAAAAGGTGAGGTGTG
>DKVL01000019.1:0-22734 GCA_002491195.1 Lachnospiraceae bacterium UBA7179
CTGTGTGATGCCTAACATTCTGTTCGCATTCATTGCTCTAAGATTGTGCTGTACTACCATATAAATACCTCCTTGTGTTTACATGATATAGGATTTGCCAAAGTAATCGGCATCTCCTATACCGCGGACAACTCCTTTTGTCCGGGCGATTATATCGCCATTGTTACTTTGTTTCCTTTTTTTGCCATGGCTATGCCATTGTTCAGCCTTGGCCTGCCTTGCTGTCTGCCATTTCACCTTCAGACAGCTGCAATCTTGTACTTACCATATTTAATTGTAATTGCACGCCTATTAAGGCGCTCTTTATATTCATGAAAACATTTAAAATCCTTTCAAACATTTCCAAAAATATCACTTTTCCCGTGCCGAGTATTCCTATATTTCATATGGGACATACTAATATCCTATGAAAATAGTCTGCACGAATACTACGAACTGCTTTTGTACTTCTTATTATGATAGTTTTTTCTAATCTGTTTTCAATTTTCTGACTATTTGTTAATGAAAGCATATCTTAAATAATACATCCTAGTTGAAATATCTCTTGATCAAATATACCAATATAAAATATATCATTCATTAAAATATATGTCTTTTAAATTTGTGTCTCGGAAAATTAAATGATCTGCTGCATCTTGACCATACTATTTATGCTATCGTCTGATGACAACTTTTAGTCGATTCAAGAGAGCCCCTGTGATAATGTCTGACTTTTCGCATCAGAACACACCATTTTTAGATTATACTATACTACCACCATAAATACCTCCTTGTGTTTATCTGGTAAAAGATTTGTGAAAGTAACCGACAAATCTTTCCTTGAACGAATCCTTTCGTCCTAAGCGATTCTTTACGTCGTATTACTTTGCTTTTCAGTTTTTTGTAGGCTTTTTGTTTGCTTACACTTTATATATCGGTGTATGTTTGAAATACTTTAGCTCTATTTTGAAATTTTTTTAATTTTTTGTATTTTTCGAATTAAGTCAAAAATTGGCACAATTATGTAAACCTCATTGCCCGATACATTAATTCCCACTTCATATGTAAAATAGCTCTACTCAAAGCAAAACAGCGCTTCGGGCAACGGCTATTTTATGTTGACAAATATATTTTTCAAGCTGTCAATTTAATAAGACTTTACACCCTTTATATAATCTGCTATGATCAAATTGTAACAATCAGTACTATATTGTGAATGAGCAGGTGATTGTATGTCAGATATAGAAATGATACAAATGAACGTCGAAGAGTTTGCAAGATTACAAAGTTACATGTTGGCATCCGAAAAGGATTCCGCATCCTATCAATTAATGAGAGAACGATATATTGAATTAAAAGTTATCTTAACAGCATCCGGCGTCAATCTCACAGAACTTGACAGAATTAAAGAGTAGTAACGAAATAGCATCCAACCAGAAATGAAAGGTGTAAGTCTTTAATGATTTACACCTTTTAACAGATTACACAAAAGTCCACCATACTTATGACCGGATTTTGCATCGAAATATTATTCTATGCCTTCATTCAATACAGCATTCTTATTTCACAATTTTTTCAATGATGCAGCTGTGCTGCTTTGCTTTTTTATCTTTGTCGTAGTTCACACCGACGAGCAGAATGCTGCCTGTGTAATTTTCCAGCGCCTGTGTATACTGCCTGTCTTTGATCTGCTGTAGGGCTGACCGGGCGGTCTTATCATATTTTAATTCCACTATGAGCGCCGGCTTTCCGACAGATGGCAATGGCAGGAATACGATATCCGCAAATCCGCGCCCCGTTGGCATTTCCCTAATGAGTCTGTAGTCTGCCCTCGCACTGTAGTACGCAAGTCCGATCGCACACGCAAGAGAATTTTCATCATTGTATGTGAGTACGGACGCTGCTTCGGTGTGCGCCTGATCCAGCGCCTCCGCCACGCTTTCGGCATTGCCGTTGAGCGTATCCTCAAGAAGTTTCTCAGATGCCTTCAGTATACGCATCACCTCCGACCAGCCGCCAACACTCATGGCGTTCTCATACTCTTCGATAATCTCTTTATTGGGAATAAACACTTCTTTTTTCACAGAATCATAGCCGAGATATCCCAGGTGGATGAGCAGCGTCAGAATGTCATCCTTTGTCTTGAAATTGCGCATATCATTCTGGAAACTCCACGTATTGACTCTGACCCGTCCGCCGCCAAGCAGATGCACAATATCTGACCTGAGCCCGTCAAAATCCATATCCATATAGATCTTTAATGCCTCGTAGGTCTCTGTGGAAGTCCAGTAATTTGAGAAATCCTGAAAGCGCATCGCTTCCACGACCGATCTTGGATTGTAGATGTGCTGATACTTTTTGAACATATACCCGTCATACCAGCTGCTCGTCTCCTCAAAATTCATGTCAAACCGCTCGCACAATTCCTTGACCTCTTCTTCTGTAAAACCTGTATATTTTTCAAGCTCTTTCTGATTTGTCATGGAATACTCATAGAACATATTTAATGCGGAGTGCTGCCCGTACTTCTTTACCGGAAGTATCCCTGTCATGTATGCAAGCGCTACATATGGCTGGTCTTTTAACAAATTCCTCAAAAAATCGAGGTACTGTTTCTGCATCGCCTCTGAATCCTGTCTCTCGCGCATCACGCAGTCCCACTCATCTACTAAAAAGATAAACTGTTTTTCCGTTTTTACATAAATTTTTCTCAATGCAGCAGCTAGTCCTACAATATTCCCCCTTAAAACTTCTCCATACGCATCATATAAATCCTCCAGAACCTCCTGCTCCAGATATTCTGTTACTTTCCCCTCAACCGCCTCGATCAGAAACTGCTGCATATTTAAGTATATGACATCATATTTATTTAGATATTTCCGAAACGTCTCGTCCTTTTCAATTTCAAACCCTTTAAATAAGTCTGACGAATCATAGCTGCAGCAGTAATAAGCAGCGAGCATCTCAAGCGCCATGGATTTTCCAAAACGTCTTGGCCTGCTGACGCAGACATATTTCTCTTTCGTATTGATCAGTTCATTGGTATATGCGATCAATCCCGTCTTATCAACGTAGATTTTAGAGCGGATTGATTCCCAAAATCCCTTATTACCCGGATTCAGATAAATTCCCATTGAAAAACGCCTCCATTCCTATATTACTGCCATAAACCGATTAATATTCCATGTCCACTTCGGCAAATAATTCATCAAATGTGATATTCAAATGCGGAAAATGTGCGATCTGCAGTTCTTCTTTATTCTTCTCTGTAACGATATTCCCCGGATAAAATTGCGGCCATCCCTCTTTGTCATAATCGAGATTATATATCTCAACCCGTTTCTTTCTCCAATCGACAATCGAGTACTCATCCACTTCCTGCTGTCTGTACAATTCATTTTTTCACCACGGTCATATTTTTCTGTAGATTCTGATAAGACTTCCATCACAAAACGGGGCGCATCAATAAATGTGCTTCCGCGTCTTGACTTGATCCGGCAGTTAATGGATGCATCTGGTATAATCGTTTTGTCCTCGCCTTCATCAGTTTTAAAGACATTTAACATATTCATATGCACTTTCACAAGTGCTTTTGCAAATATACATATGGGAACTGACCGCCAAATCGGCACTGATATCAGGATATGGTATCTTCATGCGGATTACATCTTTTGCATTAATCAATTAACAGCCGCCCCCCCCTCATCCATATCTACAAACACCGGATTAAGCAGCTGGTTGCTTTCCGCCAGACTGGAAAGGATATCGAAATGTTGTTCTGTTAATCTTGAACAGTCATTTTTATGAAAAACAAAATAATGGCTATCGATCTGGAGTTTTAATGCAGTGTTGTATGCTGCCCTGCTATTCTGATGCAGCCATCCACTGAGACAACGTTTCCGGTCATTGGAATAAATCATCTGATTCCCTCCTGTCTTCCTACAAATATTTCTGTGTATTTATAATAGCATATATATGTTCGATTGTCAATCTATACATTTTTCTGATATTTTAAAAGGACCACCGCGTTAGCAGTGGTCCTTTGATATTCTTTATGTGCTAAAATCTATTGCTATGATTAGCCTAATAAGCTAAGTACGCCCTGGTTGGATTGATTGCCCTGTGCGAGCATAGACTGTCCTGCCTGTGAAAGGATGTTAGCGTTAGAGTACTTAACCATCTCTGTAGCCATATCTGTGTCACGGATTGCTGACTCAGCAGATGTTGTGTTCTCTACTACGTTGTCCAGGTTGTTGATCGTGTGCTCTAATCTGTTCTGAACTGCACCAAGGAGTGAACGCTGTGAAGATACATGAGCTACTGCGTCTGCAATCGCATCGATCGCATAGGTTGCTGCTGCACCTGAGTTATCTTTTACATTCAATCCCTGAATTCCAAGTCCTGCTGTATCAAGCGCATCAATCTGAACAGAAATCTTATTTGTCATATCTGCATCTGCACCTACATGAAGAGCAAATGTCAAGCCTTCTTTTCTATCTACTTCGCCTTTGGTAATCGAGAAAGTAACCTTTCCATTTGTTGCTGTTGTTGGAGCTGTTCCTACCTTAGCTGCAGTCTTTGTAGCACCTACACTGCTTGCAATCTTAAGCTCTTCATTAATCAGTTCATATGCTTTTTGGTCTGTAATTACCTGTGGTTTTGTATCATCAATATTATCCGTTCCAGCTGTGCCATCCACTTTCTTCGCATCAACCATAGCATGGTATGTCTTGCCATTATAAACTGCAGAACTACCATCACTTATTTTACTAAGAATATCTGCAATAGCTAATACATTTTTATCCGCATTCGCACCAGCAGCACCCGCAACTGTATACTGTGTTCCATCAACTGTAATCAACTCTCCGGCTGTTGCATCCTTTATGGAACTTGTCTTTATATCTGCTGCCGCGGCACCGATCGTATACTCTGTTCCACCAATCTTAATCGTATCACCAAGCTTTAACGCATCCATCTTAAATGTTGCTTTCGTAGTATTTTGAGTCAATGTTCCATTAATACCAGCATCATGTGCATCAACTGTAACAGTCTTGGTATCTCTGTCGCCCTTCAACAGATATGTCTCGTTGAACTTGGTTGTCTCAGATACACGGTCGATTTCTGTAAGGAGCTGATCAACCTCGTCCTGAATTGTCTGGCGATCAGAAAGAGCGTTTGTGCCGTTGGAAGCCTTTACTGCCAGCTCATTCATTCTCTGTAACATATCATGAACTTCTGTCAAAGCACCTTCTGCTGTCTGCACTGCGCTGATACCATCTTCTGCGTTTGCAGATGCCTGTGAAAGACCTCTGATCTGTTTTCTCATCTTCTCGGAAATTGAAAGACCTGCTGCATCGTCAGCCGCTCTGTTTACCTTGTAACCAGAAGAAAGCTTCTCTGCTGATTTGGAAAGTGTTCCCTGTGTGATGCCTAACATTCTGTTAGCGTTCATAGCTCTAAGATTGTGCTGTACTACCATAAATTTACCTCCTTGTTTTGCCTCCCCAGACATCCTTATCTGAGGTGTGCCGACGAATAAATCCTTTTATCCTTTTTTGCGGCACATGCTTTTTATTTTCCTTTATTTAGTTGTATTTATAATATCCGAATCCGGCTGTTGGTTGGCGCGCCTGCTTATACAACCGTTTTCGATTATTACCATTAAAAATAGTACACACAAAATCCTTTTGGATTTTGGAAGTGATTTATGTTACTTATCCTTTATATCGGATATTTTTTATGTAACTTTATATCTGTCATTTATATTACTACAATTTTTTTCATTATGCAACCCTTATAAAAAGATTCAGAATTTTTTGAGTTTTATAACAAATATGTACAAAGATAGAAGTTGTTTTTACACCTGTTCTGTGTTTTAATTAATTGTCGTATTATTTAAGTCTTTTTTTATGTAATCCGCACAATAACACCCTCAGTCCTCAAAATTGATTTTAGTTATAAACTTTTTCATATTTTGCAATTCATTCATATCATGCCTATTACTGATCCGCGTTGATGGACAATAACGCATCAAGCCACAATTTGCAACATAGCACAAAGTCATAAACTGATTCAGCTCGTCTTCCAGCGCTGCAGTGTCCTTATTGACAAATGCTATATACAGATTCGTCAAATCTTTTTCCTGTATTTTTTCCTGGAACCATGTCATGATTTTTTTACGAAAAATATAGCGTACCTCGCTGTTTGGCAGACGCATGGCCAGCCAACGGACATCATTGCCATCCATCCGTTCTCCCACCTTGCGGAAGTACCCTGTAATAAGCTGAGTATGCCTTGGTTGGATTGGTTGCCCTGTGCGAGCATGGACTGTGCTGCCTGTGAAAAAAGGACTGGGAAACCAATCCTTTATACTACATCACTATTCAACACTGATTCCAGCAAAGTCAATTTCAAAGTCTTCATATATTCCGGCTTTTACTTTATCTGAAAAAGAATATTCTTCATAAGTATCATGTTCAAAATTGTAAATTGTAATCAATTGTTTCATCGGATCAACAATCCAATATTCCCTAACTTTTGCCGTCCTGTATTGGAATAACTTTTTATTATAATCCATCGGCCGGCTAGAAGGCGATACAATTTCAATAATCCAATCCGGCGCACCCATGCACCCTTCGTCTGTAAGTTTATTTTTGTCACAAATCACAGAAATATCAGGTTCAAGATAGATTTTATCATCAGCATTCAAATATACTGCAAAAGGTGAAGGAAAGACTTTGCAATCACCATTTTTATTTTTGATATAATCTTTGATTAAATAAGTAAAATCTGATACCAATTCTTGATGTATTCTACCAGGCGCTGCCATCATATATAATTTGCCGTTAATTAATTCCGCTCTTTGTCCGTCCGGCAAATTATATATGTCTTCAATTGTATCATAGTCTAATTGTTTTTCTACTGCTGCATTCATTTGATCACCCTCCTTTTTCTTATTATATAGTGTGTAAATTACTATTGCAAGCTATTTACTCGCATACTCAACCCATTTACTGGAAAAGTGTTACTGTTCACAGGTCAGGAATGCGCTGAACTGCGCATTCCGTGAGAAAACGTACCGATTGAGATGCAAAAATCCATTTGCGAAGCAAATTTTGCATGGATTTTTGCCCGTTACTGAAACGGAGTGAACAGTAACGGAAAAGTATAAAATAAATTTCGTCTCACTTCACAACAGTTTATCGGGAGAGTGAACTGTAAGAATAGATGGACTTCGCAAACTGATTATGCTATTACTTTCAAAAAACAGCAATAAAAAACAAGTTTTTCTTAGGTTGTGGACTTGTCCACGGTATGCTATACTAAAGCTGATACAATAATATATTTCTATACAGCGGAGGTTGATCGTATGCCAAGCGATGCAGAAATTGTAAAAGAGACGCTTGAGCAGTTCAAAAAAATACAACGATATATGATCTTAACGCGAGAAGAAAAAGTCTCAAAAACATATAGCGAACTAAAAGATGCGTATATTTCACTAAAAGCAGTTCTCAATGTAATAGATGTAAATCTGACAGATATTGACAAAATAAAAGAGTAACCGTATCGTTACCCGAAAGGAGAGCCTATTATGGCACCGGCACAAGAAAAATATTACACAGCGGAAGATTATTACAATATCCCGGAAGACATCCGGGCGGAACTGATCAACGGCGAGATCGTCTACATGGCGGCACCAAGCCGGATTCATCAGGAAATACTAATGGAATTAAGCACTTTGATCAACAATTATATCAAAACAAAAAAAGGCAGCTGCAAAGTATACCCTGCGCCGTTCAGTGTGCAGCTGTGGAAAAATAAGGATATTGTCATCGAACCGGATATCTCCGTGATCTGTGACAAAAACAAACTGAACAAACGCGGCTGTCTCGGCGCTCCCGACTGGATCATTGAGATTGTGTCGCCATCCAATTCGGCGCACGATTATATTGATAAACTAAGTCTCTATACCAAGGCCTCTGTCCGTGAATACTGGATCGTGGATCCGCAAAATCAAAATATTCATGTCTACAATCTGGAACCGGACAAATTCAGCGTAAAGGTATATACATTCCATGACACGGTCAAAGCTGGCATCTGCGAAGATCTGTTGATTGACTTCGCTGCTTTTGACTTAGACGATCTGTACGAAAACGTGTAACGCAAAGAGCAGCCCTGCGGCTGCTCTTTTTCCCGTACCATTTCACATATAGAATCATTTTTTCCCGCCAAACAGGCTTGCCAGCTGCTCCATGCCTTCCATGTTCGCAGAGGCTTCCTTGTTTGCTTCCTGGATCTGGATATACACTTCTTTGCGGTATACGGGTACCTCCTTGGGGGCACTGATACCTATTTTTACCTGCTCACCCTTGATGTCAAGTACGGTGATCTCGATGTCATTGTTGATCATCAGGGCTTCGCCTTTTTTCCTTGATAGTGCCAGCATCGTTTTCCCTGCCTCCTTCTATAGTCCTATGCCTGTACTGCCTTCTGTGCCATCAGCTGCTCATAGATGGCGTGCTTCACACTGTATGCATCGTCATCACAGATCAGCTGTACTGCTTTGAGGTTCTCTATGCTGACAATAATCGGTGCCTTGAGATTCACTGTAGTCTTGGTGATATCCTTTGGCACGGTCACTGTGACAAACATCAATATATTCTCACTGTCAAGATTGTCTCCAAGCGGTGTCAACAATTCCGCATCGAACTTCGGAGTATAGCCCGGTACCACGAGGTCAGGATTCATGACTGGGAGGGCAAACGCCGGCTCCTCAAGGGACTGCAGCCATTTGATGCTGGAATCTGCGCCTTTGTCCTCGTTATAGATCAAAGTAAAAGCCTTTAGGTCCGGAAATCCTAATATTCCATGGTCAAAGCGGATGATCTTGTCATCCTCAATCGCAATCTTGCCGAATATTCTTGTATTTACTTCTACCATTTTACTATTATGCTCCTTTCAAAGTTTGCAACTCTGTATCAATTTATATTATTTGCCTGATCTGTGATCATCAGACTTGCAATCAGAAACTGTTCAAAATAAATTCATTAAGACGCATAAACTATTTTGAACAGTTCTTCTATGTCTGCTGATCAGCGTATGAAATCAAGCAGGGAGGTCTGCATCGTATAACTGATCGCAGACAGTGCTGCCTGATAAGTCATCTCGATACTCTTGAGCTGGATGACAAGATCAGTATAATCTGCATCCTCATTCTCGCTGACGAGTTCTCCGAAATTCGTCTGCTGCATCTCCAGACGGTTCTGTACCATATGGAGTCTGGCCAACCTTGCACCGCAGTCTGTCTCTGCCAGCTGTGTCTTTGCAAAGTATCCGTCGCAGTCTTTCACAAGTTCGTCACAGCGCTTGTTGATCTTGTCAAGCACGCGTGTCATCGCCTCTTCCAGAGCTTCCTTCTGACGTGTGAGTTTCAGCGCATCATCGCCTTCATACTGCTCGGATTTGATCAGTTTCTCCACTTCCTGCAGGCTGGTTTGATAGCTGCCATACTCCTCCAACATGGAAATCACTTCCTCGACATCTCTGCCCAACGCATGACTGAACGCCTCGTCTGCCGTCGTGTTCACCTGAAGTGTCTGGTTGTTTCCGACATCGTACTCGATGATCTGTCTTCCATCTTTGCTGGGATCTTCCAGGAATTTCTCATTATATACGAGTGTTTTTTCTTTTCCTGACGCAGTCCTGCCCTCGCGCTCTGTGTAGAAGTAATGTACTGGATCAAGGTCGTTCTTTTTCCATTCTGACTTGTCGTAGGTCACGCGCAGTTCGGTATCGGAAGGCATTTTCTTAAAGCGCTCTGCAATCGCATCGCCAAACAGAATCTCTCCTGTCTCTGCGATGAAAGAGATTGTGTTCGTACCGATGTGTTCCTTAGTCTTAGTCGGATCGTTCTCATCCGTCTCAGTCCAGTTCATTACGGAACGGTACGCGTCATTGCTGGCGGACGCATAGATATTTTCCGGTTCTATCGTAAACGAAGTCTTGAACTTCTTATCATACTCTACTGTGCTGGTGCCGTCTGCGTTCTTTGTGACGCTGCTGCCGATGGATGCGGTTTCCTTGGGCACAAGGTTTGGATTGTTATTTTCCATCTTTATTGTACCATCGTCACTGAAAGAGAATTTGGCATTCGCTAACTCCGCAGGCATACTAGTCACTACTGTTGGAGGATTAACATTATTATCAGTTATAGTAACAGCATTGTCCCCGCTATCCTTCCCTTTCGGAATTGTAATCGTATATGACTTGAATTTATTAGGATCTGCAGCATCTGGTACAGTCACCTCAAACACGGCCTCATTCGGAGCTTGATCTGTATCGATTGTGACAAACGCTGACATCGATGTTGTGGACAACTCCACTCCACCATTGTTATATACTGTATCCGACATAAAACCGATATCAATATTTGACTCATACACCAGTTTCCCATTCGCGTCCGGCACCTGTTTCAGATCAAGATCCCCATACGCCAGCCGTTTCCGGTAGATATAATTCGTAGAAATCTCCTTCGCATTGATATCCTCTACCGTTTTCCAGTTTCCCTCATTGATTGTATTAATCTCACCTGCATAGACAAAGGTCATCTTATCTATGGTATCATTATGAAACTGCTCCGTAATCCGGTTCTTCTCTGTCTTCGGCGCCGTTATCGTCAGCGGCATATCCGTGCGGTAACCAGTGAAGATGCTCCTGCCGCCGCTGTCCGCATTACCTGTGGCATAAATCTCATCCATAGCTTTCCGCAGATGCGTGATGACCGCCTCTCTGTCCTTCACTGTCATATAGCTGCTCTTCGCACCGATAATATTACTCCGTATATCACCTGTCAGAATATCGTTCACTGTAGAGAGCGCTGATTGTGTAAGTTCCAGCCAGCTCTCCGCATCCGATGCATTTTTCTCATAATACTGGTCAATCTTGTCAAGCGATGAGTTCAGCTTCAGGGAACGAATCGCGATGACCGGGTCATCGGAAGGCCTTGTGATCTTCTTGCCTGTCGACATCTGGTTCGTCAATTTCTCCTGACGCGATTTATTAATATTCAGATTCCTAAGCGATGTGCCTTGCATCATCTTAGTCGTGATTCTCATTGCCATATATTAAACCTCCACTTCATGCTTTAAACCCCGGTCTGTGTGATCAGCCTGTCGTAGCACTCATTTAACACAGATATCATCTTACTTGCCAGATTGTAGGCATTCTGGAACTTGATCATGTTCGCAGCCTCCTCGTCAGAGTCCACACCACTGACCGAGAAACGGCTGTTGGCGATGGATTCCTCGATATTTGCATAGGCTTCCTGGAAACTGTTGGCACTCTGCGCATTCAATGCAGAATCACCCATGAGACAGATCAGGAAACTCTGCGCATTGCATCCCCGGAATGTCATTTTATCCTTGTTCGTCGACAAATCTTTGAGGTTATTGATGATATCATACTTTCCCGGTCCTTCCACTTCGCCCGTGTGTGTAGCCAGCGTGCTCGCATCATTCTCGATTGACCGCTCCACGTTGAAATTCCCTGCTGTCAGCATAAAATATCCTGTACCTGATGCACTGTCATAACTCTGCTCATAGAGCGACGTACCCTGAAGGTTATACTGTCCGCCTGCAACAGTTTTGTCACCGGTGAAAAAGATTGCTCCCTCATGTGTATTGCCGTTGTAATCTGTAGCGTTCTCCACACCATATATTTTATTAAAATTATATGCGTAATCGCGTACCCACTCGTTCATCTGCTCGAGATAATATGGGATTCCCTGATAGTTGACCTGCTCGCCAACTTTCGCGTTATTTCCAATAATTGTGCCATCCGGCATAGATGGATTTTTGGATCTATCCTCCGACAATTTGAATGTATAATATGTATTGCCATCCTCGTCGGTATGGAATGTAAAACTGTCATAATAATACATCTCACCGCTCAGCATGATCTGTCCGTTCGTGGTCGGAAGAGTGCTCTTGGACATATCATTCAGATAACTTTCCGTCGTCCTGACCGTCACTGTCCCATCCATTCTGTCCACATCAGAGATTTTTCCATGAAATGCCTCATCGTTGTTTCCGTCACGCATCTCGTACAAACCTTTGAGTTCGCCTCTGATGTTCCTGGCATTGAGTCCGAGATCAGATTTGGTATCAGTCCATATCACATCATACAGACCATCAACGTCGTTCTGATTTGCCTTCTGCCAGGGTTCTCTCTGCACACATTCCAGTTTTCTGTATTCGTAACCATTCACAAGTGTCTGTCCCCCTGCGATCGATACGATGTATTCATTGATGTTGGTGTCATCACCACTGGTATCTTTGATCGGCTTTTCCTCACACTGCACATCTACCACGGCGGAAAGCTGGTCGATCAGCAGGTCGCGCTTGTCACGCAGTTCGTTTGCAACGGTATTTCCATTTGCTTCCACCATATTAATCTGCTTGTTCAGAAGCGTGATCTGCTCCGCGACACTGTTGATCTCATCCACCTTGATCCTGATCTCATCATTGATATCGGTCTGCATTTTCTGAAAATTATCATATAAAATGTTAAAATATTCGCAGAGGTTTCCCGCTTTTCCGATAAATTCAAGTGCAAAATCGACCTGATCCGTGTTATTTGAGAGGGAGTCCATCGCAGAATGATATTCATTAAAAATTGTGGTAAACCCTTTGACTTCGTTCGTTCCTCTCTCATCTTTCAGATACTGCTCTATGATCGCGCAATAGTACTGTTTTTTGTCATATTCGCCAAGTTTGGAATTATTCGTCCAATATTTCTCGTCATAGTAGATATCTCTGACTCTCTCCGCGCCAAGAGTATCCACGCCGGCTCCAATGCAGCCATGGCTTGCAAAAGCGCGCATCGGATCGGAAGCTATCTGATTGACGATCTGTCTGGAATATCCTTCTGTCTCAATATTCGCAATATTGTTTGCAGTGGTATTCAGTGCGGCATTCGATGCAACCAGACCCGAGTACGCAATATTTAATCCCATAAATGCTGATCCTGTTCCCATTAATCTATACTCCTCCATATACTCACATGTATTCTATTCCGATGAAAAATAGCTTCAAAATCTCTTCATGCTGCTGTTATGCCCCCATATTTAACAGTGTATCAAGCATGGAATTGACCACATTAATGTACCGGCTTGCTGCATTATACGCGTTATGGTACATGATCATATGCTCAAGCTCCTCATCCGACGAGACACCTATGACAGTCTGCCGTTCATTGTCGGCCTGCTCCATCGCAAGCTGTTGAAAATCATACAACTGCCCGAACACATAGCCCGAATTAGTTGCCTGAGCGATCAGATCTTCATAGCATTTCTCAAAACTGCTGATATCCGTTGCCTTTGGATTCAAATAGATCCCGTCATTTGCAAATGCTTCCACAAACTTCTTCCCAATGTTATAGTCTACCGAGTTCTCCTGCCATGTAAATTCGAGCAGGGACGGCGACTGCAGGAGCTTTTGATTGATCTTCATATTGTCACAACTGTACAATGTCTGTGACGCATTCGCATCTTCCTCAACATACTTCCAATACATATTGGGAACCGGCTCCTCATCGTCATCGTATATCTGATACAGTTTTACGCCCTGAGCCTTTAACAGATCTGCCTCAGCACTGCTGAGAACTACTTTCTCATATCCTGAACCGTTCGCCTTCTGGAACATCTGCATCGGTGAGCCATCCTCATTGCACAGATATTTCGTCTTAGGATCACAGCATTCTGCCATCACTTCGTTAATCTTAGTCGCGATCGCATGAACGAGATTGTCAAACTCCGCTTCCACATTCATGAGGATAGACTTTGAGATATAGTCATTGTAATATTTGAGTCCGTCCTTCTCATCATACTGATCTGCACTGATTCCAAGCTTATCAAGTTTTTCGTCGGTGCATGCTCCCACTTCAAGGTCTGTGTAGTTTGCCACATGATCGCCTCTTGCAAGCAGAAGCGCCCTGAGCGAACCCACATCCGTCTTTGCTCCGGTTGATATCTCATCTTTCAGATTAAAGACCTGCGCACTCTCATAATCTGCGACCTTGTTACCCTTTTCATCTGTGGTATAAGACAGATTCTGTTTCCAGTACGGTGTCACGAATCCTGTATCTCTGTCCGTAGCAAGCTGTATCTCAAACACGCATGCCTCATTCACAAAACTTGTACCGTTGAAAAGCACGGTCACTGCGGTATTGGGTTCCTCGGTGTATGTAATATTGCCATAACCTGCGAGCGAATCAAGCAGCTGGTCGCGCTCATCGCGGAGATCATTTGCATTCTCCACCCCACCGCACTCGATCTTCATAATCGCTTTATTCAGTTCAAAAATTCTGTTTCCAATGGAATTAATGTCCGCAACGGAATCCTTAATCTGTTCGTTCAGATTGTTCTGATATTCCTGAAAGGATTGGTAAACCGATGTCGCGTTCTCTATAAAACTCGCCGCCTTTGACATCAGGACAGACATATTGACCGTATTATTCGGATCTTTCGACAGTTCCTGCATCGCGTTCCACAGTCCCGTAGTTCCCCACACAGACTCTTTAAATGCTGCCCCGTCGAGTTCCCCCATGATGTCCTCGATCTGGAGAATCGCCGAATATGATATTTCATAATAATTTGACCTACCGTACTCCTCGCGGTAAGCCATGTCGAGAAATGTATCCCTGACATGTCTGCATTCAGCATATTTGGCACCAGTTCCTACCTGCTGCTGCCAGCCCCTCAGCGAACGCCCTCCGTAAGTGTATGTCGAATCGGCATTTGCCACCTGCTGGCGGACATATCCGGGTGTATTTAGATTTGATAAATTGTGCGCTACTGTATTGAGTGCACTCTGCGATGTGCGCACACCGCTGTCGCCTAAATATAATGCTCCAAACAAAGACATGGTACCTCTCACCTCGTGTTTCGTCGTTATTGTTTCGCGTCGAAACTACCATGAAAGATACCAAGCGATTGTCCGTTTGTATATGCATTCTTATTATAATTGGCTGTTTGCGGCGCAGACTTCATCGCCCGTATCATGTCGAGGTTAAAATTCACCATATCCAACCGTTCTGAGAGGAGCAGCTGGTTTTTCCCATTCGCCTCCCGCAACTTGTCTATGGTCGTCCTCAAACGTTTCTGCACGCCCTCGAGCCTTTGCTGTTGGTCGGGCATTGATTCGAGCATCTGAATCAGGTCTATTAGTTTCAATGTTTCAACATCCCTGTTAACTACGTTGGCAATATCAGCCAGAAATTTATCTCTTTTCTTCTCCATTCCCTGGATTCTGCCTACGATTTCCTGTTCTTCCTCCATGATTTTTCCCAGGCTTTCAATGTCTCCCGCCACGATGACGGAAGTTTTGCTCTCCGAGAGTGTAACGAGTTTTTCATACTCTGTATTCTCCCCATCGAGCACATCAATCAAGTTTTCCAATAAGCTTGCCACCTGAACACCTCACTGTCATGGCATCTTAGAATAAGCCGTTATACTTCTCTAACAGCTTTCCTGCAAAATCCTCCACGTCTACCTCATAAGTGTCATTGTCGATCCGTTCCTTGATGGAATTGACAAGATTCTGGCGCACGTCAGGCGTTGCTGCAAGTGCCTTCTTTGCTGCGGAAGCATCCTGAGCCGTCGCTGAGAGCATCAGCTGGTCCTTAAAACTCGTTCCTGCTGCCTTCTTCTCAGTCTTGGTCAACTTTTTCGTTCCGTATATCTGTTGTATCTGGTTATAGGCATCTATACGCATACTGACTCCTCCTTCCCATCCAGTCAATTAATTATGTTATCAGTTCTTTTATACTTAATTTATCGGATTATTTTTCATTTACTTTATACTTTTTTGCAAATTAAATCTTGGATATCGCTCTCTGTCTTTGTCTGGTCGGTCATCCGATGCATCGCCATCATTCCCTTAATGGTGCGAAATATATAGGGTTTGAGTTCATCGATTCCGACCGGCTCACTGTACAAAATGGCGCTGTAGCAAGTCGCTCCCACAAGCTCGATCATCATAAACACCATCACCTCGGGATTCTCAAATCTGCCCTCATCCCCAAACATGGAGTGGTAAATATCATAGAAATCAACTTCGCTGTCCCCCCCCGCCTCAATGAGCACATTTTTAAACACACCCCAGCTAAGGTTCTTGGAAATGAATCTTAGAAGTGTCTTATCCTCCACAAGCTGGTTGATAATATGATCGATCAGAAAGATTACCCGCTCCTCAAGCCCGGTAATGCCAGTCTCCTGAAGGGCAAGATCTGCTCTCTTGAACACTTCTGATGACTTGTGAGCGATCAGTTTATTTCTGATATCATATTTATCCTTGAAATACAGATAAAAGGTTCCCTTCGCCACCCCTGCGTCCTCCACAATATCCGATATGGATGTCTTCTGGATCCCTTTGCTGGTAAAGAGCCTAAACGCTGTTTCCAGAAGAGATTCCCTCTTAATCTGTTTGTTTTTATCTATTTTGCTCATTTTCTCATTGAATAACCCGCTTTACACCTTTTGTTACCGTAACGGTTTTAGTATACCAGCTTTTCACACAAATCGCAATGGGTTTACATAACTTTATTTTTTATGATTTGCATTTTTCTATTTATCTGGCAGGTACTTATGTGGTACAATATTTTTATCATTTCATTACAAAGGATGTGTCTGCAACATGAAAAAACGACTTTCTTCTATATTATATATTATCTGTGCTGTGTTGGCACTGCTTCTTGCTGGCTGTGGCGAAATGTCCAGGAACAATCATGGTCTCTCCAAAGAGAACCCCACGAGCATCAAGATATGGCATTATTACAATGGTGCTCTTGCCGCCGCTTTTGACGATCTGGTATCTGAATTTAACAATACGGTCGGGCGTGAGAACGGCATCGTAGTCTACTCGGAGAGCATGAGTACGGTCGTTGATCTTGAGAATGCGTTGTGGGACTCCGCCAACGAAAAAGTCGGCGCGCCCGATATGCCTAATATTTTCCAGTGTTACCAGGATACTGCCACTGCACTTGATCAGGTGGTATCACTGGTTGACCTCGACGACTACATTTCAGAAGACGAAAAAAATTCTTATGTAAAGCTTTTTCTCGACGCGGGATGCATAGGCAATGACAAGAAGTGGAAGCTTTTCCCTGTCGCCAAATCCACAGAAGTACTTATCCTGAACAAGACGGACTGGGACAAATTCGCTGCGGATACCGGCGCTTCCACGCAGGATTTGTCCACATGGGAAGGTCTTGTCGACACAGCTGAAAAATACTATGAATGGTCCGACGGCAAAGCTTTTTTTGGCAGAGACGCTTTTGCAAACTATCTGATTATCGCAAGTTCCCAGCTCGGGCATGAGATTTTTCAAGTTTCAGACGGCAGGGAAAAAATTGATTTTGACAAGGAGACGATGCGCACGATCTGGAATCATTTTTATGTGCCCTATGTCAAAGGGTATTTCCGCCATGTGGGACAATACCGCAGCGATGATGTGAAACTCGGTGAAATCATTGCACTTGTCTGCTCCTCATCGAGTGCTGTGTACTTTCCCACGGAAGTGACGCCTGCCGATGGTCCATCTTATGCAATTGAGCACCTGGTTCTCCCTCTTCCAAATTTTGACCGTACTGCACCTTATGCGGTTCAGCAAGGCGCAGGTATGGCTGTCACGAAATCAACTGAGGCGGAGGAATACGCCAGTGTCCTTTTCCTCAAATGGTTTACCGAGTGGCAGCAAAATTTGAAATTTTCTGTAAATAGCGGATATATGCCTGTCAGCGTAGAGGCTGTTAAGGTTGAAACTGTGGACAGCTATCTCCTGGAGAATCCCACAAGTGCCATCGTGTCCGACTCGCTCCATGTTGCAATCGACGAAGTCAGCCGATATATCATGTACACACCGCCGGCAGTTACGGGCGGCACACAGGCACGAAGTATTCTGGACTCCTCAATGCCAGACCTTGCCATACGGGACCGCGCTGCGGTAGAAAATGGCACAGCGGTCGATGTTTTTCTGACCGACGAACATTTTGAGGAATGGTATGAAGACACACTCGCACAACTTCAGGAGTGCTGCAGATAAGGAGGTTCCTAATGAAAAGTTTAAGATACTATGTCCTGCTACCACTCATCCTGATCATCCTCTTTCAGGCGGCTGTCTTTGCCAGCATCATTGTTGTCAGCAGTGCTTCCGAAAATCTGGACAAAAATCTGTTCCGCATTCTGGACAATACGGTTGCGGCAAGAGAAACGGCATTAGAACAACAACTCGCTGTCTTTGTGAATATGGACAGTTTCTATGACACAGTGACAACGCTTACCTCTGAGAAAGCAGCAGAACTGGAAATGAGTGTTACAGAATACACCGCCGATGCTGCAAACCGTCAATCTCTTCTCGGAGACATCACTCCCATAATCCTTGGAGCCCTGCGCAGGAGCGGTGCCACATCATGCTATATTATCCTGGAGGGCAATTCAGAGGAGTCCCTGAAAGACGCACTCTATCTGCGGGATTTTAACCCTTCGGATTCGCCGGAAAGCAACTCTGATGTTCTACTTGAGGCGGGACCTCTGCAGCTTCTATATGACCATACCCTGACTACCAGTTCATTCTGGACTCCCACGCTTGATGTGGACAAGGACTGTGTCTTTTATCGGACAGCTTTTGACGGAGGCAACACTTACATGGAGCTTACAGCAATGGAGCTTGGCTATTTCAGCACCCCTATGTGCATCCATCCAGGCGACAGTCTGTGTATCACATACAGCATTCCGCTCCTCGATGATATGCACCACTGTTATGGCGTTATTGGCTTTGGCATGACGCTGGATTATCTGAAAAAACTCCTGCCCAATCAGGATATCACACTTGACGAGTACGGTTCATACTATCTGGCAAGCACCAGCGATCTTGCTACAGCACAGAGTATGCTGATTGTCAATGATACCTACTATGAAGCTCTGGATACTGGCTCTGTGGTCGCAATGAGCCCCCGAAACAGGGAATACAATATCTATGACCTGCAGATCAACGGTCCAAACACTGACACCAACGCCTGCGTACACCCGCTGCGGATCTATGCGGCAAATTCCCCTTACCGCGCACAGCAGTGGATCCTATGCGGGCTGATCCGGACAGATGTTTTGTTCGCCTCCTCGCGACAGTTAAATGTGACTGTACTTTGTGCGATTGGTCTGTCATTGCTGCTATCCATTACAGGTACACTCATTATCACACACATAATCATGAAACCGATCCGAACCCTCAACAACGGAATCCCCAAGCTGTCTCCTGGCTACAGCACCCTGCCCCGGACACATATTACGGAGTTTGACAACCTGTCCACCGCCATCGAACAGCAGAATATTTCAATCTACAAACTTGGAAACAAGATGGCAGAGATTATTGATATTGCCGGCGTGTCTCTGGGTGTATGTGAGTTTGACGCGAATAATGATACTGTCTATTGTACCCATAAGATTTTTGAGATTCTGGGACTATCGGACAGCGGATGGGCGCACAACCATATTTCCAAAGCGTTGTTTATCAGCAGGATCACACAGAACAATGACTGCTTTGTCCAGAGTCATGAGAATCCGAACGAATACCGCTACCATCGTGTCGGCTATGAGGATAAATGGCTTGACATCAAGCAGATTCCAAGGGAAGGCAGCATTCTGATCACAATCTCTGACATCACAGAGCGTATCATGGAACAGGAAAAGATGATCCATGACCGCGATTATGACATTTTAACGGGACTTTTTAACAGACGTGCTTTCTCCCGCGAAATGAAATACCTGATTGACGACAGCCATTGTGAAAATGGTGTTTTATCTATATGGGACCTTGACAATCTCAAGTACACAAACGATACTTATGGCCATGAGATCGGGGACAAATACATCTGTATGTTATCCGATCTGCTGAAAAAGGAACTTCCACGAAAAAGTATCAGCGCGCGTCTCGCCGGCGATGAATTCACCGTGTTTCTCTATGATGCTCCCAAAGATCAGCTTGTGGAAACGCTGCAAAAGATTCATCAGCTGTTGATGAAAGAACGCTTAAGCCTTCCCGACGGGCATGAGCTGAACATGAGTGCGTCCGCGGGCATGGCTTTTTATAACGATGACGCCACAAACTATGCGGAGCTGTTAAAGTACGCTGATTTTGCGATGTATCAGGTCAAGAAATCATCAAAGGGAAGCATCAAGGCTTATGACAAGGATTCCTATGTGCGGGATTACATCTTGGTACAGGGTGTCGGCGAGCTTGACCGCATCATCATAGATGAATCTGTCCGCTATGCCTATCAGCCGATCATCAATATCAAGACAGGCAATATCTTCGCCTACGAGGCATTGATCCGCCCTGTCTCGGACCTGCTCGGACGTCCTGACAATCTGCTGCGGGTTGCAGAAGCGCAGTTTAAATTAGATAAAATCGAACGGCTCACATGGTTCCATGCATTGAATGGATTCTTTGCACAGGTGCGCGAAAACGACAATGCGCGCATTTTCATCAACTCGATCCCGAACCAGCTGCTCTCCGATGAGGATTGGCAGACGCTTGAGGAACTGTACGGGAATAAGCTCAGTCGCATTGTTATGGAAATTACTGAAAATGCCAGGAGCGAGGTTGATATTGAGGAACGCAAGCGCGCATTCTGCAGCAAGTGGAATATTCCAATCGCTCTCGACGACTTTGGGTCAGGCTACAGCAACAGTGATCTGCTTGTCTCCCGCATGTTTCATTTCGTGAAACTTGATATGGGATTGATCCAGAAAATCGACAAAAATCCATCGACACAGGCACTGGTGCGCAGCACGATCGAGTACTGTCACGAGAATTTCCTGATGGTCATTGCAGAAGGCGTCGAGACGCAGGAGGAGTTCGACACGGTCAAAGAGCTCGGAGCGGACTTTGTGCAGGGATTTCTGCTTGCCAAACCTTCGTTTACACTCTATTAAGAAACTTAGGGGCTCTTTTTATGATACAAGGTTTGCGGCGCCGATGAGACCTGCGTCATTGCCAAGAACTGCACATCGCACTGGCGGCACAAATGCTCTGTCACCGCCAAAACACAGGAAACTAAGATGTTCCTCAACTGCTTTTGTCAGACGGCTTCCCTGATTACAGATGCCGCCTGACAGGAGCACTACATCTGGGCGAAAAATATTAACATAATTTGCGATAGCTTCCGCAAGGTATGTATAGTAGTTCTCCACGACCTCCTTAGCCGCCGGATCTCCCTCAAGAGCGGCGTCAAAAGGAATTTTTGCATTCATGTTCTCTATTTTTCCGGCGCACATCTGATTCATCAGCGACTTCTTATTGGCAATGACCGCCCGCTTCGCATCACGAATCAACGCAGTAGCAGAGGCATACGCCTCTACGCAGCCACGTCTGCCGCAGGTACAGGGTTCCCCGCCAAGAACGATGCTGACATGTCCAAGTTCCGCACCTCCTGCATTGCTTCCCTCAAAGACTTTTCCATTCAGGATAATACCGCCGCCGACACCTGTTCCGAGCGTGAGCAGAATCGCATTCGCCACATCCTTTGCAGCTCCCGCCTTCACCTCTCCCAGCGCAGCACAGTTGGCATCGTTGGATATACGGATGACGCACGAAAAATAGTTTCCAAGTTCCCTCGCAAGTGCCACATTCTCCCAGCTGATATTGTTGGAGTAACGCACAACACCCGCCTCTGCATCCACAAGCCCCGGACTGCCGACGCCAATGCCTGCAAGCGCGCTCTCGTCTATTCCTATTGTTTCCATCAGCTGTTTTACGAGTCCCGCCATATCTGCGATCACTTCCTCCGCGGGACGTTCTGCCATGGTCGGCGCCGATGTCTGCACTATTAATTTCTGATTCTCATCGATAATTCCTGCCTTAATGTTCGTTCCTCCCAGATCAATTCCTGCTCTGTACATGTCTGTACTCCCTCCTGTTTTCCGAAGTTCTACGCTGAACTGTAACCACAAAACTGCCTTGCAACGTTTTTTATAACAAGCAATTCCATACCTGTAAACGTTTTTCATGCTGTCTTCGACCAGCGCCTCTTCATATTTTCTGTCATAACTCTGTTCCAATGCTTCTTTATACAGACGGTTTTCAAACGTCGCATTGTCCGCATCAGCGATACCGCTTCCTGTCTGCATTTCTTTTTGTTTATTTTTGCAGGCTTCGTTCCTTCTTACTTCATTCTAGTGGCAATTGAAGGACTTGTCAACATGCTTCATTTGAGGAACTGTATGGAAAGAAAAAGAAGATCAGTAACATAAAAAATACTGTTGACATCCGAACTAAAGTTTGTTATTGTAATATAAGAACATATATTCATCTTTTAAATAAAGTAGAAAAAAGGAAACATTTATGTTACTATTATTATAGGAGCTTTGTCAATGGGTGCAAAAGATATCACAGAAAAACAACTGGCTGATCACAACGATGTATTTGCCGACATCATAAACGGCGTCCTGTTTGACGGCAGACAGGTTGTCAAGGAACACGAACTGCGCAATGTCAAGGACAAGAGCCAGTATAAATTTAACAACAAAATCCATGAACAGGAACGGGATCTGTCCAAGCACTGGATTCCGCACAGAATCTGTTTTGCGCTGTACGGTTTCGAACACCAGACGGATGCGGAGCCATATGTCCCGCTGCGCCTGATCGGTTACGATGGCGCTTCCTACCGCGGACAGCTCATCAAACAGGAACGTGATAAACCAAA
>DKVL01000019.1:23079-23342 GCA_002491195.1 Lachnospiraceae bacterium UBA7179
TGAATGTATGAACATTCCGAAAGAGCTGAAACCATTTGTAAACGATTATAAGATGAATCTTGTCGAAGTTGCGTTTCTAGATGACCAGCTCGACAATTTCCACAGTGATTTCCGTATCATTGCCGAATACTTTATCAACAAGCGCAAAAATGTCGATTATGTGCCAAGTACACAGGAGATCCGGCATGTGGATGAGTTTTTGAAACTGCTGCAGGCGCTTGAAGGAGACGACAGATATGCAGAAGTACTGCATGCACTGCAGA
>DKVL01000112.1 GCA_002491195.1 Lachnospiraceae bacterium UBA7179
AATTGTCATATACTAATTCTTACCAAAAAAGAGGTATTTTTTTCCAAAAACACAAACTTTTTTACACTACCGAAAGGGAGTGCGAACCCCTTTCTGGCTTTCCTTATGTACGTGGGCACCTGATTTATCCCAAAACAATCTCAACATTCACGTCAGATTTACCAGCCTCAAACGGAATGATACAGCCGTCAACGCCAACGCCATCGACTGTCATGGATGCGACACCCTTCTGAACGTTGTTTGGATTCTTGACCGTGATGTGGTACACCACATCGCGGAAGCGTCTGGTGAGCTTGAAATCCCCAAATCCTGTCGGTACGCAGGGATCAACGCTAAGTCCCTTGTGTGTCGGGTACACGCCGAGGATATACTGTGAGATGTTTGTGAAGGTCCATGCGGCAGTACCGGTGAGCCAGCTGTTCTTTGCCTCTCCGTGATACTTTGCGTCGCGTCCCGCAACCATCTGTGAATATACATAAGGCTCTGTCCTGTGAATCTCGCTGATATCTTCCACATAAGCCGGACAGGTCTTCTGATAGATCTCAAATGCCCTGTCGCCGCGCCCGATGACGGTCTCTGCGATGGAAACCCATGGGTTGTTGTGGCAGAAGATACCTGCGTTCTCCTTGTATCCGGGCGGATACGAAGAGATTTCACCAAGCTCGACATGATACTTGGTGTAGGCAGGCTGTAAAATCATGACGCCATACTTTGTGTCAAGACGTTCTTTTACAGAGTCCAGCGCCTTCTCTGCCAGACCTTCCCTGACACCGATGCCGGCGAGTACACAGAAGCCCTGCGGCTCAATGTAAATCTGACCTTCCTCGCATTCCTTAGAACCAACTTTATGACTGTATGCGTCATAAGCTCTCACGAACCACTCTCCGTCCCAGCCGTCCTTAAGAACTGCATCGTACATAACCGCAACTTCGTCCCTGGCGCGCTTTGCTTCTGCGTCGTCGCCGAGCAGTTCTGCGAGCTGTGCGTACTCCTCGCCGTATTTGACAAACATTCCGGCGATAAATACGGACTCGGCTACAGGTCCTTCGCTCGGTCCAAACGTCTGGAAGGATTCGCCCGGATGCTCAGAGAAGCAGTTGAGGTTCAGGCAGTCGTTCCAGTCGGCGCGTCCGATGAGCGGCAGGTTGTGAGGTCCCTTGTGATTCACGATATAGTCAAACGAGCGCTTTAAGTGCTCCATCAGTGTGGTGGCAACGTTCATGTCATTGTCGTAAGGAACCATTTCTTTCAAGATGGACAAGTCACCAGTCTCACGAACATATGCGCTGGTTCCGGCAATCAGCCACAGTGGATCATCGTTGAATCCGCTTCCGATATCAGAGTTTCCTTTCTTGGTGAGCGGCTGGTACTGGTGATAAGCACTGCCATCCTGGAACTGTGTGGAAGCAATGTCGATAATACGCTCTCTTGCACGGTCAGGGATCAAATGCACGAAGCCAAGCAGATCCTGGCACGAATCACGGAAGCCCATTCCGCGGCCAATACCGGACTCGTAGTAGGAAGCGGAGCGGCTCATGTTGAATGTCACCATACACTGATACTGATTCCAGATATTGACCATTCTGTTTACTTTCTCGTTGGAGGATTCGACAACATAGCGGCCAAGCAGGTCTTTCCAGTATTCATTTAACTCTGCAAATGCCTTGTCGACAGCGGCGTCAGAGTTGTACTTTGCGATCATCGCGTTTGCAGGTTTCTTGTTCACTACATTTGACGCCTCAAATTTTTCCTCGACAGGATTTTCAATATAGCCAAGAAGGAATACATAGGATTTTTCCTCGCCAGGAGCAAGGGTGATATCGATCTGGTGGGCAGCGATCGGAGACCAGCCGCTTGCCATTGAGTTCGTACACTTGCCGGACAGAACAGCTTCGGGCTTGTCAGCACCGTTGTAAGTGCCAATAAAGCTGTCACGGATCGTATCAAACCCGTCAACGTCCGTGTTTACAGTATAGATCGCGTAGTGGTTTCTGCGCTCGCGGTACTCTGTTTTGTGGTAGATGGTGGAGCCGACTACTTCGACTTCGCCTGTGCTCAGATTTCTCTGGAAGTTTCTGGAGTCATCGTCGGCATTCCACAGGCACCATTCCACATAGGAGAAAAGAGAGATTTTCTTTTCCGCGGCAGAGTTATTTTGAATCTTTACCTGGGAAATTTCACAGTTGTCATTCATTGGGACAAATGTGAGGACAGATGCCTGCACATCGTTCCTGGAGGCGGTAAAGCGGCTATAGCCGATACCATGACGGCACTCATAGGAGTCCAGCTCTGTTTTCGTCGGCTGCCAGCCCGGATTCCAGATGGTATCCCCGTCTTTGATATAGAAATATTTGCCGTTTGTGTCATAGGGAACATCGTTGTAGCGGTAGCGTGTGAGTCTCAGAAGCTTTGCGTCTTTGTAGAAGGTGTAACCGCCGCAGGTATTTGAGATCAGAGAGAAAAATTCCTTGCATCCCAGATAGTTGATCCATGGGAGCGGTGTTTTGGGAGTGGTAATGACATATTCGCGGTTTGCGTCATCAAAGTAACCAAATTTCATAGCTTGTTTCTCCTTGTTAAAAATGAATCTTTTCCATGCATCGCTTTGTCGCGGCACTTCGTCAAAAGCCGCCTGCATGGAAACCAACATTGTTACGAAAACGTTTAAGTAAACCTTATATGCTAAATCTACCACAAGACGTTCATAAAAGCAAGGTAAAAATTACAGAAAAATACAGGATTATTTTTATCCAACCTAAGGACCCCAAAATGGGGAATATATGGTTCATAATTTGTCATTGCAGAGAGGTTAGGAACTGTTCAAAAATAACCTGCACATCTTGACTTGTCTATTTCTGAACAGTTCCTTAGGTATTTTGGAAAATGGCTTGTGTAATTAAATAAATTGATGTATGCTTTATATTACGTAATCGTTTAAGCAATGAATAATTTGTAAACGATTTTCATATGACATAGATCTGGTTTGGGCGAAGGAGGAATGTTATGGTTTCCATGAAGGATATCGCAGCGGCGTGCGGCGTGTCGGTTGCGACGGTCAGCAAGGCTTTGAACGATCAGAGTGACATCGGTGGGGAGACGAAGGAGAAGGTCAGGCGTACCGCAAAGGAGCTTGGTTATCATCCGAATTCCTCTGCCAGGGCATTAAAAACACATAGGACATATAACTTAGGCGTTTTATATAAAGAGGAATCAGGAAGCGGACTGACACATGACTACTTTTCCGGGATTCTTGAAACCTTTAGAAATACAGCGGAGAATAGTGGTTATGACATCACTTTTTTAAGTAATTCCAAGAAACGCAAGGATCAGATGTCCTATCTGGAACATACCATTTACAGGGGAATGGACGGTGTGCTGATCGCGGTTGCGGATTACAGGGATCCAGAGGTTGTGGAGCTTTTGTCAAGTGAACTTCCAGTGGTCACAGTGGATTATGTATATCATGGCAGGATATCTGTCATGTCGGATAACATCGCTGGCATGGAGGCACTTCTTTCTTATATTTATGGGCAAGGGCACAGGGAGATTGCGTACATTTACGGGGAGGAATCCATGGTGACAACCAACAGACTCTCCGCATATTATCGTTTTTATGAGAAAAAGGGTCTCGCAGTCAGGGAGGAATTTCTTCAGAGGGCAAAGTACAGGGATTCCTACACTGCAGGCGTTCTCACCAGTCAGCTGTTGGAACAGGAGCACCCGCCAGGCTGTATTATGTATGCAGATGATTTCTCGGCAATAGGCGGCATGAATGTTATCAGGAACAAAGGACTTCGGATACCGGAAGATATCTCGATCGTGGGATATGATGGTATTACAATGGCATCGCAGCTGGAACCACAGCTGACGACATACAGGCAGGATACCGTTGGGATCGGGAGTCTTGCGGCGGAAAAACTGATCAGCCTGATCGAAAATCCCAGGGCGACTCCGATCAGCCAGTATGTGATGCGCGGAAAATTGATCACAGGTGGTTCTGTGGCAAAAATAACATAATTAATAAAATTTTATATTTCGTTAATTTACCTTGTTTGTTTCGTATGGTAGGATAAGGTATAGTGACAAATGAAAAGTGGGGCAGTGATATTGACATGGCGGGGATATTGTATGATGCCAGACGCATCAAGGCATATGAAGGGCTTTTAGCGCTGGGCGAGATCGCAGAGGAGACAAAACAGTGGTGCGACGATCTCTGGGAGGAGCTTGTGTTTGACGCAGAGCTTCTGGATGAACTTATATTTTACCTGGAGCACCATTCCCTGAAGGATAAAGTGCACTGTGAAGGATACGGGCTTACGGACTTGTATATCTGGCAGATGAACCGATATAATCTGATCGGTGATTCCGGGAAGAATACAGCGGCCTGCAACAAGGACAGGATGGTGCTTCACGCATTCCGGGATATGATCAATATGAAGAAGGAACCTGCAGTGTATGTGAAAAAGATGACAATGGGCAGAGGGATGGATCAGGCGTAAGGAACTGTTTAGTTGGGGGTTATTATGAACTGTGAGGAATTTTTGAGACAATTTCGTGACGCTCTTGATGGAAAAGTGTCGGAGAACGTGATACAGGACAATGTGAATTATTACAGGTCATATATCAACAGTCAGACCGCCGGCGGTAAGAGTGAGTCTGATGTGCTTGGAATGCTTGGCGATCCGAGGCTCCTTGCAAAAACGATTGAGGAGAGCAGTAAGTTTGCGTCAGGCAGAGAGGGCCAGAGCGGATATGCAGGTGATTTTAATAATTTTTTTAATAATAACAATGCCAATTCAAATTATGGAACTTACACAAACTACAGTTCTGCGAGAGGTATGGACCACGAATATGCAGAATCAGAGGAGGAAAAGCATGGTAGAATCCCAGGCTGGCTGATCACGTGTATTGTGCTGATCATAGTATTCCTGGTTTTATCGTTTGCATTTCGTATCTTTGTAATACTCGCACCGTATATGATCGTACTTTTGCTGGCTGGTTTTCTGGTCAGGGCTGTCCGCAGCTGGTGGCAGCGAAGATAGATTAGGGAAATTGAAAAACGACCATTGAATGGCCGTTTTTCATTAAGGGGAGTATAAATAATTAATATATAAGGGTTGTAAAGAGGATTGAAGGAGTATCTCTTTACTAATTTCAGTATAACAATAGTGGTCAAAAAGGTCAACTAATTTCTGAAAATAAAACCTACCAAACAATAATTGTCAGATTTGGGCAGTGTTTCCAAAGTTAACAAGATATGTAAATTAAAAATCATGTATAAAAATGTGCGTTTTGGCAAATCATATCTGTGTAGCATAAAAGTGCTGATGACATACAAAAAATGCGAGTGCAGCTGTATGTCAGAAACAAGGGAATACATTCCCGAAAAATTGGAGGTAACATTATGGCTGGAACAAACAACAACTACGATCAGAACAAGTCAAATAACAATTATCAGAATGCACAGAACTCACAGGGTTCGAACAGCACAAACAACAGCAATTCTGACAACAACCAGAAGAATTGCAAGAACAGCACAAACAACAATAACAACAATAACAAGTAATCGGTGCTGGATTGGAGAAGGCAGGGCTTGCGAAACAGGTCCTGTCTTTTTCTGTTGTGATTGTTCAGTTACATTGTTTATTCCGCTCGCTTGCGATTTTTCATTTGACAGATGGATATAATGAATATAAGATAATATAGAAAACAAAATGATACGATTTTCTATAGTGGAGAATATTGAATGAAGAGATATGAATTGATAGCACCATGTCATTTCGGTCTGGAAGCAGTCTTAAAACAGGAGATCATAGATCTTGGATATGATGTGTCTGTGGTGGAGGATGGCAGAGTGACATTTATCGGAGATGACGAGGCAGTCTGCCGCGCCAATATAGGGCTCAGGACAGCAGAGCGGATTCTCATAAAGGTAGGAAGCTTTCATGCGGAGACATTTGACGACCTGTTTGAAAATACCAGGGCGCTTGCGTGGGAGGAATACATACCATCAGACGGAAAATTCTGGGTTGCGAAGGCGGCGAGCATCAAGAGTCAGCTCTTCTCCCCGTCGGATATACAGTCCATTATGAAAAAAGCAATGGTGGAGCGCTTGAAACAAGTGTATCACGTCAGCTGGTTTCGTGAGGATGGACAGAGCTTTCCAGTGCGTGTCTTTCTGATGAAGGACAATGTGACAGTAGGGCTGGACACAACAGGCGAGTCCTTACATAAAAGAGGATACCGCAAATATACGGCGAAAGCGCCAATTGCTGAGAATCTTGCGGCGGCGCTGATCATGCTGACACCTTGGAAAAGTGACAGAATCCTTGTGGACCCATTTTGCGGAAGCGGTACGATATTGATTGAGGCGGCGCTGATGGCGGCAAACATTGCCCCAGGTATGAAAAGAGGATATACAGCGCTGAAGTGGGGACATCTCATCGATCAGAAAGTGTGGGACGACTGCTATAACGAGGCAAGGGAAATGGTCGACAAGTCGGTCTCCGTTGATCTCGAAGGCAGTGATCTCGATCCCGGGATGATCAGGATTGCAGAACAGAATGCGCATCTTGCAGGCGTTGCAGATCTGATAAAATTCAGGCAAAAGGATGTGGGGAGCTTATCGCACGACGGAAAATATGGTTTTATCATAACGAACCCGCCTTATGGTGAGCGGCTCGAGGAGAAGGCGAACATACCGCCGCTTTACAGAAAATTGGGAGAGCGGTTCAAGAGCCTTGATACCTGGTCACTGTATTTGATTACTTCTTATGAGGATGCGCAGCGGGATATTGGCAGAAAGGCAGATAAGAATAGAAAGATTTATAATGGTATGATGAAGACATATTATTATCAGTTTATGGGACCGCGTCCGCCAAAAAACAGGCAGACAGTTAAGGATAGAAAGAATGATGCAGATCAAGAATGTGGTTGAAATAAGTCAGGATACAAATATTGAGAGTGATTATGCACTGACGCGGGCAGAAGCTGCACAGATCATCGCTGAAAAAAGAGATCGTCTGTATCGGTCGATGCAGATTGGTTCTGTCATTTTTGCGGTCGTGTCCATTGCGATGATGGTGGGCTTTAAAGTGAATGAGGGTTTCTTTGACGCGAGCAGCCGTATTGGCATTTTGATGGAAAGTGTAAATGCGCAGGAGAATGAACTTGCAGCACCGAAGGTGAATGTGCGGACTGTTTTTAAGGATGAAGCAAAAGCGCGTCTGGTGATACCGCTGCAGGAACCAATTTCCAGTGAGGATGTCAGTATTCGGGAAGAGTTTATTCAGAATAAATACGTCATAACACTGTCCGGATATTCTGCAAATGTTCCGAATGGAGTGGAACTGGTAAGTGATTCGACAATTATGGATGCAGTGGGCGTCTACAGACAGAATGAAGATGTTGTTGTGGAGGTTTACTGCAGGGATCTGTATGAGTATGAGCTGGTGACAGGAAACAGTTCGGTGACGGTGAATTTTCAGAGGATCAGTGACGAATATGCTGCATCTGCAGTTGTATGGCTTCCCTATGAAGACCGCAATCGTCTGGCACTTCCAGAATGGAGGCAGAGTATTGACAAATTTGCGGCGGACAATCGGATAAAACTCTATATGGCGTCCGATATGCAGGAGGAGTACTCGCAGGAGGATGTGATCCTGTTTGCGAATAAGATTCATGCAGACATGGTGCTTGGCGTGCAGGTGGAACAGAACAATGAACAACAATCCTATATGACAGGGATCTGTAACACAGCGTATTTTATACCGGATTATAACAGCGCGCACTTGTCAGTAGTGATGGCGGAGGCATTTTTTGAGGCGGCGCAGATCGCGATGCGTGGTTTTGAGGAGGGGGACGACAGCTGTGTTCTGGTATCGAAAGCGACTGTCCCGTCTGCAGTCATTCAGATTTCTTTGACGCAGAAAGATATGGAAAGCGTAGAAAATGAGTATAGACTCAATGAAAAGATCGTGAATGCCCTGGAGAAAACAATGGGTGATGTTTTACAGAACTATATCATAAAATCCAATTAGAAACTGTTCCCGCCTGAAAGACATTCGTGGAACAGAGATAGGGAGGAGCAGACAAATGAAAGTAGATAAGATTATTTTTGCGACAGGAAATGCCGATAAAATGAAAGAGATACGGATGATCCTGGACGATCTGGGACTGGAAATACAGTCAATGAAAGAAGCCGGAGTCGCTGTGGAGATTGATGAAAACGGAAAAACTTTCGAGGAAAATGCCATGATCAAAGCATCGGCCATTGCGCAGAAACTCAGAAAGGACGGCGTGCAGGCGATCGTGCTTGCAGATGATTCCGGACTAGAGATTGATTATCTGAACAGGGAACCGGGAATTTATTCCGCAAGGTATATGGGAGAGGACACACCATATGCAGTCAAAAATGCTAATCTGATACAGAGATTAGAGGGTGTTCCTGATGAGAAGCGCACAGCCCGTTTTGTATGTGCAATTGCCGCAGTATTTCCCGATGGCAGAAAATTTACCACGAGAGCCACGATTGAAGGAAGAATCGGTTATGAGGAACGCGGAAAGTATGGTTTTGGCTATGATCCGATTTTCTATTTACCAGAGTATGATAAGTACTCGGCAGAACTTACGCCGGAGGAGAAAAACTGCATCAGCCATCGGGGAAAAGCGTTAGAGGAGATGAAAAAAGTACTGAGACAGGCGGCAGAATAAAATTCTGTGGGCAGATGGCAGCATGGAGGAATATTATGAAAATTTTAATTGTCAGTGACACACATAGAAAAAACGAAAATTTTTTGAAAGTGCTGCAGAAGGTCGGGAAAATAGATCTGCTCATACATCTTGGGGATATTGAGGGGAGCGAGTACACGATTCAGGAGGCGGCGGGGTGTCCAGTGGAGATGGTTGCTGGAAATAATGATTTTTTTTCCAATTTACCTTCAGAAAAGACTTTACAAATAGGTAACTATTGTGTTATGATAACGCATGGTCACCATTATTATATCAACATGGGAAATGAAATGTTAAAAAAGGAAGCGATTGTGCAGGGCGCAGATATCGTGATGTATGGGCATACCCATAAACCGGTGATTGACATTTCAGAAAAGATTATAGCCATTAATCCGGGAAGTTTGTCCTATCCAAGGCAGGAAAACCGAAAGCCGTCCTATATTATTATGGAAGTAAATGAACGCGGAGAAGCGAACTTCGAACTGAGATATGTCGAATAGAATATATTAATTTAATAATATTGAAAAAATATTTGAAAAATGATAAAAAAGTGTTGACATACATATAAAAAACATGTATAATAATATTCGTCGCTGTGAGAAATATTAAATTGAAAATTGAGCGGCGGGGTGTGGCTCAGCTTGGCTA
>DKVL01000072.1:0-47882 GCA_002491195.1 Lachnospiraceae bacterium UBA7179
TTTGTAAAAAATCTATTCATTTAGAGAATGAATACTTATCGAACAAATTATCCAAACAAATAATCGGAGGTATTTATTATGAATGAAAAATTTATAACAGAGGTTTTGCAAAGAGCAATGGAATATTTAAATCAGGAACAATGTAAATGTCTTAATACAGATTTACGTATATCTTTACAAAAATATAAAGAACTAGAAGAATGTTGTACTGATATTATGGATATCGAAAAAAGTTATTTACAATATTTACAGCTCTTTCTTGTCCGTAAAAAAACAGAGGGTAAGTCTGTACGAACATTGGAGCAGTATCAATTGCATTTGAGCAAACTGCTTCAGGATCTAAATAAACCATTAGATAAAATAGCAGAAGATGATCTATTTTTATATCTTGCGAGATATCAAAAGACAAGAAATGTATCGAATACATATTTGGATAACATGAGATTAGTATTTAGTAGCTTTTTTACATGGTGTAATAACAAAGGATATATTAGCAAAAATCCTACTATTGGATTAGAACCGATAAAGTCAGAGAAGAAAATCAAGAAACCTTTCTCAGACGAAGAATTAGAAAAACTGAGACGTATGTGTACACAGGAACGCGATATTGCTCTGATCGAGTTTCTATATAGCACTGGTGTCCGGGCAAGTGAATTAATTGCACTTAATCGAAACGATGTAGATTTTACTGGTAAAACTGTAATCGTTTTTGGTAAAGGAAATAAAGAACGCGAAGTATATCTGACTGCTACTGCTGTTCTACACCTAAAAGAATATTTAAACAGTAGAATCGATAATAATGAAGCTCTTTTTGTTACCACAAGAAAACCATATAATAGATTGACTGTTGCTGGATTGGAACACATCATTAAAAATCTAGGAAAATCAGCTGGAGTAGAACATTGCCACCCACATAGATTTAGACGCACTATGGCTACAAATGTGCTTAGAAAAGGCGCACCATTAGAAGAAGTTAAAGAGTTGCTTGGGCATACAAAATTGGACACAACCATGATTTATTGCTCGGTTAATAGAGAAAATGTAAAACATACTCATCAGCGACTCATGAGTGCATAAGTTTATAAAAATTTAATTAATTCAAGGCGTATCATATTGGCGATATGCCTTTCTATTTAGCAAGAATATATGTTTGTATTCTACTCAGATATATAGCAATTTTGCGCCTGTAAAAATTCTGCGTGTTACCAGCACACAGGTATTAGCAGCTAATAGCCCAGCAACTAAAAGTATTAAGCTACCGATTATCCAAGGGTTTATAGCTGTCGGCATTGTTGGGATAGGTAGCAACTATCCCAATACAATTGAGATACGTAGCTATTCCACGGGATATGAAGCATTGGACTATTCTGTTTACAACAACTATGGAGCTGAATTAGAATCTATTGTGGTTTTTAATGTTATGTATTTGTCAGATATCCATAACTTAACTATTGTTTAAACTTAAATTAACCTAATTGCATATGCCCTAACATATCCCCTGTTTGCTATACCATCGGAAAAAGCACTGCATGTTATAGTTATTTCGGACGTTGAATTTATGTAGCCATTTGAAGTTACAGTAGAAGAATTATTTAAAACTGCTCTAGTACTCCATCCAGTTAGAAATTGGAGTATGGGGCTGCATGTTTCGTGCCAGTGCTAGGCAAAATTTCGACGGCGATGCGGTGGCATCGTCTAGAAATTTTAACGACGCAATGGTGCGGAACAGGTAGTCCCAGACTTCAATTTCTAGCCGGATGGAGTACTAGCTTCTTCAATCATTCCTACTCCGTTATAAATTCCACAATCCAACCCTTTTGTTTCTGGCTCTACAAATCTCGCGAAATAAAATATTAAATACTTTCCTGCAGGAAGTGTTCCTAATCTGAATGGAGTATTAGGAGTATAAAGTTTTGTAAAGTCTGCACCACCTATATTAATATAGGTAATATTATCTAAATTGCTATTTGTCTGAGCAGAAAGCAAATATATGTTTGCTTTATTCTATAAAAACTGTTAATATATGTCTTTACAATTTTTTATTAAAAGGCTATAATAAGTTAAATGAAAATTTTAAATAATAGGCTTATACAAGAGTTGTCACAAGAGTTGTCACAAATAGGCAAAAAATGATCTTAATCCTTTACTTTATAAGCATATGTATACGGTCTCCAAAACCGTCAATGCGAGTTCGATTCTTGCTGCCCCTGCTATTATAAAAATACCTGTAAATCTATTATTAAAAGGGTTTATAGGTATTTTTTTGTTACTCTGTTATTGATCTTGTTTTAAATTTCTTTTAAAATGTCTCTTACTTTTCTCTTACTTTTCTGCATTTTGTATTGACAAATGCAGACTATTATGATAGTCTACTTACAACATCAGACTATTTTGATAGTCTGAAATATTCTAAAAGGAGGCTGACGCCATGAAACTATTTGATTCCGAATTAAAGGTCATGGAAGTATTGTGGGAACAGGAGCCAAAATCTGCGAAGGAAATTGTAGAAATACTCTCAAAGCGCATTGGCTGGAACAAAAACACGACCTACACTGTCATCAAGAAATGCATCGAAAAGGGTGCCATCGAACGAGAAGAGCCCGGATTTATCTGCAAAACGCTTGTGAGCCGCGATGAAGTCGCACAGAGCGAGACAGAACAATTGATCGACAAGATGTTTGGTGGTTCGAGCGAACTCTTTTTCTCGTCTTTTCTCAAAAACCAGGGACTTTCAGAGGAAGATGCCGCAAGACTTACAAAGATGATCAAAGATTCACATTGAGATCAGAAAGGAGAATACAATGCTCAATCTTAAAATGAATATGCCATTTTACCTAATGGTCTTCTACGGAAGTATTATGATTTCCACTGTCCTCATACTGCGTGGTCTGTTGAAGAACAGGCTTCCGAAATTTGTTTTTCCAATACTATGGAGTGTGATACTGCTGCGCCTGCTGGTTCCGTTTTCACTAAGCAGCCCGCTGAGTATGAAAGTTCCTGCATTTGCCCAAGGCAATCCCTTCGATACTGCTATTGCACAAAACACTGCCATCACGGAGGACATCTCTACAGAGATGCCTTATATTGCACAAGGCACTGCCATCGCAGAAGACATTCCTACAGAGACGACTTATCAGGACGTAACATTTTCGTCATCCGCTGAGGACGAAACAGCCACGAATAGGATACAGGAAGCAGTCGCGGAGGAGACAGCTTTCGAGGCCGCGTACTCTGATTATGGACTGCAAAATTCCTATATACCGATTGTATTATTTATCTACTTTATAGGTATTCTTGTCACAGCGGGAATTCTGCTCACACAGAAATATAACTATTCAAAGCATCTGAAAAATTCACTCCTGGTCGAGCACAATGAGACAATCAACACGCTTCTGCGCGAGATGGATATGGGACATATTCTGGTATTTACAAACGATACGATCGCCTCTCCTCTGGTGTCCGGACTGATCGCGCCCAGGATTTACCTGCCCACACGGATGGATTTTAGTAACGCAGAGCTTCTGCGCCATATCCTCTGTCATGAGACCATGCATATCCGCCGGAAAGACAACTGGTTGAAAACCATCATGCTCATCACGCTCTGTATCCACTGGTTCAACCCTTTGGTCTGGATCATGTCGAGGTATCTGGCATCTGACCTGGAAATGGCATGCGATGAAGCTGTTCTACATCTGTATAACTGCAACGACGATGCGGATGAGGCAAAAAAGAATTATGCGTTCAGCCTGCTTGCCATGGCGATCTCCGGAAGCCGCCCTACACTGCTCTACAGTGCTTTTTCCAAAACGGAGGTTGAGAAGCGTATCCAAAATATTCTGCACTATCAGAAAGCTTCCGCCCTGCTGCTGGCCTTCTCCATCTGCCTCGTGCTAAGCGGATCTGTAGCCTTTGCCACCGGCGGACAGGCACCCTTTTATCCTGAACTCACTCCATTCTGCTCTGCTGACAGCTGCCGCTGGGGTGTGCGCGCCAGTCTGACAAGGGATGCCTCATTGGGCAAAAATGCACAAGATCGGGCTGAAACAGTAATCTTCGGCATCATGCACGCTGATACCACAAACGATCCAGATATTCTGAACGAACAGATTATCGCCGGGCTTTCCAGCGAATTTCATGTAGAAAAAAATGCTTTCGTTCTTGACATGTCACTGTGCCTGAATGACGAGGAGCTTTACGCAGAATACGAAAAATGGGGACTTATACGCAAAGATGCTGCAAACAACTTGTTATTGCTATACAACGGCGAAACCATACGCACTTTTTCTGACAGGATGATCGGACGCTATATGTCACAACAGGAAGGCGCTGTCGATCTCACGATCGAGCGCAACCGCCTCGGCGAAATTGTTGCTGTCAACGTTTTCCGTGAGGGTGACACCGAATACGACCGCCGCACGGAAAAGCAAAATCGAAATGCGATACCGACTTATCCTATTTCTGACGGAGCTGTCACTGAGACGGACGGTGTTATCATCCATAATTATTCGTTGCCATAAAATACCTCTGCAAGATGAATCAGGTATGCGATATCCTTTGCTCCGCCAGTCTCATATGCGGAGTGCATGGCAAGCTGCGGCAGTCCGATGTCCGCTGCTGCCATGGATACCTGCGCCATCGCAAGATTTCCCAGCGTCGAACCACCTGGTATATCTGAGTGGTTTGCGTATGTCTGAAGCGGGATATGATTCTCACTGCACAACCTCCTGACATATGCCGCAGAATACGCATCCGTCGCATACTTCTGTCCCCCGTGGTATTTCAGCACAACACCCCTGTTTAGATATGGACGGTTCGTCGGATCTGCTTTTCCTCCCTGATTGGGATGACATGCATGCCCATTGTCGGCACTGAGCATAAAGCTATTTGCCTTCCAGGTACGGTGAACCTTCGCGCTGACTTCCAACCCGTCTGCAATATTTTCCAATGTATCTCTAAAAAAGGTGGAATCTGCACCCTGTCTCGTGAGACTTCCTACTTCCTCGTTATCAAATACAGCAAGCACATCGATATACTGCTCTGATTTTCCATTCATAATCCCCTTTAATCCTGCAAAGACACACGCGAGATCATCATACCGCGGTGCCATGACAAACTCATCCTTCGCCCCTGCCAGAACGGCCTTCTCGCAGTTTTCCACATACAGGTCATACGACAGGATTTTGCCGTCTGCCTGTGGCATGACTTCCGCGAGCATCTGATCCAGCATTCCCTTAGACGGCTTTTCCCTGTCATCTGGATCTACCATGGTCAGAAGCGGCAGCATATCATTCTGCGCGCTGAATGCCACGCCATTGTTCATCTCTCTGTTCATATGAATCGCGAGACTTGGTATCATACAGATATTGTCTTTTAACCGCACTGTCCGCGATACGATCTCTCCCCCCTCTTCCATGCAGACTCTTCCCGCAATTGTGAGTGGTCTGTCAAACCATGTGGACAAGATCATCCCGCCATATTTCTCTGTATTCAGACTGACATAGATCCCTTCCTTCTCGATTTCCGGATTTTCCTTAATCTTGAATGCGGGGGAATCCGAATGCGCTGCGTACACATGATACCCTTTTATCTCACTGACATCGCATTCTGGTACCCGAAATGCAATCATGGATGAATCATTTCGCACCACAAAATAACTTTTCCCTTTTTCCAGCGGCCATAGTTTTTTCTCGGAAAGCGCGGTAAAACCTTCCTGCGACAGTACATTTCTCATATTTTCTACCGCGTGGTAACTTGTCGGGCTACTGTCCAGAAATTCCATCAGTTCATTGATCGTTTCGTTCATACGTTCCATTTTTATCCTCCTCACAGATCATTTCAGGTGCTCTAAATGACATCGATTGCCTCTCCGATGCCGCCGACGCCGACAATTTTGATACCATCGATCTGATCCATCCCTTCCAGATTGACTCTTGGCATGATCACAGTCTCATACCCGAGCTTTTTCGCCTCCTGCACCCGCTGCTGTGCCATGCTCACAGCGCGCACTTCGCCACTCAGTCCCACCTCGCCGAACACGATCGTCCGCTCATCGACCGCACGGTTTTTAAAACTGGACACGATCGCCATGATCAATCCCAGATCGATCGCCGGCTCGTTGATTTTCATACCTCCTGCTATGTTCACATAGGCGTCACAATCCCCAATCTGCATGCCCAGACGTTTCTCCAGCACCGCCATCAGGAGATTAACCCTGTTAAAATCAGTTCCTGTTGTCTGACGTCTTGGTATTCCGAAATTTGTCCTGCACACAAGAGCCTGTATTTCTATTAAAATCGGCCTAGTGCCTTCCACAGAGCAGACCACCACAGAACCGCTGGCTCCCACTGGTTTCCCACTCAACATATATTCCGACGGATTTTCTACCTCGATGAGCCCTTCCTTGCGCATCTCAAATACACCAATCTCATTGGTGGAACCAAAACGGTTCTTGACTCCCCGCAAAATCCTGTAAGAAGCATATCTGTCCCCCTCAAAGTACAACACAGTGTCAACCATGTGTTCCAGAACGCGTGGTCCTGCAACAGTTCCCTCCTTTGTCACGTGACCGACGATAAATATCGAAGTCCCCATTCCCTTTGCGAGCTGCAAAAAAACATTGGTTGCCTCCCTCACCTGGGACACGCTTCCCGGCGCCGAGGTGACAGACTCCTGATACATTGTCTGAATTGAGTCAATCACAACAATCTCTGGTTCCGTGTGGCGTATCGTCTCCTCCACGATCCCAAGATTTGTCTCACACAGAAGCAGCATCGTATCCTGAAACGAACCAATCCGGTTCGCCCTGAGCTTGATCTGTTTTAATGACTCCTCTCCCGATATATACAAAACTTTTCTGCCCGCATTTGCCAACAATCTGCACATCTGCAACAAAAGCGTGGACTTCCCAATCCCAGGATCGCCTCCCACCAGCGTCAGGGAGCCATGCATGATTCCTCCTCCAAGTACCCGGTCAAGCTCTGCGATGCCAGTATTTACCCGTTCCTCATCCCTCATGGATATGGAACCAATCCTGACCGGCTTTGCCGCCTCCCGAAATAACGTAATCTTGGAACTTCCGCCCATGCCGCTGCCAGTCACATTAACTTTCTCCTCCACAAAGGTGTTCCACTTTTTGCAGGCAGGGCACTGTCCCATCCACTTGGAGGACTCATATCCGCACTCCTGACAGAAAAATACAGTTGCATTCTTTTTTGCCATGAATATCTCCTCTTTTTTCATAAAGATACCTCCTCAAATGAGGAGGTATCCGAATCCATCGATTATTCTATCCCATAAACTATTTTTTAACCAGTTTTACTTCAACTTCGCCGGAACCCTCAAGCTCTACACTGATACTGAGCTTCCCGGAAAGATTCGTCTTCATCACGCCTGCGCTCTCCCCGGCTACGATCACCTCATACTCGGAATCATCCGCTACGCCTACTGTAATCTGTGCGTCCTGGCTTCCCTCTACCGTAAAAGATATGCCGTCTTCGCTCTCGCAAAAATTGTGCACGGAAGTACCCGGAACCGATTCATACAAAAACAAACCGTTTTTTTCCAGCTTGGTTATCTCCTGGAAGGTTTTTACCTTGTACAGATCCCCAGCGTGCTCATAATCCTCAAGCTTTGCCTTTGCCGCCAGCCTGTGATTCCCGAAGCTGATATTTCCGTTACTCTCGGAACGTAGCAATTCCTCAACTACTGCCATTTCATTTGTCCTCCTAAATTTTATTAGAATTATTGTTTACACTATAATCATATACTATATTTTAACCTTTTTCCACAAAATTTTTAGATATTTTTCTGATCAGGCATCCTCTTCTCTCGATTCTTTTACTGTAAATGTCACCTTGTCGCCGCGCACTCCTGCAGTCACGGTGTCTCCCCTCTGAACCCTGCCTTCCAGTATCGCTGTGGCAAGTTCATTCTCCACTACATTCTGAATCGCACGTTTGAGTGGTCTCGCGCCCATCTTCGGATCAGAATAGTTCTTCACCAGATATTCCTTCAGAGTGTTTGTAAATGACAGGTCAATGTCCATCTGTGTCCTGCAGCGTTCACAGAGATTTCTGGACAGCAGCGTGACGATCTGCTTCATATCCTGTTCCGTCAGCGGATGAAATACCATGATCTCGTCGATACGGTTGATAAACTCCGGTTTGAACAGACGTTTCACTTCTTCCATAACACCTGATTTCATTTTATTGTAATCGGCTTCTGCATCTCTCTTAGCGGCAAATCCAAGATTTTTCGGATCGACGATCCGCTGCGCTCCCGCATTGGAAGTCATAATCAGGATCGTATTCTTAAAACTTACCTTTCTGCCCTTAGAATCCGTAATGTGGCCGTCATCAAGCACCTGGAGTAGAATGTTAAACACATCCGGATGCGCCTTCTCGATCTCGTCAAACAGCACCACCGAATACGGTGACCTGCGCACCTTCTCGCTAAGCTGTCCGCCCTCCTCAAAACCCACGTATCCTGGAGGGGAACCTACCATCTTAGAGACAGAATGCGACTCCATATACTCTGACATATCAACGCGGATCAGGGCATTCTCTGATCCAAACATCGCCTCAGCAAGCGCCTTGGAAAGTTCTGTCTTTCCCACACCGGTCGGTCCCAAAAACAGGAAAGAACCAATCGGTCTGTTGGGATCCTGCAACCCTACGCGCCCGCGTTTCATCGTCTGCGCTACCGCAGTGACAGCCTCCTCCTGACCAATGACGCGCTTGTGAAGGATGGATTCGAGCTTCAGCAGCCGCTCACTCTCCTTCTGCGTCAGCTTCTTGACTGGTATCTTTGTCCAGTTTGCCACCACCTCCGCGATATCGTTCTCTGTCACAACGAGATTCCTTGCTTCCTGATTCTTCTCATACTTGAGAACAGCTTTGTCATATTTCTTGATCAGTTCATCCTGCGCCTTTCGAAGTTCCGCTGCCTGTGTGTATGCTTCCATTCTGATCGAGCGCTCTATCTGAAGATCATATTTCTTGATCTGTTCTGTCATTTCCTTGAAACTGTCTGGAACATTCATATTTTTGAGACGGATTGCCGCAGAGGCCTCATCGATCAAATCGATTGCCTTGTCGGGAAGATTTCGATCATTGATATACCGGTCTGACAGCTTTACCGCTGCCTCGATCGCCTCCTGTGTGATGGTCACATTATGGTGCTCTTCATACTTATATGCCACTCCATTCAGTATCTCCACGGCCTCACTCTCATTTGGCTCCTCCACCATCACTGGCTGGAAACGCCGCTCAAGTGCCGCATCTTTTTCGATATACTTACGATATTCTGCGATTGTCGTGGCACCGATCAGCTGGATCTCACCTCTTGAAAGGGATGGCTTGAGGATGTTGGACGCATCGATTGCCCCCTCTGCGCCGCCAGCACCGATCAACGTATGAATCTCATCAAGGAACAGGTAAATATTCCCCGCCTCGATCACTTCCCGGATGACTCTCTTGATACGCTCCTCGAACTCTCCACGGTATTTCGAACCAGCCACCATCCCGGCAAGGTCAAGTGTCACAACACGCTTGTTCTTAACCGTATCTGGAACATCTCCGTTTACGATCCGGAGCGCCAGCCCTTCCGCGATGGCCGTCTTGCCAACGCCCGGCTCACCGATCAGGCAGGGATTGTTCTTGGTTCGCCGTGATAAAATCTGTACAACGCGCATAATCTCGGTCTCCCTGCCCACCACTGGATCCAGTTTTCCTTCTTTTGCCAGATAAGTCAGATCCCTGCTGTACTGATTCAATGTCTGCGTCGTACCATAATTTTTCTTTTTATTCCTGTTTTTATTCAGGTCATCCTTATGCTGGTTGATATCCTCACCCATAGCAATCAATGTATCCATATACAATTTCTGCACATTGATACCGATTGTATTCAGGAGTCTTAGCCCCACATTTTCGCCCTCTCGCAGGATTGCAAGCAGAATATGCTCTGTTCCAGTCAGCTGGCTCTTGTACTTCTCTGCCAGCACATGACTATCCTCGAGAATCTTCGCTGCTCTCGGGGAGTACCCATCCCGCTCCATCAGTGCGACATTTCCTTCTGGCGCGATCAATTCCTTGATCATGCTGATGAGCTGTACCTCATCCACGCCACTCTCGGCAAGAACTCTGGCTGCGACACCTGATTTTTCTTTTACAAGTCCCACAAGAATATGTTCGCTCCCAATATAGCTCTGATGCAAATCCTTTGCGGCTTTGGCAGCCTTCTGCAATGCTGCCTTGGCTTTATCTGTAAACTGCTGCATGTTTCTGTGCCTCCATGTTCATTCCTTATTTCTTTCCATTCAAACATTCTAATTTCAGTCTTCATATCCCTCGTAAATCTCATCGATCAACGCATGGACTTCTTCCCTTGAGATCTGTTTACAACTACTTTTTGCCAGAAGGACCTGCATATCGCGTTTCAAGTCCTCTTTCGCCTGAATCTTGTCAATATCAATTGCGATCACTGCGCCTTTTCTTCGGTCCACCTTCACAAAACCTTCCTGCTTTAACACAGAATATGCCTTATTGACTGTATGCATATTGATGCCAATCGTTTCCGCAAGCTGTCTCACAGAAGGAAGCGTATCTCCCTCCTGAAACTGCGACGTAGCTATCCCGATGATGATCTGGTTGCGCAGCTGTAGATAAAGGGCTTCATCACTGTTAAAATCAATCTCTATATACATTCACCTCTACGCTCCTTCCATTTATCGGCTGTTATATAGATTGTAGCACAATAAACTTGTGTATACAAGGGAAGTTATCATTTTTTTAGAAAAAGGCAAAAAACCTGTCTGATTCCTGCAATCAGACAAGTTCTTTCGTTCTTTTATTCTATATCCATAAAATCCATATCATCGTCTAAGAGGTTTTTTGCCTTATGTCCCTTTTCATTTGGGATTCTTTCATTCTGCGGCTGCGGACGTCTCGGTGGCTGCCCATTCGCGTTCCCTTGCGGGCGCCTCGGCGGCTGTCCTCCCTGCGGTCTCGCACTGCCGTTGTTGGCAGGATTGCCGCCCTGTGGACGTCTTGGAGGCTGCGCGCCCGATCCATTGCTATTGGAAGACCCTCCCTGTGGCGGACGTCTCGGCGGCTGCTGGCTCTGCTGATATCTTGGCGGCTGCTGCCCTTGTGGACGCCTTGGCGGCTGGCCCTGGTTTGGATTGTTAGAGCCGCCCTGCGGACGCCTTATCGGCTGTGGTCCCTGCGAGCGCCTTACCGGTTGTGGTTCCTCATCGTCCTCGAGATCTTCCAGGTCCTCTATATCATCATCGTCCTGATCATCCTCATCGTCCTCGTCATAGCCATCATATCTCTTACGGGAACCATTCTGCCCTTTGAGCTTGATCAGCAGCAACCCTATCACTGCTACCAATATCACGATGATAACGACAAGCACGATCACCGGAACCAACCCTACAGAGTCAATGCCTCCTTTCGGCACGGTAACCCCGTCTGCAGTATAAACATATCTCTGGTAGACCTGCTCCTTAAAATCAAACAGATACCAGCCCTGTTCCCCGTTTGAATTCTGCGCATAGAAAATATAGAAATCTCCGTTCATATATCCCTTGCATCCCTGACCGTCATCTCCATTGCCAAGTGTCACCAGCTTAAATCCCGGCATGATATAGGGAGTCTCATCCACATCCATCGGCGTAAAAACATTGTTTTCCGCCTGATTTGTCTCTGCTGGCGGCTCTTCCTGCGGCGGCTGTTCTTCTGGGACATCCGTCTCCGCCGGCTGTCCTTCTCCCGGATTTTCCTCCCCTGTGATCTGCGATGTCGCTGGATCATTGTCCGTCACCAGATCAGATCGGATATAACCTGTTTTTTCCTCAGTACCATACATAAAGGATACCTGATACCACTTCTTGCCATCTGTACCTGTAGCTTCACCGACCACTGTCAACACATTTCCGCGGTTTACCTTAGCTCTCGATGGAGAATTGGTAGAAGCCTCCTGCCTGATATTGGTATTATTGCTTATGACAGAAACCTGTCTGGCATCTACCGAGGTTGGCGTAGTCGCCGGCACATCGGCAGACTGTGCCGGCGCGGCCGCACCGCCGTCAACTGTCGGTATGTCCGCTCCATTGGGCACTTGGATCAGATCCCCCCTGATATAACCTTTTGTGTCCGAATTTACATAAACCTGATACCAGGTCTTATTATCTGTCCCTGTTGTCTTTCCAATGATATCAATTACTTTTCCCGATGGTAAACTTGCAAGTCTCTCGCTGTTGGCATCAGCCGCGGCTCTGATCACCGCGCTCTTTGCGATCACGGTTCCCTTTACATCCGCAAGACTCACCATGCCAATACTCAGCACCATACAGAACAGCATCAATGCCAGTATGTGCTTTATCCCGTTTCTTTTGTTTTCTTTCATAATTTTTACTCCTGTCACGCCTCATCAATCGCTTTTCCAATGTCATGGCGCATATATTTATTATCAAAGTCAATCCACTCTGTTGCCGCATAGGCATTTGCCCGGGCTTCCTTAAGGTCTGCCCCCTTTGCAGTCACACCCAGCACGCGTCCTCCGTTTGTGACAAATTTCCCGTTCTCATCCAGCCTTGTCCCTGCATGAAAACAATAATAACCATCCTTGCCATCAAAGTTCTCAAGTCCCCTGATCTCAAGTCCCTTATCATATTTGACCGGATAGCCGTCACTCGCAAGCACGACGCAGACTGCCGCATTGTCCTCAAACTGAAGGTCGATCGTGTCCAGTCTACCGTCAATGCACGCCTCCATGACATCAATAATATCATTCTTCATACGCGGAAGCACGACCTGTGCCTCAGGATCGCCAAACCTTGCATTGTATTCCAAAACTTTTGGACCCTTGGGCGTCAGCATCAGTCCGAAGAAAATAATTCCTTTGAATGCTCTCCCCTCTGCTGCCATCGCATCGACTGTTCTCTGATAAATATGCTCTCTGCAGAACGCATCCACCTCGTCTGTATAAAACGGACTCGGTGAAAAGGTTCCCATCCCGCCAGTGTTCAACCCCTGGTCTCCATCCTTTGCGCGCTTGTGATCCTGCGCGGAAGTCATTGTCTTGATCGTCTTACCATCTACATAGGACAATACAGACACTTCACGCCCTGTCATAAACTCTTCGATCACCATGCGGTTTCCCGCTGTTCCGAACTGCTTGTCCAGCATGATCGAACGCACGCCTGCTCTTGCCTCCTCCAATGTATTACAGATGAGCACTCCTTTTCCAAGTGCCAGACCATCCGCTTTCAGCACAATCGGGAAACACGCTGTTTCCAGATACGCGAACGCCTTATCTGCGTCGTCGAAGTTCTCATACGCCGCCGTCGGTATGTTATATTTCTTCATCAAATCCTTGGAAAACGCCTTAGAGCCCTCGAGAATCGCCGCATTCTTCCGCGGTCCAAATACCCGGAGTCCATTTGCCTCAAACACGTCAACGATACCGCCTACCAGTGGATCATCCATACCAATGATGGTAAGGTCAATCTGCTTCTCCTTTGCAAAGGCCGCGAGCCTGTCAAACTCCATGGCACCGATCGACACACACTCCGCGATCTGTCCAATTCCTGCGTTTCCGGGAGCACAATAGATTTTATCAACTTTCGGGCTCTTTGCAACGCTGGTGGCAATCGCATGTTCCCGTCCGCCGCTTCCTACGATTAAAACTTTCATGCTGCTCTCCTGTATCCTTTCTTTAAATCTTCCCATTTGCTATCATATTGATCGCCTGCGGCAGGATCACCCATTCCGCCTGCTCCATGACACGCTGCTGGAGCACCTGGGGCGTATCGTCCGGCAATACCTCCACCGCTTTCTGCAGGATGATCGGGCCTGTGTCCGTCCCCTCATCCACAAAATGCACGGTAGCACCTGTAATCTTTACACCGCGTGCCAAAACTGCCTCATGCACCTTCAACCCATAATAGCCCTTCCCGCAAAAGGAAGGGATCAGTGCCGGATGGATATTGATAATACGCCTTTCGTACTTTTTGATCATCATCGGCGGAAGCACTACTAAAAAACCTGCCAGCACGATCAGATCCGGACCCGCCTCATCCACGCAGCGCAAAAACGCCTCGTTAAAAAGATCCCTGTCCGCAAAATCCTTCGGGGATACGACAGCCGCGTCAATTCCCTTATTCTTTGCCCGTTCCAGCGCATAGGCGCCCTTATTGTTGCTGATCACCCTCACAATCTGTGTATTTGTTATTTTTCCTGCATCCATGGCATCCATGATCGCCTGAAGATTGGTCCCGCCGCCAGATACACACACGCACACTCTCAGCATATCGTTACTCCCTTTTCGCCATCCCTGATCTCACCAATCACATAGCAGGTCTCACCAGCTGCCCTGATGGCCTCCATCGCCCTGTCCACATCAGCGGAGTCAACTGCCACAACCATACCGATACCCATGTTGTATGTATTGTACATCACATGTTCATCAATACTGCCCTTTTTCTGCAGCAGTTTAAAGATTGCAGGAACCTCATAACTGTCTTTTTTGATCACGGCCTGTACACCGTCATGAAGCATCCTCGGCACATTTTCATAAAACCCACCGCCTGTGATATGGCTGCATGCCTTGATCGTAACGCCGCTGTCCCTGACACTCTTTAACGCTTTTACATAGATGATCGTTGGCTGGATCAATGTCTCGCCGAGCGTTTTTCCCAGCTCCTCATAGTATGTATTCAGACTCTCCTTTGTCATCTCAAATACCTTCCTGACCAGGGAAAAGCCGTTGCTGTGCACACCGCTCGACGCGATGCCAATCAGCACATCACCGGCCTTAAGGCTGGCGCCTGTAATCAGATCCTTCTCATCGACCACGCCTACCACAAATCCTGCAAGGTCATATTCATCCTCCGGCATCAGCCCTGGATGCTCCGCAGTCTCACCGCCGATCAACGCGGCGCCGCACTGCTTACAGCCCTCAGCCACACCTTTTACGATCGTTGCAATCTTGGTCGGCTCGTTCTTTCCGCAGGCAATGTAATCAAGGAAAAACAATGGCTCACCGCCCGCACAGGCAATGTCATTGACGCACATTGCCACACAGTCAATACCGACTGTATCATGCTGATCCATCAGAAATGCCAGCTTAATCTTGGTTCCAACGCCGTCTGTGCCCGAGACCAGCGTTGGTTTCTCCATATTCTTGAACTTCTCCATAGAGAATGCTCCTGAGAAACCGCCAATCCCTCCAAGCACTTCCGGCCGCATCGTCTCCCTCACATATTTTTTCATCAGTTCCACTGACTGATATCCGGCTTCAATATCAACACCCGCGTTCTTGTAATCCATAAATTTCCCCCCAATACATTAACAGTTGTAACAATCTATAATACAACGCTATTTCTTAAGATATTCCTGATATCCGATCTCCTGCAGCCTTGTGTCTTTTGCCACGACCTGCTCCCTGAGCTTTGCGGAATAATCCTTCAGCTTTGCGAGCAGACCGCTGTCCGATGTTGCAAGAATCTTCGCCGCAAGCAGTCCGGCATTTGCACCGCCGTTGATCGCCACTGTCGCTACGGGAATGCCCGATGGCATCTGCACAATGGAATACAACGAGTCGCGTCCGCCAAGTGATGTCGTGTGCATTGGGACGCCAATGACCGGCATCGGAAAGATCGCAGCACACATTCCCGGCAGATGGGCTGCCATTCCCGCTCCTGCAATGATCACCTTAAACCCTTTCTCCTCCGCAGTCTTCGCATACTCAAAAAACACATCCGGCTCCCTGTGCGCTGAGATAATCTTCATCTCATAGGAAACGCCGAGTTCCTCCAATAGTTCTGCTGCCTTTGCCATGATAGGCAGATCCGAGTCAGAACCCATCACAATTCCAACCTGAGCCATAACCAACCTCCAATATATTTCTTCACTTTAAAGTCCAATCTCTTATAGTTTACAAACAATACCTTCATACGTCAACAAATTATTCAATTTTTTAACAAATTTCATCTTTCTCAACGGTCAAAGGGCTCATTCAGCTCCTCTGTTCCTGCCAGCACAAACCTTCCCTTTTCAATGATCGGGTACGCATCCCCCGCCTTACTGTACGCAATGATGGATCCTAACTCGTCATACGGTATCGTAATATCCGTGTGGCAGGCAAAATATGCCTTCGAGGGATCTGTCTTTCTCTGAAGTGAGACGGAATTGTCCTTTGCCACAATTTCCTTTCCATCCTCATTATAGATCCGGACCTCCTCGCTCCTTGCAAAGCAGGTGTCGCCAACTGCGAAATGCGGACCGGTCTTCTCTGCGATCAGAATCGGAAACAGGTTTGCGATATCATACTTCTTTGCCGTCATATATGCCGTTGTGTTCGTACCAATTGCAAACTCTCCCATCGGAAGCGAATCATAATGGTATAGGACATTCGCCTTGATGTAAGCCTTATTTTTCTCCTCGCTGTCAAAATTCGTACAGGTGTAATCCGCGATCATTCCATCCTTAAAATCGATCTCCAGATTGTGATACTCGAGTTCATTCAAGAACACACGGCTGACATGGAGCTTTCCGTCCGTTCCCTCAAGCACCGGCGAGGTAAACACTTCGCCGACAGGAATGTTGACATCTGCGACGCAGTTCTCAAAAATCGTCTCCTTCCCGGGATCCGATATCGGATAGAGCGCCACACGAAGATCCGTCTTGTTGCCGTTCATCCCTTTGATCTCCACATACGCTGCCTTGTTCAGCGTGTCAATGATTGTCGCCTGGATACGCCTGTAAGTCTCGTAATCCAGCGTATTGAGTTTGATCGTCTCATCAAAGATCTCCGCAAAACGCTCCCCGATACTCGGAACTGGAAACGCGATGATCGTGAAACTTCTCTCCTCCTCATTGATGTAACTGCAGATAATGTTCTGTGATGCACCCTTAAATTCCGCTGAAAGTTTTTGCTGCCCCGCATCCAGACAGCATGCCTCATCCTTGGACACTGGCGCAAACGGAAGCTCCCCAAACACTTCGATGACCGCTGGTCCCGCATACACTGCCGCTTTTTCCTTCACCGCCTCGTAGGCAAGCCTGAGCACCTCGAGTTTTCTGTTTACAAGCTTTTTGTCAAGAAACAGCGCAATGTCATCTTTATGGTCATACAAGTACTGCTTGTTGGCATCTGCACCGAAATATCCCTTCTTGCGCACGACAGCCTTACTGAATATATGATTCTCACAGCGATAGATCGTCGGTTGTAACCCTATCTTCGCAAAATTTGCGATCGCCGCCCTCACTACGCGCTCAAAGCCAAGCATATAATGAATATCTACCGTCTTCTTTTTTCCAAGATCGATATGGGCCTTCTCAAATCCCATACGATAGCCCTCTGTGTATGTGTCCGCCATCAGCTGGATGCGCTCATCCGGCAGGGAACCCAGGTACTGTGCCATCTTCTCCACATCCGGTGACACATATTCGCCATAGCGGTACAGATAGCGCAGATCATTGAGATCGCTTTCCTCCACAATCCGGACTGCAAAGTCACAGTCAGCATCAACCAGGCTGCGCACCCTGTTGGCAGATGCCGTCTCAGAATAATCGCTCACAAACCAGTAGAGTGTATCCCTGATATCATTTGTGTTGGGAATTGCCGCTTTCTCAGGCAGGGTGAGAAGTTCTGCCTCAGACTGTGTGTAGGCGAATGCATTGTAAATCTCCACAAAAAGCTCCATGCGGATCACCAGATCCTCTAAGGCCTGCTCAAAAGCATAGGGTATCATCGCCCTGATCTCTGTATACAAAAAAGCCAGCAGCCTGCCCATATCAAGTCCATACTTTCCACAGGCATAAGCTGGGTTGGCATAACTTTTTGCATAGTGCGCATCCAGAATATCCGCATACAATGCCCTGTTTTCCTTTCGCAGCTCCTCTAACTCTGTAATCTTTCCTCTATTGTCACAAGAATCTGTCACCAGCAGGATAAACTCTGCCACCTTCTTAAAATAATCCCTGTAATCCTCTGCCACTTCCTGTGCTGCTGCAATTTCCCTGATTCTGCCACAGGAGAGTTCATAGCGTTCTCTTAATACTTCCATCTCAAATCACTCCTAAATATAATATGAAACCACTAGCTATCACCGTAAGTACATTCAAAAAAATGCCAATAACCGGAAAAATTCGAAAAATATCTTTCTCCATCAATGAACGTATCCCCAGGACCAGTCCCGCCACAGCGTACGCCATGGAAAGAAGCACCACTGCGCCATACTGCATGAGCGCAGCTCCTTTATTCAGGTAAGTCTGATGAATCGCCAGGCCGATTGAAACGCCTGCGATCACTCCCAGTATCGTTGACATGATCCCCCACTTAGGATTTTTCTTATCTGTAAAAATATACCCTTCCCTGCCAAAAAAATGAAACATTTTCACTCCCCACGTCCTGCGTATACGCATACGGAATCTTTATTCCGCAGAAAAATTTTCATGGAAATGGGCATTCCGTCTGAAATGCCCACCTCACATGCTAAAATAATATCTTTGACTTATTTACCAGAAGTCTGCCGCCGCTGATCAAAAGCATTATTCCGCTCGTCATTCCCACAACAATGGATACGACTCCCAACACGATTGAGAGAGCGCCCGCACGTCCCATTGCCTTATATACTTTCTCTTCCATTCCGGTCCTCCATTTCAAAATTCAATCATTATCAGAGTCTCTATTTTGCTCCATACTGAGCATAGTACGCATCAATCGCACTTTTCATCTGATCGTCAATGAGCACCCTGCCATGATACGGCTTATTATACAAATACTCTACAACCTCTTCCATCGTGACGATCGCCCCGGTCTCGATCCCATAGATCTCACGGATCTCTGCAAGTGCATTCTGTTGTGTTTTACCGCGCTCCTGCCGGTTCAGGCTCACCATCAGTCCCACAATATCCACATTGGCCTGCGCCTTTAGAATCGGAAACGTCTCCTCGATCGACTTTCCTGAGGTTGTGACATCCTCTATGATCACTACCCTGTCGCCGTCGTTCAAGTCACTTCCAAGAAGGATTCCCACATCGCCATGGTCCTTTATCTCTTTTCTGTTGGAACAGTATCGGATCTCCGTATGATACAGCTCACTAAATGCCATCGCTGTCGCCACAGAAAGTGGAATTCCCTTATATGCCGGTCCAAAAAGCACATCAAAGTCTGTCCCATAGTTGTCATAGATTGCCTTCGCGTAATACCCGCCAAGCTTTCTGAGCTGCGAACCTGTGACATATGCCCCTGCATTCATGAAAAACGGAGATTTCCTTCCGCTTTTCAGCGTGAACTCGCCGAATTTCAGCACATTGCTGTCAACCATAAACTCAATAAATTCCTTCTTATATTGTTCCATCTTCCCCTTTACCTCCGCATCTTATATCAATTCTCCAATTCCCTATCTGCCGGCACACGCAAATGCTTGGTCGATATCTGTGATCATGTCGATCACTGCCTGCCTGGAAGCATCCGCAAAGTTTACAGAACCGAACTTACTGTACTTCTCGCTCTGATATGCCGCAATAATTCCCCGTGAAGAATTGACAATCGCGCCGAGACGGTTCTCGTCAAAGAAGTGGATCAGGTCTTTTCCGGTTCCGCCCTGCGCGCCGTAGCCTGGCACAAGGATAAACGATTTGGGCATCACCTTGCGAAGCACCTTGCCCTGTTCCGGATACGTAGCTCCCACCACTGCGCCGATATCGCTGTAACCATTCTCACCCATGAGCTGCTGGCTCCACTCGGCAACTTTCGCGCCGACCACTTCGTAGAGCGGCCTGTCCGAAAACGTGATTCCTCCGGCGCCTTTACCCGCCGCACCAGCCGTAATGCCAGTCTGCACCAGCTGATCCTGAAACTCGCCGCTGCTCGGATTGGAAGTCTTTACCAAGATAAAAATCCCCTTCTTTTCCTCCTTGCATACATCAATAAAAGGCTGAACGCCATCCGAACCAAGATACGGATTGACCGTCACAAAATCCTCGTCAAAGCCTGCGCACAGACTGCCGCCCACCTGCACTTTGCCAAGATGCGCCGCTGCATATGCCGCCGAGGTCGATCCGATGTCCCCTCTCTTGACATCGCCAATCACCACAAGGCCTTTTTCCCTGCAGTAGTCAACTGTCTTCTGAAAAACAATCAGTCCCGGTATTCCAAACTGCTCATACATGGCAATCTGTGGTTTGACTGCCGGAATCAAATCATATGTTTTGTCAACAATCGCCTTGTTAAAAAGCCAGATTGCCTCCGCTGCGCCCTCCAGGGTCTCGCCCTTCTCCTCAAAAGCTGCCTTCTTAATATGGTCAGGCACAAACTTTAACGTCGGATCAAGTCCTACCACAATCGGCGCTCCCGTTTTCCGGATCTTCTCTATAAGCCTGTCAATCATGTGCTACCTCCATAATTATTCGTTATTGTTCACGGCTGGAAGCCGCTCATCGCAACTGTCATACTACTTTATTTTGCTGCAACAGTTCCGCATACTTCCTTATATTAGATACATTAACATACTTCTGCTGTGATTGTCCAGCTACAATTACAAGAGTCGGCGCCTGCCGCACTCCGTACCTGACTGCAAGCTCCATATTTTCCTCCGCATCGACAATCGTATAGTCCACATTCTGCAGGTATTGCTTTGCCAAGGAGCAGTTTGGACAGGTCTTTGTCGTGAACAGATACGTATTGCTCTTTCCAACATATTCCGGTATCTGCTCCGCCTGTCTAACACCGCCAAGCCTGCTGACTCTTCTGATATTGTTTCCCATTCTGTACTCTGTGCGGTTCTGATATTCCTGTAGTTTTCCGTCATTCCAGTTCTGTACTGGTCTATAATAACCCGTAATACGGCTGTAGACCTCTGTCGTCTTCCCACACTTTGGACATACTTTCTGCTCCCCTGTCAGATAGCCATGCTCACTGCAGATGGAATAGGTCGGCGACATCGTATAGTATGGCAGCTTGTAATTCTCTGCAATCGTACGAACCAAATTGGCCGCCGCTTTCCAGTCTGGAAGTTTTTCTCCCAGGAAAGCATGAAATACGGTTCCTGATGTGTAGAGTGTCTGAAGCTCGTCCTGTATATCAAGCGCATCAAAAATGTCCGTCGTGTAGTCGACCGGCAAGTGCGATGAGTTCGTGTAATAAGGCCTGTCTCCCTCGTGCCCTGCCGTGATGATATCACTCCACTTCTCCTTATCATGCTTTGCCAGTCTGTAGGTCGTGCTCTCCGCCGGCGTCGCCTCAAGGTTATACAGATCGCCATACTGCTCCTGGTAGTCGGACAGGCGCTCCCTCATATGGTTCAGCACATCCTTCGCGAACTGTTGCACTTCTCTGTGGGAGAGATCCGCCCTGAGCCACTTCGCATTGAGTCCCGCCTCGTTCATGCCGATCAATCCGATCGTCGAGAAGTGATTGTCAAATTTGCCAAGATATCGTTTCGTATAGGGATATAGACCCTCCTCCAGCAGCCTTGATATCACATTCCGCTTGATTTTAAGCGAGCGCGCACTGATGTCCATCAGACGATCAAGCCGCCTGTAAAAATCCGCCTCGTCCGATGCAAGATACGCAATGCGCGGCAGATTGATCGTGACAACTCCCACGCTTCCTGTGCTCTCCCCCGAGCCAAAAAAACCACCTGTTTTTTTGCGCAGCTCCCGCAGGTCCAGGCGCAGTCTGCAGCACATACTGCGGACATCGGAAGGCTCCATGTCAGAATTGATATAATTCGAGAAATACGGTGTTCCATACTTGGCAGTCATCTCAAATAACAACCGATTGTTTTCTGTGTCTGACCAGTCAAAATCACGTGTTATGGAATATGTCGGTATCGGATACTGGAATCCCCTGCCGTTGGCATCGCCCTCGATCATGGTCTCGATAAACGCCTTGTTGACCATGTCCATCTCCGCCTTGCAGTCGCCGTAGGTGAAATCCATCTCCTCGCCGCCCACAATCGCAGGAAGATTGGCAAGATCCCCCGGAACCGTCCAGTCCAGTGTGATATTGCTAAAAGGCGCCTGCGTTCCCCAGCGGCTCGGCGTGTTGACTCCGTAGATAAAGGATTCAATGCATTTCTTGACTTCCGGATAAGAGAGATTATCCGCCTTCACAAAAGGGGCAAGGTAAGTATCAAAGGAAGAAAATGCCTGCGCCCCCGCCCATTCATTCTGCATAATGCCAAGAAAATTCACCATCTGGTTGCAGAGCACAGAAAGATGCTTTGCCGGCGCTGAGGTGATCTTTCCCACAATACCGCCCAGCCCCTCCTTGATCAGCTGTTTTAAGGACCAGCCAGCACAGTAACCTGTGAGCATGGACAGATCATGAATATGAATATCCGCATTTCTGTGCGCATTGGCAATCTCCTCATCATAAATCTCTGAAAGCCAGTAGTTTGCCGTCACTGCACCGGAATTGGACAGGATCAGACCGCCAACGGAGTATGTGACTGTCGAGTTCTCCTTCACGCGCCAGTCCTCTATTTTCACATAGCTGTCCACGACCTCCTTGTAGTCGAGGATCGTAGACTTCATATTGCGCATCTTCTCCCGCTGCTTTCTATAGAGAATAAACGCCTTGGCAGCCTCCGTGTAGCCCGCCTGCTCCAGAACCTTCTCCACACTGTCCTGAATATCCTCCACATGAGCCTTGCTGTCTTTTATTTTCCCCTGGATATCTGCTGTCACCCGCAGCGCGAGCAGATCAATGATATCCTGATTAAACTGCATCTGTGTCGCATGAAATGCCTTGATGATCGCACCGCCAATCTTGTCCAGACAAAACTCCGCCTCACTGCCATCCCTTTTAATAACCTGAAACATTTCGCATACTCCTTCACTTCATTCATTTTCCGTAATCATTCCGTCCTGAATCGCTACAGGCATCAGACCGGAACAGTTACTATCTTTTTTCATCTTATCAGATTGAAAAATCGAAGTCAATCGAACACTACTAAATATCATATGTTTCTATGATGTCAAATACAATATCTAGTGTTTTTGCGCCTTCTTTTACCGTGTTTTCAGGAATTCATTTTCTTTCTTTGCCCGCTCATCATCCGGATAAATCTGCAGGTACTCCTCCATCATCGTCTTTGCCTGTGCAAACTCGCCAGTGTACTCACTCGCCACGATCCTGTTAAACTTTAATTCCTGCAGATAATCGGAGGCTCCCATTGCAATTCCATTCTCAAACGCCTCCACCGCCTCGTCATACTTCTGCTGGTGCATCAGGCAGATCCCAAGGCTGTTGTAGATTGCCGCATCCGGCTCATTCGCGTCAAGATAGGTCTGATATACGACAGCCGCGTAATTCATATCGCCTAGTTTCTCATAGGTCTGCCCTAAAATCAGCGAAAGCTCCGCGTCATTTCCATTGACAAAGGGATCGAGATATCTGCGTGCACTTTCGTAGTCTTCCAGATAGTAATAAATGATGCCTTTCTCGCCGTCCTTGAGATCCTTCTCCTTCTTCGTCATAAATTCTTGTAAATATGACTTTCCCTGCTCGCCAAATCCGACCGCCTGCATCTCCACATAAGCGTCCGTAACGAGTTCAAGGTCACTGGGATCCAGCGCAAACGCCTCCTCAAAATCCGCCTCCGCCTCATCGTAACGATTCTGCCGCAGAACTGCACACGCACGCAGATAATAGGCGTCTTTTTCCTTTCTCTTAAGCCCGATGATCGCCGAATAGATCTTCTCCGCATCGGCATACTTGCCCTGTTTCATGTAGGCAGACGCCAGATAATAGTTCGTATCATACACAAGCGCAGTAGGCTTGTTCTGCGCGTTCTCAATTGACTTGAGGAAAGCTGTCTCGGCCTCCGCGTAGTTTCCAAGTCCCATATACGCGATCCCCTGCCCTCTGTACGAAAGTTCCAAATCCTCACTGTTTAAAAGCGCCGTTTCAAAGCTCTCGATCGCGCCCTGAAAATCATACGCCTCCACCAGCTGCATCCCAGCAATGAGATTGGTGTTCTCTGGCTTTTTTCCACAGCCGCCCATCAGCAAAACCGTACCAAGCACAACGACACTCACCTTCATTGCCCGTATGATCTTTGCCGGATTTCCCGTTCGGATCGCGTAAAATCTCCGTATTTTTGTGGCACTTCCCTCACGGAGCAGGCGATACTCGTGCCGCCTGATCTTGGAGTGGATTTTCTGCTCATCCACCTCACTTAGAAACCTGTTTAAGAACTCATGTTCAAGAGCTGTGGAAGAAAAGGCATCCATCTCCACATACTCCCCAAACAAGTCTGTCAGCATCTTCAGAAAATACATCTTCATACCATCCATCAGTTCGCTGTCATTGTACCGTTTCACCGCACTTACATGATAATCATATAAAATCTGGATCAGGTCCATACGCTCCTTTATACTGTAATGATTTATGCCCCCTCTGCTTTTGGGGAAACAGTACAAAATCATCGCCTTCGTCAGCAGATAACTCTCACTGTGTTCAAAGTACTCCGCCACAAATAAAAAATCCACTCCACTCCAGGATTTCCCGGAAGGCTGCGCCTGGATCAATTCTGTCTGGAAAAAAATATTGTTATCCCTGATAATCCTGCTCTTGAATAGTTTCCCCCCGCAGGTATCCAACACAGAATCCGCATACATCAACCTTCTTGCTTCCCTCTCGTCTGACGATATCACATCCGATATCGGGAGCATCTGCGCTTTCAGTTTTCCGTTCTCGCGCGATGTAATATAGCTAAATGCCACAAAGTCAGCATATTCCTCCTCAACGGCAGCCTCGATCTGCTCCCACGCATCCTCGCACAGCCGGTCTGCCGCGTCCAGAAACAGCAGGTATCTTCCTGACGCCTTCTCAATCCCGATATTGCGCGCGTCGGATGTCTCTCCCGTTTCCAGGATGATCAGTTTGATGCGGTTATCCCGCTCCATATATCTGTTTACAACAGCAGCTGTCTCACTGTTGCTGCCATCACTCACGACAATGCACTCCATGTCCATATTGTTCCCTGGACATCTGGTAACACTCCTAAGACACGCTGCAATGTAGCGCTGCATACCACAGGCTGGTATGATTACACTCAAATCCATAAACTTGCTCCTATTCCCGATGAAAGCGCCCCAGCACATTTCGTATTGTCTCCTGCAGTTCCTCAATCCTGATCGGCTTGGGAACATGCGCATCCATGCCAGCCTCAATTGATCGCTTATAATCCTCCGCAAATGCGTTTGCAGACAGTGCTATGATCGGAATACTGGCCAGTTCCCTGTCCTCCAGTGCCCGAATCGCCTTTGTAGCCTTATGCCCGTCCATGACCGGCATCTGAATATCCATCAAAATCAAATCATAGTACTGCGGTTTCGCGTTTTGAACCATCTCCAACGCAACACTGCCGTCATTGGCTGTCTCAACACGATACCCTTCGTCAGCCAGCAGCTCCTCTGCAATCTCACGGTTGATCTCATTGTCCTCAACCAGCAGGATCCGTTTTCCCTTTAAATCAATCTTGTCCAGAAGCAGCTGCGTCTGGTCCTGTGCTGGTGAGTCTTCCGCCATCCTGAGCAGAAGATTCACTGTAAATTTACTGCCCCTTCCCTCCCTGCTCTCAACCACAACACGGCCTTCCATCAGATCCACAAGGCTTTTTACAACACTAAGCCCCAGTCCGGTTCCCAACACGCCGCTCTTCGTCGTATTCCTTTCCCGCTTAAACGGCTGAAATAAGTCCTTCTGAAACTCCTGCGATATTCCTCTGCCATTGTCCTCTACGACAAACTGAAATTTTCCATAATGGCTAAGCTGCACATCCTCCTCAATCACTGTCAGTGTCACCCTGCCATTCGGCTCTGTGTACTTCACCGCATTGTCCAGCAGTTGAAACAATATCTCCTTTACCCTGAGAAAGTCCATATAGATCACACTGTGCCGCACCTGCGACCTGTCAATCGTAAACTGAAGCATTTTGACCTCCACTTGCGGCCGCATCACCCGCTCAAGTTCCGCAAGCAGATCGCCCAACATCACAATGTTCTCCACCAAAGTTACCTTGCCGGATTCCATGCGTGTGACTTCCATCGATTCATTCACAATCGCAAGCAGCTGTTCACTTGCAACGCGGATCTGGCTTAGGTAACTATCCAGCCTGTCCACATCTGCCTTGTGTTTTTTCGCAAGTTCTGTATAACCTATGATCGCATTGAGCGGTGTCCTGATATCATGCGACATATTCTGCAAAAATGTATTTCTTGCTATATTGGCAGTCTGCGCCTGATTCAGCGCAGATTTTAGCAGTTTCTGTCTTTGAACCTGCTCTGTCATGTCCTTTGTGATCGCCATCGTAATCACATCGCCCGTATACTCATTCCTGCCAAGTAAAAAAGCATAGTGATACAAATGTCTTCCGCCCATTGCGTCCGTCATCCAGCCGTCATAGGTCTGCTCCAACTCCCCTTTGTCGTAACACCGGATCAGCCGCTCAGCTTCGATAAACTTCGCAAACTCCTCCGACTCTGCGGCGTCCATATCCCGCATCCAGAATCTGACATATTCCGAATATTTTTCAAACCGTTGAATTCCCATATACTCAAAAAAATCCTTCAACTGCCCATCCTGCATCTGTATATACGCGGACAGAAATCTGTCCTTTGTGAGATTGACCTCAAAAAAAGAAATCGCATCGTACAGAATCGCCTTTCGGTACTGACTTTCCCTCGCATAGATCGTGCGCAGCTCCTCGTTCATTTTTTCCAGCTCAGTCATACGGTTTTTCAACCGCTCTGTGCTGTCATCGATAAAAACGTAAAAAATATCACCGTATGCATCTGTATGCATAAAGTGTCCATAGTCCTCGATCCACCGTATCGTACCATCTTTCTGGATAATACGGTACTCCACATAGTCAAAATCATAGATACTATTTGCAATCTGACTCTGAATACTCCGCTCAACCTCATCGATATCCTCAGGATGAACCATTCCCTTGAAAGTATAGCCTGTAAGCGCACGAAATTCCTCTTTCGTATCGCAGCCAAAAATCCGCAAAACAGCGCTATTAATGTACATCAGTTCCTCGTCACCGTCTGCATGGTAGATAAAAAGACCTCCTGGCATCCCCTCCAGTATAGGCTCAATACTGGACAATGTATGCTCATCAAAAGCCTGTCTTATCCTTTCATGATACGTTTCCTGCTCCATATGAATCCTCCACTTTTGTCTTGTCCTTTTTCACTTTTTCTATTATATACCATTTTCCACCACAAAAAAACTATAAAAAATGATAAATTAAAATAAAAAATCCCTGACAAACTATTCAGGGATTTTTGCAGTGGACTCCCTGACCAGGAGCTCTGCCTCATATATGACATGCTGGTGTTTTGTCTTGTTGGAAATAATATCAAAGAGCAGTTTTGTCGTATCCTTTGCCATCTTCTCCACAGGCTGACGTATTGTTGTCAGACTTGGCACAGAGTACTCTGCCATGTCGAGCCCGTCATATCCTGCCAGGGAAACATCCTCCGGCACGCGCAGTCCCGCTTCATAGAGCGCTCTCCGGGCTCCAATAGCAAGCGCATCCGACACCGCATACAGCGCTGTAAACGTTTCTCCCCGTTCCAACAACTTTTTCGTTGACAGGTAACCGTTCTCCATAGAGAAATGGCTCAGCGCTTCCTCGGTCTGGCAGATCAGGTTTGTATTCACTTCAATGCCATGTGCTTTCAGGGCATCGCAATATCCCTCCAGACGCAGCTTCCCGACACTCTCCTCCGACGCTTCCGCCACCAGGATCGCGATCTGCTTATGCCCCAGCCCAATCAGGTAATCAACCATTTTCGCGCTTTCCCTGCGGTCATCCACACTGATGCTGGAATACTGTTTCTTGCTGATATTCTCCGGAATTGAACCCACTGTGCTGAACACGAACGGCACACTGAGTTTCTTTAACTTTTCCTCCGAGTGGGAGAACAGACCACCCAGAAAGATGATTCCACGCAGGCGCTTTTCCTTAACAACTTTCTGTGCCACATCCACTTCATCCTCATCCGCTTCGATATGGGACAACTCCATCGCATAATGCCGTTTCTTACACTCCTGCTCGATGACTGTGATCATGTTGGTAAAAAAAGGATTGGCAATGCCTTTTATGAGCACTGCAACCGCCTTGGCATCCGCTCTTTTCAAATTTCTGGCACTGTCGTTGGGTACATATCCGTATTCCCGGATTGCATTCATAATCTTCTCTTTTGTCTCCGAATTGATATCCGGGTGATTGTTGATCGCCCTTGATACAGTGCTGACACCCACCCCGCATATTTTTGCTATGTCTTTGATTGTCGGCTCAAACACCCTACCACCTCAATATTATGATGTTATTTCGTCTTTTTCTTATTTGATTGATCCGTGCGGACAAATCTTCCATAAATCTGCACCAGCTCCAGCATACGTGCTGAAAGCTCCTCTGTGCACGCGTCATGCGCCATACGCCACTCCCAGTTGCCGCCTAATGTCGACGGCGTATTGACCCGTGCCTCGCTGCCCAGTCCCAGATAATCCTGCATGGGAATGATCGCTGTGTCTGCCACACTCCCAAGCGCGGTCCGGATCAAACTCTCGCAGAGGTCCGCATTCCTTCTGACATTCAGATACTTCCTGGCAAATGCCAGATCTTTTTTATCCTTTTTGCTGTTCATGGAAGCAATCCACCCATTTACCGTATCATTGTCATGTGTCCCTGTATATACAACGCAATTATTTGTATAATGATGCGGAAGATAATCACTATCCCCGCTCGCGTCAAAAGCAAACTGCAAAACTTTCATTCCGGGATACCCTGTCTTCTTCACAAGTTTGAGCACACTCGGCGTCAGGAAGCCCAGATCCTCCGCGATCACTGCACGGTTTCCAAGCGCTTTCTTCATAGCCTCAAAAAGTTTGTAACCCGGTCCTTTCTTCCACATACCATTTTCCGCGGTCTCGTCGCCATAAGGAATGGCCCAGTACTCATCAAATCCCCGGAAATGGTCAATGCGCACAATATCATAAATCTGAAAACAGTGCGCAAGTCTTCTAATCCACCACGCAAATCCTGTCTCCTCATGATAATCCCATTTGTATAAAGGATTGCCCCAGAGCTGTCCGGTGGCAGAGAACGCATCGGGAGGACACCCTGCAACCGCGATGGGGATATTCTCCCCGTCCAGCTGAAAGAGTTCAGGATTCGCCCATGTATCCGCACTGTCAAATGCCACATAGATCGGTATGTCACCCACAATATGGATTCCCTTTTGGTTGGCATACTCCTTGAGCGCCATCCACTGTTTCGAGAACAGATACTGCTGATAACTGTAAAATGCAATATCTTCTGCGAGTTTCTTCTTATACTTCGCCATCGCTTTCGGTTTTCTAAGCCGGATCTCCTCGTCCCACTCAATCCACGACACTCCCTTTAGGGAATCCTTGATTGCCATATACATTGCATAATCTTCCAGCCATTGTTTGTTATCCTCAACGAATACCTTATATTCTGAATCTCTCTTAAGATCCACCCTCTCAAATGCCTTGCGGAGAAGTTGAAAACGTGTGTTATATATTTTCTCGTAATCCACCTTCTTAGTATCATTTCCAAAGTCAACAGATGAGCACTCCTCCTCTGTGAGCAATCCATCCTCGATCAATGTGTCCAGACTAATATAATACGGACTGCCTGCGAAAGTCGAAAAAGACTGATATGGTGAATCCCCATACCCGGTAGGTCCCAAAGGTAAAATCTGCCACAGCGTCTGTCCTGACGCAGCCAAAAAGTCCACAAAATCATAGGCTTCCTTCGAAAATCCACCTATTCCGAACCTGGACGGCAGACTGGATACCGGCATCAATACGCCACTTCTTCTCATACACATCTCCCTTTCTCCATGTAAAATCATACAAATCGTCCATCGAATCATTACCGAACCAAGGAACTGTCGGGTTTATTTTGATATCGGTAACGTTTCCGATAGACAACATAATCATATCACTATGCACAATAAATAGCAAGGTTTATTTGTAAAATGGAATAATTTTATCGAAACTATCCGAAATTTCAAAAGTCTCTTGTACATATTTTATAGTAATTTTGCATACGCCTTACTTCTTTATTCTATATGTACAAAAAATGCAGCAGGGAAATTAAGGAACTGCAAAAAAATAAGTGATGCATCCTGACTTGTCTGCATCACTTATTTTCCTACAGTTCCTAATCCCTGCCGTAAATATCTCTTGTATAAATTTTTTCCTCCACGTCCCCGAGTTCCTGTGTCAGACGGTTCGCAATAATGACATCTGATATTCTCTTAAATTCATCCAGATCCCGTATGACCCTTGACCGGAAGAAATCGTCCTCCTTAAGGCTTGGCTCGTACACTACAACCTCAACGCCCTTCGCCTTGATGCGCTTCATGATCCCCTGTATGGAAGACTGGCGGAAGTTGTCGGAATCCGTCTTCATGGTAAGCCTGTATACACCTACAATATGCGGTTTCTTCGCCAATATCATGTCCGCAATGTGATCTTTTCTGGTTCTGTTTGCATCCACGATCGCTGATATAATATTGTTTGGCACATTCTCATAATTGGCCCGCAGCTGTTTGGTATCCTTGGGCAGGCAGTAACCGCCATAGCCAAAGGATGGATTATTATAATGGGTTCCGATTCTCGGATCCAGTCCCACACCCTCTATAATCTGCTTTGTATTCAAACCGCGCATCTCCGCGTACGTGTCGAGTTCATTGAAATATGCTACCCGAAGTGCCAGATAAGTATTGGCAAATAACTTGATCGCCTCCGCCTCCGTCGTATCTGTAAACAATGTCGGAATATCCTGCTTGAGCGCGCCCTGCTTGAGCAGATTGGCAAACACCTCCGCCCGCTCAGACTGTTCCCCCACGATGATACGCGATGGATAGAGATTGTCATACAGTGCTCGTCCTTCGCGCAGAAATTCAGGTGAGAAAATAATATGGTCTGTATGAAACCGCTCCCGCACTGTTTTTGTATAACCAACCGGAACTGTTGATTTGATAATCATGACTGCATCCTTGTTTACCTTCATAACCAGCTCAATTACAGCCTCGATCGAACTGGTGTCAAAATAATTCTTATCCGGGTCATAATTCGTCGGTGTCGCGATGATAATATACTCCGCATCCCTGTATGCGGCTGCGCCGTCCGTTGTCGCCTTCAGACGCAAATCCTTTGTTGTCAGATATTCCTCGATCTCTTTGTCGATGATCGGTGATTTTCTGTTGTTGATCATGTCAGCCTTTTCCTGAAAAACATCTACTGCTGTCACTTCATTGTGCTGCGCCAGCAATATCGCATTCGAAAGCCCTACATAACCAATACCTGCCACTGCAATCTTCATAATATTCCTCCATTTGTTTTCTTTTTCCTGTACACGGAGACAACACGCCAGATACATACGGCAGACAGCGCTCCGCATGGATTTCTTCTGCTCCAATTATACTATCTGTTCCCGCCCAATGCAACTACTCTTTCTATAACCATTCATTCCAGAAATATTCCACTCTTTGCGCGATCTGTGCCACATTCACAATCTCATACCGGCTCCACTCCCGTGGAAACATACGCCTGTACTGTGCTTCCAGAAAGCGCTCATCGAGCAGCGCCACCACACCGATGTCCTCCGCCGTGCGGATCACACGCCCCGCCGACTGTAGCACCTTGTTCATGCCGGGATACCGGTAGGCATAGTCAAACCCGTTCTCCCCCTGCGCATCAAAATATTCTTTTAACAGCTGCCGCTCGCAACCCACCTGCGGAATGCCGGTTCCCACGATGATCGCCCCGATCAGACTATCGCGCTTTAAGTCGATTCCCTCCGAGAAGATTCCTCCCATCACACAAAAGCCAATCAATATGGACTCATCCGCTTCTTCAATCTCAAAATCAATCCTGTCCGCAAGATCGCAACCTTCATTTCCCTGAAAACGCTGCAGAAATTCCTCCCGCTTTGCCTCGCTCATATAGTCTTCCTGCACAATACACTCCATCGTGTCCGCATCATAATACACCTCCATAAAACAATCATACACCTGTTCCAGAAAGAGGTGTGACGGCAGAAAAACCATGTAATTGCCATGGCGCTGCCGTACCACCTCATAAATATAGCGGGCAATGCGATGAAACTCCTCCTCGCTCCGGCGTGTATATTTGCTCGTGACATCGTTGGCGATCAGCAGCGCTTTCTTATTCTCGTCAAAGGCGGATTTTGCATACACCTCATAGTCCGTCGGCTCACCGCCCAGAAGCTTCTTATAATACTGGATTGGCAGCAGTGTCGCCGAAAATAAGATCGCGCTCCTCCCCTTCTGCATGCACTGGCGCAGATTGCGCGACGGATCGACACAGAAGAGCTTCAGCATAAAATCCCCGTCATCCATCAGCTGGCTGTACACCACGTAATTCTCGTCCATGATCTCATACATATTGAGAAAATGCGCCGTCTCAAAATAAAATTCCAGCAGTTCTTTTTTGTTCGGAAAGGTATCATGCTCATCAAGGAAATCGTCAATCGCCCCATAAAGTCGGTTGAGCGCCACCACAAATCCGTCGATGTTCTTCTCCTTGCGATAGCTCTCGCACTGCCGTTTCATGGCAAGAAGCTCCTTGTTGCACTTGTCAAGATGCGCTGCAACCTTTGGGGCGACGTCCTTGATCAACCGCTTCGTATGCAGGAAAGCGTTCTTAAACAGCGCCGCGCTGTACATCTCCCTGCCGCGGTCTAAGAGATTGTGCGTCTCGTCGATCAGAAACACATAATTGCGCTTTCCGATCCCATCTGCAAAAAAGCGCTTGAGATACACCCGCGGATCAAAGACATAATTGTAATCACAGATAACGGCATCAGAAAACAGGCTCATGTCAAGACTGAACTCAAACGGACAAACCTGATAGCGGAGTGCGTATTCCATCACCTTTTCTCTCGTAAAGTGTTCCTCGTGCGTCAACAGGTCATACATGGCCTCGTTGATGCGGTCAAAATGGCCATTCGCATAAGGACATGCATCGGGATTGCATTCCACTTCCCCGGTTCGTTCCGCCAGCGCAGCTTCTTCCTGAACTTCCTCCTGCTTCATAAAACAAATCTTGTCCTTTGCCGTCAGAATAATCGTCTTCATGCGGAGCCCATTTTCCTGCAATAATCCAAAGCATTCCTGCGCCACTGTGCGGGTGATGGTCTTTGCAGTGAGATAAAAAATTTTCTCTGTCATACCCTCACCCATGGATTTCACAGCCGGAAAGACGGTCGATATCGTCTTTCCAACACCGGTCGGTGCCTCAAGGAAGAGCTTTCTTTTGTGATAGATCGTCTGATAAACATAGGTGACAAGCTCCTTTTGGCCTTCCCGATACGGAAATGGAAACTGCAGCTGCCGGATGGAATCGGTGCGAATGCCATTCCACTCAAACTGAAAATCCGCCCACTTTTTATATTCCTGCATCAGTTCGTCAAACCACTGCTTTAGCTCCAGAAAGGTATAATCTTCATGAAAATATTTCAACTCTTCTGTCTCAATATGACAGTACGTCATACGCACGCCGATGTGCTCAATATGATTTTCCGCCGCATACATATACGCATAGCACTTTGCCTGCGCAAGATGGACGCCTGCCGGTTTTGCGATCCGCTTTAGCTCCCTGTAAGTGCCCTTGATCTCATCGATAATCACTTTTTCCTGTTTCCTGGACACTGGCAATTCTTTGTCCTGCGCGTCCTCTTCTATCACAAAAACATCTGTTATTTCATGAGATGTCACATTGTGATCTCCCCAGTTATAATCGATGATTCCGTCTGCTCTTCCTTCTATTATAATATTGTACTCTGGTGTACTCCACGTGTACTGCAGACCGATCTCTGCATGGTACTCACTGCCCATGCGCCGCTGCAGCATCCTGTGGATGCGGCTTCCCTCCTGCATTGCAGTGTCCGCTCCCCCTGATTTCCGGTTGTCGATACTGCCCTCCCGCAGGATAAACTCCACAAGCTGCCGGACTGATACGCGTATCTCCATGTCTGCCTCCCCCTATACTTAGGATCCTTAAAGAAATAACCTGACATCTTGCTTGCCTTGTCATGTTATTTCTTTAAGGATCCTTATTTCAAGAATTCACCTTGAGAAAGTGTTTCCTGGTTTAACGCTCCCCCCCGCCAATAACAAAACCGCAAAAAAACTCCCTCCAAATGACAGTTTACCCTATCACCCGGAGAGAGTCAATTGTATTGTACTTATTCGCTTCTTATGCTATCGCAAGCCCGCTTACATAGCTCTCAAACTCATCGTTATATCCCGCATACTGCAGCGTCAGGATCGACCGGAAGTCCAGCCCCATCACGCCGATGATCGACTTGGCGTCCACGGTATAATGATTATAGGAAATGTCGATATCAAAATCGCATTTCGATGCCTCATTGACAAAATTCTGTACATCTGCAGGTGTCATCTTAATTTTACGTTCTCTCATAATAACAGCTTCCTTTCCACACATAATCAGCAGCGTGATCACAAATCCGGTGCCTCCTATGTCTTACAACTGCAACTGTCTGATCCCTTTTCAATCACAGACATGTGCTTATAACATGCAATCGAAAAATGCGATCGAAATAGGGTGCCGGACAGTTACCTGATACACTGACCGCCTGTCATCGCCCGGCAAAGCAGGTTTTCGTCTCCCAGCGAACAGTGCATCTGTTACAACAAAACCGAGATACCTCTGTTTTCACGTATTATAGTATACAATATGATCAAAGTAAAGTTTTTTTGTCAGTACTTGACATTTTTCGTCGATTTCATATCCCTAACTTTTGTTATTGTATACATTTCTGATTTTTCTTGTGACATTTTTATAGTTTATTGTCGCCATTTTTTTCATTATTATACACTTTGCATCTAAATATTTTTTTGCCGATGTTATGTGATATACAAACATTTTCAACACAGCTTCATTTATAAAACTCCTTTTTGTGTGCTTTTCTATGCGAACTTTTTAAGCAAGCAAGGACATTACTGCCTGATTTCTTTGATTTGCCTGTGTTAGCACGGATTGTCCTGACTGGGATAAAATATTGTAATTTGAATATCTTACCATTTCCTCCGCCATATTGGTATCACGGATCCGGGATTCGGCATGGGTTGTGTTCTCGATTACATTTTCATTGTTCTGGTATGCGTGCTCCATCCTGTTTTGGATCGCACCGAAATAGCTTCGGTATTCGCTGACCTTTTTTAATGCATTGCTGACTTGAATAATGGAACGGTCACAGGCTTTCTCTGTGAGAACGGAAATATTCTGGGCATCGTTAAATAAGCCACCCATAGAGGCGTCGACTAATTTAATGTAGAGACCTTTCCAAGCTTCGTTTGTGGACTGGATCCATACGCCGTCATCTCTCTTGCGTTGTGTACTTTGGTATGACGTATTTCCACCTGGTATCTCTGGTTTTGCAGTAGGATTATCATAAGTATAAACACTGTATGTGCCATCACTTGTTCCACTGGCATCTGTTAATTTGCCATCAACATATACATTGACCGTTCCATTAATTGTTCCAAATGTTGCAGCTGGTCCAATTGCAGTACCACTTTTTGACTTTGCTGTCACAACTCCGCCATCAATCCTTACTGTTCCATTTGATACAGCCCCTGAATAATTTGTATAACTTCCTATTGCAACACCATTTGTCCCCTCTGATACAGCAAGAATGTTGCCACCGTGTATAGACACTGTCCCAGTATTCCCATTTGCATAATTATCTCCGCTATTTCCAATACCAATTGATTGAAACGCCGATCCATATGCTGTAATATCTCCTCCATAAATATCAACCGAACCTTCACCATCAAATCCAATTGCCGCATATGCATTATGAGCTTCCGCATGAATGGTGCCGCCATTGATTGTTATTTTAGCCGTACCATGGCCTAGCATGGAATCGCCACATGTGTCTCCGCCGCCTATAGCAAAATCACCACCACCATATGCATTTACAGTTCCGCCATTAATCGTAATGTTGGTATTATTTCCTCCCCCTATACATCCGCCTCCCATTCCAGTTTGTTCAGCAATGTTCGTATATACATTTACCGTCCCACTGTTAATTACAATTGTCCCACCATCCTCATGAAAATTACTTCCTATTCCATTCGAACTGACAGTAGATGCTTCATTTCCATAAGAGACACCTTCATATATATTGCATCCATGCGCAATTAATGTAGAGGAGTTCGTACCATTAATAGTTAATTCCGCTCCACTTCCAACCTGAATCCCTGAGCCTGCAACATTATATGGTACATTATTCAATGAATCCGTAAATGTTTTATATCTATCCATCCCACCATTAAATTCATTCGTATTGTAACAATTCAAGGAATTTCCAGCACCATGAAACGTAACCGCCGCCCCGATTCCACCCGAGTTAGCGGCTGTATATGCCGAATTATCTATCTTAACATTCGACACCGACAAACTTGTCCCTGCCGCACAGTCAATGGTAACATTCGTCAGACTCGTGTTTGCCAATGTCACATTACCACTTACATCAATCACGCAATTGGCCACGTCCGCAATCTCATACTTCCCACTACCAAGTACATAATGCGTCTTACCATCTGCATCAACATAACTTGGATAACCTGATAAACCATTCAAAAGAAAAGGAAGATAAAAAAGACAAAGATCAGGATTTATGTCTGCCATACCTTAGCGATGACATATCTAGGAAATCGTTTGGACTGAACGTTTGAGATCAGCAGATGTAATCAATTTGACACCCACAGGCGAAGAGAAATGAATATAAATCACCAAAAACAAAAATAATTTTGTGATATGGGTTGTATTTTTCCAAACGCATAGTATATAATAAAAATGTGATCATGATACACAATAACTCTAATAAAAGTGTGAAGGAATGCATCTATGGAACGTTTGATTTTGAATAAGCTGCTGGATTGGAAAAATTCACCCTACCGCAAACCGTTGATCCTAAAGGGTGTGCGTCAGGTGGGTAAAACCTGGGTCCTCAAAGAATTCGGCAGACGTTATTATGAAAATACAGCCTACTTTAACTTTGATGAAAACGAAGAATATAAGCAGTTTTTTGAAACCACCAAGGATGTAGACCGCATTCTACAAAACCTGATGCTGGCCAGTGGTCAAAAGATCCTCCCAGAAAAGACGCTCATTATCTTTGACGAGGTACAGGACTGCCCCAAGGTTATCAACTCCATGAAATATTTCTGCGAGAATGCCCCGCAGTACCATATTGCCTGCGCCGGTTCTCTGCTGGGCATTGCGCTGGCGAAGCCATCCTCCTTCCCGGTAGGCAAGGTCAACTTCATGCAGATCGATCCCATGACCTTCACGGAATTCCTGCTTGCCAACGGCGACGAAAACCTGGCCAGGTATCTGGAGCACGTGGATATCATCGAGCCGATTCCCGATGCCTTTTTCAATCCGCTCTATGAAAAATTGAAGATGTACTATGTTACCGGAGGCATGCCGGAGCCTGTTCTCATGTGGACAGAAGCGCGGGATGTCTCCGCCATGCAGGAAGCTCTGTCTGGGATTATCAGTGCCTATGAGCGTGACTTTGCCAAGCACCCCAATATCAGCGAGTTTCCGAAGATCTCTATGATCTGGAAGTCCATACCGTCCCAGCTGGCAAGGGAAAATAAGAAGTTTCTCTACAAGGTTGTCAAAGAGGGCGCAAGAGCCCGGGAATATGAAGATGCTTTGCAGTGGCTGGTGGATGCCAGACTGGTGTATAAGATCTACCGCAGCACTGCTCCCAGCCTGCCGGTGGCTGCCTACGACGACCTGTCTGCATTTAAGATCTATCTGGTGGATGTGGGGCTGCTCCGTCGCCTTGCCCAGCTGGCTCCTACAGCCTTCGGAGAAGGCAATCGTTTGTTCACCGAGTTCAAAGGTACACTGACTGAGAACTTTGTGCTACAGACCTTAATCACGCAGTTTGAAGTGGTTCCCCGGTACTGGAGCCAGCATAATCCGCCCTATGAGATAGATTTCCTTATCCAGCGGGAGAATGATATTTTCCCTATAGAGGTTAAGTCCGAGGCCAACACCACCAGCAGGAGCCTAAAGAAATTCAAAGAGCTGTTCCCGAATCAAGTCAAGCTCCGTGTACGGTTCTCGCTGGACAATTTGAAGTTGGACGATGATGTGTTGAATATTCCACTGTTTATGGCTGACCAGACGGATCGGCTGATTGGACTGGCCCTGTAACTGCCAGCTCTTTCCCTTTTTTGCACTACATTGATCAGTATGGCCATGATATGTTTGATGGCCATCTGTGGAAAGAGATGGCACAATTTGAAGTAACTTTGGTAAAATTTCAAATTTGGTCATTTAAAGTACAATGAATGAAGTTTTTGAAAGGTGATATTTTGATTTGTTACGAGCCATTCTGGAGAACTCACTATTACGTTGGAACGGGTTCATCAGAAACTATTCTTCCCCTACACCATTAGCCAAAGTAAAAACCCAATAATACCCCTTATCAATCTACCCATTTAAACCGCAGCTTATAGCGGCTGTACTGGTCATAGCGCAGATAGTTCTCCTTCTGCAGTCTGCCGATCACAATATATGGCATTACATTTTGTGATGCCGCGAACCGTTCTATTGATTCGATCGTAAAATCATTTTCTGCCACAAACAACTGGTACTGACTTGGATCAAGCAGTTTATCGCAGGCAAATAGATCAGCCCGCTTTTCCTTTTCCTTGTCACTGCCATCATCTAAAAACCTGGCATTCCTCCCCACATCCCCGTTTACAATATGTCCGATCTCGTGAAACAGCAAAAACCAGAAAATATCTGCGTAAGCGCCTCGTATTGTCACGATCATCTGGTATATGCCATCCCTCTTTTTTAACAGATATCCCTGCACTGGCGCCCCACGGAAATGAGCTGTAACAGAAAAATCAATTCCATACTTTTTCATCACATTTCGTAAATCCATCTGAATATCTGCCCGCGCAGCCAGTCGATCCATATGCTTTTTTATCGTTCTCACCCAATCGGCAGGCAGTTCCTTCTGCATTTTCTTATAATCAGTGAAGTATTTTTCTACCCTGCTATTGGCGTATGTAACCTTAATGTCCCATCACCACCAATCAATTAACTATTTGGTTAATATTACTATACTAAATTATTTAATTTGTGTCTACGTACTCTTTTCATCATCTTCCAATTTATGACCATTTCCCCGTCGAAGAGAAAACGACAATTATTGCATTAAAACATAACACTTTTTGGCTTGCATTTTATATGATTTCAGCTATACTAAAACGTAACCGCTCGAACATACTACCCAAATTACAACCATGCGTTCCAGATCGTTTTCGAACACGATCCGGCAAAAAACAGGGAACCGCCGCAGACTGTCCCGCAGCGGTTCCTAAGAAAAATGAGGTACATAACTATGACTGCCATGAAATGGTTCTACTCTTTTCTCAAAAAGCACAATCGAAGTATGGCGCTGGGACTTGTGATGGTCACGGTGATCTCAATCCTTGCCATCGTCAAGCCAATTGTCTCCGGTTCCATCGTCGACGACGTCATCACTGCCGGAAATTATGACCTGCTGCCAAAGCTGATCGCGCTGCTGGTCATCATCACAGTCCTGCGGGGGCTGCTGCGCTACTGGTCCCAGGTCATCTTCGAGACCTGCTCGCAGGATGTGCTGTATTCCATGCGCGACACCGTCTACCGCAAACTGCTGCAGGAGGACTTTAACTTCTATAATAAGAAGCGGACCGGCGACCTTTTGAGCCGTCAGACTGGTGACATGGACGCCATACGGCATTTCATAGCATTTGTTATCTATCAGGTGTATGAAAATGTCTTCCTGTTCTTCTTTGCGCTGATCATGATCTTCACTGTCAGCTGGAAACTTGCACTCTGCATGTGCGCTGTGCTGCCCTTCGCGCTGTTTGTGACGTTAAGCCAGACCAGGGAGGGCCGCCCGCGCTTCCAGAAGATCCGCGACCAGTTCTCCTCCCTCAACACCTTCGTGCAGGAGAATGTCAGCGGAAACCGTGTGGTCAAGGCGTTCTCCAAGGAAGACTATGAAATCGGAAAATTTAATAAGGAAAATGACGCCTACCGTGACGCCGAGCTTGCCGCCGCGGAAATCTGGACAAAATATGTCCCGCAGTTCGAATTTCTCTCCAACATGCTCACTGTGATCCTGATGCTGGTCGGCAGTATCATGGTCATTCAGGGCAGTATGACACTTGGTAACTACGTGACGATCAACGGCTATCTCTGGATGCTCATGAACCCGCTGCGCCAGATTGGCTGGCGGATCAATGATATCCAGCGCTTCACGACCTCCGTGGAAAAAATCTATGCCACCTATAGCGAGGAGCCAAAAGTAAAGCACCCGGCGAAGCCAATCCCCTGCCAAAAGCTTCAGGGGGATGTCGAGTTTCGGAATGTATCCTACAGTGCCGATGACGAGGATATTATCCACAATGTCAGTTTCAAGGTAAAGAGCGGCCAGACAGTTGGCATCCTCGGCTCAACCGGCTCCGGCAAATCCACCATCATGAACCTGCTCTGCCGGTTCTATGATGTGACTGACGGGGAAGTGCTGGTAGATGGCAGAAACGTGAAAGATTTGGACCTCTACAATCTCCGCCAGAATATCGGTATGGCGATGCAGGACGTCTTTCTCTTCTCAGACACAGTCGAGGGCAATATCGCCTACAGCAAGCCGGACTGTCCTTTTGAGGCAGTTCAAAAGGCGGCTGTCATGGCGGATGCCGACGGCTTTATCCGCGAGATGCCTGACGGCTATGACACGATTGTCGGGGAGCGCGGCGTAGGACTCTCCGGCGGGCAGAAACAACGCATTTCACTGGCAAGGGCGCTCTTAAAAGAGCCGTCGATCCTGATCCTCGACGACACAACCTCCGCCGTCGATATGGAGACCGAAAGCTACATCCAGCAGCAGCTGAACAACATTGATCACGCCTGCACGATCTTTGTTGTCGCTTACCGCATCTCCTCCATCAAGGATTCTGACTTAATCCTGGTTCTGAATGACGGAAGGATTGTGGAACAGGGCACACACGATGAGCTTCTCAAAAATAACGGCTATTATGCCACAGTATTCCGCCATCAGTACGGCGAGTTTGAAAAATATGTCGATGAGATCAGCCAGAACCAGAAAGGTGGTGAGAAATATGGCACGCAATAAATACGATATTGACGAAGTAATGGAAGATAAATTTGACTTCAACCAGCTCAAACGGGTATTTCAATATGTAAAGCCCTACCGGGGGCAGCTCGCCTTCGCACTGTTCCTGATGCTGTCCTCCTCCGCGCTGACCATGCTCTTCCCGATGTTTATCAGCGAGATTATGGACACTTATATCCCCGCAAAAAATATCCGGGCGATTGTCATGATCACTTTAATATCACTTGTTATTGTTTTATATACCTGTGTGTGCATCCGCCTCAAGATACGCATCACCAGCCGTATTGGCCAGGCTGTCGTACACCAGCTGCGCTCCGATATCTTCTGTCATCTGCAGGAGCTTCCGTTTGCGTACTATGACGACCGTCCCCACGGAAAGATACAGGTGCGCGTGGTCAACTATGTGAACAGCTTAAGCGACCTGCTCTCAAATGGTATTATCAACACGATCACTGACATGTGTAATTTAATTTTTATCCTGATCTTCATGTTCCTGCTGCATGTCAGACTCACACTGATCTGTCTGTGCGGACTGCCTGTGCTCTTTGCTGTCATTGTATTTGTAAAGAGACGCCAGCGGCGCGCATGGCAGATCCAGAGCAACAAACAGTCCAACCTCACCGCCTATATCGCGGAGAGTATCAATGGCATCCGTGTCACACAGTCCTTTGTGCGCGAGCGGGAAAACACTTCGATCTTTAACCACCTGAGTGCCAGCTACCGCAGCGCATGGATGCGCGCCGTCAAATACAATTTTATCATGTGGCCCTGCATTGATTCGATCTCGACGGTCACGACAGCCTTTATCTATGTGATTGGCATTGGCTGGATCTCGGGAGAAATCTACGGTGTGACAGTCGGCATCCTGATCGCGTTTACCTCCTACATCTCGCGATTCTGGGAACCGATCAATACACTCGCTTCCTTTTACAATTCGCTGCTCACTGCCATCGCCTACTTGGAACGCATCTTTGAGACAATCGATGAGCCAGTCAATGTAAAGGATTCCGAGAACGCAGTGCCGATGCCGCCCATCAACGGCAAGGTCGAATTTCAGGATGTATGTTTCAGCTATGAGGACGGTGTGCAGATCCTGAATAAAGTGAACTTCACCGCAAACCCCGGCGACACTTACGCCATCGTAGGTCCCACCGGAGCCGGCAAATCAACCATTGTCAATCTCATCAGCCGTTTCTACAATGTAGATTCCGGCAAAATACTGATCGACGGCACCGACATCTCCGGCGTAACCTTGAAATCGCTGCGCAAACAGATGGGGATCATGATGCAGGACAGCTTTATCTTCTCCGGTACGATTATGGATAACATACGTTATGGAAATCTGACTGCTACAGACGAGGAGGTCATTGCTGCCGCCAAGACCGTATGTGCACACGACTTTATCATGGAAATGGAAAACGGTTACCAGACACAGGTCAACGAGCGCGGAAGCCGCCTCTCGGCAGGTCAGAGACAGCTCATCAGCTTCGCGCGGGCGCTGTTGGAAAATCCGGCAATCCTGATTCTCGACGAAGCGACCTCAAGCATTGACACGGAGACGGAAATCCTGCTGCAAAAAGGGTTAAACAGACTGTTGGAGGGACGCACTTCCTTCATCATTGCCCATAGACTTTCAACGATCAAAAACGCAAACTGCATCATGTATGTCGACAAGGGAAATATCCTCGAAGCCGGCACACACGACGAACTGCTGGCACAGAAAGGTGAGTACTACAAATTATTCATGTCACAGTACGATTTTCTTGTGGCAAAATAAAGACTTGTCAATCAAATTTCTAATGATCGAGCAGGGAAGATTTTCCCCTGCTCGCGCGCGGCCCGTGCGTCACGTTAGTGACATATTTCCTCTACACGGGCCTGTGCATAAAAAACAGGTGTATTGTAAATACACCTGTTTTTTATGCACACAAGTAAACACAGACCCGCGCACAAAACAATCAGCTAAGACAACACATACGCCTACCCGTTTGCCACGATATTCTGCAGCCAGATTCCCTTTTTGACCAATATGAATCCAATAATACATTTGATGATATCCCCAAGCTGCACCATCGCGTACACCGCTATAACCGGAAGCGCAGTGTAGTGGCTGAGCGTGAAGGCGATCACAACACTCACACACCAGATAAACACACTGTCAAACAGGAATGTAATGATCGTCTTACCACCCGAGCGCAGCGTGAAGTAAGACGCATGCAGGAAAGCGTTCTGCGGCATGAAGAGCGCCGTGACCATAATAAAATATTTCGCAAGCAGCCGCGCCTCGTCATTGATCTTGTACAGCCCCGGAAACAGCGGCGCCAGAAGAAACATGACAAGCGCTACACCAGTACAGCACATCACCGAAAAGGCGATCATCTTGTTGTCTGTATCTCTCGCCTCCTTCATCTTTCCAGCCCCGAGAAGCTGTCCTACAATGATCGCGACCGAATCCCCCAACGCGATGAACACAATATTGAACACATTGTTGATCGTATTGGAGACATTTAACCCGGCAACGACATTCAGGCCGCGGACAGAATAGCACTGCGTCAGCATTGCCATTCCCGCTGCCCACAATGTCTCGTTGAACAGGAGCGGACTCCCTTTCCTGATAATCTTAAAAGCCAGTTTCCTCGGAACCTTCAATGTCTTGTAAAGTCCCGCCACAAAAGAATAGACCGCTTGCTCTCCATGACTCTTCCTGTGAACTCCGATCACCGTGATCAGCATTTCCACATACCGGGAGAGAACTGTCGCGATCGCAGCGCCGCTCACTCCAAGCGCTGGTGCGCCAAATTTTCCATAAATTAAAATATAGTTAAACACCAGATTTACAATAACAGCTGCTATTCCTGCTTTCATAGGCAGCAATGTCTGGCCGCACTCGCGCAGTGTACTTGAATAAATTTGTACCGCCGCAAAAGCCGGTAAGCCAATCAGCATTATTTTCAGATACTTTTCCCCATGAAAGAGTGTCTCTGCAATGCTCTCTGCCGAACCCTCTCCTTTCAGATAAGCTCCGATCAACGTTGTGCCAAACCCTAAAAAAAGAACAGCTGTCAACGTCGTGATAATTGTTACCATCCACAGTTTAAACCGCATTGTCTGGCGCACGCCCTCGTGATTTCCCTGTCCGAAATACTGCGCCGTAAAGATTCCCGCACCAGACACGCCCCCAAATATACACAGATTATAGACAAAAATCAGCTGATTGACAATCGCCACTCCCGACATCTGCTCTGTGCCAACCTGCCCGATCATAATGTTATCAAGGAGACTGACAAAGTTCGTAATTCCATTCTGAATCATGATCGGCACTGCAATCATGAGTACCATCTTGTAAAAGTCCCTGTCCCCGATGAACTTTGAACGCAGCTTCATAACTTCCTCCTTTGCTTTCCTCTTTTCCTTTCCATGTGAATCTTTTCTATCATACCATTGTTTTGCTGGAAATACAAGCTTGTCGTTGTACCCGCAATGTCGTATAATATTCAGTAGCATTATTACTATATAGAATGGAGGAGGAAAATTTCCTCTGCTCCTGCAAGGGCAGTCGCATTTTTCTTCAAAAAACAAGGAGGAAATGAACAATGAGCAATGTAATCGATGTAATCCAAAAACGCAGTTCCACAAGGGGATACACTCCCGAACCACTGACAGAAGAAGAACGAAACACCCTGCTTCACGCCGGGCTGCAGGCACCTACTGCCGCAAACAAACAGGAGATTCATTTTACAGTATTAAACGGTGACAATCCTATCTTAAAAGAACTCGAGGATGAAAAGAACCGCCTGCGCGGTCTGACGGCTCAGACACATAATTTTTACTACGAAGCGCCCACTGTCATCGTGCTGAGTGCGGACAGCACCTACAAGTGGAGTCCGCTTGACGCTGGTATCGCTGTGGAAAATATGGCTCTTGCTGCAGAAGAACTCGGTCTGGGCAGTCTGATCATCGGCTGCATCTATGATGCCCTGCGCGGAGAAAAGAAGGACTACTTCTCAAAAGCCCTGCAATTTCCGGCACAGTACGAATATGAGATTGCCATTGCATTTGGTCATAAGGCTGTCACCAAAGAACCACACACTTATGATCTGCAGGCACAAGTGACATATTTATAATACTTCCACATTATCTAAGCAGGATCATAAAATTTTCATAATAAAAATTTCTCAAAAATCATCTCTTGACAAATCCAAAAATTTTATGATAATATGCTAACGTCGAACAGCAAAAAGAGCGTAGAATCACGACAATTCTGCGCTCTTCTTTTTTCTCTGATGCAACAGAAAATGTTTGTTCTTCGCAGTTTTCAGGCAGCTTTCCCTCCGATAAAGACTCCAAAATTTTATTTTTTCGAGGAGGAATTTCATTATGAATCAGTCAGAAAACAGTCAATTTCTGGGGACTGAAAAAATCGCAAAGCTGATGCTGAAATTTTCGATTCCCTGTGTGCTATCCCTTCTGGTAAGCGCACTCTACAACATTGTAGACCAGATTTTTATCGGTAACAGTGAGCTGAGCGCTCTCGGCAACGCGGCGACCGGCGTGGTGTTCCCGATCTTCATTATCGCACAGGCATTTGCATGGTGCTTCGGCGACGGCTGCGCAGCCTATCTAAGCATCTGCCAGGGCCGGAAAGACACACAGTCTGCCCACAAATCCATTGGCACTGGTATTGTCATGACACTTCTTGCAAGCCTTGTGCTGATGGCGGTATTTTTTCCGCTGAAAGTACAGCTTCTGACACTGTTTGGCGCATCGGAAAACAGCATTGGCATGGCAGTCGAATATTTCAATATCATCCTGGCATTTTTCCCGGTGTATATGTTGTCCAATATGATGAATGCAGTGATCCGCGCAGACGGCAGCCCGGCAGTCTCCATGCTCTCCATGCTCCTTGGCGCTGTCATCAACATCATTTTAGATCCTGTATTGATCTTTGGTCTGCACTGGGGCATGACCGGAGCCGCGCTCGCGACGATTATCGGACAATGTGTATCGTTCCTTGTCAGCTTCATCTATTTCTTCCGTACAAAGACTTTCCGGCTGACCGCAAAAAGTTTTATTCCTGATCTCAGAGCCTTTTCCAGCGCGTTGAAACTGGGTACTTCGTCCTTCATCACGCAGATGACCATCGTAATCATTTCCCTGGTCTGCAACATCATGCTCGCAAAGTACGGGGCAATGTCGCAATACGGCGTAGATATCCCGATTGCCATTATCGGCATTGAGAGCAAGGTTTTCACTGTTGTCATCAATCTGGTTGTCGGCATTGTGCTTGGGTGCCAGCCGATCATCAGCTACAATATCGGTGCCAGAAATTATGACAGAGTCAGGCAGTTGTACAAGTCGATTCTCCTATGTACGCTGATCATCGGCATCGCCTCCACACTGCTGTTTGAGTTGGATCCCGATGCGGTTGTCGGCATTTTCGGCACTCCGACAAACATTCCGAATCCTGAGGATTACTGGATTTTTGCGGAGAAGACCTTCCGCATTTTCCTCTCGCTTGTCACTTTCACCTGCACGATTAAGATGACATCGATTTTCTTTCAGGCTGTAGGAAAACCAGTACAGGCAGTGATCTCCTCCATGATCCGGGATATCATCTGCTTTATCCCGCTCATTCTCATCCTTCCCACGATGTATGGCATTGAGGGAATTTTGTTCGCTGCGCCTGCTGCCGACTTCATCGCCATGATTGTAGCAGCTTCCCTGACTGTCGCCTATATGCGGACATTAAAGAGCGAAGGTACATCTGTTGCTGAAAAGACTGCTGTGATCAGGGATACTCACAAGGGCGTGATCATCACGATTGCGAGGGAACATGGTTCCTCTGGAAAACAGATTGGCAAGATGATTGCAGAGAGACTCGGAATACCATTCTATTATAAGGAAATGACAGCGCTCGCCGCACAGGAGAGCGGACTGGACAAGGAATTTGTCTCCGACTTAAACGCCAACTCCCCCACATTAATGCACGATCTGTATCTGAGCACGAACGTGGTACAGCAGGCAGTGATCGCGCAGGAAAAGGTAATCCGCAAGATTGCGGACAGCGGCAGCTGCGTGATTGTCGGAAGAGCGGCCGATTATGTTCTGCGCGATTATCCCGATGTCCTCAGAGTCTTTATCTATGCGCCAAAAGAATACAGGAAACGCCGCGTCATGGAAATCTATGGGGACAATCCGGATCAGGCGGATAAAAACATTCGCCGTTCCGATGAGGCGAGAGCCGCCTATTACAAGACAATCTCCGGAAATACCTGGGGAGAACGCAGAAATTATGAGCTGCTCGTGGACAGCTCTGTCGGACTTGATACCTGTGCAAATATCATATGTGATTACATCGCATCTGCCCAGGCGACCTAAAATATCCCCCACCAGAAGCAATATATACTCCTGGTGGGGGATTTCTCGCCCTCGTCTTATTCTTTCCCATCAGGCGCTTCTTTGGTGATGCGCTCGTCTCCCCATACAAACAGAACACCCATTCCTTGACATTTTTCTGTTTTGTGATATTATTTATTTAACATCTCCCTCAGGCCTCTGTGGAAACACACGCACACTTGAGGGCGTTTTGTTTATAAGGAGTAAT
>DKVL01000072.1:48113-88604 GCA_002491195.1 Lachnospiraceae bacterium UBA7179
TAACATCTCCCTCAGGCCTCTGTGGAAACACACGCACACTTGAGGGCGTTTTGTTTATAAGGAGTAATAATATGGCAGATAAGGATTTTAAGACAATTGAAGAACAGCTGGAAATCCTTCGTTCTCGCGGTCTCACCATCAATGATGAGTCCCAGGCAAAAGATTTTCTGCTTCACAATAATTACTATCGGATCAGTGGCTATTCGCTGACTCTCCGTAAGAATAATATCTTTTCCAAATCTGCAACATTCCAAAATATTGTTGATATTTATAACTTCGACCATGAGTTCAGGCACATCATCCTCCAATATCTTGAAGTAATTGAAGTACAAATGAAATCTGTATATGTTTATGAATTCACAAAAGTTCACGGTCCTGTTGGCTATCTTGACCATAACTTTTTTACCAACAAAACCAAACACAAAGAGATCATCGCAAAAGCAGAGCAGCAGAAAATGAGCCGGCTTCCCCATGAAGCCTATCTAAAACACTTTGTGAATGAGCTGCAGCAGAATATTCCCTTATGGGCATATGTCGATTTATTTACCATATCCGACATCTCGTTTTTATACTCTATTTCTGAGCCGCCCATTAAGGATGCTGTTGCCCATACCTTTGGCCTGACTATGAACAAAGGGGCTTCCATCCTTGGAAACTACATGCACAGCATGACGATCATCCGCAATCTGTGTGCCCACGGAAGCCGGATCTATAACCGCCTTTTTGAGCAGAAGCCTTCCCTCAATAAAAGGGAAAAGGCACTGTTGATAAGGAACAACAGCGGAAATATTGACAATGCACACTTTTATGGTTTCCTGATCATCATGAAACGGCTGCTTCCTGCTGATAAATTTAACGAAATGAAGAAATCCATCTTTGCATTGACAAAAAAAATATCCCTTTGTCCGGATGGATTATTATGGCTTCCGCAGTGACTGGCAGCAAAAAATATAATAATATCTCCATAACCGCATATACTATCTAAGACTTCTCCCACAAGCCAGTTTCCGGCGCAATACTGTGGGCGGTCTGGAGCCGGGTTCTTCCCGGCTCGTTCCTCTGCGACCTAAACGATCCCCCACCAGAAGCAATATATACTCCTGGTGGGGGATTTCTATATCACAGTTCTTTTGCCAGTCCAACGATCAGCGAAACGCACCGCTCCTCGCCCAACACACCGCTGTCCAGTGATACATGGTAGTTCTCCGCCATACCCCACGTCCTGTCTGTATAATACTTATAATTCATCGCCCTCGTCTTATTCTTTTCCATCAGCCGTTTCTCTGGCGACGCGCATGTCTCTCCATACAGATTCACGATCCGTTCCTTTCTCTTTTCCATGTCCGCATGAATGAACACGTGCAGACAATCTGTCCTTTTACGGAGGATATAATCCGCACAGCGCCCAACAATCACGCAGTTTCCTTTCTCTGCGAGATCCTCGATAATATCCCGCTGTGCCCGCCACAGATAATCCCCCACAGAATTGCCGGACGCGTCTCTTCCGACAAAGGCGTATGCAAAGAAATTTCTGCTCGGCGAGCTCTCCCCGTGCGCTTCGATATATTCTCTGGAAAGCCCGGATTCCTCCGCGATCCTTTCAATCAATTCCTTGTCATAAAACGCATACCCCAGCTTCCCGGCGACTTCCTTTCCGATCGTCCTTCCTCCACTGCCGAACTCACGGCTGATTGTGATTACTTTCTTCACTGTGATGACCTCCCTTTCATTGGTTTGATAATTTTATTATTTGCACGCAGCAGGAATAAAACTGCTGCAATAACCGCCATAAATTCCGCAATGGGAAACGCCCACCATATCATATTCACTGCGTTTTCCATCCTTGCAAACACCCAGGCCAGCGGCAGTACGATAATGCACAGCCGAAGCAATGAGACAATCAGGGAATCCAGACCACAGCCCAATGCCTGAAATACCCCTTGTATCGCAATGTTTCCCCCTGCAAACAGAAAGCCTGTCGCGATGATCTTAGACGCCATGACACACAGCCCCTCGGTCTCCCCGGACATCGCAAACAGTCCAATCAGCGGTTTTGCAAATACTTCCAGTCCGGCCAATCCAATCAGCATGATCACCTCGGTATAGAGCAATCCATAGAAGATACCCTGCCTGACGCGCTTCTGGTCTCCCATTCCATAATTAAAAGAAACAATCGGCGTGATGGCATCCCTGAGCCCAAATCCCGCAAAGAATATAAACTGCTGGATTTTATAGAAAATACCATACGCTGTCACTGCTGCCTGCGATACCGTACCAAAAATAAGGTTCACGCCGTAGGTCATAAAGGACATCAGCGCCTGCATGATGATTGCCGGAAGTCCGATCGCATAGATTTCTTTCACGATACCGCCCTCCAGCTTCAAATAGTTCAGCCCCGCCTTTACTTCTTTATTTTTCCTGTAATGAAAATACATGGCAATCAGCATGGACACAATCTGCCCGATCACAGTGGCATAAGCTGCACCACGGATCCCCGTTGCCGGAAGTCCGAAATAGCCAAAGATCATGATCGGATCCAGCACAATGTTGACAACAGCTCCCGACACCTGCGCGATCGTAGAATACACGGTCTTCCCTGTCGACTGCAGTAACTTTTCATAAATGGAAAACAGGACAATACCAAATGACACTACAGAACAGATCGAGAGATAAGAGCTGCCCATCGTGAGGATCACCGCATCCTTTGTCTGGCTTCCGATATAGGCTTTGACACCAAACAGACCAAACAGCAAAAACACAGCATAGATGATCAATGCTAACGACACCCCGTTTCCCGCCGCTTTTGCCACTTTTTCCGCATCGCGCTGTCCCAGGCTCTTTGCAAGGAGGGCATTCACGCCCACACCTGTACCGATTCCAAACGCAACAATCAGCATCTGTACCGGAAACGCCAGCGTCAGTGCATTCACCGCACACTCGCCCGCGTTTATGATCCCATCGGTATCCGGGATTCTTGCCACAAACATACTGTCCACAATGTTATAACACGCCTGCAGTACCATCGACAGGATAATCGGTATTCCCATACTCAGCATGACTTTTGGGATGGATTCTGTTCCCATCTTATTTGTTGTTCCTTCTTGATTCAATGTTCCTCCGTTTCTATTGAGCGCGCTTGTAGCTCGCACTCTCAGGAGACTTTTCCGGAAAGCTGCCACAACCATATTGAAATGCGCAAAAAAAGCGTATACCCAATATCTGGATTTACGCTTTTCGCCACACGACTTTCTTATTATAATGAATTTTTTCGATTTTGTCAAAGGATGAATCGCAAAAAATTTTTCACATATCTTGCATTTCCCTATGATCCGGCTTATAATAGGATCAGCTGCCAGTTCTGGGAGGAGTATGGCTCTGCTGTATCGGAGGTGTCCGGTCTCACATGGATTATCCCGGGAACACGCTCCGGCTGGCAGCTTTTCAAACTTATTTTCAGACGACCGCTTCCACGATCGTTTTATCCCCAAGTATGATCGTCTTTATGCCGATCTCTTTTTTCTTATTGAAATTGAAGCTTAGCAGATACCCCTTGTTTTGATGAAAATAATCCAGATATCCTGTCAACTGTTTCTCGCCGCGCTCGTTGTATTCGTTCCCCCGCCAGATCTTCATCTCTATGACAAACTGCTCGCCCGCATAATCCACAACAACGTCAGTCCGCCCGGTATCCCTGGTCTGCGCTTCCAGATAATAGTTTCCTGTACCGTTTATGATCGGTTTTAAGTACAGCAGGAAAAACTTGCGTCCGTACTCTTCCACAAACTGTACGTCGCGCTCACCGTAAATATCATGAAAATACTCCACGAACTTTTCAAGCACACGATCCATGTTAAGCCTTCCGCCAAACAGAAACTGGCTCCTGTCACGCTCACCCTGTTTGAATACAGAATTATCAAGAGATTCTTCTGTGATAAACAGACTTAGCAGATACATTTCAAAAATGCGGTTTGACATCACAAGCTGACCATTTTCTTCTTTTATAAATCCGAACATTTTCCCCATATTAATCGATTTTTCAGCAGGACTAAACGGCACTCTCTTCCCCTGATAGATAATCTCCTCTATCGTTTTCCGCAGATCTTTATACATATCAAGCTGCTTGACAAGACTGTCAAACAACGGTGTATTTATTTTCATCATCAATTTTACCGCCTCTGAAATCCCCTTCGCGGTCCAAATATCCTTGCGGTCCACAAAGGCTTCCTGCGCAGGAAGTTTTTCATCCATCAGCTTGCAGATTGCGGATACCAGATAGGGATATCCCGACGTGTACTGGTATATTTCATTCGCAACTGCCTTCCGGTCCATTCCTGTCTGATGGTCGGACTCATATTCCGCCAGCATCGCCTCGATCTGGCCAACCGAAAAGCTCATGTCAATGTCAAAATCTGCGGCAATATTCCATGGACTGTTGTACTGATGCTCCGAATCAGGACGTATCTTTAATTTCAGATTTTTGATATCATACACTCCTGCCAGAATCACCGAATGAAAAATCGGCCGTCTGTCCCTTGCCAGATAATATCCCCGAAGCTGTGCGAGAAAGTCGATAAATACCTGATTGTTTGATGCGCTGTCCACCTCGTCAATCATCAGGACAACCGGCTTTTTTGCCGTTTTGCAGATTTTGCTCAGACAGCGGAACATTTTATCCAACGTAACGCCCTCCATGTCTTTTAGGGCTGTCAAATTCTCAAACGCATCCGCATCGATGGCACGCTCCAACTCCTCATCCATAGAATACAAATCCTCCAGATATTCTATAAACGCGATGATAAATCTCGGCTCGTCAGCAAAATTCGCAGTGCTCATCATCTGAAAATCCATGGCGATGACCACATAGCTGTCCCTCAGATATTCCTCCAGCGCCATGAGTGTAGTCGTCTTCCCGTACTGTCGTCCCCTGTTGATCACAAAATATTTCCCTCGATCCACAAACCGTTCCTTCATCTGCGCAAGCCGGTCGTCAAGCCGCACCATGTAATGCTCATCCGGTTTACAGCGCCCTTCTGTATTAAAAAACCGTGTCATGTTTCTTCCTCCATGTTACTTCCTCATCAAATACATCCTGGCCTCATAAGGCTGCAAAATCATTCCATGATTCGTCTCCTGATAATTGCTGATCAGAAGCTGATAAGAACCGCCTGGTTCCTCCAGGGAACATCTCACAGTCTGACCGTAAAAATTGCAGATGACAAGAAGCTGGTAATCCGCATCCTCCCTGATATACGCAAATATATTTTCATCCTCCCGAAGCAGCATCTGGAACGTCCCATCGATCAATACCGGATATTCTTTGCGCAGACGAATCAGCTCTTTATAGCATCCAAATACAGAATCCGCATCCCCTCTCTGCTGCGCGGCATTGATCTCCTTATAATTGGGATTCACCTTCAACCAGGGCTTTCCTGTCGTAAATCCCGCATTTTCGGCATCGCTCCACTGCATCGGTGTCCTCGCATTGTCCCTGCTTTTTGCATGGAGAGAACGCATAATATCCTCTTTCTGATAGCCTTTTTCCAATCGCTCCTTATACAGATTTAAGGTCTCAATATCCTGATATTGATCGATCTCATATGCCACATTTGTCATTCCGAGCTCTTCGCCCTGATAGATATATGGCGTTCCTTGCATTCCATGCAGAAGAATCGCCAGCATTTTTGCGGACTCTACACGGTATTCGCCGTCATTTCCCCAGCGGGACACGATTCTTGGCAGATCATGGTTGTTCCAGAACAGGCTGTTCCACCCTTGTCCGCACAATTCTGTCTGCCAACGCGCAAACACCTCTTTGAGTTTTAGAAAAGGTAATGGCGCCAGATCCCATTTTTCTTTCCCCGCAATCTGGTCTAAGCAGATATGTTCAAACTGAAATACCATAGAGAACTCACTACCATCAGGATTACTGTACAGTTTCGCAAGTTCTGTAGTCGCCCCCCATGTCTCCCCGACAGTGACAAGATCCGCTTTCTGAAAGGTCTCCCGGCTCATCTCCCGCAGAAATTCATGCAGCCTTGGTCCATTGCCGGTGATATGGTGATCCGGCTCCTTTGCGATCTGGTCAATCACATCCAGCCGGAATCCGCCGACGCCTTTTTGAATCCACCAGTTGATCATATCATAAATTTCCCGGCGCACTTTGGGATTTTCCCAGTTCAGATCTGGCTGCTTTACAGAGAACTGATGAAAATAATACTGCTGAACTTCCGGAACCCATTCCCAAGCCGGTCCGCCGAAGGCTGCCCGCATATCATTCGGCAATACGCCCTCCACGCCGTCGCGCCACACATAATAGTCATGATATGGATTTTCCCTGCTCTTTTTGGCTTCCTGGAACCAGTAATGTTCATCCGAGGAATGATTCAGCACCAGATCCATTATGATACGGATGTTGCGCTTTCCCGCTTCCCGGATCAGCTCTTCCATATCCTCCAGCGTTCCAAACATCGGATCGATATCCCTGTAATCAGAGATATCATATCCGTTATCGTCCTGAGGCGACCTGCAGACCGGAGAGAGCCAGACGGCATCGATCCCCAAGTCTTCCAGATAATCCAGTTTTGATATGATCCCCTGCAGATCTCCGATCCCATCCCCGTTACTATCCGCAAAGCTGCGCGGATAGATCTGATAAATCACCGCGCTTTTCCACCATTTCGTATTCATCTCAATCACCTGATCCTTTCTTTCTACCATACTAAAAACTGCACTTTAGTCGGAATGGTTATTGGAACATAAGTTCCTATGTCCGTCCTTTCCATAATCTGTATGGTTTCTTAATCTATATTATACACAACCGGCCTTTTTTTCACAACCACCGAATAACACAAATCAAATGTACAACGTAGTGAAAAGCGTGCGCCTAACAATTTTATCATTTCTTATTGAATCGCCAAAACAAATACGATATCATTATATTATGAGCGCAGCGAGAGATAATTTATTATATCATAAAAACTGATGTTGAAACGGAGATGATTATCAAATGAAAACAGATGGTTTTACCTACATATCCAATCGAATCAAAGAATTTTATCCAGATCAGAACGGGCTTTATTACGGAACACTGATTCCTGGTTTTCTGGGCGGCAATGATCCGCTGGACGGCGTTGAAATCTGGGAGAGTGATAAGGGCTGCCCGCATTGGCTCTATGTCACCTACGGATTCACGGATCTGTATCCCGATGATAATGACGCAGAAGACAATGAGATCAATGATCGTGATGATACCGAAAACAACGATCATACTGCGGACAGTGACAGCAGGAACAATGAAAATGCTATAGGCGGCAGTGATGGCGCAGAGGACGAAAATGATACTGACAGCGAAAATAACCAGGTAAGCGGTTATGGATTCGAACTTACTTTCCGCCTGAAACGCGGCAGTGAGGACACACCGCCTGTCTGGCCGGTCAATCTGCTGCAGAATCTGGCACGCTATGTGTTTTCCACAGGCAACACTTTCGATTCCGGCCACTATCTGAATGCCAATGGTCCGATCGCCCTGGAAACAGACACCCAGCTGACCTGTCTCGGCTTTTTGGCTGATCCGGAGTTAGGCACCATCGACACGGTAAACGGTTCTATGGTTTTCCTGGAGGCTATTGGCATCACAGAAGATGAGCTGAACTCCCTGATGTGCTGGAACGGGAAACGATTTTTAAGCGAACTCACCAGGCAGATTCCTTATGGGATCACAGATCTATCCAGGACAACGCTGATGGATCAGCCGGACTTTCGCCGCGCATGGGAGCAGGGCGTAGCGCGTGACGGCTCCTCCACTGGCGTATTATACCTGCCTGAAATGGCTGCCCGCCTGGAAAACAACAAGGGCTATCTGCAGTTAGGCGCTGGCCATATCGACCAGATCTTGACTTTACTCAAAGCAAGAATCGGAAAAGACAGATCATTTCTCTTGCAATGTAATGAAACCGTCGTCTGTTTCAAGTGCGCGCAGCAGCCAGGTATCGCCACAGAAGAGATAACCCTCGTAATCTCACTGACGACCGAAAACCTCAATGAGATCTGTCAGCTTGTAAAACCGCATGTAGGACTGCATTCTATGAAAACAATGCCGCTTACCATAGAAGTTGTCCCCACGCATATCCGTGATCAGGACGGAACTATTGTACAGACAATTGAATGAGTTGTGCATTACCGCGAGTTTAGCTGCCCTGTCCTTTACGATTGCTGCCGCATCTGCCAAAACACGCTCTAGTGCTCCCGGCTTTCCTGCTCTTCTCCTGTCCTTTTGTCACTGATCCCCGCGTACTCTGCGGTACTCATTGGCATACCCTGTCGTTTTAAAGAGTACTCTGCCAGCCTCTTAACAATGTAATAAAGCGTTGCAAACAGCGGCACGCCGACGATCATCCCCACAAATCCCATCAGTTTCCCAAAGAGCAGCATCGCCACAGTCACATAGAGTGCCGACAGTCCTGTGGAATTTCCAAGAATACGCGGTCCGATCACGTTTCCGTCCAGCTGCTGCAGTATGATGATAAAAATCAAAAAGACGATACATTTTGGCGGTGAGACCAACAGAATCAAAAATGCGCTTGGTATGGCTCCGATAAAAGGTCCGAACATGGGGATAATATTGGTCACACCCACAATAACGCTGACCAGCAGCGCATAGGGCATCTTCAAAACAGACAGGGATACAAAACAGATTATGCCAACGATCAGGGAATCCAGCAGTTTTCCTGAGATAAATCCACTGAAAATCTGATCCGCCTGATGTACAACCTCCATAACAACACGGTTGAACCGCTTATTGCGGCTGACCGCATAAAACAGCTTCTTACACTGCCCCAGATAACGTTCCCTGTCCAGCAGAAGATAAACTGTGACAACGACTGACACCACCAGATTCACGATCGCAGAACCGATCGACAGCACACTGACTGCCACATTGGACACTGTTTCAAACATATTTTCCTTAATCCATGCCATCAGGAATGTCTCCACCGAAGTGATCATCTGCATTACAGTAGCTGCGGCGTCACTATCCTCTTCCAGATAGCTTTCAAGCCTTGCAAGCTGCACTTCCAGCATTCCGGGCAGATCTACCACAAGGCTCCGGATACTGTCTGCCACCTGCGGCAGAATCAACGCGCAGAACAGCCCCAGTATACCAATGGCAAAAATCAGGGTAAACAGAACAGAAAGCGGCCGCGCAACGCGGGAAAGCCGCTTTCCCCGGCGAAACTGCCTCTCCAGAAACTTTGCAACCGGACAGAGCACATACGCGATCACAATGCCCACCATCACCGGCTGAAGTGCCAGCGAAATCATATCAAGATAAGACTTTATTCCCTGATACCGTAAAATGATAAAATAAAATGCGACAACTGCTGCGAGACTGACAAAAATAGTAAGTCCAATCCGCCAATAGCGTTTTTTACCTGATTTCATAAAGAAATCCTCCCTGTATAATGTATTCAAGGCATACCGCCAATCTTTGACGATATGCCTTGAATACACTATAATATACAATTGTCACTTTTACAAGAAGCAATTTTGAAAACATCTGTATAACCACTTTGACCGTTACGGTGCATTGATTATTCATTTTTAATAGGCGGCTGCTGATAAAGCTTTCGATTAATTTCTTTTTTTAAAATTTCAATCTCAGCTTTCGCAGCATCAACACCGCCACTATTTAACTGCCGTTCAATTCGTTCAATTATGGTCAATTGATCGAAAAGATTCGCATTTAATTCTTTTTCGGTTGATGGCATAATATTTCATCTCCCTTCATTGAAAGAAAAGCGTTTCTTGTTATGCCTTTAGTATATCACAATTCATCTGTGATATCTATCATTCTGCATATATTTATGATCCACCTTGTTATTAAGAAGTTACTATTATATTAAAAATCATCGATAACCGGTACATCCTCCTCAAACGTCTCCTCCCCAAGCTCGTTGATGGTGGTATTCCCTGCCTTTCCATACTGATAGAGCTGGTCTAAGAACTCAATTGCCGCGCGGATCTTGGTGCGCAGCAGATACCCGCCCGACTGGGTAGATGCCGCCAGCGAAGCGGCTGACAAATTGGGTGTCCACTCATACGCTTTGCCGTGGAAATCCTGTATCTTACACAATACCTCATTGATTTCTTCCTTCGTCAGCGGTAACAGCTGGGGAGCTTTTGTCAGCAGGTCCAGAACCGATCTGGCCGGTTCCTGTTCCTCTGGATAGACCTCCTCAAGATTCATATACTCATGTTTCCCTTCGATGACATCCTCCACATAGGAAGCACTGAGCGCAAAGATACTGAATGTGGATTCCGGACACAAGTTCGGCATCAGAAATTTCGCCATATTCCTGTATGCATTCAGACGCGCTTTCTTGCCAAGACGCCCCATCAGCTCTGTCTCATCCACCAGGATCACCCAGCCATGATACCCCATCTGTGTAAACAGATGGCTCATAAAGGAAATGTAATCGCCACAGTGTTTCGTCTTGGTAAAGTTTACATTGTACTTCACAGGCTCGTTAAAGATACGGCGGTAAATCTTTTTCAGCGACGCGTTCGCAACAAAGTCCCCCTCCAGATCCGCCTGCAGCAAAAACTTTTCATCGGGATCCTCCGTGTTGAGATACGACCGGAACAGATAATACAGCTTATCCGTCTCCAGCTGTTTCGCGGCATACAGACACACCTCATTTGCAATGGGACTTTTCGCAGAGATCTTATCCACCTCATACATAAAACCCGGCTGTTCCCGTCTGGGAAGATACGTATTCTGTATCAGTTTCTGATACACCAGATAGAGCTTGTCCATCGGCGTCTCCTTGCTCAGCGACAGATAGGATACAACCATCTCGTTAGAATGGGCAAGGCTGAACACTGTATTTAGCAGATGCGTCTTCCCTTCCCCATACTTGCCGCAGATCACCATGCCGCTCGACTTTCCCTGCTCACATACCTGGTCGAGCCGGTCTGAGATTTCCTTCATGATCTTCGGACGCGCCTCCGAAAAATACTGTCCCACGGCACGGGAAGGCACACCCGAGCGCAGCGCCTCTATCATATGTCTCGCTTCAATATCATACATCGGTATCCACCCCCTGCATCGTCATCCAAATCAGCTGCGGTACTCCCACTGCCCCCATGCGCGCGCGTTCGATCAGCTGCTCTGCCGTCTCCTGGTCCAGCGGGCTGAGCGAAACGTCTTTCTGCGCGCCTGCGATGCTCTCAGACATCGCAACGACCACATCCGGCGTATACTCCTGCGCCGCCAGCTGGTCCATATCGATCATGTCGGCGAAGCGGTTAAACCGCTCTCCCACAATCTCATTCTGGATTCGCATCCACAACGCCTGATACGATTTCACTCCGGCATTTTCATTGTCGAGCAGTTCGCGGTCAAAAGCGTACACAAACATAATATTTTTCATACTGTCAATATCGTCGATCAGCTGACGGATACTCTCATAGGTATCTTCCCGCTTCACCTTCGTGTAATGCACCGGTTCCAGACTGGAACGGCTGGTCAGGATCTCCATGTCGTCAACCGTGACAAACAGCCCTGAATACCCGCCCATGTGTACCAGCTCCGCCAGCGAACGAAGCATATGTCTTGCATTATATTTTGTGATACGGCTGGGATAAAAATCAAGCGCCCGCAGCTGGGACAATTTGATGGAGCGATCCCCCTCCAGCCACGCAAGCAGCAGCTCCTTGTTCTGCTCTTCCAACACAGGATATCCCAGAATACTCCCGGTAAGCATACTGCACGCCAAGGCAAAATTATTGTCCATCAGCGGATTATCCAAAAAGATTTTACGCAGCAGAGAACGGATTTCCCGCTTAGTGATCGCATCGCTGGAGTCATTCTGGGACAGATAGTCAATAAAGCGCATCCCCTCCGGAATATCCTGAAAGTGAAATCCCATCTGCTCGATCAGCTGATGACTGACTGCCTCCAGACATCCCATAATATCGCACTGCTGGAGTATCTCCACATAGATATCCTTAAAATCATGCAGCCAGATATCCCTTGCCGAAAACTGCGCAGTCTTATAATTTTCTTCCCCGGCAATCGCTGTCATCAGCCGCAGGAAATGCGTTTTCCCGCTTCCCTGACGCCCTGTTACGAACTTGATCTTGCTGCCGCCATTTCTGATATATTCCTGAAGATATTTTTCCCGCCAGAAATCAGCAAGAAACGAGATCCCGCAAGTGAGCTGCCAATTTTCATTCAACGCTTCTGCCATAGCATATCCCCCTCATCTACCTACTCCTCTGCCTGCTCATAGAAACGGATCGTCGCAAGAAACTGTTCCTTTCCTGCCATGTCCAGTATGCGGATTCCTTTCCCGCCGACTCTGCTGGGTCCAAACTGGAACTTCCTTCCGTTTTTTGTCTCCTCCACACCGGAAATATACAGTCTTGCCAGATCAAACGCAAAGCTCTGCTGGTCATAATCCTTCCGGAAACGACTCATCGGAGCCAGTATCTTATACAGATTTGTCAGGTAGATATCTGACTGTTTCTGCCGGTTTAACTTCAGGACAGCCAGATCATAGGCATCCGCCAGCTCACTGGCAAATGCCACAGCATTGAAGGGCGCCCTGTTGAGCTTCTCCTGTCCATTCTTGACAATATCCACAAAACTTTCCGGACGCATACACTGTACTTTCTTGCGGTCCAGATACACATCCTGATTCTCAGAATCTAATCTTACACGATAAGGAAACATCTCATATACAGGAAACTCCCCACGGACATCCACACCCTTTTCTACACAGGCTGCAAGCATCTGCTCCGCATACGCCCCGCTCTCAAAATATCCCTTCGCATCAAATGAGTTCGTTGCTGCCTTCATGGAATCAACAGATTCCGCCACCGCTGAAACCGTCTGCGCCATAGCCTCCAAATCCTTGGCAAGGCTCTTGACGTCACCGCCCTCCAATTCACGGCTGACTGCCTTAAACAGCTTCTGCAGGGACGCAAGCCCATCCTTCACACTTTTTTGCTGTGGCTGTAGATCTTGATAAAACTCTTCGTAATTCATTTTTTCTCCTATCTGTGCGTTCTGGGCACATGTGTATTTTTCGTTTTACAGGAAGCTCTTTAAGAACAATTGTTTGAATTATCTACCTTTTTCTCCGGCAGCACTTCCGAAGAAAGAACCTGCACACTATTGAAAAATTTTTCTAAAACAGTTCCTGCCTTTCACAAACTATAAAAAGTATATCTGAAACAGAACATTTTTTCAACATTTTGTTTCAAATAACTATGTTTTTTGATATAATTGAGCACAGATCAGAAATCAGGAACTATTTTCAGAAATCCTGGAGCGTGTTTGAAAATCATTCCTGCCATCTGGCAGAAAGCATTTTTCAAACACACTCTGGCAGCACAGGAGCAGAATCATGCAGCAAAAACTTTATCAATGGCAGGAGGACTGCCTCAAACGCTGGCTTTCCAACAATGGCAGGGGAATGGTACAGGCCGTGACCGGCTCAGGCAAGACACTGCTGGCACTCACCGCGGCTGATCGCCTGTCCCATAGAACAGACCTGGATCTGCGCGTCAAGATCGTCGTTCCCACAGGGACGCTCCTGCATCAGTGGAACCGCGCTTTACGAACTTTTCTCCACGAGAAAGGTTTACAAAAACAGATCGGGCTGCGTGGATGCGGATACAAATCCCCCATAGACTGCAGCTATATGATCTATGTGGTCAACTCTGCGCGCTATGAACTTGCACGCCAGATCTTATCAGAGCTTCGCGAAGGTAAGTCAGTACTGCTCATCGCAGATGAATGCCATCACTATGCGAGCGGCCAAAATCAATTAATTTTTGAATTTCTGCCGCATATAGAGCCTTACAAAGACCACTTCTTCTCACTGGGACTCTCCGCCACCCTGCCCTCCGGCCAGACCGGACAGAAGCTTACCGCAGCACTTGGACGTAAAATTTACAGCTATGGAATAGAAGCGGCCACGGCACGGCGCACCGTATGCCAATACGATATTTTTCACATCGGTCTCTCTTTTGATCCAGAGGAACGAATGGAATATGAAGAACTCTCTAATCGAATGTCTATTCTATATTTTACACTGCGCTCATCTTATCCAATCCTCGACAAACTGGACCAGAGAGAACGCTTTGAACTGCTGCGCAGCCTCACTGGAGATCAGGATCATAGAATTGCCGACACTGCCCGTCAATACATGCGCCTTTCCTACGCAAGAAAAAGTTTGGTCTGCATGGCTTCCGAACGGCTTGACTGCGCATATGACCTGGTACAATATCTGGGAACACAGGATAAAATACTAATCTTTGGCGAACGTATCCGTCAGGCCGAGGCATTGTACGAACGCATGCGCGATCTGTACCCTGGCAAGGTTGCGCGTTATCATTCCAAGCTTGGAGCACAGGCCAATAAGAATGCCCTGGAACGGTTTCGACTGGGAGATATCCGAATACTAATTGCCTGTAAAGCCATCGACGAAGGTGTCGATGTACCAGATGCCGCAGTTGGCATCATCCTGTCCGGCACCTCAACCCAGCGCCAGCGAATCCAGCGCCTTGGCCGGATCATCCGAAAAAAAGAGGGAAAAGAAAAAGCGCTTCTGTATTACCTACACATTACGGAGTCAGCCGAAGATTCCTGTTTTCTTCCAAATACCCAATCAACCCGCATCATTGATCTGGAATATCAGCCGGGCGCAAGCATGTTCTATAACGCCTCCTATGTACAAAAAACTGCTAACATACTGGAGCGGATGCAGAACGCCGGTCTTGCAGCAGACAAGATCCAGGAGGCACTACACTGTCTAGATCTCGGTTCCGTCCGTTCAGACTGGCTGGCTGAAAAAAGTGTGATCGAACAGCATATTCAGCGTGCAAAATCTACCAGGGAGAGAAACTACTGGATGTGTATGAAAAAATTATCAGAGGAGGCTTAATACCCTCCTCTGATAACACAGCTTCCTTTTTAAAAAGCAAAGATATCCTCCAGTGTCATGGTGACCGGAAATGCCCGCAGTTCCAGCTTGCACACACCATGAACATGCATCCATACTCCCAAAACATCCCACTTACAGTATACACGCCGCACAAGGTTTGGGCAACATTACCCGATCACCCTGACCAACTGCAGCTTTTGATCCGCCAGCAGCACATCCGCCCGCTTTCCAGCTGCAATTGCCCCGGCTTTGTCCTCGATTCCGATGCTTTTTGCGGGATTGATCGTCGCTGCTGCCACTGCTTCCTCCAGCGGAATTCCAAAAGACACTGCCGTCTTCATACAATCATACAGATTAGTCACTGAACCCGCGATCGTGCCGTCTGACAGTGTGGCAAGCTTTCCCTTGACACAGACCTGCTGTCCCCCCAGCGTATAGTTTCCGTCGCTCATACCTGCCGCGCGCATGGAATCGCTGATCAGCACGATCCTGCCCGGAAACATCGCAAAAGCAGCGCGCACTGCACTTGCATGTACGTGAATTCCATCACAGATCAATTCTGCCATGCAGGTCTTGTCCTCTGCCGCCGCACCGATCAACCCTGGTTCGCGGTGCGAAAAGGGCGCCATTGCGTTAAACAGATGTGTAATATGCCTTGCACCAGCGTCAAGTGCCTTTCTTGCCGTGTCATAGTCTGCCGCCGTGTGTCCTAAGGAGATTGTCGTCTCGTCCTTCAACACCCTGATAAACTCCAATGCCCCAGGCGCATTTGGCGCAAGCGTCACCAGCCGGATAGAACATCCTGTTTCTGTGGGACAAGCCGCGGCACACCTCGCATTGCATTCCCTGAAAAACGCAATGTCCGGCTCCTGTATATATTCAGCCGCATGCGCCCCTTTCTTCTGTATATCCAGAAAAGGACCTTCCATGTTAATGCCTGCGATCTGCGCAATGTCCGGCGTTGTCTCCAACTCCTTCATGGCATCAAACATCGCCCAAAACTGGCTTTTTGGAAGTGTCATCGTCGTGGGACAATACGTTGTGATACCGCAGCGCTTCTCATATCTTAAAATCTCTGCGAGTCCCTTGGCATCCGCATCGGAAAAGTCATATCCCACAGCGCCATGACTGTGCACATCGACCAGCCCCGGCAGGACATACAGGCCCTCTGCATCGACCACGTCTGTATCACTGCCGTCTGCACACTCCACAAACTGATGATTTCTTATAAAAATGTCTCTCTTCTGAAAACACTGATCTTCACCATAAACAAAACCGTTTTTAATAACCATGTCCGCCTCCTGAACACACTTTTCCATTCACTTCCAAACACCAGTCAATCTCAGCCATTTTTCTACAGCTCCTAAATCTCAGCCTCAATTTCCTCTGCTGCTTCCCTGTCCGCCACAACCGTCACATCGGAATGCAGCTGCAGGATCGTCCCTGGAACCTGCGGACAGATCGGTCCATACATCACTTGTTTCAGGATTTTGGCTTTTTGAGCACCACTCACTGCAAGCAGAATCTTTTTTGCCTGGAAAATCGTTCCGATTCCCATCGTGTACGCTTTTCGTGGAACATCCTCCGCCCTGGCAAAAAAGCGCTTGTTTGCCTCGATTGTCTGCTCCGCCAACTTTACCAGATGCACCTCTTTCACAAAAGCGTCCGAAGGCTCATTAAAGCCAATATGCCCATTGTGCCCCAGTCCCAGAAGCTGCATATCGATTCCGCCCAGGAGCCTGATCAGATTCTGGTACCGCTCGCATTCCCTGTCTGTGTCCAGATTCTTTCCATCTGGTAAAAACTGCCTTCCTTTTGGCAGATTCACTTTTGAAAACAAATGCTCTGTCATAAAATAATGATAGCTCTGTTCGTTATCCGGCGCAAGACCATAATACTCGTCCAGGTTCACTGTTGTGATCTGGGAAAAGTCCAGCTCCCCATTCTGATACCACGCTGTCAGCTGTTCGTATATGCCGACCGGCGTTGCGCCCGTCGCCAGCCCAAGGACACTGTCTGGCTTTAAGGTAATCTGTGACGCCATGATACTTGCGGCTTTTCGACACATATCGTTGTAATGTTCTGTTATAATTAATCTCATTTGCACTCCTTATTCACTCTTAAGATCCATTCCTATGCTGATACACCAATCCTGCTGCCCCGATCAACCCCGCCTGATTTCCGTTTTTCGCAATGATCACCCGCGGAAGATATGTGACTGTATTTCCAAAGCAGTTCTCCTGCAGGTATTGATTGAGCGGATTGGTCAATTTCTCACCCTGTGCACACACTCCGCCGCCAAGTACGATAATATCAGGCCGGAAAATATTGGCAAGATCCGTGATACCATCCGCCAGATAACCAATATAATTTTCCACCAGTATTTTCCCGCAGCGGTCATTTGCCTCTGCCGCATCAAACGGCATCTTTGCATTCATTGTCTCCAGATCATGCCCGCATAATTCCCAAAGGATCGAATCCGGGTACTGCCTTGCCATTTTCTTTGCATCATTGATCAATGCCGTTGCCGATGCATATGCCTCCAGACAGTCATACCGTCCACAGGTGCATCTTCTTCTCTCGGAACCACATTTGATGTGTCCAAGTTCTGCACCGCCGGCATGACCACCCTCAAAAATTTTCCCATCGATCACGATCCCGCCGCCGACTCCTGTGCCCAGCGTCAGGAACACTGCATTCCGGTATCCTTTTCCAGCTCCTTTGAGCACTTCACCCAGCACCATGCAATTCGCGTCATTTTGGACAAAGACTGGCACTGGCAGATACTTTTGAAGTACATCTGCAAGAGGAACATGATCCCATTGGATATTGTTAGAATATAACACAACTCCATTTTGACTGTCAATGATTCCCGGACTTCCTACACCAGCTCCCAGACAGTCCTCCACGGTATAGCCGTTTTCCGAAAGAAGTGCCGCCGCGGTGTTTCCCATATCCGCGATTACCTGCTCATAAGGCCTCTCCCCATTTGTCGGCATCGACGTCTGTGCCAGCACTTCATAGGACACGTCCACCAGCCCGATCTTTACCGCCGTTCCGCCAAGGTCGATCCCCACTGCCACCTGCTTTCCTTCGTCTGACATCGTTATCCCCCCATTCCCATCAATCACCAGCGCCCGGAACCCGGACGCCGGCAAATTTTTTCTAATTTCCTATTCTGACATCTTATTCCAGTGTGTCTTCCAATCCATATACTTCCACTTCGTAGATGCGGGCTGCACTGTCGCTTCCCTGTGTCGGCTTATTGACCACAAGTTTGACATACTGTGCTTTCACAGGCGCAAATGCGTCATGCGTCGTGCCCGCTGTATTTCTGGTGACACTCCACACCTGCTCAAACGATGCGCCGTCCTCACTGACTAAGATCGCGTAGGATTTGGTGTTCATATCTTTGCTCTCACCGCCTGCCTCTGCGTGGTAGACATCGACCGCGCTGACTGTTCTGACAGAGCCAAGGTCCAGTGTGATCTCGTGAGGAGCGCTTCCTGTCGCACACCACTTCTTAGTATAATCGCCATCCACTGCAAACTGCGGCGCTTCGTTGTCATTGACATAGGTATCCGCCTCCGTGCCGGCTCCCTGCGAGAGCAGTGAAAGTCCCTCTGATGCCTTTTCTGTAATGATAATGTAGCCCTCTTCCGACGCCTCGCTGCTGCCGGACTCATTCTCTGCTTTCATGGAAACGGCATACACGCCTTCCTCCGCATAGGTAACAGAAACCGTGTCACCCTCTGCGCTCTCTTTGTCCGCTCCAGTCAATGTCCAAGTCACTTTCTGTGTATTCTGTGAGCTCAGGCTCTGGAACGTAATCGTCTCCCCTGGCGCTGCCAGTGTGACATCAGCTGTGAATGCCGCTTTCGGGATACTGTTGTCCGGCCAGTCCATTGTCACAGTCGCGCTGGTGCCTTCCGCCAACAGCGCATTCACCGGAATTACCTCAAACGTGGACTTGTTTGTCTCGTCTGTACGAGGCAGCGTATTGATATAAAAGCTCGTTGTGTTCGATACGCCCAGAAGCGATTTGGTCTGATCCTGATTAATCCGGTAAATCTCATAGTAATCAGCTGGAACATCACTGTCCCACGCAAGACGCACGCCCGCGTACATTGCATCCTCGTCAAACTCGCTGTCGAGCACCTTCACATTGCTCACCGCAGCTGTCTTTACGCTCTCCTCCTCAACCATCGTGATATTTCCGAAGCGGAACTGCAGTGAACCGCTGTCCGCATCCGATGTCAGTCTGTAGGAGATCGCTTTCACAGTCTTGCCTGCAAGCTCCGAGGTCTGATATGTAACTGTTGTCCATGCATCTGCAACTTTTTTGTCACCCTCAAGCACAAGCTCCGATCCGTCGTCCAGCGTCAACACCGCGTCCAGCGCAACCTCTGCCCCCTTAGCTCTCGCGGTCGTGGTGAAGGTCATCTTGTCGGAGACTGGAAGATCTGCACTGTACATCTTGATGACAGAAGATACACCCTGCTTCACACTACCGCGAAGAATCAGACTGGTTCCACCGTAATACGCATCTCCCACATCGAGATCTGCTGATAACTTGTTGCCCTCGCCGTCCTCGATGATATAGCGATATGTCGGCAGCACATCGGAAATACTGCGGTTGTTCCAGTCAAGCATGCTGATCAGCTCGCCATTTTTGTAAAAGCCATAACCATTTCCTGTGGAGAAATTGGTCACAAACGGAAGCGATGTCAGCGCAGTGCGCTCTACGACATAGGTGGAGATCCCGCGCCAGTCCGTATCGCCGGAAAACTCTGTTTCCGCGGAAGGATCGCCCTTGGAATTTACCCACAGCTTATTTTCCTTCTTCCAGAAATCCTGTATCATCTGCGAGGAAAAATACGACCAGCTCGGACAGTAAAGTCCCAATGAAGTATATGTTCCGCCATCTGGCTTCTCAAACAGATTCCACTTGATCGGTGTGTCATAACCGTTGCTCTGCAGGTCGATGCCAGCATACAGATCATAAGGATTGATCTGTTGTTCTTCCGCCAGTACCGCAGACGATTTCAGCAGCTCATCGGGTGCTAGTGTGTCCGTCGTCCACCAGAAATTCAGAAACATTGCATCCGCTACAGATGCGCCCTCTTCATTTTTCAGATACGCCACATTCTTGTCTGTCAGCGCATTCTGCCAGTCCATTTCACCGTCCACTGTCATGGAATCGTAGTACACCAGCTCCAGATCCGGTGCCTTTTCTTTATAATAGGAAAGGAATCCCTGCATCTGTGCTGCGTGTTCCCTGGTCAGCGGCTCTGAATCCGTTCCCTCGGTTTCCTGATTGATAAACCATCCGTCAAATCCATACGTCTTAGCAACCTCGATCAGTTTATCCACAACCGGATAGCTGCCATCGTCAGCCTGTTGAAGCAAGTCATCCAGCCACTCCATCTTTCCGCCATGTGCAGCCTGCGGCATAAATACCGTTCCGATCACCTTCACGCCATTCTTGTGCCCTGCATCCACCACATCAGCACTCGGCGCAACGATCAGTCCCTCTCCCGAAGAACCGCCCCAATACACCAGCAGATCCACGTACTGCCAATAAGAAAACGCGTTTGTCTCCGCCTTGTTCAGACCATGCGGAGAGTTTCCGCTGGTACTGCCATTCATGATGGAGATCGCCATGATCTGTGTATCTTTATTCTGTGTCGCGTTCACTGTCTCCAGTGACGCAATGTCTGCACGCTTTGCAAGCGGCACGGTGCTCACATTAAAGATCAGGTCCTCATCGTCCGCGGCATTCCACTCCAGAAGCTGCGCCGGAAACCAGTAGGACGCCTCCGGCTGGCGTGCCATCGTCAGCTCTTTATTTCCATTCTCTTCCGTCACAGAATACTTGTCTGCCGTCTCCGCAGCCTGCTGTGTGTCACTCTCCTGATCTGCGGGCGTCTCTGTGCCTGCTTCTGTCTGCTGCACCGTCTCCTGCGATACGGCCTGCTGCGTATCCTGCGCCTGACCGCCCCCGCACGCTGCCAGACTGAACATCATAGACGCTGCCAAAATAACGCTGATCACTTTTTTCCCATATTCCTTTTTTCGCATAATCTATTCTCTCCTATAATTTGTTACCCCCAGGCCACGCAAAGCGGTTTCAAAAGATCAAAACCGCATTCCGTGACCTGATTTCTGATCATTACAGTTCATCTATGCCACACTGTAACGCCTGAACACTTTGCACCTTTTCGCAGTTCTTACGAATCTGCCCTGGTCTGATACCCTTTGCACCTTTCGCAGTTCTTACGAATCTGCCCTGAATTGTTAACAGACTTTCACTGTCACCACCTCATATGGCTTCAGCACCACTTCAATCTCTTTGCCCGCCACATCGGCCTCGGACTCTGTCTCCTCCAACAGGTTGCAGAGATATGCTTTATCAAATGCAGTGTTGACAGTCAGTTTTGTCTTTGTGTACGCATTTTCTGATTCATACATACGTATGATTGTTCCATTGCCATCCTCTGCCCTCTTGATCGTCTCGATTATGACATTCGCATGTGCCACAGATGCAAAGGAATAGGTCTCTTTCTCTTCCGCCTGTGTCTGCACGAGCAATGGCTGATTCAGCTTGTATGCCTCCGCGACTGTACCCGCAGCGCGCCAGCCTTCGGCGTGAGGGTAAATCGCATACGTGAACACATGCTCCTCCTGATCCGTCGTCGGATTTGGCTCAATTCCGGATTTGATCAGTGTGAGTGCCATATTAGAATCCTTCACGGAATGTCCGTACTTGCAGTCATTGAGCAGGGAAACCCCGTAATGCCCCTCGGAGAGATCCATCCATTTCTGCCCGCAGCTCTCAAAGCGCGCCACATCCCAGCTCGTATTCTGGTGTGTCTTTCTGGTCAGATTACCAAACTGTATGTCAAACGTCGCCTCGTCAGTGTGCACTGCCACTGGGAAATGCACCTTTAACAACGTCTGGTGTTCTTTCCAGTCCACATGAGTCACAAACTCAATCCTCCGGCTGTCCGCGTAGAAAATAATCTGCTGCTGGATCGTGGACTGCGATGCCTTTCTTGTAATCGCAAGCACTGCGCGCACCGCGCCAATCTCCTTCCACTCCATGTGCTCCACATTGTCCACATCCCAGAATTTTTCCGTGTAATAAATGTCAATGTCCCAGTTATCGAAGTAGATCGGCTTATCCTCGTACATGCGCAGAAGGTTTGCGCGCTCTCCCTGCTGTACTACTTCACGATCATTCTCTTTGTCATAAATACTCGTGAACATTCCCTGCTGGTCAAGTTTCACTGTGTAGAACGGCGTTTCCAACTGATACTCGCCAACCAGTGTAAACGGTGCTTTCTCCACTGCTGACGCCGTCTCGCTGACTGTGAATGACTTGTAGCCCTTTGACGGCAGATTCCGCACAAATGCTACGCTTCCGTCCTGTGTCTTCTGGATCGGATAAACCACGCCGTCCGAATCCATGAGCACGCTCCCCTCCAGGTCGCCCAGGTTCACAATGTCATCCCTCACCTGACCTGTCGTGTTAAAGATCGTGACCGCTTCGCCGCTTCCCGCAATCGCTTTTCTGCGCTCTGCACTCATTGATGCAAGCTGCTCTGCCAATCTGCCATACTCCTCCTTCGTCACTTCATACACCTCGTGAATGGACGATCCGGGTAGGATATCATGGAACTGGTTCAGCAGCACGACCTTCCACATCGCATCTAACTCTTCCTGTGGATATGCCATCTCCTGCGCTGCCAGTACTGACAACAGCTCCAGATCCATCAGTCCGAGTTCTGATTTCCGGTTGGAACGCTTGTTTCTCGCCATAGAAGTCAGGGTTCCCCTGTGATACTCAAAGTAAAGCTCGCCCTCCCACACCGGAAGTCTGTTGTTCCCGCTGACACGCTCGTTGAGCTCGTCAAAATAAGTGCGCGCAAACGCTTGGCGGACCTTGGGAATGCCCTTGACACCCTTTTCCATACGAATAGAAGTTTCAAGCATCTCCCTTGTCGGGCCGCCGCCGCCGTCACCGTAGCCGTAGGACACCAGAATATCATTGTTGATATCCTTGTTCTGATAGCGCATCCAGCCGCCCATGATCGCATCGGGATGAAGCATTCCGTTGTATGTCGTGAAGAAATCTTTGATTGGCTGATTCACGCCCAATGTCGTGATCAGGTGCGTCAGCACCTCCGTGCCGTCAATCCCTCTCCACCGCATTGTGTCATAAGGAATCTTGTTAAACTGGTTCCACGCAAGCTTGGTGGTCATAAAATAGTCGATTCCGCACTTTTTCATAATCTGAGGCAGCGCACCGGAATACCCAAACACGTCCGGCAGCCACAGAATGCGGTTGTCCACGCCAAACTCTTCCTTGAAAAAGCGCTTGCCGTGCATAAACTGACGCACAAGGGACTCGCCTGAGGTCAGATTGCAGTCTGCCTCCACCCACATGCCGCCTTCCGGCTCCCAGCGCCCCTCTTTGATGCGCTCCTTTGCTTTCTCATACAGTTCAGGATAACGCTCTTTCAAAAAAGCATACAGCTGCGGCTGGCTCGACATGAATTTATAATTGGGATATTCCTCCATCAGCTTCAAAACGGTTGCAAAGCTGCGTCCGGTCTTCTCCCTGGTCTGTGCTACAGTCCACCACCAAGCGACATCTATGTGCGTGTGCCCGATACAGGTTGCGATCACGTCCTGATATCCCGCCATATCAGAATACAGCGCTTTGTCAATATAGTCCGATGCCTCGGCTAACGTCCGGTAAAATTCCCCGGAATACGGTGTCCTGAGATCCAGGAAATTCACTGTGCGGTTGAGTATCTCCTCGATGTCCCTGCGGTTCTTGTCGTCCTCCTCCATTCTGGAGAACGCCGCAAGCGGCACCCACAAGTCATAATAGAGTTTCTCGATCCTGTCATCGATCTCCTGCATCTCCACGATCAGGTTAAACTCCGTGTGCAATGTCCCTGTGTACGCCTGAAGCCCGATCTCCAGCACATCGCCTTCCTTTGCAGACGCAGACAGAAATACATCCCGGTGGTTCATATCGATCCCCTGTATCACTTCGCCGTTCACAAACAGCAGAAACTGCGGATTCTTCGCATCGTCCCACTCATCGATCTGTGTGCGCACATGGAGCCACATGCGCTTTCCATCCAGCTCTTTCGGCACCTGATAGGTCGTCTTAAACCAGTAGTGACGGTCCTTTCCATACCAGTGCATCTTCTGACAGTCAAATTCTTCCCATGCTGTCGTGTCCGCCTCCGCTTCCTCAGGACGGATATAATTTCCTTCCTTATACTGCCAATTGTCAATGGTAAACTTCTGCTTAATCTTCAACTTTTTTAACTCTTCGCAGATTACATTAACCCTCTTATCCAAAAAATGCATATGCTACCTCCATTTCTGCATTGTCATGCAGAACATTTTTTCTTTATATCATTTTCTGATACGCTATCCGCATCTTGCAAATCCAACTATGTTCCTTATGCGGACATAGTTCACATTGCGGACATGTGTATCCCTACATCATTTATTTTGCGGAGCCAAATCTTTCCTTTCTCCGCCGCAGGCAGTCCGCATACCAGAAGACGATCTTAGCAATGTGGTGAAGGTCTCCTTCGCGTCCCACACTGCGCCACTGCCCCTTGTATGCCATAAACCACCGCTCGAGCTGCCCCGCAAGCGCAAAGGCTGCCTCCTGATTCCATGCTTTGCCCCGCTCTTCCCGGACGATTGCTGCCCCGATCTGATTCCAGAGCTTCATCGCCTCCGCTGCAAGCTCTACCAATCCGACAAGCTCCCGCGACTGCGCGCTCATGGACACTGCCGTCCGCTTCATCTGCGTGACAAGCTCCTGCAGCGCCCGATTTTCCTTTTCCACCATTTTGTCTGCCGTTTCTGCATCTGTCAAAAGCAGTTCTGGCAGTTGATCGTCCGCGTCCGGCGCATGTTTTTGCCCGACTGTCTCATAATAAACCACTGCGTCCCGCCAGCCAAACAGCACATGCTCCGACAGATTTGCCATCATCTCCACTGTCCGCTCTGTCCTGTCGCCATATTCCAGCAGCGAGATCTGTCTGTTGATCTCATCGAACGCGGTTTCCTCCTTGTTCCACGAAAATGCCGCCCCATAGATCATGCCTGGCACCGAAAATTCCGGGTGATTGATATGTCCAAAATCGCCCCAGTCCGTATTGAGAATCCCCTCCGCGTGATACTGATGCCCATATCCGCACATCCGCAAAATGTTCTGGTAAGAATTTTCGATCAGGTTCACCCACTGGTTCCAGCCGCCCACTCCGGGACACAGATACTGCTTTGCTCCCGCCTGCTCCATAGCATGGCACGCATCGACAGATTGTTCTGGCGCATATCCCCATGTGAGACACAGTGTATCCTGCGGCAGCTGCGCGATCAGCTCCGGCTTCCGACAGATGATATCCCCGAAAAACTGCGCTCTCTTTCCACAGTCCTTCAAAAATGTACACAGCTCCTTTACATACTGGATATACATCGCATCGCGCCCTTGCTGTTCCGCCATTTTATGCGACTTCTCACAGCCTAAGTCAAACGTTTCATCCGCACAGATATTAAACTTGTCAGAGGTAAACAGCGCCCCATACTCGGCGATCATGCCCTTGATCAGGGGCAGAGCCCGCTCGTCCGTCGTGTTGATCGTGTGCTGCGCCATCCTGTCCCAGAAGGAGAACGGCGCATTCCAGGAATCAGACCGCTCGCAGAGTTCCCCATAGCTGCGCGTCGAGAGCAGCATATACAGATGTCCAAAACTCGCCAGCGCCGGCACCAGTTCCATGTGAAGTTTCTGACAATACGCATCCAGCTCCAGGATATCCTCCGCCGTCAGGGGCGTCTCATCGCGCCACATCTCCGTGAGATCGCGGAACAGATAGGTGTGCTCCACATAGAGCTGAAACTGATTGATCTTATACCGGCTGAGCCGGTCTACCACTTTTTTCAGATAAGGGAGCGTCAGCACCCTGCCTCTCGTCTCGTCCAGGAAATACCCCCTGTATAGGATATCCGGCGCATCCTCAATCTCCATAGATTGCAGCACACCGCCGCACTGGGCAAGGATCTGGCACAGTGTCCGCACGCCATACAGTACGGCCGCCCCGTCACCGCCTGCGATGGTAAGCCCGTCTTCCCTTACCTGTATCTGGTATTCCTGCGCCTGGCACTCCGGTATTACAGTCAAAAAAATGTCTCCCGCACGCTTTTTCCCTTTGACCACTGCACATTCGATACCAGCATATTCTCGAATACTCTCCTGCAGAATGGCGGCATAGACACTGCCGTTTTCCTGCATTTTTTCATCGATTACGACCACTGTACTCCAGTTGATCTCATAAAAACCCTGTCTGTATACAACGCTCTTTGGTTTTGGCAACAGATACATATTGATTCCTCCTGGTTCCAAGGAACTGTCAGCAGTTCCTTTAAAAAGGCTGCCGCAAAATCAATCAAAGCTTTCACTTTATCATTTTGCGGCAGCCTGTCAGTTCTTATACCAGATCCCTGCCCATATCAAACTGGATCCATATAAGCCATCAGACGGTCTGCAGTCGTAAATGCCAGCCCGGTCACGGTATCTGCACAGCCGTAATAGATCGCTATTCTTCCCGTCGCCGCATCCGCAAGCGCCGCACACGGAAATACCACATTGGGCACATCTCCGACACACTCATAGATCTCATGAGGTCCTAAAATGTAATTCTTTGTTCTCCTGATCACCTTCCACGGCTCTTCCAGATCCAGCAGTGCACAGCCCATTCGATATACAAAACCATTACAGGTATTGATAACGCCATGGTAGATTAACAGCCAGCCTTCATCCGTCTCGATCGGCACGCTTCCCGCACCGATCTTGGTGGACTGCCAGGCCGAGGCATCGCCCTTGATGGTTCCCATCACAAAGCGGTGGCAGCCCCAGTATTTCAGGTCCGGACTCTCGCTCAGGAAGATATCGCCAAACGGCGTATGACCGTTATCGCTTGGGCGGCTCAACATGTAGTAATTATTGTTGATCTTGCGCGGAAACAGCACGCCGTTGCGGTTAAACGGCAGAAACGCGTTTTCCAGCTGATAAAAGGTCTTAAAATCAAACGTATAACCTACTCCGATGGTCGGGTACTCATGGTATCCGTTACACCATGTGATATAATACCGGTCCTCTATGAGACATACTCTGGGATCATACCGGAAGTCCCTTTTTGCGACTTCCGGATGCGCACCCTGAAATGCGATCGGTTCATCAGAAATATCCCAATGGATCCCGTCTTTGCTGAATCCCGCAAAGATATCCATGCTGATCGATTTGCTGTCACAGCGGAATACGCCTGCATAACCATCCTCAAAGGGAACGACGGCACTGTTAAAGATACTGTTGGAATTTTTTGTTGCAAACCGCTCTATGATTGGATTTGCATGATAACGCCACACTGGCAGTTTCTCTGTACCTTCCGGCTCCTGCCATGGCATGTTGGGCAGATCTTTTCCGATTATTTTTGCCATTCGCCGACACCTCTGTCTTCCATTATATTTTATTTACCTAAGAACTCGTTAACCTGTCTCTGCGCTTCATCTACAACGTTCTGCCATCCTGCCTTCATCAACTCTTCTTTGATCTTGGGCACAACTACTTCCGGATCCTGCACACCGGTCATAACCTCACTGCGGTAACGCAGCCAGATCTCGCGGCAGTTTGCAAGCTGGTCGGATACGGAATTGGTATCAAATGTAAAGCCAAGCATTACAGAGGATTGTGCTGCCTCATTCAAAGCCTTTACTTCGTCCCACTGGTTAAACTCATCTGTATCAAGTGTTGTAACGGTGAAGAAAGAACCCTGTGTATAACCTGCAAGCGCCCAGTCGTTATTGATCTTGTGCACCTTGCCGTCGGCAGTGTACTCGAAGTTCACACCTTCCTCGCCATAGTAGAACAGGTCACGGAGTTTTGTATCGCAGTTTACAAGATCCAGAAGCTGTAAGCATTTCTCAGGATATTTTGTGTTGATGGAAACCATATTTAATGATCCGCGAACCGTCTCGTTGGAGAGGATTGTCGGCATAACCTGCTGTACTACAACATCCTTGCCCATCTGTGGTCCCCATGAAGTCACGCCCGCAGACTCCCAGCCCTGGGCAACACGCCACATATTGTATACACGTCCCTCTGTCAGTGTCGCGGCATCCGGATTGATGATTCCTTTCTGATACCACTCATGGATAACCTTGAGCTGATCCATGATTTCCTGCTCTTCCAATGTGAAGCATACTCTTCCTTCCTTGTCGTCAAACCGCACGCCGAGAACCTGTGTACCGCCGCCAATCTGATCATATACGTCAAAGATATAATACAATCCGTCATTCTTTACATATACCGGATAGTCATTCTTGTCAGCCTTGAGTGTCTCAAAAGTCTCTGTCATAGAGTCAAGCGTTGTCAGGGCCGTGATATCAAGACTATACTCATCAACGAGTTCCTTATCCCAGATGGCATAGTTGGTAATCGAACTGTCCTTGTAAGTCGGCACACCGTAGATCCTGTCCTTCACACGCACGCCGTCCCAGTACTTCTCCGGCATCAGCTCCATCAGGCCCGGCATGTTTGTCTCAAGCAGATCGGTGATATCCGCATACGCACCCAGGTTGATATCCGCAACGTAATTGTTGCCGTTTCCAAAGATAATATCGTATGGCTCATTGGTACTGACGATGATATTGCGGCGATTGTCCCAGTCGCCCCATGGAATGACTTCCATCTCAAGATTCACACCGATTTTTTCACCAATATAGGAATTGACAGACGAAATCCATGAATCATAGTTGCTCGGCATGCCGTTTCCGATCGTCACCCATTTCAGGTTCACAATCTCTCCGCTGTTGCTCTGTGAACTGCCACCAGTCTCACTTCCTGACGACGTCGTATTTCCATTGCCAGCACTGTTTCCTGTGTTCCCAGTGTCTCCGCCACCGCCGCAGCCTGTCAGCATTCCCATTGCCATCACCGCCGCAAGACCTGATGCTAATAATCTTTTTCCCTTCATAATAACGTTCCTCCTTTTTCATAAATAAGTTAACGATTTCCTAATGCTTTGTCCACAACCCGTAAGAACGCTGCCTTCTGCGTTCTTCCAAACATTTAGAAACTCTTAGGCTGTGTCCTTTACAGCTTTAATACTATCTCCACTGCCCAGAAGAACGCTGCCCTTTGCGTTCTTCCAGCGTGAAACTTAGATTTTCTTAGCGGGCGTTCTTTGACCACTTAGAAAATCTTTTCACGCTTTATTCCTTCACCGAACCGATGGTCAGACCGGAAATGAAATACTTCTGGAAAAATGGATACGTACACGCAATCGGCACGATGATCACGATCGCGATTGCCATTCGCACACTCTCTGTCGGCATCGATGACTTATACTGCTGCAGTGACAGACCGCCATAAGGATTATTTGCGATGTACTCAATATTCTTTTGTATATTATTCAGTAAGGACTGCAGTGTCTGCAGATTCTTATCCTGTATGTACAGGGAAGCCTGGAACCAGTCATTCCAATAGCCGAACGCTGCAAACATACCGATTGTCGCGATCACCGGTTTAGAGATCGGCATTACGATCTGGGACCAGATACGGAATTGTCCGGCACCATCAATCTTTGCTGACTCTATGATAGAATCCGGCACTGTCGTCCTGAAAAATGTACGGCAGATCGTCACGCTGAACGATGAGCATGCCAGCGGCAGGATCAGCGCCCATATCGTGTTGCTCAGACCTAAAATATTGTTTACTACCACATAGCTTGCCAGCATGCCGCCGTTAAACACCATCGGTATAAAGATCAGCCATGTATACAGTTTTTTGAGTCTGAAATTTCTTCTAGAAACCACATACCCCATTGATGTATCCAGCGCGATCGCAATAATCGTGCCGACGACTGTAACAAGAATCGACATAAATGCCGCGCGCAGGATCATGCTGCGCTCATTCCACAGAAACTTGTACGCTGAACCAGACAACACCGATGGAATCAGCTGGTATCCGTTTGTCCGAAGCGCTTCCTCATCCGTGATGGAAATTGAAAATACGAACAACAGGGGAATCACGCACATAATGCCCAGTATCAGAAACACGATATTGAACACAATGTTTGTGGATTTTTTAATCTGGTTCAAAGACTGACTACTTTCTTCTTGCTTTGCCACACGAACACCTCCCTTATTATATAATCCTGTTTTCGTTGTCCAGCTTGCTCACAATCCAGTTTGCAAATAAGATCGTACCGCAGCTGCAGATTGCCTGGAAGAAGGACGCCGCCGCTGTCTGACCGATCGGTGCTGAGGACTGGATCGCATTGTAGATATACGTATCAAAGGTAGATACTGTTGTATACAATGACGCCGGAACACGCCCTGTCACCTGATAGAACAGACCGAAATCCGAGTTAAAGATCTTGCCGCAGTCAAGAATCAGCATCATGATAAACACTGGCTTGATCGCAGGAAGCGTAATATGCCTTGCCTGCTGTGACTTTGTCGCGCCGTCCATAACTGCCGCCTCATAGAGCGAAGGATCAATTCCCGTAATGCTTGCCAGGTAGAGTACCATTCCATATCCCATACCCTTCCATGTGTTTAAGAAGATCAGAATAAACGGCCAGTATTTCGGTTCCTGATACCACATCACCCGTTCTCCGCCAAGAGAAGTGATAATCCCGTTAATATAACCTCTCTCCGGTGTCAACAGCGCATAGACGAAGTAGCTGATGACAACCCATGACATAAAGTAAGGCAGGAACATCATGGTCTGATACACTTTCGACCCCTTCTTGTTGCGCATGCTGCTCAGCATCAGCGCGCCCCCTACTGCAACGCTCGCGCTGATGATAATAAACGCGATATTGTAGAGGATCGTGTTCCTCAGGAGCATTGTAAATGAGTTTGATGTAAAGAAATAGTTGAAATTGCTAAACCCCGCCCATTCGCTGTGCAGCAGATTGTAGATAAAACCATGTCCGCCCGGCTGCAGTCTGTAATTCTTGAACGCAATGATAATTCCAAACATTGGCAGGTATGAAAAAATCAAAAACCAGATCAATGTCGGCAGTGACAGAAGAAACAGTTCTGTGTCGTCACGCGACCATCGCTTCCACCAGGGCTTGCCAGATTTTATCCTCCCTCCGTCAGTTGCTTTGCGATTTCCCATTTATTTTACCTCCTTTATTTATTTTTGTTAACGTTATATTAACACTTGTAAATTATAATGTCAATAAATATTAGCATTTTCATCATTATATCTAACCCAAAAGCTCATATTTTGTCGATACTCACCTACTTTGCTCTGTTTTTGTATATTAAGTATGCAATCTATACAACTACATTTGTTAACATTATACAATAACGAATGCAAAATATTGTTTCTCACAAATCTTTCAATCTGTAAAATATGCTGTCCAGTTCGCTCTATTTCCGCAAAAGCATTATCACTTTGTATATACCTTATTGATACTTTTTTGATTGTCCGGGTAAAGTTGTATATATTTTGGCAAAATTTGCAAATATATTACATCATTTTATCAAAAATGCATTTCATCTTAACATTTGTAAACTATTTAATTGTCTTTTTCTATTTCTTATGTTATAATAAAATTGTAATTTTTATCTGCCACAATTCAATAACAATTCAGATGTGATCATAACAGGTAATACGGGTAAATTGATACAAATATCCGCTATTTATTACATTATATGTCTATACCATGTTTACAAATGTATCGATCAGATAAAATATATTATAAACAGTTTGTTTTACCAACGAAATAAAACGCTGACAGAAAGGAAGATTCTATTTATGGAAAAAATCACGATGAAAGATATCGCAGATGCCCTCAACATATCCAGAGTCACCGTCAGCAAAGCCTTTAACAACCAGGCCGGCGTATCAGATTCCCTGCGGGAACTGATCTTTGCAAAAGCCAAAGAACTTGGATATGCCAAGCTTCCCTACCAGATCATGGATCAGCCTCAGGAGGAGCAGCGCACCATCTCCCTCGTTGTATCAAGGCCGGACTCTGCACTGTTCTGGACCAACATCATTCACCGCATGGCGCAGGAGCTTGCCAGTTATCACGTCAATCTGCTATACACTTATGTCCCCTCAGCTTACTCAAAGGATTTCAGCCTGCCTTCGATTTTACTGAGTGGAAATGTAGACGGCATCATCGTATTGAATGTGTATGATGCAGAAATCCTGAACATTGTCAATGAACTCCCCATACCAAAGGTTTTTCTCGATACGATCCCTTCCCTCCCAGACGCACAGTTAAACGGCGACCTGCTCTTGATCGAAGGCTTCCGCACCGAATCGAAAATTACCGATCTGCTGATCCAGCGGGGACACACTGAAATCGGATTTCTGGGGGATATCGACTATGCGATGACCAACAAGGAGCGCTATCTTGGGTACTGTGACTGCATGAGCAAGCATGAGCTGATCGTCCGGTCGGAGTATTGTCTCACCGGACGCATTGACATATTTTCTTATGACAAAAAGCTGTATGCATTTCTGGACGAACTGAAAAACTGGCCGACTGCTTTCGTATGTGCCAGCGACTACGTTGCCAACTTTGTGCAGGCGTACCTTGATAACAACGTAAGCCGTGTGCCGCACCCCGTCACACTGACTGGCTTTGACAATATGGGTGAATATACGAATGTTGCCGGGCGCATCATCACAGCCAATGTTCCGACCGAGCTGATCGGCAAACGGCTCGCACTGCAGCTGCTATACCGCTCCGAGCATCCGGAAGCGCCTTTTGAATTAACCTTTGTAAAACCGTCGATTATCATACCATATACAACCTAGAGCGTGTTTGAAAAATGCTTTCTGCCATCTACAAGGCACATATTGATTGTTATACCAAAATAAAACACGTTTGGAAGAGATAAGTCCTTCCAAACGTGTTTTCTATACACAGCCCCGATTTTTATTTATGTTTATCTATGCAGTTATAAAAGAAACTGTTCCCAGATCCTGTTCCTGCAGTCCCAGCAAATTTTCCTCCAGGGAACCTTCCCGCAGTTCCAATGCATAACGAAACTCCCCAAAACCGGACAAATCCATTTTAAAATTAGTCTCCCACGTATTGTTCATAATCCAGCTGTACGCAGGCCGAGAGTTGTTCTGTTCCTTATTATCACATAACAGTATCGGATGATGCTGCAGTGTTCCCATATAAATCAACGGTGTGTCAAAGGTGTTGATCAATATCCCTTCTGTTTCTTTCTGATACAGCAAACCATAGTCCGCCATATAATATTCCATGTTGCTCCCCGGAAGCTGGTCAATGCCTGGGCGCATCGTCACGCCGCCATTGTGGATATACAAGGCGCTGTCAGGCAGATTCAGGACAAGCGGCAGATAGACACTCTCAATCTTCTCACTCAGCGTTTTGGCGATTCGGTAAGTGAACTCAATGCGCGGCAGCTGTCTGTACATTTTTATAATAATACTGCTGTGATATGTTCCTTCCAACGCGAATATCAATTCGATTCGATCAAATACCACACCATGATCCAGTATCCGGATATCCTGCAATATCCCCTGATACTGCACAGCATGAAGCCCTCTGATATTCCGCCCTAACAGACGCCGCTCCTCGTATATCCCGTTTCGGATCTCTGTACACTCATAAACCGGAGTAAAAAATTTCTCAAAACCATCTTTAAGCAGCTCTGTTTTATCCTTTTTATTCTGAAACGATAAAATCCCTTTTCCAATCTGATAGCGAATGCTGAACCAGTCATTTTCCAGGCGATACGGAAGCTGACAGGATTCCTTATCGTAGTCGTTTACAATATCCCGCACACGCTCCGCACCCACCCAGGCTGTGCGGGTATACAGTTTCTGTGACAGTGCCGCCTGCTCCTCATATGAAAAACTTTTCTCTTCCATAGGTTCAAATTCCGCCAGAAAGCTCACCAAAACTCCTCTTGGGTGTGCAGAGAGCTGCGCGTCCAACACCTGCTTTGTTTTTAAATCTGTCACCTTCACACTTGGCAGAGAGAGGGTCTCCACATAAAATTCTACTGGAAACACCCCTTTCGTGCTGCTCATGGAAACCACCTTTACCTGGCCGCTTGTGTTATAATAGCGCAGAATATCTCCCAGCAGATGACACTGCTCACTCCTGCGCATCGCTCCCGCTTCGTGGAGCTTGGAGGCATAGCTGGTCTTGCGGATATCAAGATTCGTCACCATAGTGTCATAGGGATTGGTGATGGTCGCAGAATGTCCCCATGTGTGCTCCGCGTAGAGCAGCGCATTCTCCTCCCCCGCTTCTTTCAACATTTCATTGCAGTATCCTGTCTTTTCCTCCAGGCGGTCGCAAATGTGTGAAATGCGCAGTCCCTCTTTGTAGTGCTTGACCGCATACGGAGTACTGCCCACGCCATTTCCCCACCAATCATTGATGCTGCCGCGGTATACAGGCGCATCCGCCGTCTTCTCCCGAATCAGGTCATACAGCTCCTGCAATGTCACCATCCGCAGTGTCACTTCCTCGCCAAAGCGCTGGTTGAAAGCGTTTACCACAGCAATGATATCAGGATTTGCCGGCGCGTTATCGGAAAATACGCCACTGACACTGGTGATATAAAAATCATAGGGATATCCGCTCTGCTCATACTCCGCTATACTCTCACCCAGCTTTTCATGCAGGTCTTCCAGCGCTGTTGTCTCCCTGCCTCTGCCAAAATAGCTCTCCGTCATAAAGTTGACATTTTTGTTGAACACGATGCCCAGCGCATTTCCCAGATTGTAGTGCTCCCCACTCCACACCAAAATCCTGCCGCCGTCCTCATTTTCCCAGAAATACGGTTTCTGATTCTGATACAGTGGGTACATTCCATGGTGGGTGTGGATATTGGTAAAGAGAAACTCAATACCGTTTTTGATCAGAACATCTCTTGCTCCCATGGATATTCCGTTGATGTCCGCGTTCATCGCTGTCTTTATCGGAAAGCCTTCTTCAGTGAATATTTTTTGCATCTTAGCAGTTTTGCAGTCAAGCATCCTGACGTCCACCAAATCGTTAAAATTCAGATAAGTCGCCGAAATGCCAATGTTACCCTTTTTTACCAACTGGAAGAAATCCGCTTTTTCCGTATCGGCCGCAGTCTTGAGAAACTGTTCTACACAATAGTACGTCTCACAGTTCCACTTAAAATCCTTTTCCGCAGTATTCCTGGCATATCCGTTCCTGACAATCGATATCACGTTTCGGATATTGTTCACCTGATTGTAAATAATCTGTTCCTGTAAGTCTGTATACCCTACATCCGTGTGTGAATGGTGTACGATGTAGACATTTTTAATCTGATTACCCATATTGATCCTCCCTTTCCTATCCCATATGCTATGTGGCACCTGGCAATTCCCCAGTCAATCTCACAGCTGTACTTCATCTCCCGTCAGTTATGTCGTGCTACACCCAAAATCTGATACGGTTTCCTGAGATCAGGTCTTCTCCGCATACCATCAAAATCATGCAATCTCAAACTGCCCTGTGAGAAGCATGTTTGCAGCATTATCACCCACCATAACCCCCTCGCTTCCGCGGCAATCGCGCGCCCCATCTGCCTTCCCAGCTCCGGCTCAAAAGTTCCCGCAAGCCCTATCTGCTGTGGAAAACAGGTGGCGTACTGGTCGAACAGTCCGTGCAGCGCCTCCTCGCTAAACAGGAATGGAATCCCCAAACGGGTATGCTCCACTGCGTATCTTTGCAGTTCGTTTGCCAGCTTTGGCGATGCGCCTCTCAGCTGAACACTGCCGACACTCATACCCTGTGTGGATTCCTTCAACCTATCCCACTGTATCTTCTCTATTCTCCCATTGGGTGTCCTCTGTGTAAAATCATTTGTGTAAAACTGATCCGTCTGCTTGATCTTCTCGTCCAGTGTCATCTTCGAGATCAGATCGGCCACCCGCTCATCCACAGATAATGCGTCATTCTTATACTTTTCCATAGTATGTCTTCTCCTTGTCTTGTGTGAATCTACCACTATAGCCCTTTATGCCTTTGCCTCCTACGCCTATGTTTTTGACATACATCCTCGAAGAAATATCCTGCGCAAGTTGCATCACTTATTTTCCTACAATTCCTAACGATCCGTTTATCCACGACAGTTCCTGATGTCCATATGAACTAGTTCATCCTTTTTCTGTCATCATACATAAGCCGCACGCAAATGTCAATACATAAAAATAATTTTAAAAATTTGTCTTTACATATTTACTTTTTTACACTGACACGCTATAATAAGGAACTATTCAGAAGCTTGATGAAAAAGAAGTTCCCTGGAATGGAGGAATACAATCATGCAGTCACGTTATCTTCAGATCGCAGACCAAATGCGAAGCCAGATCGCCAGCGGCGAATATCCTCTTGGAAGCAGGATACCCGCTGAAAACGAACTTGCCAGACAACTGGGCGTCAGTCGTCCAACCGTACGCCAGGCTTTGGACCTGCTGACCCGGGAAGGACGTCTGGTGCGGATCAAGGGCAGCGGCACATTCGTCGCCCAGCCCAAACTGGTTCATGAATCCACCAGTTTTGTGACCGGCTACAGGGAGGAAAGCAGAAAGAAAAACCGTACCCTGCACACCAAAGTAATATGCCTCGAGACACAGCGCGCCAGCGAACAGGTTCGAAACATCCTCAACCTGCATGCCGATGAGACTGTCACCCGCCTGACACGCATACGCCATCTGGAAAACATGTATGACAATGCGCCTGTTGTCTATACAACTTTATATGTGCCGACAAAACTCTTTCCCGAAATGCCCCAGTTAGATTTCACAAACGCATCGTTTTATGATGCGCTGGACAGCAGGCAGTTATCGGTCACCCACGCCTCCCGCAGGCTGGAAATCGTCATGCCCCCCGCCGAGGTCGCAGCCGGTCTTGGGATCACTCCCTTTGAACCTACAGCATACATCACTTCCCTCGGCTACACAAAAGACAAGATTGCTGTAGAATACACAGAGAGCTATTACCCCGCAAGCAGGAGCAGCTTTCAGATCGAAATCAACCGCTGAAAATTCGTTATTGTTCGCCCAATTGGAGGTATGTATTATGGAGCAGACAAATACTTTTCGCCGTTTCCCTTCTATTAAAATAAACGGACACGCCAACGCCGTTGCGACAGACTACAGCACTATCCGAACACGCTTATCCGACTGCTGCCAAAATCGTCAAAAAACAGTCATCGTGGCAGAGTGTTATCCCGGCGTAAATCAGGAGGAGCTGCAGACACTGCTCACCCTTCCACTGACAGATGTGATCATTCACAGTGATGATCTGGCACTGCCGCCCGAGGAGATCGATGCACAGATCCAACGGGAGATTACAGACGATCCTGTATTTGGAATTATGACGACGAGACGGCTGGAAGAATTTTACCCGTCAAAAAATCTCGAGGAAGCGCGCCGACAGATTGATCGTGTCCAATCCGGCATCGTACTGGTGTACGGTGTGGGTGCATCGCTGGTGTGTGCTGGTGATATCCTCATTCTGGCGGATATCACGCGCTGGGAAATCCAGCTGCGCTATCGGCGCGGGCTGTCCAACTGGCGCACCACACGCTGCGACCTTCCACGCAATGAGAAATATAAAAGAGGCTTTTTTGCCGAATGGCGCTGGGCAGACCGCATCAAGGACAGACTGCTGCCTGAAATAGACTTTTATCTGGATATGACAACACCGCAGGCTTCTGCTATGGTCACTGGCGAAGCATACCGCGACGCGCTGCAGCAGACCGCCTGTCAACCCTTCCGCCTGGTTCCCTATTTCGATCCGGGCGTCTGGGGCGGAGACTGGATGAAGACGCATTTTGACCTGCCCGAAAACGGCAGCAACTATGCATGGAGTTTTGACGGTGTCCCGGAAGAAAACAGTCTATTATTGGATTTTGATGGAAAAATGATTCAGACACCTGCGCTGAACCTGGTCTATTCCTGTCCCCGCCAACTACTGGGCGACCGGGTTCACGCGCGCTTTGGAAAAGAGTTTCCGATTCGTTTTGATATGCTGGACACAATGAACGGACAGAATCTGTCCCTTCAGGTTCATCCCCTGACAGAGTATATTCAGCAAAATTTTAATATGCATTACACACAGGACGAAAGCTACTATCTACTGGACGCGCAGGGCGACGACGCATGCGTTTATCTTGGCATTCGGACAGGGACGGATGCACAAACAATGATACAGGCTCTAAAAGAAGCGCAAACTGGAGACAAACCATTTCCCGCAGAGGAATTTGTCAACCGCATTCCCGTAAAGAAACATGACCATCTGCTGATTCCTGCCGGGACGGTTCACTGCTCCGGCGCAAACACAATGGTGTTGGAAATCAGCGCCACACCCTACATCTTCACGTTCAAATTGTGGGATTGGGGACGACTTGATCTCGATGGCAGACCAAGACCCATCCATCTGGAACATGGGGCAGCTAATATTCAATGGTACCGCAACACGGAGTGGGTGAAAGAAAATCTCGTGAATGCAGTCACCACTGTATACGAAAGCAAACAGGGCACTGTGGAGCGCACCGGACTGCACGAGCGGGAATTTCTGGACACGTACCGCGTCAGCACAGCAACAGAGCTTCCAATCAGGCGAAATGGCAGTGTCCACATGATGAATCTGGTGGAGGGCGGACGCGCTGTGCTCGTCAGTGAGGACGGCAGTTTCGCCCCCATGGAACTGCACTATGCAGAGACTTGTATCGTACCCGAGGCCGCAGGAAACTATCGCATCTGTTCTCCTGACAATACGCCTGTTCGAATGATTATCGCGTGTGTCCGCGGTTAACTGTCTCTTCACCCCGGCAACGCCCCACTCAAAAATCACGAAGAGTGGGGCGTTCGCTATTCCGCCCCCATCAGGTCAAACCCAAGGTCCCTTAGAAAATACAATACCTCCCACGGCTCTCCCCCTTCATCATCCCAGAAGTTAAGATACTCAGACAATGTTTCTGCCGAACAGTCAAACTCCTCTGCTAACACATCTGCATTTCCACGCCAGTCTTCCCACTCCTCGTCCTGTATCTCCTCCAGACAACCGCCTTCGCATTCGATAAACACCCATAACGCTTCCCCCTATCAATCTCCAATCCTGCGTCCGACAGGATGATCCCTGACCAGCCGCTCCACCTTCTGCATCTCCTGCGCAATGCGGATCTTCCTCGGACACGCATCCATACAGGGCATCTGTGCACACTCCCGACAGTGCCTTGCGCTCTTTTCGATCCCCAATCCCAGCTTTTTCAAAGCCCAGTAATCCTTTCCCAGATGAAAGTATTGATACTGGCGGAATAAAGTATGAATTTCTGTCCCATAAGGGCACTTGCACCGCTGACATCGGTCGCAGGGAATCGGAAGATACTCCTTTTCCAGCACAGAGAGCACCTCCTCGAAGGATGGAAGCGCCGCCTGCTCTTTTGCATCCCGACCCATGGCTGCCTCTACCTGATCCCTTGTCCCAAGCCCAATCAGGGCACTAGAGACAGGATAAGACAGCACAAAGTCAATCAGTGTCCGCGCTGGAAAGTGCTTTGGGAGCAATCCTGCGGCATACACTTTGTTGACCAGAAAACCCTTTTTGCGAAAGCGGATCTCTTCCCGGACACGGTCGAGCATCCCCCGCTCCAACAGATTCCCGCTGCCCTGCAGCACATCCACCCGGTCATCCTGCGCCCCCCGCAACAGGATATCATAATAGTGCGTCGCGATGCCCGCATACCGGATCGTTCCCTCGGCTTTCAGCTCTGTGAGCGCGTCCAGCGCACCACCCCTGCCAAACACTTCCTCCTCATGCTCCGCGTCAACCTGATGGACAAAGTATATGTCCGGCGTCGTGCCGAGATTCTCACAGGACAGTTCCACAGCCTGATACATCTCACCGCCGCCAAAGAAGCGCGCTTTGTCCGAAATAACAATGTTATCCCTTCCTACAAGCGCCGCAAATTTCCCAAGCTTGATCTCCGCGTCGCCGTACTCCGGTACGATTGCCGTATCGTATAGATTGCAGCCCAGCCGATACGCATGCTCCATCACCGCAAGCGCCTCTTGTTCGTCCAGATTAAAATAGTCCGGCAGAACGGGAACACTTCCCTGCAGGACAGGGATCGTGCCGAAGCTTATTTCTGATACGTTCAGTCCTGTGTTTCCTAACTTCCTGTAATACATTTTCCGCCTGCCTTTCATTCAATCCTCAAACTACAAATGCCCTCTCGCCAACCTGCACGCCCTCCGGCACTTGTATTTCAAGAGCAGCCCCGCAAAACGCAAAGGCCTCTCTGCAATGTCATTTAGATATCCTAATTTTTATTAATTTAAGCTTTGAGGTATATTTTATTGTTTAGATAATAAAAATAGAGGGCAAGATATAAAAAATATTATACATTTACGACATGATTAGTACAATATTATTTTTTAACTTTAGGCATTATAAATAAA
>DKVL01000060.1 GCA_002491195.1 Lachnospiraceae bacterium UBA7179
AATAAGCAATCACTTTATATATAGTTGATGATGTATTTTTATGGATAGAAAATTTTGATGGGAAAATTGATGGGGATGTGTATTTGTTATTTTGAATATTCTGTAATTTCCAGTTTACAAAATAGTCATATGAGTGCAGATTCAGCAATACAGAAAGTAAAAGCCCGTGACAGGACATACCAGCCTGCCATGGGCTTTTTATATGCAGGGAAAGATCATTTCCAGCCAATTACATACAGACAGGGAAAAAAGTATTTCCTGTCTGTTTGAGATCATGGAAAGGAGGGAGTAATTATGGCAGCAGTCGAAACCATGTTTTCAGTGCGTGTATAGCCATAGCACGGAATCGGAACTATAGTTCAGGAATGCCCCAATTCCAGGGAGGCCATACACTTTGCAGGACTTGACTGGAAGGTCGAGCAGAAAGATGTCTATACAGACAACGGCATTCCGATCGACACGTGGCAATAGATTAATAGTTGACTTCCGCACTTTAAAGTGCTAAAATTTAGAAAGCTGGTGTAGTTTTGTAAAAGGAATAAACCGATACCAGAATGGAAATTGGACAATATAGGAGAAGTGTGAAAATGAAAGAGATTGTTAGTTTGATGGATTACCGATCGAGTATCAGAGTAGTGGATGCGACATTAAGAGATGGTGGACTGGTAAATGATTTTTATTTTACGGACGACTTTGTCAAGGCGTTATACGAGGCGAATATCAGGGCCGGCGTGGACTATATGGAGATGGGATACAAGGCGTCAAAGGAGATGTTTGACGAGAGTAAGTTCGGCAAGTGGAAGTTCTGCGATGATGATGATATCCGGGAGATTGTCGGGGATAATGATACCAGTCTCAAGCTTGCAGTCATGGCGGATGTTGGCAGATGTAATTACAAGAGGGATATTGTCAGCCGGTCGGAGAGCCCGATCGATTTGATTCGTGTGGCTACTTATCTCAATACAATACCCGCGGCAGCAGATATGATCGAGGATGCCAAGAAGAAAGGATATGAGGTAAGCTGTAATATTATGGCGATATCCAGCGGACAGGAGAGCGATCTGCGTGTGGCGCTGGATATTTTGGGAAAGACTTCCGTGGATATCTTTTACATCGTTGACAGTTATGGCTCGCTGTATCCGGAGCAGATTGCGCGTATTACAGATACTTATATGGAGTTTGCGGGCAAGTATGGCAAGAAGCTTGGGATCCATGCACACAATAATCAGCAGCTTGCGTTTGCCAATACGATTGAGGCCGTTGGCGATGGTGTGGACTGGCTCGACGCCACATACTCTGGTATGGGCAGAGGTGCTGGAAACTGTGCGATGGAACTGCTGCTTGGCTTTCTGCGCAATCCAAAGTATAATAATTACTATGTCATTCAGTTCATTGAACAATACATGAATAAGCTCAAGGAAGATGGCGTTGTGTGGGGATTTGACCTGCAGTATATGATGACAGGACTTTTGAATCAGCACCCTAGAACAGCGATACAGTTTACGAAGGACAAACGAAAAGATTATGCTGAATTTTACAAGGAAGTTGTTGCACAGGATTAGGAATGCTGTTTCGGGATAGTTTCTTAATATTACGACAGACGAGCCGCGGTGATCTGCGGCTTTCCTGTTATGCTATTACTTTCAATAAAACTGTAATAAAAAACAAGTTCTTCGTAGGTTGTCGACATGCCCACGGTATAATATAGCAAGAAAGATACTGCTATTTGAATACGCAGGCTGGGTGCGTAAGTGGAAGGTACATATTGTACAGGAACAAAGTGGTTTGACAGCATACTGCATGAAATATTGGAAAGGAGAAAAAATAGTAATGTCTGATACGGACAAGAAGAAAGCGCTTGTCACAGGTGCATCAAGGGGAATCGGAAAATCGGTTGCATCGATGCTTGCGTCGCTGGGGTATGATTTGTATATGACCTGTCATAAAAACGGTGTACTGCTTGACAAGTTTGCAGAAGAGCTTGAGGAGCAGTATGGAATTAAATGCAACTGTTATACATTTTCGATCAGCGATGAGGAAAAAGTGGCGAAAATGTTTCAGGACATACCCTATCTGGATATCCTGGTAAACAATGCGGGGATTTCCTATATCGGATTGCTGACGGATATGACATATAAGGAATGGCAGGAAGTGATCGATACAAATCTGAATGCGTGCTTTCTGACATGCAGGGCAGCAGTACCGGAGATGGTGAGGCGGCGTCAGGGAAAGATCATTAATATTTCTTCAGTGTGGGGAAATGTCGGGGCATCGACAGAAGTAGCATACTCGGCGTCAAAGGGCGGAATGAATGCATTTACGCGTGCACTTGCAAAGGAACTGGGACCAAGCAATATTCAGGTGAATGCGGTTGCATGTGGTGTGATCAACACAGATATGAATCAATGTTTCAATGAGGAAGAGATGAAAATGCTCATACAGGAGATCCCTTCGGACCGGATTGGACAGCCGGAGGAAGTGGCGGAGCTTGTGAAGTTCTTGTGTACAGGCAACGAGTATCTCACAGGGCAGGTGATAACGTTAGATGGAGGTTGGACATGATGGAAAACGAGATATATGATTTATTGATTATCGGCTCAGGACCAGCAGGAATGGGAGCGGCAGTCTATGCAGCCCGGACAGGGATGAGGGCTGTGGTGCTTGACAGAAGCCCTGTCAGCGGAGGGCAGGTGCAGAGTACGTATGAGGTGGACAATTATCTGGGCCTTCCAGGATTGAGCGGAGGGGAACTGTCAGACCGGTTCCGCGAGCACGCGGACCGGCTGGGCGTATCATTTATCACTGCGGATGTACAGAAAATTGAAAGTAGCGCAGATTCACGAATATTATATACGGTTCATACAGACCTCGGGAATTTCAGAACAAGGACAGTGATCCTGGCAACAGGTGCATCCCACTCCCTGTTAGGTGTGCCGGGCGAGAAAGAGCTTGCGGGGATGGGAGTGTCATATTGTGCTACCTGTGATGGTGCGTTTTACAGGAGAAGCACAGTTGCGGTAGTCGGAGGCGGCGATGTTGCCGTGGAGGATGCTGTGTATCTTGCAGGTATCTGCAAAAAGGTCTATCTCATACACAGAAGAGATCAGCTTAGGGCTGTCGACAGTCTGCAGAAGAAACTGTTCTCGCTGGAGAATGTAGAGGTGATCTGGAACAGTGAAGTGAAGGAGATTCTGGGCGGAGAAATGGTGGAGAGTATCAATCTATATAATAATAGAAACGGCGGGCAGAGCAGACTGGATGTGGGAGGTGTGTTCATAGCTGTCGGTATTGTACCTGACACAGAATGGTTCAGAGGTCTTGTGGAAATGGATGAGAAAGGGTATGTTCTTGCAGATGAAACCTGTGTCACATCAACGAAAGGCATTTTTGCAGCAGGTGATATCAGGAAAAAGCCAATGCGTCAGATTATTACAGCCGTTGCGGATGGTGCGAATGCTGTTTACTCCGCGCAGGAGTTTTTAAATATAGAAAATATATAAAAGTTACAAAAATATTTATAATAAACAGAAATGATCGAAAATAGATAAAATATAGTTGAAAATAAAAAGAAAGACAGAAAAAAGAGAATAAAATGGAGAAAATTGACAAATAGTGTTCCTGAAAAACAGCACTTTTTGAGACGATAGTGCATTCGCGTGCAAAAAGATATCTTGACAATTCTTGTTAAATGTGATAAATTATTTCAAGAACGTAATAAATTCGTAATAATTGATCGAAATTATGAAATATTGTAAAGAAAGATGTAATTGTTCAGAAACTCGAACGGCTGGACGATTATAGGAATATCACATACATTACACATTGGAGGATTGGTCATGAACAAGTACAGCGTGAAGGCAGCGGCATGTGCTCTTGTTGGAACACTTTCGCTATCTGGATACCAGATGACACTTGAGGCAAAGATTCATAATTCATCAGATGTGCCTGCAGCAGGAGTTGCAGTAGTGCTAGACGAAGGAAGTACAATTCAGGATCTTCAGGTGGAGGTCGTTCAGAACATAGCTTATCTTGAAAGTGCATCAGGTTTACAGCCTAATATTATAAAAGCATCAGAGCAGGCAGCGTTGGCTGATCTGCCAGGAAATGTCGTTTGGCCCAACACAAAAATAACAACACCGAAGGTTTCATCAGAGTTTACACAGGAAATCAGCGAGTCACTCAATGAGTCAGAGTCCCTGACGGGGGACAGCAAAGAAGATGCAGGCAGTGAAGAGTCACAGCAGGAATCGACTTTGGAATTCTCAACGGAATTAGCGACAGAGTGGACTGTTCCAGAACAGGAATCTTCAAGTGAGGAAAAATCTGGACAGGAAACTTCGACTGAAGAAACTTTAGATGAGAAGACTTCAGATAAGGAATCTTCAGAAGATGTTTCTCGTGAGGAAAATTCAGAGGAGGAGACGTCCGCACAAGAGACTTCAGAAGAGGAAACTTCGAGTGAGGAGATTTCAGAAGAGGAAACTTCGAGTGAGGAGACTTCAGAAGAGGAAACCTTGAGTGAGGAGACTTCAGAAGAGGAAATTTCGAGTGA
>DKVL01000118.1 GCA_002491195.1 Lachnospiraceae bacterium UBA7179
CCATAAATATATTGTAGTAGAAGGGAATACGGGCGTTGCTGCCTATGGTATTATTGCGAATATTTCCCTTGTCGTTGTTGCAATCTATACAGGAGTTGCACAGGGGGCGCAGCCGCTGATCAGCCGGTTCTATGGAGAAGGAAACGGCATACAGGTTGAGGAAGTGCTGAGATATGCCAAGTATACTGTATTGGCTTTGGCAAGTGTTATGTATCTGTTGATTATGATTTTTGCGCAACGGATCACAAGCATTTTTAACAGTGAATGCAATGCAGGGCTGCAGGCGATTGCTGTATCGGGACTACGCTTATATTTTATATCAGCTCCATTTGTGGGGTACAATATTATTCTTGCAACATTTTTCACTTCAATAGAGCGGGCTTTTCCAGCACATATCCTGTCCGTGCTGAGAGGGATTGTTTTAGTGATTCCAACGGCATTTCTCCTATCCTCTTTATGGGGAATGGCCGGTATATGGTTTACCTATCCGGTAACGGAAGCTTTTGTTGCATTACTTGGATTTGTAATCTACCAATATAAACAGAGAGGAAAGAGTGTTGGACGTATTCCGGGCAAAGAAGCTGCCTGTTATTCAGGTCAAAGAGGTTCATAGACCCGATGTGGTAGATTTCGGGCGGAAATTAGCCGGTTCGGAGGGCATTCGCTGCATAGAGAACGCACCTTATACAGATTATGCTAAACTTACTTATCCTATCGAGGGGGAATATACGGCTGTTGACGCACACCAAAATGATTATCATATCCGCGTGGAGTTCTCCTAATCTACAATTTTTTAGGAGTTTACCACGGCCTGCCGGGCATTGTGGGAAAGGCAGTGATCTGAGGCTTGCGGCGGTGGGAGTGGCAGATTTTATGGGTTCCTTCCTGTTTATCTGCTATATGGATCCCAAGGTTGAATGTGACATGTACTCCGTCAATGTCGACTTTCGGGATGAGAAGATCATCGAGAAGATTTATGATTGGAAATACATAACGCTTTATGGTATATTGAATACAGACGAAACAGGAAACAGTCCCTTAGGGAAAGGAGGAGCATTAGATGGAGGAAAGAAAAAAGGCACTTCCGATTGGAAGTTTGGAAAAAGTCTGAACATGAACATGTTCAAAAGCTTTTTTGAGATTGGAGCGGATGCAGCCCTGTTTGAAGGACTGGATATTTCCAGGGAAACGGAGCTGTGTGAGCGGCATATGGGGAAGTATCCAGTTATTTCGCTCAGCCTGAAGGATGTGGAGGGCGGGACTTATGAGGCAGCGTTAAAAATGATGTCAGGGATCATAAAACAGGAAGCCCGCAGGCATCAGTATCTTTTTGACAGCGGCAGGCTTACGGAGATAGACAAAGAATCTCTGAAAGAACTCTACACTCCCTATTTGGATGAGGATGTCCGGAAAAGAAGCCTGAATCTGCTGTCGGAGCTGCTGGGCAAGCATTATGGCCGCCGGGTTGTCATCCTGATCGATGAGTACGATGTGCCGCTGGATAAAGCTCATCAAAAAGGATACTATGTCCAGATGGTCGAACTGATCCGTTCCCTTCTCAGTCAGGCGTTTAAAACAAATGAAAATCTGGAGTTTGCGGTGCTCACCGGCTGTCTGCGGATTGCGAAGGAAAGTATCTTTACAGGTTTGAATAATTTCAAAGTACGTTCCATATCTGATGAGCAATGTGCGGAATATTTCGGCTTTACGGATGGCGAAGTAAGAGAGATGCTTCGATATTATGGCGTGGAAGAACGTTTTCCAGATATGAAGGAATGGTATGACGGCTACCATTTTGGGGATGTGGATGTCTACTGTCCATGGGACGTGATTAATCAGTGCGATCTGCTTAGCGTGTCAAGGGATGCCCCGATGAGGCCGCACTGGGAAAACAGCAGCAGCAACGCCATCGTAAAGGACATTCTTGAGGATGCTACGGAGGCCACGAAGGAGGAGATAGAGAGGCTGATTTCCGGCGAGGTGGTGGAGAAGGAGATGATACCGGAACTGACCTATACTGATCTTGAAAACAAAAATGTAAATATCCGTCAGACGTATTTATGGAGCGTCTTATATTCGACGGGGTATCTGACCGATGCTGAAAAACCAAAGGGCGGGTGTCACAGGCTGGTGATTCCCAATAAAGAAATTCACAGAATTTATGTAAACAAGATTCGCACATGGTTCGAAGATCAGGGAAAAAAGGTATATTTTGTGCTATACTAATCTCACTGTGATATTTGTACTCTCATCAGGAGGTCAGCAGTGTATCCTCTACAGTAAGAAAGTAAAGGGATCTTACTGCTAGTACTCTATCCAGCTAGAAATTGAGGTCTGGGACTGCTTGTTCCGCACCATTGCGTCGTTACAATTTCTAGACGATGCCACCGCATCGCCGTCGAAATTTTGCCTGGTACTGGCACGAAACATTCAGCCCCATACTCCAATTTCTAACTGGATGGAGCACTAGAGCGTGTTTGAAAAAAGAGAAGGATTATGGATAGCGATGAAGAAAACGAATCTGGATGCCCTGTCAGCAAAATATCGGATATCTGACTACAGGGAGCTTCGTGCGAAGGTAATGGATCTGATCAATAGCCAGAACATAAAGCCAGTGAAAGCGTCAGGAACGAACGGAAAGTCACCAGCCCTTTATAGGGAATACTGGGTGATCGAGGAAAAGCAGGATGTATCTCAATATATCGATGAGCTCAATTATGAGATTGTTCCTGCTATTTCTACGGACTATTATCAGATGCACATTGACCAGTATATTCAGGACAGGCAGTGGGTATTGCTGTTAAATGATTATATCAAGAATCATGATTTTATGACACTGATGTCAGAAAATGAGCGCAGCTTTGATATCTGGCACCGGGAGAAATTCCTGAAACAGGAGCAGGGCAAGAAGATCTTGAAGCGCTGCGGGTTGGGGACGGAGTTTCTGAATTATTATCGGACGACAGAGCCAGTCGCCTATTATTCTGCGACAAGACAGACGCCGCAGAATCTGCTGGTCATCGAGAATAAGGACACTTTTTATAGTATGCGCAAATGTCTGATGTGCAGCGGGCAAAACGGATATGACAGCAGGAGGGCGGATCGTGAACTGGATCAGACAGATGTTACAGGCAGCATCGGTTATGAGCTGCGCACGATCTGCGGTGTACAGATCGGTACGTTGATTTACGGGGCAGGAAAGGGGATCATCGCGGCATTTTCTGATTTTGATATCAGCGGCGAGCCTTATATGACAGCGCAGGGCAACAAAATCTTCTACTTTGGAGATCTGGACTATGAGGGAATTGGAATCTATGAGAATTTTGCTGCAGCGTATGGAGCTTTGTATGATATCCAGCCTTTTAAAAGCGCCTATGAGATGATGCTCGCAAAGGCAGAACGTATCGGCATAGAGAACCTTCCACTCACAAAGGAAGGGCAGAGCCGGAAGATTGGTACCCTTTTCTTAGATCAGTTTTCCCAGGTGCAGCAGGCATACATAAAAGAGATCCTGGAGCAGGGCAGATATGTGCCGCAGGAGATATTGAATATAGAGGATATGTCCCTTTCTTTGGTATCAAATTGCTCCTTTTAAAAGGGATTCTCCCTTTTCGGAATTGTGTTTCCACGTTCATCAAGTTCAGCAGCACAGAGTCTGCACTACTGATGAGATTAAATATGTACGAGTGAATGGGAGGGTGGTATATGCGGATTGTTGTGACAGATACAGCTTTTATATGGAATCATGCAAATCCAATATTAGAGCAGTTTCAAGAGATTGTTCTGGTTGTCTGTCTCGAGGGGAAACAAGTGTCGGATCAATATGAATGTTTTGTGAGTCCATATAGGCATATTGGGATGGGAACCGATCAATTGGGGGCGGAAAGCCAACGGTACAGGGCATTAGAATCTGTGGCGGAGGAACTGAGCTGGAAACTGGGCTATCATGAAAAGGTCCTGTTTTTGACAGATGGAAATCCGGAGAGTTTATACCCGTTTCATGTAATAAAGGATAGAAACGTGTGCAATAGCCTGCATTTATGTACCATATCTCCATGGAGGTCTGAAAGCGATCGAAGGATAAAAGCCCATAAGGAATTGTTATCGGATCTGTCTGAACTCAAATCGATCTTATACATGGACAGCGATGCGTATTTCAACAGTTTGGACCAACAGGATAAGATGACGATGGAGGAGCTGATGCGGCGGGCAGCAGATGATTATGCAGCGCTGCTTCCGAGGATCATAAACGGTATACGGGACATGAGGGAAAAATCCTATTTTGATTTTGCTTCGAGATCTTATGTCCCGGTTCGCAAAGGTTTTGAATGCATTGATCTGGCAAAAGCGGCAAAGAGCGTTACAAAACTAAAAGGGCCTTTCTATCGGGAAGGGGGGACATTAGGAATGATCGTCCCCCGCAACTATCCAGTGGAAGATAATAGGATCAGGGAAGAGATTGAACGAGTGTATGCAAGGATAGATGGAAAGAAAGTCTGCAACTATTTAAGGCAGCTGCGGATCGAATTGGCAAAAGCCAATGGGATCCAATTTTTTTCAGAGGAATGTCCGTCCGTTGGCCCGTGTGCCGGAACCTGTGCGAAATGTGATCAGGAGGCGGCGTATCTGCGAGATCAGCTGGCGAATATTCCGGAGTCGGAGAGAATGATTCCAGAGGTTCCATTGACAGAGTGGGAGGTATTATAATGATCGGAGATATTATGGCGGTTTCCAGACTGCGTATGGCTACAGATGGCAAGGGGATATCCACGCTGGTTGCGTTTTTTGGCTGTCCTCTTCATTGCAAATATTGCGCGAATGAATGCTGCCATGAAGGGATAGGTTCTTTGCTTGGAACACCGAGAGTTGCATATAAACCGGAAGAGTTGATCAAAGTGCTCAGAAAGGACGAGATCTATTATCTGATGACAGGAGGCGGCGTCGTTTTTGGCGGCGGGGAGCCCCTGCTTCAGTCGGCATTTATCCATGAGGTTTGCAAACTGGCAGTTCCAGGATGGAAAAAGAGAATAGAGACCTCTCTCAATGTGCCTTGGAGCTGTGTGGAACCGCTGCTGTATGATCTGGATGAATGGATTATTGATGTGAAAGATATCAATAATACTATATACAACAAGTACACTGGCATGGATAATGAAAACGTTTTGCGCAACCTCCTTGCAATGCGCGATATTGTTCCTCTGGAAAAAATGCACATCAGAATCCCGTATATCGCAGGGTTCAATACGCCTGACGATGTCGAAAAATCTGTTGAATGGCTGAGAGATACATTATATGTAGAACCAGAAGTGTTTTCTTATCAGGTTTTTTCCCATATGGCAAAGGAAGAGAAAAAAGAGTCAAAGCTGGAAATCCCGAAGTTTTTGATGAAGACGGACAAAGATAGCGAACAGGTTCCTTAAGAGGTGTGGGTACAGGTGTCAAGTAAAAATCCATTTGTGCGACGAGCCTGATTGTTTTGCAATTTTGGCATGTATTTTTACCTGTAATTGGGGAGTGAATCAATGACATTAACTGAAAGAATTTGACTAATAAATTGTATATTATGGGTTTAAGGTAATGACATTGGGAGTGAATGGTAACAGTCTGAAACATAGAATGGAGTTAAGATGCAGTATGAATTTTTAAAGCAGTTTTCCAGGAGAATGAAGCACGTTGGAATGTATGCGCTTCTCCTGCAGAACAGCATGGCAAAACAGACATGGAAGCAGTATGGTTTTGCGAAGACAGACGAACAGGTCAACATGATCTTTATTGTGATGCTGTACATTATGGAGCAGTCGCTTCGGGAGGAGAGCTGCACAATGGACGATATCGGTGCGTACATTGACAATCTCAATGTAGGCTGCTTTCAGAAAAATATGTCCTATGATGACTGCAAAAAGCTTGGTGACTTTATCGTGAATGTCATTTTGTCCAACGAGGGCAGGGCGATGTATTTTGACGGTTATGATTTTGACGGCATGACATACAGGAGTATGAACATTAGCTATATCGCAAACCGTGTCATCTATGTTTGGAAAAGCAGCTGCAAAAGACTTCTGCCAATCTCAACAAGCTGCAGAAAGAGCTGGAGCGTCTGGCCAGAAAATACGGACTTGAAGAAAGCGACTGGAGCGGGATAACATACAATGAGAAGGAAGAGCCGCATCAGGGAAATCCTGCTCGAGGATAAGCGAAACAAAATGAAGATCAAGGACAGACAGTGGAATGACGAGGACAAGGAGACCGCAGTCTGCCAGAGCCGCATCAGCACAAAGAAGAAGGACATGTTGGAAAAGTGCGGTGAGGAGGAACCTCTTGCAAAGGAAGAGATCACAACGACAGAATTTGAGGCGGCGATCAATCAGAATCATTTCCGGATCGGGAATATTGTGGGCTTTCTGACCGCGTTTGTCATTCTCTCGAGCCTGTTGTATTACATGCGCCGCGATGAGACGGATATCTTTGCCGACAGGAATGAGGGAAAAGTCCTCGTCATGGATAATCCCTTTGCCCAGACAAACGCGGCGCATCTGCTAAAACCGCTGATGGATATGGCGGACAAAATGAATACACAGTTGATCTGCTTCTCAGGACTTGGCGGCGACTCGATCTATGGAAGGTTTGACAATATCTATGTGCTGAACCTCGTCGCATCGAATCTGCGCGGCGGTATGCAGTATCTGAGAGGCGAGCACCTGCGCGGCGCGGAGGAGGAGACGATCGTGAGCTCCCAGATCGAAGTGATCGGGCAGGAGAGGCTGTTGTTTTGAGTGATGGCATAAAAACATGTTAATTGACTTGTATATTTATTTGCAGAAGCGTATGATAGAAAAAAGGAGATGAGAATGATGCCAAATATAAAACCAATATCTGACTTGAGAAATTATACTGATGTATTAAAAGAAGTGGACATTTCAAAACGTGTATATCTGACAAGAAATGGACATGGTGAGTACGGAATATTAACGATGGACGAGATCGATGAGCTTGACCGGTATCGCGCTGCATATACTTTGTTTTCAAATCTGAAAAAGGCAGAAGAGCGTGCAGAGCGCGAAGGATGGATTGATGCAGATGATCTTGAGAAAGAATTGGGGGTATTGGACGATTGAGAATAAAATACTCTCCTGATGCCAGTCGGAAATTGAAGGAGATGCGAAAATATGTCGGACAAAAGGTATCTAAGCTTACTTATTTTTTGCATGTGGATAATTACTAGATATTTTATAAGGTGGAAAAAGGGATTGTTTTTATTTCAGATATTTATAGCGAGCGGGAGGACTTTATGGGGAAGCTGTTTGGAATAAATTTGAGGACGCAGGAAAGTCAGGATTACTGGGGAGAGTGAGTAGAAAAAGTTTGGATAAAGAGATACAGGAGACACAACCAAATGAAAACAATAAAAGTAGTAGCAGCAATTATAGTGGATAACAACAAACTTTTTGCCACGCAGCGTGGATATGGCGAGTTCAAAGACGGATGGGAATTTCCTGGCGGAAAGATTGAGGAAGGAGAAACACCACAGCAGGCACTTAAGCGGGAGATTCGAGAGGAACTTGACACGGAGATCGAAGTGGGGGAGCTGGTGGATACGGTCGAGTACGATTATCCTGATTTTCATCTGTCCATGAAATGTTTTGCCTGTACAGTCAAGTCCGGCGATCTGGTTTTGAAAGAACATGAATCTGCAAGGTGGTTGGGAAAGGATGAGCTGCATAGCGTTGACTGGCTTCCGGCGGATATAGGGATATTGGATAGATGTGGGGAACTTTTATAAACGTGGAGACAAAGCTTTCCACAAAGGATTTTTATAAGAATGCTAAAAGTGAAACTCACAAATAGCCAGTTTTATTCTGATACAAGACACCCATATGAGGTATTGAAATGCTGCTCACCTGATCAATGTCACATACTGTGCCATGAAATGGCCGGGAAACGATTATGTTACAACTTTGATACAATTCTGATACAATCATGATGTATTTTCAGTGTAAAATCAATATTATATATGTTTTCGGAGTATCTTAGGAACTGCAAAAAAATAGGTAAGTCAAGATGCGGGCGATATCTTTACAGTTTTTTAGTGGAGGTACTGCGCGGAAACAGGGAAGATATGTTTATAGGGGGACAATATCTGCCGGATCGGCATAGGATGTGGTCATGGCGGCATGACTGCTGAATAGTAGTCGTATGAGGGGAGGTTGTTATGTGCTGTAGGAAAAATTGGTGTGGTATAGTGCTGCTGCTGGGATTATCTTTGACAGCATGCGGAAATCAGATGGACCAAGACAGAGCAGATGATTCCGGCGCCGGTATTGAAGCCCGGACAGTGCAAACAGAAGCCTTGGATGATCTGTGGGAACAGGGCGCGGGGTCAGATGTTTTGGGGACGCAGGATCTGAAAGTGAATGCTTCGGAAACGCAGGTTTTAGATGCGGAGGGACTGGGAGAAGGTTCGCAGTCGGAGCTTCACACAGACGATACGTCATTTGCGGCGGAGGTTATCACAGTTTACACGACAGAGAAACCCGAACGTTCCAGTGAGAAGGTTCCGGTAGTGTATACAGATGACCTGTCTCTGCTTGATCTGATGGGACAGACGGACTGCAGCTATGCTTATCGCAACGGCGATGTATATTACCGCCAGTATCACAAGGATTCCTACGAGGAAGGTGCGCTGTGGGGAAACTATCAGGCGACGGCAGGGACAGACAAGGAGATTGTGCGCATCGATGCGGACGGCGAAAGGACTGTGCTCTTTCATGATAAGGGATATGGGGACATCTATCTGATGGGGGAGCGGTTCTATATGACAGAACTGGTTACAAGGAAAGATGAAGAATGGGAGTGGACATGCACCAATGTGTATTCTGTGGATATGCAGGGGGAGAACCGCATAGATTACGGTGAGAACGGATCCATTTGTTTTGTTGACCGGGATAGCAGTAGTATGGTTATGGAATTTTATGTGGAGGATACAGCAAAGAAAGTTTTTACCATTTTAAATGCCGCAGACGGCGAGCAGACTGTGCTGCCGCTTGATACAGCTGATTATTGCTGCTTCTGGGACTATCATGATGGATGGTGTTATTTTGAGGAGGATACTGAGGACGGGCTCTACAGGATCGTGGCGGTTTCATTGAAAGGAGAGCGCAGGGAAATTATCGCGCTGACTTCGCATACTGAAGAGGAATATGGATATCGTGAGTATATCTGTGATCTGCGCGTCGAGGGGGAGCGGATTTATATTGTGTTTGGCGGTTATGCCGGAAGCGGCAATTTTTACCAGGGCGGCAGGATACTGACAACAGAGTTAGACGGCTCGGATTATCGCGCGATCGAATGTGTCGAGGACCAGTTTTATGTCCGACAGGAACAGGGAAGGCCGCTGCTCTATTATCCGCATCACAGATATGATGACGGAAAGCAGGAGGCCGATATTGAAAATGATTACGAGACTACGGTATGGGATGTCGAGAGAAATATTATTTATCCCTGTGAGTTCCCAGTTCAGCTTATCAACAGCCTTGATAGACAATTAGCAATCGGGGAACTGGAAAGAATCTCAAATCCAATTTGCGTGTATCAGCGCAGCACAGGGGGAACGGATTTTTATGCCCTGCCTGACGATTCCGGCAGCGTTGTCAGGGCGGTCATGCGGATTGACGAGGATATCACACCGCCAGAAGGCATATCAGTTCCTGGCGGCGAAGCGTATGAGATTGATTATCAGCATCTGTTTTATGTGGATGGTTATCTGTATTTCGAAGCAGAGTTTAATGTGTATGACATGGAGTATGCGATCGGCTGGCGCGACGGATATCGCAGGATACAGACGGATGTGTACCGCCGCAGGCTCGCTGACGGTGAGATGGAATTGTTGTACTCATACTAATACGCTGTCCGGCCAGAAATAAGACTTGTGAACTGCCTGTTTTGCACCATTGCATCGTTAAAATTTTTAGACAATGCCACCGCATCGCCGTCGGAATTTTGCCTGGCACTGGCACAAACCATACAGTCCACAAATCTAATTTCTGACTGGATAGAGCACTAGATGGGGGATTTGAATAAACAGGAAGATTTATCAAATCAATACTTGGGTAAATTGAGCAGTAAAACGAGAGCATCTATACAAAACTGGAGCAAATCTGTATGATGGAAACAGATCTGCCTCAGTTTTTTTTCTGCAGTTCCTGCTGGCCGTGCTTGCATTCATTTCTGTACTGAATAGGCGTTTTCCCCGTCGCTTTTTTAAATGCCTGGGAAAAATAGGATTGCGAGGAAAAACCCAGACTGGTCGCAATCTGCGAAATGGAATGCGATGTGGAACTAAGCAGGGATTTCCCTTCCTCGATCCTCTTCTGCAGAAGATACGTGATGGGGGAGACGCCCATATATTTTGTGAAAGCATGCCCGATATAGTATTTGTTCATATGTGAGAAGGATGCCAGCGTATCGAGCGTGATGTTCTCCGCATAGTTTGCGTCCAGATAATTTTTTATCTGCGCACACTCCCTGTTTAAGAGGATATTGCTGCTCTGGATGATGGACAGATTGTTGTTTCGAAGCATACACAGCAAGATCACTTCCAACAGATTCTGACAGACTGCTTCGTAGTTCTCTTCTTTCTTGGTAATCTCCTCCAGCATAATATTCAGATAGGCATACACATATGAATTGTGTGTATTATATTTGTACACATCGCCTGATGCCGTCTGCATCAGCATCCTGTCCTGTGCGGAAGCGATCTGCTCAAACGAAAATGCCAGCCCGTCGATTCCCAGTACGATGTATTCAAGGGGCGTCGTGTATAATGACTTCTCAGTATGCTGCACATGCGGATTGATGATAACCATATCGTTTTTGCCCACCGAAAACTCCATTCCCTCCGCAATGAACGTGCCGCTGCCATGTACAACATAAAACAATTCGCTGAACGGGTGGGTATGCAGGATACTCTGCCAGTCCCCCTCATATTTTGACGTTGAGACATACAGCAGTTTTACTCCGTCAAAACCGGAAGGTTTGTTGTTGTCAATGCAGTGCCTGGTGTTTCCCATGACCTCTCCTCCTCGACAGTTACAATTCACACCTATACCAGTTATTACCAGATTACAATTTATTGAGGTGTGAATTATAACAGATTTTGGCGCATGATTCCCACTGTTTTGGTGGACAGCTGAACAGTAACCCTCGATACAATGAGTATAGCGCACACAGTTCCTAAGATAAAGAATATCAAAATTTAGATATTTTGTCTATATTCTTTTCTCTTCCAAAATATCTAAAATATTTTTTTGTGCTGGATTTATGAGATTAGTATAGCTGAAAACGTGTATTATTTTCTTTTTACGGATAAAATGCGAACAATATGTACACGAAATATTAGATATAAATATTAATTATATCTATTTTGCACAACATATTGAGCGTATTTTATGCAATTTTAAAGATATTTGCATAAAAGCAAGATCTCTAAAATATCGAGCAACAATCGGATTGAATGGAAGTCTTGTTTTCTTTATACTTAAATCATACTAAAAATCACTTACGGTAAATGGCAAAGCAATAGCACGCATACCGTTACCAATGTATCGCCCGGAATTTCTGTACATGATTTTCAAACAAGGATACAGGAATCTCCCAGGCCATACACCTTAAAAGGGAGGGACTATTTATGAAATTGAAAAAAGTTGTTTCATCATTACTTGTAGCTGTCATGGCTGCATCACTTTTCACCGGATGCGGCGGTTCAAGCGATACCCCGGCAGCAGACAGCACACCGGCAGATAATTCCGCGGCAAACAGCACGGCTGATACGGCGCCGGCGGATACCCCGGCAGACAGTACGGATCACAAGGACAACACAGACAGCACACCGACATATGAGGAGCAGACATTGCGGGTAGCTGCTTTTGAGGGCGGATACGGCGCTGACATGTGGTCCGAGGTAGTTGCGGCTTTTGAGGCTTCCCATCCTGGCGTGACCGTGGAGCTGACGATCGACAAGAAATTGGAGGATGTCATCAGCCCGGCGATGAAAGCAGGAGATTATCCAGATGTAGTACATCTTGCAACCGGACGGGAAGCAGCTCTGACAGAGACATTGACAAAAGAAAAAGCACTTCTGCCGTTGACAGACGTTCTTGAAATGACCGTTCCAGGCGAAAGTGTAAAAGTAAAGGATAAGATCATTCCTGGTTTTCTCGACACACTGGCAACCAATCCTTACGGCGATGGTGTAACTTACTATGCACCGATGTTCTACAGCCCCTGCGGACTGTTTTACAATGCAGGACTTTTCAAGGAAAAAGGCTGGAATGTGCCCACAACATGGGAAGAGATGTGGGAGCTCGGTGACAAGGCTGCAGAGGAAGGCATCGCACTGTTCACTTATCCTACAACAGGATATTTTGACGCATTTACATACGCGGCACTGGCTTCGGCTGGCGGCTCTGACTTCTTTAACAGCTGCATGACTTACGAGGACGGCATCTGGGAAAGCGACAACGCGACCAAGGTATTTGAACTGGTCGGACAGCTCGCAAAATACACGGAGGGCACGACAGTAGCCAACGCGAACAATGATAATTTTACCAAGAACCAGCAGCTCATCCTTGACAACAAGGCAATTTTCTGCCCGAACGGCACATGGCTTCCGGGTGAGATGGCGGATGCCCCGAGAGCTGACGGTTTTGAGTGGGGATTCATGGCGATTCCTGCAGTGAATGCCGGCGGTTCTGGATGTTCTTTCTGCTGGTTTGAGCAGATGTGGATCCCTGCAGCAGCCCAGAATCAGGATATGGCAAAAGAATTTGTGGCATATATGTACTCGGACGAGGCAGCTGCAATCTTTGCAAAATCTACTGCGATCCAGCCAATCACAGGTGTGAGCGATTCCCTTGAGGGCGATAACAAGATGTTCTACAGCATCTACGACAACGGTGCAACCGCTGTCATGGGCGGATTTGCGACAACTGCACCCGTAGAAGGTGTCAATATGCTCGACACGCTGTGCGGAACAGTCAACAGCATTGTGAGCGGTGACAAGACCGTTGCGGAATGGCAGGCGGCTGTGGAGGAAGCAAGCGACAAATTGAGAGCAGCAATGGAATAGGTTTTAGGAGCGCTCCGAAGGTTTCTGCCTTTGGGGCGTTTTTCACATAAACGGAGGTGTGAATGTGAAAAAGAGCAAAGAACGATCTGTTTTCATAACCATATGTGTAGCGCCGGCAGTCATACTGTTTATTATCTTCATGATGATTCCCACGTTCAACGTCTTTAAAATGTCGCTGTACAAATGGGGTGGCTACTCCAACAACAAACAGTTTGTCGGACTGAACAATTTTAAGATTTTGATGGAAGATACCAACTTCTTCCGGTCTTTTCAGAACACCGTTCTGCTGATCGTCTGTGTGACGATCGTGACGATGGCGCTCTCGCTGATATTTGCGGCGATCCTGTCCCGCGAAAAGATCAAGGGCCAGAATTTCTTCCGCATCATATTTTATATCCCGAACATCTTGTCCGTAGTTGTCATCTCAGCGATCTTTTCGGCGATCTACGACCCGAACAATGGACTGTTAAACAGTATCATTGGCATTTTCCGGGACAGCGGCGAGACGCCGATCCTCTGGCTCGGAGATCAGAAGCTGGTGATCTATAGCCTTGTGATTGCCATGATCTGGCAGGCGATTGGCTATTACATGGTTATGTATATGGCAAGTATGGCAAGCGTGCCGGAGAGTCTGTACGAATCCGCAAATCTGGAAGGCGCCGGGAAAGTACATCAGTTTTTTTCTATCACGCTGCCGCTGATCTGGACCAATGTGAGGACGACACTGACCTTTTTTGTCATCAGTTCCATCAACTTAAGCTTTTTGATCGTCAAGGCATTGACAAACGGCGGGCCTGACGGTGCAACGGAGGTATTCTTAAGCTATATGTACAAACAGGCTTACACCAACTCATCTTATGGCTACGGCATGGCGATCGGTGTTGTTGTGTTTCTTTTCTCTTTTGGACTGTCGGCGCTGATCAATTTTGCCACCAAGAGAGAACCTTTGGAATTTTAGGGGAGGGAGACATCTATGCAGGAAAAAAAGGAGCTGAATTTCAGCAAGCTGTATAAAATTTTTATATATGTTGCCCTGCTGGCGCTTGCCATCAGCATTGTGGTTCCGGTCGGCTGGGTGTTTCTGGCATCCATCAAGGAGAACTCTGAATTTTATGGAAATCCATGGGCGCTGCCCAAGGGCATCTATTTTCAGAACTTTATCGACGCCTTCGAGAAGGCAAAGATGGGCGAGTACTTCATGAACTCCGTATTTGTGACTGTGCTGGCGCTTGTCATACTGCTCGTCGTGGCGCTTCCGGCCGCCTATGTGCTTGCGCGCTACCGTTTCTTTGGGAGCAAGGTCATCAATATCCTGTTTATGGGCGGACTGTTCATCAATGTAAACTATATCGTTGTTCCGATCTTTCTGATGTTTGTTGATGCCGACAAATTTCTGAGGAATATTACAGGAAACGGATTTTTCCTGAACAACCTCTTTGTCGTGGCGCTGGTGTATGCCGCCACTGCTCTGCCCTTTACGATCTATCTGCTCTCAGGATTCTTCGTCACGATACCGAGGGACTACGAGGAGGCCGCCTACATGGACGGGAGCAGCTACTTCCGGACTATGGTCCAGATCATGATGCCCATGGCCCTGCCAAGCATCATCACTGTGATTCTGTTCAACTTCCTGTCTTTCTGGAATGAGTACATCATCTCGATGACATTGCTCACAAGGGGCTCCAAAACGCTTCCGGTGGGACTGATGCAGCTGATGCAGGCACAGAAGGCAGCTGCAAACTATGGGCAGCTCTACGCAGGTCTTGTCATCGTCATGCTGCCGACACTGATCCTGTACATTATGGTTCAAAAGAAGCTGACACAGGGCATGAGCCTTGGCGGCCTAAAAGGATAATGAGGGAGGTATGGATATGAAATACATCATCAGATTACTGTACCTGCTGGTATTTATCGCCAGCATGGCACTGGTCATAACTGGTCAGCGCAATATCGGACCCGCCGGGCTTCTGACGATGCTTATCGGGCTTGCTGGAATATTAGTTCTCCTGTATCTTTACAACAAAAAATATCAATAAAATAATCACACAGACAAAGGAGGCCCGCAATATGAATATGGAAAACACAGGCAGACTGACGCTGCCGACAGATGTGGATATGGTTGATGAGACAATACGCCTGAAAAATCTGCTGGGCGCAGATGCCCTGCGCGACTGCGATGGAACAACGATGCCCGAAGAACTCCTGCATCAGAATGCCAAAATATATGCAACCTACTACACCACGCGCAAGGACAACGACTGGGCGATGCAGCACCCGGAGGAGATCCAGCAGGAATATCTGATCAGCGACCGCGTCACGGCGAAGGGTAAAAGCCTGCGCATCATGCTCATGAAGGGATTTCACACAGAACAGCTCAAGGTCAATACGATCGACTCCCCGAAGCGCTGGTGGGAAGTGATGGACCGGACGACAGGCGAAGTAGTTCCGACAGAGCGCTGGGAGTACGATGATGCGACCGGCGAGGTTGTGATCGAGACGATTCCTTACCATCAGTATACGGTCAGCTTTCTCGCGTTTCTGATCTGGGATCCGGTACATATGTATAATTTCATCACAAACGACTGGAAAGATGCTCCCCATCAGCTGACCTACGATGTGCGCCAGCCCAGGACGCAGATCTATGTCAAGGAAAAACTGAAAAAATGGTGCGAGGACAATCCCGGGATCAATGTCGTGCGTTTCACCACTTTTTTTCATCAATTCACACTGACTTTTGATGACCAGAAAAGGGAAAAATACGTGGAGTGGTTCGGCTACAGCGCCAGCGTGAGCCCCTATATCCTGGAGCAGTTTGAGAAGTGGGCGGGCTATCCGTTTCGTCCGGAGTATATCGTTGACCAGGGATATCACAACTCGACTTTCCGCGTACCCTCCAAGGAGTTTCGGGATTTCATTGAATTTCAGCAGATCGAGGTATCCAGACTTGCCAAAGAACTGGTGGATATCGTGCACAGTTACGGCAAGGAAGCGATGATGTTCCTGGGCGATCACTGGATCGGAACGGAACCCTTTGGAAAATATTTTGCAAATATCGGTCTGGACGCTGTCGTAGGATCGGTTGGAGATGGCGTCACGCTGAGAATGATCTCCGATATCAAAGGTGTCAAATACACAGAAGGCCGGCTGCTTCCTTACTTTTTCCCCGATGTCTTTACCGAGGGCGGCGATCCGATCGGCGAGGCACAGGACAACTGGCTGAAAGCAAGAAGAGCAATCCTTCGCTCCCCGCTGGACAGGATCGGATACGGCGGCTATCTCAAGCTGGCATCCGAATGGCCTGGTTTTATAGACCAGATCCACAGAGTGGTCGGCGAATTTCGTCAGATACATCAGAATATGCAGGGAACCAGGGCGTACACTGCACCTTTCAAGGTAGCGATCCTGAACTGCTGGGGCACTCTCCGGCGCTGGATGTCAAACCAGGTACACCACGCACTGTGGTACCGTGAGATCTACTCCTATGTGGGCGTGATCGAGTGTCTGAGCGGAATGCCCATCGACGTCGAGTTTATCGACTTTGACCAGATCCGGGGCGGCATCGATCCTGATATCCGGGTGATCATCAACGCTGGGGACGCTTACACATCCTGGAGCGGCGCCGAGAACTGGAAGGATGAAAAGGTCGTGTGCGCGATCCGCCGATTTGTGGACGAGGGCGGCGGTTTCATCGGTGTCGGCGAGCCGAGCGCCTGCCAGTATCAGGGACGCTTCTTCCAGCTTAGCGACGTGCTGGGCGTCGACAGGGAGCTGGGCTTCTCGATGAGTACTGACAAGTACAATGAATTAAACCGCGAGCACTTTATCCTGGAAGACATTCCCGGCGAGATCGATTTCGGCGAAGGAAAGAGCCGTATCTACGCGCAGGGTGAGCACTACCAGATTCTCGATATGGACGGCAGGTACAGCCGCCTGGTGGTCAATGAATACGGGAACGGCAGAAGCGTCTACTTCACAGGACTTCCTTATTCTCCCCAGAATTGCCGCATTCTGCTGCGCGCGATCTACTATGCCGCGCACCGGGAAGAGGAAATGAAAAAGTACTATGTCACAAATGTGGACACGGAGCTTGCTGTGTTTGAACACACCGGAAAGATTGCTGTCATCAACAACTCCAAGACAGTGCAGAAAACCGATCTGTATGTACAGGGAACACTTTTTGCGCAGCTTGACCTGGAACCGATGGAGATGCGCTGGATCGATTATGAAGGCGGTGCTCCCGGCGGAAATGGAGGATTGTCATGAGTGTCTTAAATCCAGCCTGCGCAAAGATTGACGAGGCGATCGCAGCATTTGGAATCGAAACTGCAGTCAACGGCAGACTCATCCAGAAAGTCCCGTATGGCAACGGGCATATCAATGATACGTTCCTCCTTCGTTATGAGACGCCGGATCACACTGAGAAAAGATATATCCTGCAGCGCATGAACCATGATATTTTCAGGAATCCGCCGCTGCTCATGGAAAATATCGTCCATGTCACCAATCACCTGCGCGGTATCATTCTCTCCCGCGGGGGAGACGCGGAGCGGGAGACGTTGAACGTACTGAAAACGAGCGACGGAGCAGACTTTTTTCAGGACAGCGGCAAAAATTACTGGAGAGTCTTTCCGTTTATAGAGCGCTCGATCTGTCTCGAAAAAGTGGAAAGCGCAAAAGATTTTTATGACAGTGGTGTCGCTTTCGGCGGCTTCCAGAAAATGCTGGCGGACTATCCGGCAAAGACGCTGCACGAGACGATACCTGATTTCCATAACACGCCATCCCGCTTTCGGGATTTTAAGGCTGCTGTGGAAGAGGGGGACGATAGGCGCATTACCCTCGCCCGAAGAGAGATCGCATTTGCCCTTGACAGGGAGGGCGATACCTCCGTGCTGACAGACCTCTTAAATCAGGGAAAACTGCCGCTCAGGGTGACGCACAACGACACCAAGCTGAACAATATCCTGTTTGATGAGGCCACGAGAAAGGCGCTGTGTATTATCGACCTTGACACCGTCATGCCAGGGCTTTCCCTCTATGACTTCGGGGACTCTATCCGCTTTGGCGCGAGCACAGGGGCTGAGGACGAGACCGATCTGGATAAGGTAGAACTGGATCTGTCCCTGTTTGAAGCCTTCACAAAAGGCTATCTCGAGGGCTGTGACGGAAGCCTTACAGAAAAGGAGATCGAGATGCTTCCCATGGGAGCCAGGCTGATGACTTATGAGTGCGGGATCCGGTTTCTGGCTGATTTCCTGACAGGGGACACCTATTTCAAAGTCCATCGGGAAAATCACAATCTCGACCGCGCGAGGACACAGTTCAAGCTGGTCGCGGATATGGAAGCAAAATGGGATCAAATGAAAGCGATCGTAGAAAAATATGGTTCCTGTTCAGTCTAGGCTGGACACGGACGTTCCAGAGGGACGGGAACTGTTGTACTTGAATCACATAAGGGACTATAAGAAACAGGAAGATTTACCAACTCAGTATTTTGGTAAGTTTTCCTGTTTTATGTTACAACTTTGCATCTCAACCTCCACGCTTTCTCACGTACTTCGCAGCACAGTGCGAAGTCCTGGGATGAACTGTAAGTGCGCCCAGCCGCCTCAATAACTTATAATCTGATAATAACTGACGCAGGTGTGAATTGTAACATCGTGGTTACTGTTCACAGGTCAGGAATGTGCTGAACTGCGCATTCCGTGAGAAAACGTACCGATTGAGATGCAAAAATCCATTTGAGAAGCAAATTTTGCATGGATTTTTGCCCGTTA
>DKVL01000098.1:0-11145 GCA_002491195.1 Lachnospiraceae bacterium UBA7179
GACATCTTCCGTCTCCGATTTGCCACAAAAAAACAGATACTTTCTTTATCCTACTGATTTCTCCAAAATAAAAAAACGATGTTCTAACCATCAAGTAGAAACGTGGGAATTTAGGTTAAAATTACTTATCTTTTAATAATACAATAATATCAAATATTTTTCTTCTCTCTACTACCAGAATCACTAAAATAATGATAAAGAGGGCATAACGAATTATATAATATGGATAAATTAACGCACTAATTATTGCCATCCCAACTACCAATATACACATTAATCCTATTCTTTTACCATCAAAAATAATAATTCCATTCATGTCATTTCTACATATTCTTTTCACATATATATAATGTGCTGCCGCAAACAGAATATAACATACCAATGTTGTATACCCTGCAGCCAAATATCCAAATTTTTGTATACAAATATAATTTAATCCAACATTGGCAACCGCCGCTCCGATTGATGCAACTGCAATAAATTTTGTTTTCAATGAATACTGTTCAAGAGGTGAAATTATATTAAATATCAACATAAAAAACATACTACAAGCAACTGGTGGAATCACATAAATCCCTTCATAATATTCAAGCGGAGCCATAATTATTAAAATTTCTGGTGCAAACAAAATCGTAATCCACAAAATCATCATATAACACAATAAAATTACATTTACAACTGTATTAATTCCCTTATATTTTTTCGACTTTATTCTCTGTAACAACCATGGGTTATAGGAAGCATGCAGTGCACTATTTAAAATATTTATTACATTAGCAATGCTATATGCAACCGAATAAATACCTGCCTGACTGGAACCACACATATTCTTTATCATAATTCTGTCTAACTGTCCTAAAACCACCGTTGATAGGAAATGAGGTATCATTGGCAGATTATATTTTAATGCAAACTTCCAATATAATTTATTAAATATTTTTTTAGAATTTCTCACAAAATCTAAGCAACATATTCCACCAATTATTACTGTTACTATACCAATTCCCAATACTTTTGCATATGCTTTATCTTTCATCACAATTACTAACACTATTGACAATATCGTGGAAAACATTGCATGTGTAATCGTCATACAGACCATTTCTTTATAATGGTACTCAAAACGTTTTCTTAATGACCACATAGTCATTATCGTATTAAAAACACAATATATAAACATTAGAAAAATATACTTCTCTTCTAACTGTATTATAGGTTTTAAATAATCATAGAACACCACAAAAACAACAGAACAAAAAATTGCACATGTAAATAGCAGACCTAACATAGCCGATTGATAATTATTTTTATCATCAGAAAATTTTACCAACCCCACATTTTGTACGCTGTATGATAATCCCAATGTTACAAAAATAGAAATTATATTTTCCCATGAATTAAATATACTGATCACGCCATAATCTTCTGTCGAAAGAATTCTTGTAAAAACAGGCGTCGTAAAAAATAAAAGTCCCTTTTGCAACAATGAGCAAAAAAAGAACCATACAGATACTTTTAATGGAAGAGAAAACTGCCAATATACATTTAAGAACTTATTTATTATACGTCGTTTCATTTTTCCAACTCTCTGCACATGACCCAATATTAAAATGCTGTCTTTTCTTTAGCGAATAATTTTACCATATAACCTTGATATCCGATTATATACACGGAATATTTTTCTAAACAATTGCTTTTTGAGGTCTCGATTAATTTTCAACTTTCCAGTGCGAATATTTGTCATATTCAAAAAAACCGCCTTGTCCAAAGGATAATCAACATAAAAATGTTTTTTATCCATATACTCTTTAAGTAAATAGAGAAATTCTATTTCATTTCTTTTTTTGTTACCAAACATAATATTAAGTTTTTTATAATATAAAGAAGAAAATTGTGGTTTTTGAATAAGTGCATGATATAATAACGAAAACCCATAGATTTCAGAATTCAAAATATAAAACCCTCTCACATCTAAAATCCGGTTTTTAAGAATTTCTTCTTCCCATTCTCGGCAATAATAGCCATCACCTATATGTCGAATATCTATCCTGATTTTTTGATCTCCTATATTAATGTAATAATTTCCCCTATTACGATCATGATGCAAGGGAACAGCCTCTATAGTATTAATAAAATCTTTTTTATCTCTACATAAAATATCGATATCATCTTGATTATTCAGTAAGTTTGTAAATGGATATGCTTCCCAATTTCTCAAAATAACATATTCCACTCTGTTGTTAATATAATCAAAAAATTCATCTAAACTGCTCCAGGTCATATGTATCTCCTGACATAATGAAATGCTTTATATGAATATAAAACCACCTTATATTTTCTCTAAACTAATAATGTGCAAAAACGCTGCTCCATCTGCAATCTATTTCTGATAATGTTCAGCGTATTTTCAATCGAATTTAATCCCGTATCTATGACGACATTTTTCTCATTTATATAATATTCATCCAATTTTCCCTTAATCTTTTTGAGGGCCTTTATCTGTTCTTCTGACTCAATATCATCTTTTCGACACAATGATATCTCAACGTCACAAGTCAAATAAAAGGTCACTGTAGGATGATAAAATCTGTTTCCTAAAAATAATTTATATATTCTTGCTACAATTCTTCTTTTCCATTCTGCCTCATCTCTAAGTGAAATTATCAATTCGTCCACATATCTGTCAAATATCACAACTCTTTTTGATCCGTTATGCTTGTATACGCGATAATAATATTCCACTATAACCGCTATTGGCCTTACAAGTCTTATAATTTTTAAAGGATGCTCCGCAAATAATTTCGCAAATCCTGTCTCCCAGTTCTTTTGTCCCATGTATTGTACAACGCTTGCATTATTTGCAAACATCTCAGTGACCATTCTCACTATTGTACTTTTTCCAGTACCATCTACTCCAACAACACATATAGAATCATATTTTATCATCATATTCCTCCAAATAATTGCAAAACAAACGAAAATGTTCAATTTCAGCTTTTAATGTTCTCTTTTTTTGGTATTTAGCACTTTTAGATAACATAACACAGGTAAATCTTAATCTAGCCAACAAAAAGATGTATAAATAATCTAAATATCTTTCTTCATTAAAATTCATTCCCATAATATTAAATATTTCATATAAATATTCAAACATGTTTATGTCTTTTTTTATGTATAAAGATAATAAGAACGGATCATGATTCAGTATAAAATCCACAAACATACAATTAAAAATATCATATAGAAAAACTTCGTTGCTGGCATACTCAAAATCAACATAATACAATTGTCTGCCATCGAATAATGTATTCCCAAAATGTACATCACAATGCAAAATCACACAGGGTAACTTGTAATCAAAATTTATTTTTTCTAATATTTGCCTGCCAATTTCATTTAATTTCGTATATTGAAATCCTTGTATATTTTCCAATATATCCAAACAAGTCATATCGCAAACTATTGTTGCCTGTGTCAAATAACTTAGCTGATCTGATAAAATACGAAGATAATTTCTTATAATGAGATCGTGCCCCCAGGTACTACGCGGAATGTTTTGAATTAATTTTTCCACAATTCCTTCCTTGATATCAAATAAATATGTCATAACTAATTTTCCTTGAAATACCTCATATCTATTATGATATTTTTCTTTAGACATTACATCTAATATAGACAGAACCTGATTCTTTTTAATGTCAAAAATTTTCCAGTCATTGTTTGCCGTCAACAAAGCAATCTGTCCACAAAATGTTGTATTTAAATTTTTATTTTTTTTTGTAATCTTTATACTTGGTAAGTGTTTTAAAAACCCCTTGTCGATCATCTCAAATTGTTTTACAAATTCTTGAGCAGTATCCCTATATATGATTATCTTTTCTGATAACAAAATTTTATAATTTCCACTTTCAATACAGGGCAATTCATTAATAATTCTACTTAATCTTTTTTTTAATATAACATTTCTAACCAGATACAAGATAGGACGCAGAAAACGCCTTATTTTTCTGTTTAATTTACTTTTATTACACATCTTATTCACTTATTATATAGTCCTATTTCTGTCATTCCTATAAAAATCATTTTTTAAAAACACATTCATAAGAACAATACTCACCATCGGTGAAAAAATCATATGTCCCGCAAACACAGACGCACCACATCCTAAAGCGGCACCCAAAATATAATATATATTTTTTTTCTTTATAACTTGTTTTATATTTTTATAATAAAATCCTACAATCACAAAGAATACAATGATTCCAAATCTTATGAATAAATCCATTAAATCCATTTCAATCAAAATTTTTAATTTATTTTCTGCAGCATAAGGTCCTATTCCAATAATTATATTTTCAATAGGATTTTCAATATATACTAATTCAATTGCTCTTTTTACCTTAAGTTCACGCCCCGAGAGCAGAAAGCTTACCCCTCTATGGGATCTTGCCTTATACCGCCAGACTATTGCGTTGATATTTTGAGTTACAACACTTACATTATTTATTACATACCATAATCCCCCTAAAATACCTGGAACCAGCAAAAATAAATTTATAAGCTTTTTATTTATATTCTCTCCCGAATATAGTGCAACTAAAATAAGAATTATCAAAGAAAAATATCCTGTTTTTGTCCCAAGATAAAGGATACTCACTACTCCTAATATAATATTTAATAAATTGGTCCTTGTTCTGCTATTCTTATATTTTTCGATTTCCAATGCCAAAACCAAAACCATAATTATGGATATTTCATTTCCTGCATAATAAAAGCCTTTGCTCCCTTCTCCACTCCTGTATGTTGTATATCCAATATTAAGAAAAATAGGAATGATTAGTGATAATGGAAAAAACCAACAATAAAACCTTGAAATTTTATTTATACATATTTCAGTTGTTTGGTCATAAACTTCTAACACATGTACTGCCATGACAATAACCATTGGCGTTAGAAGTTTTATTAAAATAGATATATTATAAAAAAGTCCTCCTCTGCACTGAATTTCAAACACAAAAAGCTGTAACAAAATAATCATAGACATACAAATAATTCCAATATCTTTTCCCTTTCTCACGCCCTTACAAAATATTACGACAAGACAAAACAGAAAAATAAATGTTTTAAAAATACTACTAATATTAGAATTACCTCTCGATATCAGTAGATAACCATTGACATTATCCACAATCGGACTCAAAATCAGCATCCACTTTAAAATGCCAGAATATCTTACTTTCATAATGTCTTCACCATCGTCACGATCCTGTATTGATGTATCATTATCGCTTCAAAATAATATATTTCAATTTCTTAGCAGCTTCCTGTACTGCATTTCAATATAATTATGATATTCATTTAAAGAGTCATATGTCTTATTTTCCATTTTCTTTAAATTAATTAATGCTTCTGATATATCTTCCACACCCTTTAAATGAATATTATATTTTTCAAGCCTTTTAGGAAAAATCAATTGTAATCCAAGACACTTTGCTTCCCACAAAACCATCCCTTGTCCTTCAAATCTGGATTCAAAACAAAACGCATCCATTTGTTTTACTATTGGAAACGGATTTTTCTGATTTCCCAGAAAAAAGATAACATCCGACAAGTTATGTTTCATTACCCATTTTTGATAGCTTTTCAAATCTGGGCCATCACCTATAATATAACAACATATATCTTTTCTTTTTTTATAAGCAGTATAAATATCTTGAAGTAAAAAGTCATATCCTTTTTGAACACAAACCTTTCCTACGCACACCACATTACATTTATCAGGATTCACAATCACTTCTGTATGTTCCTGGCTTTTCTCTAAAATTTGTTCTGTATTTATAATGTTAGGAATTACTGTTATTTTTACACATGGATTTCCACTATACTTTCGAAATGGTTCTACTACACCATCAGATACCGCCACAAACTCATCATAAAACTGATATTTTCTTTTAAAAAAGGTGTATAAGACACGGTACTTTTTTTTATAATGCAATTCCTTTTCTATATCACTATGAATCCATAAAAATTTTTTTGCTTGCTTTATTCTGGTTACACAATATGCACATTCCTGACGATAACTGTCATAATCAAATGCATAATCATAAGATTCTTTTATTTCTTTATAAAAACTCATGTGCATTAATAAAGCAACAGGAATAAACCGAAACCAATATGGAAACGGTTTCAAAAAATAAATATGTATGTTTTCTTTTAAGCCATTAATCTCATAAAAAACCTCTCTTGAAAATAGGTATACATCTACCTGATAATTATCCAGTATATGACTTGATAAGAGATTAATTAAAGAACGTTGTATTCCTCCAACTTTTAAATCAGCTTGAAATATAGCTATTTTTTTCATTCTACCACCTAAATTGTTTAACAAATATATTTTAAAAACCTAAAAGATATGCCAATCCGTTTTGCTCTTTCAAAACTAATTTCCTGAAAAAATCGATAAAACCCTTCCAATCCTATTTTACTTATATATTTTGGGGCTCTCTTAATTTTTCCAGATACAAAATCAACTGTTCCACCACTCCCAATCACATATTGCACCTTACATTCCTCAAAAAAAACCTGATTGTCTTCCATAAAATATTCCTGTTTTTTTGCTCCAAATCCAACAAATAAAATATCCGGCTGAAACTTTTTTATACTGACTTGACAATTCTTTATAAATTTTTCTGAAAAGGGATAATCCTCGTATTCCGGCGAAAAACCCTCTACTTGAATTCCATACTTTTTTCTTATATTTTTTACAGCATTTTTAACAGAATCTTCTTTCCCTCCCAGGAAAAATATTTTTAAGTTCGTTTTTTTCGCATAATTACAAAAATCATATACAATATCGCTTCCAGAAAGTTTAACAACCTTTCGAAAATCAGGATATAATATTTTGGCTACTTTTAATGGAACTTCTCCATCTAAAGTTGCATAATTTTTATTAATAAATTTCAGTAATCTTTGATCTTCATTTGCGTAAACAATAATTTGAGCATTTACTGTAACAATACATTTTACCCCTTGATTTGTTTTTCTTAATAATTCCTGTTTATTTGTGATATTAATATCAATATTACAAAATTTCATATTTGTGATATCCCACCAATCAAATTATTATCATACCTCTCCACATCCCACTTCCCCATCTGCTTCTTTTTGGCATACATACAAAAGAAAACACAAAACCAGCGCTGTTTTCCAATCGGGTGGATTATTGATCAAATACGGATCTCCCATATGAATCAATACTTTCAACATCGTACTCTCCCAGTCATTTTCTCTCTATAACCTCAAGCCCAGCCTCCATCTCCATCGTCCGTCCAAACATCTGAATCTCCAGCCATGCTTTCCTTTTATGCCTGTCGATCTTCCGAATACTGCCTTCCATTCCTGCCAAAGGCCCTTCTGTGATCACAACACTGCCCTGATCCATGATCCCTGTCGATATCTCCAGGACTTTCTCGTCCGCTCTCATTTTTTTCAGCAGTTGAACCTCATCTTCCCGCAATGGCACGATCTCATTTCCTGTTCCAAGCAGTTTTGTCATACCGATCACTTTTCGGAGACTTCTATACAAATCATCCAGCTGGCTGCTGACCATAAACACATATCCCGGAAACAAAACCTTTCTTTCCGTGTGCCATATCCCCTGGTATCTCTTCTTTTCCTCATAATACGGAACAAAACAGCGTTCCAGTGTCCTCCCATCGATCGTATTAATACACTGGTTTCTGATTCGTTCCTCCGCCCCTGTGCGTACCTGTACTACATACCACATGACGATGCCTCCCACAAGTTCTGATAACACTAAAAAAAGGCATAGCTTCGCCATTCCACCATCTTTCATGTGGAATAGCAAAACGATGCCTATAACCTCTCCATCCCCGAACGCGGCAATGCGACGATTCGGTTCCGAAGATGATTGTCTATCTCTAAAACCCTTCCGTACTCTCCGGCAGAAACATCACTTTCACGGTGAGCAGTATCATCTGCAGATCCAGCAGGAGCGACTGTTTCTCGATGTACATCAAGTCCATCTTCAGCTTGTCCTCCGCGCTTGTATTGTACTTCCCATAGATCTGGGCATACCCTGTAAGGCCGCCGCGCACCCGCAGCCTGTATGCAAACTCGGGCAGTTTCTCCGTATATTTTCTGACATGTTCCACGCGCTCGGGCCTTGGCCCCACGATGGACATATCCCCCTTTAATATGTTAAAAAGCTGCGGCGTCTCGTCGAGCCGTATTGTCCGGATCACTCTGCCCGTCCTCGTGATCCGATCATCGCGGGATGCGGCGGGCTTATATCCCTGCTTCTCTGCGTCCACGATCATGCTGCGAAATTTCAGGATATCAAATTCTCTGCCATTCTTTGTCACGCGGCGCTGCCTGTAAAAGATCGGGCCTTTGTCCTCCAGTTTAATACTCACAGCTGTCAACAGCATCAACGGCGAGAAAAGAACCAACATCAGCAGTGCGATACTGATGTCAAGCAGCCGCTTACTCCGGTATTCCCCATGTCTTGTTCCTGATACAAGAAGCGGTGTGTCGATCAAATACCTGTACTCGTAGTTTGTCAGTATGATGTCCTCAAGCCTGGGTGTGATATACACATTTCTGCCGTCCCGCGCACATACGGCCAGAATCTCTGACCGCAGTTTCTGGGACACATGACAGAGGATTACCGTATCAAATTCCTTAAGATTTTCGATCAATTCACTTCTCTTGCAAGTGTCCGGATATACCGCCTGAATGTCAAACAGACTGGTATGCTTTGTCCGGAGCTTGCGCTCCAGTTCCTCCACTGACGTCTCGATATTGCCATCCCGGTGTGCCCTTTTCGCACCATAAATGATTACTGTCCGCTGCACAGGCGTATACTTTGCAAAGCAGGACTTGTTCAGTGCCAGGAGAACCAGTGTGCCGGTTAATTGCACGGCTGCCGCCAGCAATCCCGGAAGGAGGCCTGCAAACCGCATATGCATCATGTAACACATCAGATATAAGATCAGATCCGACATACCGATTGCCAGAAACTGGGAAAGCATAAGTTCACTGATCCTGCTGCTGTGTATCCTGAATGCGTGATATAACTTGCCAAATGCATAGTACACAAGGGCATACAGTACGATGGAGACTGCCAGTCCCTGGAGCCAGAATGATGTAAATGTATATTCATTATAGTAAAGCACCCATACATAACAGAATATGATGACATTCCAAAATGGAATCAGTACTTTCATAAAATTTAAAAATACATTACTCCTCATCGCACTGTCTATCTTCTTTCATCTTCCGAAGTTCGCAGAACAACCCGTCAACACACCACACACCAAATGTAATAAACACCAACACAGCCACAGGGATGACGACTTTCTTTGCAGCAGCCACAAGCCCGCCTGCTGCCGTATATTGTGCTGGCACTGCAATCTTGTAGGCGTTTGAGAAAAGCGTTGTCGTGTAGTATTCCTCCGCTGTCTGCTCTGTCAGATCAGCCCATCTCGCAATCGTCTCCGCCAGGGTGGACATCTTTCCATCCACATAATCATACTCGCTCTGCGTGTTTTGTCCAACAGCTCCATTAACTGCATTCAGCAGCGTGTAGGTCTCGTTCAGTTTCGTGTTGAGCGACGCGATCTCGGTTGACAATTCCAATCGCTGCTGCAGGAGCTGATCGTAATATTCATTTGTCTGCTCAATCTCCTGTGTTGTTTCCTGGGAACTTACGATCACCAGCGGATCTTTCTGGTATTTGTCGATCACAGACTGTATGTTGGACAGCTCTACCTGACACTCTGCGATATCCATGTTGTATTTCTTGATCCTGTACTCATAGTATTCCCGCTGTCTCGACACATCCTTCGTGAGTGTGTGGCTCTCTATGTAAGAGTTCAGATTTGCGATGTCGATCTCGGAGATCGTGTCGAGTGCCATAGAGATATCTCCGAAGGAAAGTCCCGTGCCCGATGAGCGAAATTCCGGCGCCTGATTCCTTCTCTCGGTCACGTAGCTCTTCATGATCTCCATCTGTGTCTCGAGCAGATCCATCGCCTCCGCGTAATCATAGTCTTTGTAGTCAATCAGGTTAGCTGTTACCGTGAGTACTTCCGTGTTTGCGTAAGTATCCATAAAATATGCCCTGTAACTCTCGAGCACGGCATTTAAAACCTGTACCGTGTCCCGTCCGGACATTCCACTGTTTTTGCGCAGATACACGACATACTGTGACGGAAAATATGAGACATCCAGTATCTTTTCGTAGTTCGACACATCTTCAAGTGACATTTCTTTAATTACTGTGATCCGCTCTACAGCGTCCTCGGGTATCACTCCTTCTATATCAATGCTTTCGCGTATTTTTTCCGAATCAAATTCCTCTGTCCCCAGTGACATCAGCGCGTTCTCGATCACCTTGGGTGACTTCATCTTGTTGATGTCAAAAGCTGCGCCATTCGGGTCCAGACCATTCTCTATTCCTTCATATTGAAAAGTGACAACTGCGCGCGCATAAGTATTCTGCCCGGCAATGTAATCCACACCTATGGCAATCAGTCCAGCCAGCACCCCTGCACACGCTGCAACCGCCAGAATATATCTGTACAGCTTTTTCCTCCTGTTCATGTGCCCTGCTATATTGATCAGGTCAATCTGTGTCTCCTCCTGTTCCTTGCTGTCCATATGCAGGTATATCCTCGCATCATTCTGCGTATTATATCTCCAGTCTACGCTTCCGTCCTGACACATTTCACTATTTTCTTCAGCAAAGCCGCTATTGCTATCATGCATATAATTCCTCCTGCGATAATCATCATAAGCACAGCATCTATTCCACCATGTCTGTGTGTCTTCTCCTCCGTCCTCTCGACTACTGTAAATTGCATACCGCCTACTGTGGAACTGTCTGCACCCTGGCTGTCTGCAATTTTGCCAAAACCCGCCCCTTCGACGAGATCTGGATCATGGTCACTTGCAGGCGGTACTGTCGCTGCGCCAGCTGATTCCTCCCCGATTGGATTCTCTGCCGGGGCTGGTTCTCCGTCGTTGTCGTCATGCGACGGCTCTTCCCCGGCATTATTTCCATCGAGCGACGGCCCTTCCCCGGCATTTCCCGCATCAGGCGACGGCTCTTCCCCGCCATTT
>DKVL01000098.1:11470-27277 GCA_002491195.1 Lachnospiraceae bacterium UBA7179
GGCGACGGCTCTTCCCCGCCATTTTCTGCATCGGGCGACGGCTCTTCCCCGCCATTTCCCGCATCGGACGACGGCTCTTCCCCACTATTGTTATCTTCGGGCGGCAACTCTTCTCCATCATTGCCCCCTTCAGATTCTGGTTCCTGCCCACCTGTATCTGCAGCTGCCGAAACCATCATCGCCTGCGCATCCATGATCAGCTTGTCCATCTCCCCGGCTTTCACATATCCCTCTGCGCCAAAATCTGTCCTTACCCTGTACCATATGCCGCCGGAAGCATCCTTTTGCGCCTCAAGTACTTCAAACACATTCCCAACGATCAGATTTGCAATAATGTCGCTGTTTTCCGACATACTGCTGTAGATCTTTGCGGATGAAAGCTGTGTCATGCCTCCCTCCTCTGCGGCCTGTACTCTGAATGGAAACATGATACATACCATTACCATCACTAGCCAGGCGGCACGCAGGGCATACTTTTTCATAAGATCTGATTTTACCATACATGTTACCACCTTCCCTGTAATGCGCCCACCGCACGGGTCTGTGCAATCGAAAAGCCGCACGCATCTACACATGCAGCTTTCCATTATATGAAGTCACAGCTCTTATTATGCAAGTACCAGTACCGTGATCACGGAAGGCACTCCCTTAAATGCGCCAACTACTGCGCCTGTCACAGGATCAACAACACCCTCGACATACTCGATCGTGCCATCTGCATTGACACTCATTAGCATGATCAATGCGCTGCTTGTTACATTCTTCACAATACCGGCGGATGCGATATTGTTTCCGAGTGCGTCTGTTGCTACTGCGGCTGTCTTTACAGTCCCGCAATTGTTTACGGTAATGTCAGCTCCTTTTATCACTGCAAGCTGCTCCACGGTCTGCTGAAACACCGGTGACGGCTCCTGTGTGAGCAGTGCCGACACCTGTGCAACGATCTGGGTTGCTGCCTGTGTCCGTTCTGCTGTGCCTGCCGTCGGCGCAATGTTCGCTGTGATCGTTGCAATGCTTGCTACTGCCTGTACAACCTCCTGCTGCTTCGTCTCAACCACTTTGTCCAGAGTGATCGGCGTTACTGTGCCGCTCGGGGACGCTAACGCCACCTGGATCGCAGCCGGCGCGATCGTCGCTCCTGCCTTTGTCTCCGCAGCGACTGCCGCTACGGGCTTCGGGTTGGACGGTGTTGCCGCTGCAGTTGCAGAGGTTGAAGAGGATGATCCCCCTTCACTGCTGCTATTGTTTGAAGTAGTGCTGCTTGCTGCCATTGCTGTAAAAGACATGGACAGCGTGAGTACGAGTGACAATACTGTCGCAATGAACTTTTTCTTCATTTTGGTTTCCTCCTTATTTTTTCTATATATAAATTACTTTATATATCATTATCAATCCGACACTTTGACTTCCTGATAAAACACTTCGCACATAATTCTCTGTAGTTCCTCTTCGTCGATGTAATAGTCATCAAAAAAATCCTGCCTGCCATTATCGCTGACAAAATACTCCGCCTTGTCCTCCCCGGCAAGCTGATAAAAAGATTGTTGCGCAAGGGTACAGTCAAGTGCCTTTGATGCGATATATACCGCCTCATCCACGGATATATCCGTATTCATATAAGGGCGCACGGACTCATAGAGATCTTTTACAAATACAGGATTTGCCTTTACTTCCTGCATCATCTGCCCCATTGCTACTCTTATGAACTCTTTTTGCCTTGCCAGCCGCGTCGTTGGGCTCCCCAGTGCGTCATACTGCCTGTACCGCAGGTAACCTACCACGTTCTTCCCCGTAAGTGTCTGTGTGCTTCCCTGTACATAAGCCCTATTGTACCCTGTCATATCATCTGGCACGACGACCTCGATCCCCCCCATTTGGTCTGTGATCACTGAAATAGCATCGAAACTTACTGCACACACACCATGAATGGGCAGTCCACACATAAGCTCCGACACGCTCTCCTTCATCTTGCGAAGCCCCAGCTCTCCTCCTCCTGCATATCCATATTGAAGGCAGATCTGATTGTAAATTGTCTCCACACGCTCACTCTCGCTGTTAAAAATTTCCACATTAACCATGGAATTTCTTGGAATACCGATCACGCTGATCTGTTTGTCTGTCTGGTTCAATGACACCAGAAAGATCGTATCCGCCTGTCCTGCATCCCAGTCAGCCAGCTTTGTCTCAGATGACAGATTCCCGCCGCGATCAATTCCCAAAAGCAGGAAATTTAACATATTTTCCCGGTATTCATACACCTTACCGTCATAGACAACCCAGTCATCCTGCCACGCCACACTGTTATTATGTTCCAGATTCTGTCTGATCCTGCTGACCTCCTCGGCGTTTACAACCATCGTCGGCGCTGCCGCATTGGCAGATGCCTTTAATGCTACCTCCCCTGATTTGTACAGGATCGTTCCGGCAAGTCCCAGAACCAGCATTGTGACGAACACGATTGACAACAGACACATGATCACCTTTTCAATTCCATTCTTTTTCCTTTTCTTTCTTCTCTTCCCTCTTTTATTCTTTTCCATCATAAACTACCACCACGTGTGTCAAATTCCAACTCGCACTTTAGTAAATATATTTACTAAAAGCAAGTATAAAACAAAACGATACTCCTGTCAACGTTTTTTTTAAATTATTTGTTCTGCGGAAATCGTATTTTTTCGTCTGTCAATCCCAGAAAATAATCTGTGCTGACATCATAATACTTCGCCAGCGCGATCATGTGCCTGATCGGCAGTTCATTGGCACCACGCTCATACCTTGCATACATTGTCTGCGATGTCCCTAACACAGTCGCGATTTCCTGCTGAGTCAGATCATGATCCTCGCGGAGATTGCGCATCCGAACAATATAATTCATAATTTTCTCACCCCGAGATTAGCATATCAAAGTATCGTCTGGTATATTTCTTTTAATATATATCTTTACTATTTTGATTTGTTTATCACTTTTTATGATATAATTAAATTTTTATAGTAGACATTTTGTGTTTCCTGTGTTACTATGGGGATATGAAAAGAAAACAAAACATTGAGTATAACATTAAGCATATTTTTGCTTCAGTTTCATTATGTATCTTTCTCTGTTCAGGATGTTCGCCGGCGCAGCAGGCGTCGGTGACGCCTGAGACAACAATTGACTTGTCTGAGACACAGGTACAAACCGTAAAACATCAGGATGCCGATATCACGATTCCTTCTATATTAACAGGGGATGAGATCGCGCAGCTGCATGCAGACGATATATCTGCGGACAACGGAGACGGCACCGTTACTTACTCGTTGACAGGGGACGAGATTGATCGTATACTGCAGCAGATCACTGTCAACATATCCAGCAGTATTCAGGATATCCTTGATAATGATGATTATTATCCCCATATCACGGCGATAACATACGATGCTGATTATACAAATTTCACAATCTCAGTATCAGATGGCCAGATTAATATGTATGAATCAATGCTTGTGATGTCCTTTTATACGATCGGAAACAGATACCAGATCTACAACGGCGTTCCCGCCGATCAGGCTGTGACGGCCGTAACTTATGTCAATGCCGCTGACAACAGCGTGATCAGCAGGACAGATTCCACCTCCGTAGACAACTTTTCTCCTGGTAACCAATAAATCGAGTAGGGGACGCTCTTCTCCCCTACTTGCCGCGCCGGGCACCCGTCAGCTCCAGCTGACATATTTCCTCTGGGTGCCCGTGTGCATAAACGAGCAGGGAATATTTTTCCCTGCTCGTTGTCTGTGTATCCTTATCCTGTAATCTCATCCTTTACCGCATCCAGCTGCTCTGCTGTCATACCGCAGGGCGGCATCACAAGCGTCTGATTGTCATCGTTGTAGCGCGGTATCAAATGCAAATGAAAATGAAAGACTGTCTGGCCGGCAATCTCATTGTTGTTCTGAACCACATTAAAGCCATCGCATTGGAGCTTCTCTGTCATAGTCACCGCCATCTTTTTCGCAAGCGGGAGCACCTTTGCGGCAGTGCTGTCATCGATCTCATACAGATTCTTATAATGCTCTTTTGGCAGAATCAGTGCATGTCCTTTCGTGGCAGGATTCAGATCAAGGATCACCCGGAAATCATCGTCCTCATACAATGTCCTCGACGGTATCCCGCCGTTCGCAATTTTACAAAAAATACAATTTTCATCTTTCATATTGAAATATCCTCCGTTTTTATGCTTTTTGTGTTGTAAATACAAACAAAAGGTCCAGCGTGCGCAGCACCTTGAAGTCACCTTTCATTTTCATATCCCCGGACATGAACGCCTTCTGGAAGGTCATGCGCCCTGCCACGATCTCGCTGATAATATCTGCGGAAACCTGCATCTCAACATCAACACCGTCTGTATCGCCATAATAGCACTCCATCTCTGTATGGTTCACCTTGACGATCAGCGGCAGCCGCTTCTCCTGCATGATAAACTTGTAGACTGCATGAAATCCTGCCTGCGGATAAAAATGCTCCTTAAAGTCCTGCAGGAACATAGTGCTATCAGGTTCCTTGACATTCATCAGGTCCTTGAACATGCTGGCCAGTTCCTGTATATCCTCCTTCTGTTTCTGTACATACAGATCATCGCTGGCCAGTTCTGACAGCTGCTCCGCCTCCTGCGGTGTCAGGTTGAGACTCTGTGTGAACGTGATCTTCTGTTTTACTGCCTGGTTGCTGTTCGGAAAAACCGGCATCTTCTGGTTAATAGAACGATACAGATCCTCCACACGCTTCTCAATTACCCTGGAATAACCTGCATTCTGCTCCAATTCCGACACATCCGCTATATATCCACAGATGCCTGTGATCGGGCGTCCACCGATAATCTCCCACGCCTCTGTGAGGTTTTTCGAGGCATCGTGTTCCCCGTAAGTCGTCGCCATGACGACAGGACACATATAAATATTCGCTATTTTTTCCTTGTCACCATACAGCCAACAGGAGTCAAGAAACTGGTGCATATATCCGCCAATACCATACCACTCTACCGTCGTTGCAAGAATAATGCCATCTGTGTCTTTCAACGTCTGCGGCAGCGTGACAATATTATTCTTAAACTCATACAAATCATAGCGCTCCACACTGACATTGAGTTCATGCAGCACCTCTTGTATCTTATTTAACACATATAAGGTTGGGTCGCCGATCAGCCCCCTGCCTCCATAATAAATGTTAATCTTCACCCTTTATATCCTCCTGTTTTTATCAAATTCATAACTGCCATAATCAGCAATCCGCACACCAATCCGCCCACGTGTGCCGCATTGTCAACACGCGCTGCCCTTGTTCCGGAATAGATCATGTAAACAACCACAAATATCAGTTTTCCTACCGATATGCTCTCATAACCATCTGGTATCACCCTGCCATTCTCATCGAGAATATCCTCCTGACCTGGCATAACATTCCTGTCACCAGACCGTCTCCGCGCCCTGCGTCTCATATCCCGGATGACAAGCAGGATAAACAGCGCGCCAATCAGACCGAATATCGCGCCGCTCGCACCGACCGCATCGTAGATGTCACCTGTCAAAACGGAATACATCATCGAAAAAACGCTCGCGCCCAAACCCGACAGCAGATACAGAACTGCAAACCGTACATGACCGATCATCTGCTCGAGCATCTGCCCCAGTCCGATCAGGTAGATCATATTGCTGACGATATGCTCGATATCTGCATGTAAAAATATAGCAGTTATCAATCGATAGTACTGTTTGTCCACAAGTATCTTCTCCGCGTTCATGCTACCAATATTATACACCACTTCACCCATTTGTGTACATAAAATATATCCAACAATATTGATTGCCACAATGACCAGCGTAACGCTGTAATCACGCCAGCTTACCGCCCTTTGATCTCCCATTCTTCTTCTCTCCTATGTATGAGAAGTATACATCATTATAGGAGCTGTTGTCAAACACACTCTGAGAAAATGTCACATCGCCCTTCATTCCTTCAGAAATCCCTGACACATCGCCTTGTATTGTCACTGTAACAATATAATAAGGATTTTTATGAGTTACTTTTGTAATCCGGCCTTCATATATCTGATCCGGAGCATCTGCAAATAAAATATCTACGTTCGCCTCCTGATTCACCGCAAGATAATCCGTCTCTTGCACGAAAACATTCATCGTCAATGCTTCCTTGTCGTACAATGTGATAAGGCTGTCATTTTTGCTCACAGTGTCACCCGCTTCTACCAGGATCTCCGACACAATGCCGTTATATCCGGAAAGCACCTGACCGCGCACAATAGCAGAGTCAAATTGATGAACATTTCGCAATGCAGTTTGATAACGTTCCCTTGCTTTTTGTAAATCATGATCAAGACTTGTCATTTGAATAGCATACCATTCTGACGCTGTTTCGGAAGTGTGGAGCATGGTGTCATAATCCCTCTTTGCCGCCAGTTCTTCCTTCTCCAAATCCAGTGCAATCTGATGATAGGCGCGAAGCGCTTCGTCAACTTCATACAAAAGCGATTCATTTTTCTTTGTGAAGATCTCGATCTGTTCCTCCAACTGATCTACCATATTTTCTGCGGTTTTCCTTGTTTTTTCATACACTGTGTAATAATATGCATTTTGATATCGGCAGTCATAGTTTTCCAAAACAGCTGACTCTGCTTCTTTCAGATACTTCTGTGCCTCCACCAGTTCCTGCTGTTTTTGTGTCAGTTCCAGCAGATTTTCGTTGATTTGATTCTGTTTATCATCCACAGCTTCCTTTGCCTCATCCACCTTTTTCTGAAGTTCATTACACCTGTTATCATAGATGATACCTGCATATTTTCCATCGATGACATTGTTATCATCACTCTGTGATGCCAGCATACGCAGTTCTTTCTGCCTTGCCTCCAACACTTCACACGCTTTGTTGGTATCGAGGATCTCCTTCTGTAAAATCGTTCTGATGTTCTGCACACTGTCTGCGTTCACTCGAAATAGCGCGGTGCCTTTTTTTACCTGCTGCCCTGTGCTGACCAGCACCTCTTCAATCTGAAGCACAGAGGAAGGTTCCCCCGTCAATGCGCTGATATCCAGATTCAGAGTCTGCTCAGCTACTCCGAATGACACAGAAGCAGATTTCGTGATTCCTGCCTTCAACATACCATGATCTATAATCTCTTCTTCCATATCGCCCTTTGCAGAAAATGTCATTGCAGCCGTCGAGATCCCTATGCCAGCCAAACTAACTATAACTGCAGCTGTGAAAATGAAATGTCCCTTTTTCATTGTGTATCCTCTTTTCTGTCCGCCTGAATGGAACGATTCGTATCGATATCCGCCATGAAAAACACCGTTTTTTGTGCGTCATCGATCAAATCGCCTTCCCTGCAACCGACCTTCGTTACCAGTCCGTCTCCTGCCGCATGGAGGATGCCATCTCCCACAAAACGATCAAAATCATCCAGTCTCTGTGTCGCCTGCTCTAACTCTGACTGTGCCTTTTGCACGATATTTTCGTATTCCTTTACAATTCCTGCATATCTGGTGCCAGCAATCTCCCCTTCTGTCTGCGTGCTGATACGCGTCTGGTCAGCTGTCAGGAGTTCTTTCTCCATAAGCTGCTGGCTCTGTAGTATTTCCTCCTGCAAAGTCTGGACTTCCGCGATCTTATCCGCGATCTGCTGATTGGACGTTTCCAACTGATCGAAAAACGTTTCATAGGACTCCTTTGCCGCCTGTAAGGTCTGAGCCGCTGCAACCTGACGGGTCACAAAACACTCTTTGGCGTTCTCCGCCTGTTTTTTTGCCTGCCCGTATGCTTTCGCCACATCTGCGTTTTGACGCTGGTGTGCGTCGTCGGTCAGTTCTGTCTGCATTCGGTAAATATCTGTCAATAGCTGCTCTGTTTCCAGCATCCTGGCTGCCATACCGCTGTTTAACTTCGCGATCGTATTGTCGTACTCCGTCTGCGCAAGCGTCTTGCCGACCATGGCTTCATTGTGGGAAAGTCCCGCCTCCAACACGCTGATCTGATAACTGGTCTGGGCTTTCTTAAGCGCTCGCAGAGCATCAGACTGCGCATAGGCAAGTACTTTTCTGACACGCGACACGCTGTCTGGTGTAAATTGGCACACCGGATCTCCCTCTCTAATATGCTGCCCTGCCTCCACATAGACTTCCGCGACTTTTAAATACTCCCCTTCGGTTCCTGTCAATCCATCCAGATCATACATAGGAGAGCCAATTTTACCCACATTGCATTGGATCGCGTCGTCTGGCACATCCCCTTCAAATATTACCGAAGCTGTTCTGCCTGGTCCTATCATGCTGCTATCCCCGGTTATTGACACGATCACCATGCTGTGAACTAACGTTTTTTCATCGGACGTAGTTATGGGCTGAATCGCTTCAACGATGCCATCAAAACTGCCAGAGTCCACTGTTGTCACGCTTGCCTTTTCTCCTACAACAAGCGTTTTTGCATTGCTTTTTGGCATGATTACAGACACGAACAGCTCTTCCGGATTACTGTACGCAAGAATCTGTTCGCCGCCTGTGAGCGCCTGCCCTTTCTCTACATCGATCGCAGAAACAGTTCCTGCCCGTTCTGTATACAAATATCCGTCCCCGATCAGCTCTTCAAAAAAGGCCTGATTCTCCAGCGCCTTGTCCCATGCATCTTTTAGATGTTCCAATTCGCTGTCAAGACTCATCAGACAGACGTTATAATCGCTTTCTGCAACCTGTCCCTTAGCAATAGCCAGCTCATAAGCTGTTTTTGCATGGAGACTGCCCTTCTGACGCGAGAGTTGCGCATCGATCAGGTTCTGCTGCGCCCCCTCAAGCTGATTCAACAGTTTTTGCAGTTTTAACTCTGCCCCCTCTATTTCCCTCTGATAAGCCTGTTTTGCCTGTTCATATTCCTCATGCGCAGCTGTCATTTCCTCTTTTAACAATGCCACTGTCCTGACCACCCACTGACGATCCCCTTGTCCGAAGCCTGTATTCTGATCCAGCTCCTCCTGTGTCACTTCCCAGTAAGTTCTGCGGCTGGCAAATAAATCATACGCATCATCATAGGCTTTTTTCAGCTTTTCTATCTGGTAATCCTCATAAAATGTGTTGTTTTCCACTGCGGAATAGTACGCGTTGTACTCATTCTGCGCCTCCTCATAGGTTTTCTTTGCCTTTACAAGCTGCATTTCCAGCTGTGTCAATGTATCCTGATAAAGCTGTGGTGCATATTTTGCCTCAAGCAATGCCGTATCATATGTATATTTTGCCTGTATTTTATCCTCTTCGTTGGTTATCACCTTGCTTCGGTACGCCAGCTCTGTGTTCTGCACTGCTTTCTCCAGCTCTGCGCGCGCCTTCTCTATGCTGTCATTGGTAAATTTAATATATGCTTCCCCTGCCTTAACGGTATCGCCATCCGAGAGATATACATCCTCTATACAGAGACTGGTATCCTCCAGAAAGTCGATCGCAAAGGTTACAGGATCTATTCCAGTTTCCGTTACTCCTGTCGCTGTGACAATATTGCCACTGTCATTTGAAGATGCCTGTTCCTCGATATCTGTATTGCCAGAAAGCATTTCCTTATGACTGAGGCGTACTGCGCAAAAATACCACAGACTTCCTGCTGCAAGGATCGATACTGTCACTATACTGCCTTTCTTCCAGGACTGTTTCCCGCTTCTGCTCAATGCTGTTGTCACCTCACTGTCCATTAAAATCATATAAATTCATTTTTTCCAACGGCGTTTTTTTTATGAATGAATTGGAGATAAAAATGATGCATTCTGACATTGTGGACTGTGGATGTATATGGTATAATTTTAATGGTAACTGCCTTCTGGCTGTCGGTGACGAGGGTTTGATAAAAATTCATTTTCACACGAATGAGCCCTGGAAGGTGTTGGAATACTGTGTTTTTCTTGGTGAGATCTACGATATTGTCATCGAGAAGATGGACAGACAAGCAAGGGGTTTGCATGGATAAATACGATCGTGAGGAGATACAATGGAAAATTATGTATACATTTATTTTCAGGAACTGCCTGCGGACTATACGCTGGGAGATCTTGAAGATGACTTGGACGACCTGTTGGCTGGCATAGGAGAAGTCACTGGTGCAGGCTTGGGAAACACTGGCGGAAACATTGATATTGAATTTTCTGAGGACTCCGATTCCCTGCATAAGATCGTGTCATATCTTCTGTCCTGCGGATTTGATTCAGAAACCATATTAGACATCAACGGAGATCGAAAGAAATTGTCAGAATTTGAGGAAATGAGGTGTGAAAATGGATAAGAGTCTTCCCCTGTTTGAGAGACCTTTTCGTACCAGAGTTCGTGAATGCTGGGAGCACTTTTCAAAGGACGAGGCCAGGCTCAGACAACTGATCGACCAAAAAGCAGACAGCGAATCGATCACAGAACAGCTCGACGCGCTCCTGACTCCCGCATTTGAGGTCGTCTATGCAGAGGTCGGTTTCAACGGAGAAAAACATGAGCTGATCTTAAATCTTGAGGGCGACTGGTCGCGGCTGTTTGCTCTGACCTATTTCCAAAAACAGGCTCCGGAAAGTGTGCTTCAATATTGGGACATCCTTGTAGGACGTCAGTCGCGCGGAGAAAAGCTGGAAAATTATCAGCTTCGGACCGGCGACAACTCTGTGCGGGCCCAGGATATTCAGGTATGGACTGAGTGGGAAAACCAAAAGGCAAAGGTGTCACTTTACTGTGAAGCGCTTGTCCCCCTCCTTCCGGAACGGGAAAATGAGGCTTACTGGCTGGCTTATGTAATGCTGGACTACGCTGTCGGTGAACTTGCGGAGATGGCGTATATCAATGCGTTGGAAATTCTCTCTGCACCTTGCGCGGAACCAGCTTTTACCCTTGCGCAGCTTATGCCCCATTTTATGGAAAAACTTTCTCTGAACCGGGAGGCATTATTTGATGCCGCGCGCTACTGCGAACTGTACTGTGGATATCAAATGAAACCGAACGAGGAGGCACGCGATGGCTTGCGCGCCGATGTGTTCGTAGGATCCAGCTGCTTTGTCCCTCTGTTAAATGAATTTTGGAACGAGGAATACCGCATCATGGACACCTTTCATGCAGATGGGATCGCGGCGGGTTATTTCTGCTTTCCTTTATATGGTTTTGAGGGTGATGACCGAGGCGCACAGATCTTGGACTTCCGCGACAATGCAGCAGAGATGATCGAAAAAATAGCCGATTTGAGTAGTTTTACATATATTGGCGGCGCTTCGGGTATCTATTATGGATATCTTGATTTCATCGCGTGGGATCTGAAGGCTGTGCTTGACGCGGCAGTCTCTGTCTTTGAACAATCGGGGATCGACTGGGTAATGTTTCACACTTTCCGGCAGGATGTAGATGGCATTACACTGTTTGAGAAGAAGAGAAAATAAGGGTAATTTGGTATTATTTTTGACATTTCGTGTGCTAATTTTTACATTTGAATTGTATTTTGTTGTTTTTTTGATATAATCGCAGATACAGACGTCTGAATACAAACAATTACAGGAGATTAATACATGAAGAAAACCACTTCTTTTCTGCCGGAGCTCGAAAAAGCTTCCGGTCACTTCGATTACCCGCTGACCAACGACTATATGTTCCGATCGCTGTGTCAGAAAAGCAACAAAGCGCTAAAAGGACTGATCAGCGCGCTGCTTCATATCCCGCCGGAACAAATCCACTCTGTCGTCATTACCAATCCCATCGTTGTGGGCGAAGCCTGTGAGGACAAGGAATTCCGGCTCGACGTGCGTGTTGAACTAAATGGAAATATGATTCTCAACATCGAGATGCAGATCGCTAATCTACACGACTGGCCGGAGCGCTCTGTCAGTTATCTGTGCCGTATCTTTAACAACCTTTCCCACGGAGACAAGTATACCGATGTGAAACCCGCAATACATATCAGCATTCTTAACTACACGCTATTTCCAGAATATCCGTCCTTTTACTCATGTAATAAACTGATGGACGAAAAAAATTATCATATTTATAGTGACAAATTCGGCCTGAATGTGTTAGATTTAAAACAAATAGATAGGGCTACTGATGAGGACAAACAGTGGAAACTAGATTATTGGGCGCGCCTTTTTCAGGCAGCCACATGGGAGGAGATTAGAATGATCGCATCGGATAATGAATATTTACAGGAAGCATCAAACGTTTTGTATGATCTCAATGCTGATTTCAATGTCAGGGAACGCTGCCGTAACCGCGAGGAATATTACAGTGTTATCCGGACATTTGAAGACGAAATTGACACGATGAAGGATGTAATGGCCCATTTGAATGATCAGCTGGCCCAATCCCAGAATGAACTGACCCAATCCCAGAATGAGTTGGCCCAATCCAAAAATGAGCTGGCTCAAACAAGCAGTGAATTAGCCAATTCTAAGAATGAACTTGTTCAAAAAGAATTGGAGATAGAAAAACTGCAAGCTGAAATTGCTCGTCTAAAACTTACTCAAAATGCATAAATAAAGTCAACTGCCTGTGCACCATTGACATGGGCAGTCGGCATATAACAATTTACCGTCAACAATATATCACCAAAATAGTTCTTCGAACAAGCATATGTCACCGCACATACTTTGGCGCCACGCCAAACTTCTTTTTGAATGCGCGGCTCAGATGAAATTCATCATAAAACCCAAAATTGACCGCGATTTCTTTCAGTGTGATATCCGCATTATTCTGCAGGGCATGATACACCATATCCAGCTTCTGACTCATCTGCCATGCATAAAATGTTTCGTTATATACCATTTTAAACCGCTTATTCAAGGTTTTTTCGCTGACATAAAATTTGTGGGCAATCTCCGGTACGGAATAGAATATCTCTGGATTGGACTGCAAAAACTGGACGATCTCGTCGACAAAAGCGACACATTGCACATTTCCTGCGGCTGCCCATTCCTGTTCGCTGATTTCACATAACAACAAGTCAAACAGGCACGAAAGCCTGTTTGACTTGTGTATTGTATCCTTCCAATAGACCGCAATGATCTCTGAAAAGTACTGATTGATTGCAATATGACCGCCACAGTGAATGACCGTTGGCAATCGCACAAAACGCTCATCAGCCACACAATCGCCCGTCTGTCTGACCATATGATCTCCCGGTGCAGATTCCACATGAAGATACATATTTCGCGAATTGGGGCTGCACAGCCGTGTCCCGTAATGATGGAACTGTGCGGGCAGGATCATCAGGTCGCCTTTCCGGACTGGATAGACCTCACAGTCCCCCTCATTCTCCAGGGCGATTTCCCAATCTCCATCCAATATGTACAAAAAGTCGTGCTGCTGCATGACACGGTTTGGGTGCAGCATCGGATTCACAAATGTATTATAATTTGCCTCCACAACCCTGCGCTGTGAAGATAACTCAAACGCATAATACATAACATCCCTCCTTCGGCGCGATCTGCTGTACACTTTGGAAACGATCGCTGTATATATCATATCACAGGTCACGCTGGAATGTAAGGCTGTATGCGCAGTATTAAGCTAAATTGTAATCCACACTCTCATTTCCCCTTCGCCCCTGTTTGCCCACGCAAAGTAGGGAATCCAGGTCAGGGTTGTCCGATCATATTCTGTTCTCGTGTGCGCAAAGTAGAGTTTGTCTCCCTGTGCCTTTCGCTGCCTCCAGCCTGGCGCCTTGATCGCAATGACCGATTCTGCAGCAATCTGTTTCTCCTCCGTCTCAAACCGGGCATTCTCATCCATTTTCAATAAGTGCAGGTCTTTCCCATTGTCCGCTTCCTCCAGACAATACACAATCGGTCCACGCTGTACCGCCACCTTTCCGATCGTCTCACGCACCCTGGGATCTGATTCGATTACTTGTATTTCCATCGGAAATTCGATCTGTATGATATCCGATTTCCACGCTTTTGTGACATACAGATAACCATCCTTTTCTTCCCGTCTGATGGCGTTCTTTTTTTTGTCGCACAATCCTGCGTCACACTCTGTGTCATACGTACAATTGTCACCGATGCCAGTGATTTTATATTCCTGGCACCAGTCCGGAATGCGCAGCGCAATCGTAAAGGTTTCTTCTGCATCACACTCCACATGGATGCTGACATTTCCATTCCATGGAAATCCAGACTGAATGTCAATGTTCATCGTGCCTGACTGCAGCTGCTTTTCCATATGGATTCCCATGTACAGATGAACATATACCGTGTCATCGGTCTCCGTAAACACATATTTCCCAATAGAACTGATCAGACGCGCCAGGTTCGGCGGACAGCAGGCACAACCAAACCATTTCTGCCGGACTGGTTTCACATGCTCTTTCCGGCTGTCCTTATGACACGCCTCCGGAACCACCTCCAAAGGGTTTACGTAGAAAAAGCTGGTTCCGTCCAGTCCCATACCGCTTAGGACAATGTTGTATAATTCCCGTTCCATGACATCCGCATACTTCGAATTGGGACTCATTCTGAGCATTCTCTGCGCGAAGAAAATCATTCCAATGGAGGCACAGGTCTCTGCATAGGCCGTGTCATTGGGCAGATCGTAGGCAAAAGAGAGCGCCTCCCCGATGTGTGTGCCGCCTACTCCGCCAGTGATGTACATTTTCTTCTGTGTAATGTCATTCCAGATCCGCTCGCACGCTGCTTTCAGCGCATCATCCGAGGTCAGTCTGGCAAAATCCGCCATCCCGGAGTAGAGATATACCGCTCTCACCGCATGACCCACTGCTTCTGACTGCTCCCGCACTGGCAGATGTGCCTGATGGTACTCATAGCGCAGCTCCTCTCCCTGATCGGATTTCACCGGATGTTCTCTATCATAGTAATACGGTTTTTTCCCTCTTTCATTGACAAAATAGAATCCCAGATCACGGTATTTCTGCTCCCCTGTCACCTCATAGAGCTTTGCCAGTGCCATCTCCGCAATCTCATGTCCCGGGTAACCGCGCAGTTTGCCGTCCTCTGGTCCAATGTGTTCCGCGACGCAGTCTGCATAGCGGCAGGCCGCATCCAGAAGCTTCCTTTTCCCTGTCGCCTGATAATAAGCCACAGCCCCCTCGATCAGATGTCCCAGACAGTACAGTTCATGATGGTCGCGCAAGTTTGTAAAACGCTTACTGATATCGTTAATGATATAAAAAGTATCCAGATATCCGTCCGGCTGCTGGGCGCGGCATACAATCTCAATCGCCTCGTCAGCGGTCGCCTCCAGTTCCGGGTTGGGAAACTGGTGCAGGGTATAGGCCACCGCCTCGATCCATTTCGCAAAATCACTGTCCTGAAAGACAAAACCGTAAAATTTCTCCTCCAGCACATCGGGATTCTCCGGCCAGACACAAAAACCGTTGGTCGTATGAACCGGCTGTACATAACCGGCCTCCTGCTCGTGCTTTTGATTGATCGCGCCTGCCACCTTAAAATTGTGCATACAATAACTGGGCTGCGCATCTGGTATCCTGTCATTCAGCGCCTCCCACTGGTACGGAATCACTGTATCGCGCACCAGGTCGATTTCCTTTTTCCAGAAAACATCTGTAACCTGGACTCTGTCCAGATCAATTGTGTTTGAACTTTTTTGATTTTCCATCACTGACCAACCTACCTTTCTCATTCCTGATCCCAGCCCCACAATCCGTAGGCTCTAACCTAATGATATCTATTCTGATGGGATCATGGAATTGATAAAAGGGATAAGTTCATGGATAATCTGGTAAAAATGAGTAACAGTTCAGCCTTCGGCTTCCTGTTACAGGCATCAAGCCATGCAAAAACCGCTTCGCGG
>DKVL01000098.1:27550-58070 GCA_002491195.1 Lachnospiraceae bacterium UBA7179
GGCTTGATGCATCTCAACCACTATGCTTTCTCACGGACTTCGCAGCGCAGTGCGAAGTCCTGGGCTGAACTGTAACAAATATGATGCATCATTACAGCTTCTTCATCTGCTTCTTCTTCTCATACATACGATCATCCGCGGTTTGATATACTTTCTCGATATCACTGTCACTCTGGCTTCCAGAAGCATAGCCATAGGCAATCGACATATTCAGATCCTTGATCACGCGGTTCTTGCGATCAATATTCTGCACAAATTCTTTCATCAAGGATGCCAGCTTCTCTTCGTCAGCCGTCCCTATGACAGCGACAAATTCGTCTCCTCCCATGCGCGCCACGACGCCATAACTCTCAAACGTCTCCGCGATCACTTCCGCAGCGCTCCGAATCAACACGTCGCCCTTTGCATGACCATATGTATCATTGACGGTCTTTAAGTTGTTCAGATCAAAACAGATCACTGTGTATTTAAAATTCCGCTCCTCCCTGAGCTTATTCATATACTCCATGCAGTACCGGCGGTTGTGGAGCCGTGTCAGCTCGTCCGTGTAAGCGCTCTTAATCAGGAAATCGCGTTCCTTCTGTTCCATCATTTTCTGCGTCATTTCTATGTAAAATGAGACGAACAGAATGCAGATGAACATCATGATACCACTTGATGTCACGCCACGCAGATTAAAATAATCCTTTCCAAAATAGCGGCCAGCGTTATAACCAAGCATATCATACGCCACACAGGCAATCACAATCAACAGACCGACAACGGACAGTTTACCCTCATATCTCGAATTATTCAGGTTCATGATCAAAACCAGAAGGAAGAATAACAGACCAACCAGCATAATGATCTGCATATACTTAAACATTCCTGCCAAATGCACAAGATTGAACGTGTGTAGTGTGATTGCCACAAAAACTGCCAGGAGCTCTGTCGCAAAATAAATCCAATAGAAAACCTTCAACGATTTGTATTTTAAATTCTTAACCTCCTCATAAATATAAATAATCAACGGTATGGGCGCCAGATAAAGTACCAAATAATTGATCAGCGAAATCGAATAGAGCGGAATCGCAAATATCAGCATGACATTATAATAGCTCAACGACCACAATCCCATACAAATCGCAAAGAGGGAGATGCAAAACAGCCTGATATATTTTGTCGAGAAAAAAAGGGCAACTATCGTGATTACACTGACGATCAGGCCAAAGAGAATCAAAAAACTGCCGCAGAACAGCGGAAGCCTGTTCTCCGTGATCAGAACCCGGTAGGCGTTTTCCCACTCGTAAAGCCTCACAGAATCAAACTTTGTGAACACATCGTCCTCCGCCGTGACTAACTGTATGCGCAGCTGCTTCCCCTGATACTCATTCGGAAATTTTATAAACTGATATCCGCTTCCAAGCGTCTGATTCTTATCCAGCCTGTCATAGCCATACTCATAGATCAGTTCCTCATCAACATACATCCTGACCGCATCATGTCTGACATAAAAACGAAGCACACCCTCCACAAGCCCCCAGTCAGACGGCAATGTCCGCTGCATCGTGATCGTGTCACCTTTTCCGACAGCAGGAAAATGAAAATCTGTCAGTAGTACATTTTGAAAAGAATCCTCATTGATCGTGATATCCCATGCATCATCCAACAGGACACATTCCGAAATTACCGCATAATCTTTTGTAATCAGTTTGTCAATTTGGGGAATCCAGACCAGCATACTGATCAGAACGAAGACAATCCATATTGTCTTGAGCACTGCTTTTTTTGGCATTATCCCTTTCACTCTTTCATCCCCTTTGTATATTTATTTCCGATCATTTTCACAACCATCATAACATTGCGCAGTCGCATTGTCAAATCCGTTGATCCGAAAGTTTGGCGCCCCATGCGCCGCCTTTGCGGCATATTACCTCTGCATGGGGCTGTGCATAAACAAGAACAGGCAAAACTGGCCGTTCTCCTGTCTAAGTTCCATGTTTCCGCCATACTTTTTCACGATTTCCTGTATGCTGCGCAACCCGTAACCGTGATTTTGGGCATCTTGCTTCGTCGTCCTGGGCAAGCCGTTGGAAAGTTCTCCCTCAAAGGGATTTTTGACCTCGACAGCCAGAATCCCTTTCGCGGCACGCACAGTCAGCTCGATCTGTCTTTTGCCTGCCTCCAGAGCAGCGCACGCCTCGACCGCATTGTCCAAGGCATTGGCAAACAGCGCGCAGAGATCCGGTTTCTCAAAGGGCAGTTCCCCGGCAATGTCCACTTTCGCATGAAAAGAAATCCCACGCTGACGCATCAGATTTTCCTTTGCAGTCAGCACCGCGTTCACTGTAGCATCACCAGAATAGGACAACATCTTTTCCAAAGAGGGATTCCCGATCATTTTCTGAATATAGCGGTCCTTTTCCTCCGCCGGCAGGGACAGCAGTGCCTGCAGATGATTTGCGAGATCGTGCTTCATCCGACGAACCTCAAACTGCTGCTGTTCCATCGCTTCATAGTATTTTTTATTATACTCTGCCAGGGCATTTTCCTGCTCCAATTTCTGCTGCCTGTTGAGAACAAGCATTGCCCACCAGATTCCCACGAAAGACACGACTGCGATCAGAAACAATACTGTATTATCAAGCAAAGTCGCCCGCAAACTAACAAAAGGTGAACGAAATAATACCAGCGAACATACAATTCCCATAGGCGGTATGCAGAGCATCAAAAGCAGCTTCCACAGTGACGGGGCAAGCTCAAATTCACGTTCCGGTCTATAGTGATGGATCAGCAAATACAGAATCAGTACTGACAACACACGAAATGCGATATAACCCAAATCCCAGCCGAATAATGTAACAGCGATATACTTTGAAATACAATTATCATACAAAGCGTTCAACGCAAACCTGATACTTGCAAGCATCACTCCAATGGTCATACGTTTCAACTCCGAACCAAGGCAAGCATTCCAGACACAGAATAGAAAGAACAACAGCGTCGGCGGAAGGTTGTACAAATCCCCTGTAAACATAATCATAAAAATGCTCAACCAACAGCCGAAAAGCAAGAGGATACGACGCCACCACTCTTTGCGTATTTCAATCAGACAGGATATTGTCAGGCAGAAAACAATCGCTGCCCCCAATTCCACACCATATAATATAATTTGATTCCAGCTCATTTGGCGCCTCCTGTATTTTCAAACACGCTCTAGCATCGCCCTCGCCAGCCTTTTCACGGCATCTTCCTTCAGTGCTCTGCTGATTGGAAGCTGTTTCCCACTGACTGACACACTGGTTGTCCCGATCTGTTCGACCTGCTGCGGGTTTACCAGATACCGCTGGTGAATCCGCACGAACTTCTCTGTGAGTTCCTGCTCAACCTCGTCAAGTTTCGCATAAAAAGAATACTCTTTCTCCCCACACACGCAGACCACTTTTCTCTTATCACTGTAAAAATAGCAGATTGACGCCACAGGGAAGCGAAAAGTTCCCTCTGTATTTTTGAATAGATACATATCGTTTTTCTTGCTTTCAAGCTGCGCACGCACGCGTTTGAGCACCGCCGAAAGCCGCTCCGCGTTCGCCGGTTTGATGATATAGTCCAGGGCATTCACCTTGTAGCCGTCAAAGACATAGTCAGAATATCCCGTCACGAATACAATGATAATTTCCGTGTCAAATTTCCTGACAGCCTCCGCCGCCTCCATGCCATTTATACCCGCCATCTCCACGTCCAGAAACAAAAGGTCGATCTCCCCGGGGTGATTTTCCAGCCAGCGAATCGCCCCCGCCCCGGTTGAAAACTCGTACACAATCTCCTCTGCCCCTTCCCACAATATCTTTTCCAGCTGTAACCGCAATGCATCCCTTGCGTCCACAGAATCGTCACAGATCGCTATTCGCAGCATAACTCCCCTTCTTCCTTAGGACCTGTAGAAAAATATCCTGCGCAAGTCAGACCGGTTATGTTCCTACAGTTCCTTATGTTTTCAAGATGATTTTATTATAACACGTTTCCCTGCTTTGTGACAGAAAACCGTTTGCAATTTATTACATGAACTCTGCAAAACTTTACATAATTTTCACAGTGTTTCGAAACTTTACATGATAAGTGCCAAATATGACATGGGAAATTCCCTGATCGTTTTCCTGTGTTATGCTCATGTCAGAAAACAAATAGATCCGTAATTGTTCAGCGCTCTCATTGTTTGCCAGCCTTGTCCTGAACAGTTACTCGTCAATCACACTTCAGAATGGAGGATTTTTATGTTATATGTCAAAAACTTACACAAATCGTATCAATCGGGAAGCAAATCCTACTCTGTGCTAAAGGGTATCGACCTGTCCGTCGCCAGCCAGGAGTTTGTAGCGGTGATGGGGCCTTCCGGCTCCGGCAAGAGCACTTTGCTAAACTGCATTTCCTGTTATATCCCTTTTGAGGAAGGAACGATCTCTCTGGGAAGCCAGAACTTAAAAGGACTGGACGAGGACGCGCTCGCCAGAGTCCGCAACGAGAAGCTGGGATTTGTCTTTCAGGATTTTATGCTGCTTGACGGACTGACCGTGCGGGAAAACGTACTCGTACCAAGGATTATCAAGGACAAGATAGAACCGGAAGCCGAACAGCTTGCAGACTCTTTGCTCTCCCTATTTGGTATCGCACACATTGCGGACAAATATCCTGCTGATATCTCTGGCGGCGAGCGGCAGCGGACGGCGGTGGCAAGAAGCCTCATCAACAAGCCGCTGATGATCCTCGCCGACGAGCCGACCGGCAACCTCGACAGTAAATCGAGCCGCACTGTCATCGAAGCGTTTGAAAATGCCAGACAACAGTTGGGCGCTACGATCTTCATGGTGACGCATGACAGTTTTGCCGCCTCATTCTGCGACCGCGTGATCTTGCTAAAAGATGGCACTGTCTACAATGCACTGAAAAAAGAGGATGACAAAAGCGAAAGTCAGAGTGCTTTTCATGACCGCCTTCTGACAGCAATCAAGACAATGAGCAATATGTAAAGACACAAGAAAATAATACACGAAAAAGGATCTAAGAAAAAAGGTACACGAAAAAAGTACACGAAGAAAGGATTTGCATATTATGATGACAATGAATCAATTAGAAAATAAACTGCGCAGAGCCGACCAAAAGCAGGCAGTGCTTTACCTGTTCTGCAATTTTGTGTCACTACTGCTGATCACGGCGTACTCTGCCATGATGTTCTCCCCGACGGTACTCCGGGTGCTGCCCGACGGGGGTGACAGCCGCAAACAGATGGTAGCGATCTTCGTGCTGGCTCTTTTTGGCTGTGTAGTTTTTACCATCTATGCATCCAGTCTGTTTTTCCGCAAGAAATCCAGACAACTTGGCACACTCATGGCGCTCGGCGCTTCCAGAAAACGGCTTGCCCCCGGTTTGTTCCGGGAAGTGCTTCTGCTCAGCGGTTCCTCCTCGCTGCTTGGCATTGCGGCTGGTTTTCCCTTTGTCTTTCTCCTGTGGAATGGCTTCCGCCTGTTTATCGTGGACAGTGCGGAGATGCAGCTAAAGCTGGATCTCAGGTGTCTGTATTTATCGGCAGTATTTTTCGTCATTGTGGTCGCCTTTTCCTGCGCGACCGCATACCGCTACCTGAAACGGACAAATATCATCGATATCGTCCATGAAGAACACAAAAATGAGCCTGTAAAGGAGTTAGGCAGATGGTGCGGACCTGTCGGATTTGTCCTGATCCTCGCCGGTGCTGTCTGCGGCTATATGGCGCCCGGTATCTATATGCAGGTGTTCAGCAAATATCCGACTGCACTGCTAAATCTCCTCTATGCGCCTGTTTTTGTGGGGCTTTATATGGTGATGCTGCACACGGTCGTCCACGGCTGGCGCTCACGGAGGAAGAATCCCTATCGCAGTCTGATCGCGCGGAGCATGATGAAATTTCAGGGAAAACAGACCGTCAATAACCTGCTTGTCAGCACTGTGTTGATCGCAGGAAGCGCTTTTGCCATCTTTTACCTTCCCATGCTGAGCGTAAGCCAGATCATCGAAGTACACTCGCGCCCCTTTGATTATTGCTATCATTACCGCATGGACCAGACTGTACCAACACAGAATGAAATTTCTGCACTCGCGTCAGAATATGGACTTTCGATCAAAGATTTTAGAAGTTGTCCTTATCTGACACTTGGCAGGGACGGTATGGAGGAAGTAGAAGATGGCAGAGCATTCCACAACGAGCACTTTGATTTAGCTGGTAGTATTAAGGTTTTCTCTGAATCCGGATTTTGCGCACTCACTGGGGAAACCCTTTCAGTAGACCGTGGAAAATACCGCATTATTTCAACTACAAATGAGACAGAAACTTATTTTTATTCCACAGATATCACTTTTCTGACAAATATGGTTACGAGAACGACACTCCCTGTATCATTTGCAGGCTATACACACTATGATTTTCTTGCTGGAAATCCGGGATACTATATTCTCAATGACACAGACTATGAAACCATATCACGCGGGATCGCACCTGACTGGCAGGGCACGATCGCCTTTTTCAATGTTGACGGCACTGACAGCTACGCCTTTGCGCAGGACTTTTTCCACACTCTGATTGCGTCCTTTGGTCCAGAGTGCGAGTATGGATATTACTATGACCGTGTCAATAAAATTGCAGCCGACGAGGCGGGAGAAATCTACTGGGGCGATACGGACGCAATGACCAGGCTGGACTATGACCGCTGCGATGCAAGCGATTTCCGTCTTTACTGGGCTTATATGCCGAAAATCCGCATCCTGGATCAGAACGATTTCCTGCGGACATTCGCGGTATATCTAATGATGTTTTTGTTTATTTCCATCATCTGCACACTCGCCGCGCTGATTATCAGCTATACCCGGTGCATGACCATCGCCCTGAACAACCGCTATGTCTTTGACGACCTGCGGCGTCTGGGTGCATCTTCTGCATTCCTAAAACGCGAGGTGAAGAGTCAGTCTGGCATCGTGTTTCGGATTCCTGCGATCGTCGGCATGAGTGCCATGTATTTTCTGTATGCGATGATCATGTTTGCCAATGACGGGAAGCTGGTTCCAGGCGAAATCGCCGGACTCGGCATTTGCCTGGGCATATTACTTTTGATAAGTGTCATTTATTATATCATATATCGCTATACAGTTAGAAAAATGTGCGCGGAATTAAACATATAATCTTATTGACATACCCGCGAGTCATCCAAAGTGCGCAGTCCCATGTTCGGTGTGCTCTTCCACATTGCAACAAGGAACTGTAGTACAGTTTACGCCCCGTCAAAATATGGAAATGCAGCAACATTTTTACGATAAAGTATGGATTCCACAGTAATACATGATATAATAAATTATATCTCGCTACGCTCATGAGATACGATTGTCAAGAGACCATACCAGGCAGGAGGAATCCATATGAACACGATCAACCGGGAAGACATGCTCGAACTGACAAGGCGCATGACGCCAAAAAGGAACTGTTTCTCGCGCATTGCAGGCGCATATTTTGACGAGGAGGGCTTTGTCGATGGCACGTTTAACCGACATTTCCTGAAACTATCGCAAAAAGATATTGAGATCAATCTTAAACTCGCAAAGACAGTGCCTTTTTCAGAGACAAATAAAAATTTAATCTACTATCCTTTCTCCAAGGATCACGAAAAAGCCGGACATACCTGGCAGATGCTCATGGCACTAAAGGACTGCGAATTAAAAAACGACGCAATGCTGGAACTCTTTTATGAGTTTATTGGAGAAAAATACATTACCGAAAAACCGTATGCCGTCAGAATCCTTTACGGGAGCTACGATATTCCCATCAAAGCAAAGGATCAGGAGAGCCTGTGGGAGTCCGAAGAAGTATATAAATTTATCATATGCACCTTCTGTCCATTGCTCGATGACTATGAAGTCGGGATTCCCGAGTGCGGTTTTCTGTTTCCGGCATTTACAGACCGAAGCGCTGATATCCATGGCATCATGGTCTATCAGGCGGACGAAAAACACCCGCACGAAGAGCTTATCCGGGACATCTTATTTTCAGCATCCGAAATGTGACCGCGACAGTGGTAAAGTATGATTTCTATCACGACAGCAAATCGCTTTCCAATTTTGATAAATATACAAAATCCTATTAAAATTGGGAAAAATATTCCGATACACATAGATAGACAATATCATATCCGGCGGAAAATGATATTCCGGTACAATATGAGGAGAAGGAGAAAATTATATGACAAACTATATTATCATTGGTGTGATTGCCATTGTCGTCCTCTTCGTGATCGTGTTTATAAAGATGACGATCGACGAAAAAAAGGGGGCAAACAGCCCGGAAAAACAGAAAGTGCGGGATATTGTGAGACAGGCAGTGCCAAACAGCGAAACGTACACGATCGCATACGGTACACGGGAGGAATATGCCTTCGGCGGAGGCGGAAGAACAGTGACCTCCACAACCAAATACTGGTATTATGGCGTAGCATTTCAGACTGGGGATCTATACCTTGTTCCATTGTCCATCGACCGGGGAACGATCAGCGGCGGTCAGCCGGTTCATCTTGAAAAAAGCGGTCTTGGCATGGCAGATTTCAAAAACGGTCTGCTGACCATTTACGGCAAGGACAAGAAAGAATTAATGAACCTTTTCGTGACAGCGAGCAACACCAAGGACGATCAGTACCATCCGGTGAATATCCAGCAGAAGGAAGAAGCAGCATCCTTTGCACAGTTCGCAGAGGCTTTTGCGCGGGACATCAACGCAGCAAACGGCATTACTGACCTTAAAGCCGCAAAGAAAGAAGCACGCAAAAATTAATACCTGCAAAACGATTCCTACCAATACTCCATCCAGTTAGAACTTTTCATGAAACAGGCGGTTCACGAGTCTGATTTCTGACCGGATGGAGTATTAATATTCTCACGCATATACATAGCCCGCTGTACACCAGTATCTTCAAAGAACCCATATCCTGTCTCCATATTCTGCAGTCCCAGCAGCCCAAAGGTTTTCCATATCTTCTTCTGCTCCTATTATATGCCCAAAACAACAAAAATCCAACCAACATTCAACCAGCGTTAGAACCCACTAAAATGCGCTTCGATTGAATCGGCCAAAAATCTGATATATACTCATTATATCAGCTGATAACGCAAAGATATTGATCTTTGACAAAACGAATAAAAAAATAATACAAGAAATCATCAAACGGAGGTTACAATGGAAATCGGAAAACAAATTAAGTCACTGCGCCTCGCCAAGGGAGTGACACAGGAAGGACTGGCAGAATATCTGGGTGTGTCCTTTCAGGCAGTATCGAAATGGGAGACAGAAACGAGTACCCCTGACATCGCACTGCTGCCCAATATTGCCGTATTCTTTGGTGTTACGATCGATGAACTGTTTCATATCCCCAATGAGGCAGAGTTTGAGCGCATTGAAAATATGTTCTGGCATGAGCGGCGGATCAATCCGGAAACATTCCACCACTGCATACAGTTCCTGGAAGGTGTGCTTCAGGATGATCCCCAAAATAGCAGGGCTTACACCTGTCTGGCGCACTTATATAACCACAGGGCAAAAAGCGACCATGAAACTGCCAGCGAATATGCCAAAAAGGTTCTCGAGATGAACCCGGAGGATAAAACTGGATGGGTAGCTTTTCTGGAAGCAAACAATGGTGTCTGCGGTGATGAATGGTATGACAATCATTTTGCGGTCATTGCATATTTTAAGGAGTTTCTCAAAAGAAACCCGGACAATGTTCTCGGACTATACGGCGTCATTGAAAATCTGCTGGCTGACGAGCGCTATGACGAGGCTGTTCCGTATATTGAACGCATTCATGCAGCAGCCAAAAATTATCAATATGAGATCTATATGGGAGACATCCTGTTCGGAAAAGGCAGACTCCAGGAAGCTATAGAATACTGGAATGTAGCTGTTACGCACTACCCGGAAACATGGCAGGCTTACTGCAGCAGAGCAGACCGTCTCAAAAAGCTTGGCAGATATGAGGAAGCGCTGGCTGACTATGAAAAATGCTTTGTCATTCAGAAACCGCCCCGTATTACGGACGGACTCCACTCCATGGCACAGCTCCACGAGCTTTTGGGAGACTACGCCGCCGCAGTCAGCGACAGGGAGCGCATTATCCAATGCCTGCACAATGAGTACAACACCGTTTCCGGCGAGGGAATCAACAGCCAGAAACGGGAGATCGAACGGCTAAAAGGACTTTTATTGAACGGGCATCTTTGATTCTGCGAACCAGACGGCTTTTTTCTCTCAACAAGCGAAACGATTCGCCATTTCCTCTGAATACAACTTCCACAATTTCTGTTATAATCTTAATATCATAATTGATAAAACAGGAGGGATTTCTATGGGCAGCATAACCCTGCGCATTGCGGACTTGCGCAAAAAGAACCGACTGACACAACAGGAACTGGCGGACAGCATCGGTGTATCCTATCAGACCATCAGCAAATGGGAGACGGGGATCAGCATGCCGGACATTGTCATGCTTCCAGCACTGTCGGAATATTTTCAGGTATCAACCGACCAGCTCCTGGGATTAAAACCGCTCGATGACGAGACCTACATTCCCGAAAAAACAGCAACGAAAGATTTCTGGAACAACAAGCTGGACTATCTGCTGCGGACGCGCAGAGGCTATTGGAACGACGACTACATCGCATTCCTTGTCTCACAAGTCTGGAAGATCGATCAGACAGTCTCTGTGCTGGACTGCGGCTGCGGGTATGGATTTTTAGGGCAGCTTCTGCTTCCGTGCCTGCCTGAGGGAAGCACCTATACAGGAATCGATTATGCGGAGGATCTGATACAAAAAGGAGAATGCCTGTTTGCAGATCAGAAAATGAGCGCGACGCTTCTTTGTAAAGATGTTTTTACGCATTCCGCCGAAAACCAGTATGATCTCGTGATCTGTCAGGCCGTTCTCAGGCATTTGGACGATCCGGCCGCTTTTCTGCAGAAAATGATCACCTTCGCAAAACCAGGCGGATATGTGATCAGCATCGATGCGAACAGGGAATTTGAGTGCTGCGGACTTTATATTGACGGCATGGATTATCAGGAACTGTGCAAACACGAAGGATTAGAAAAAAAGTGGCAGACGGAACTCGCAAGGCAGGGACGCGACTATGCAATTGCGATCAGAACTGCACATATGATGCAAAAATTGGGATTAACCGACGTTGATGTGCGAATGAATGATAAAGTCGAGTTCATCACGTCTCAGCTACCAGATTACAACGAGATCAGAAATGACTTTATCGCGTACAATGACTGGACTGCCGGCATCAGTGCGGCAGAGAGGGAGCGATTGATCCGCCATCTGCTCTCCCACGGATTATCCCACAGGGAGGCCGAAGATTACTGTAATCGAAATGTCGCAATTGCCGATTTTTTCGCAGCAAATCCAATTGCTGGATACACTTTCATGAAAGGACAGATGATTTCTTATGGAAAAAAGTCAATCGGAAAAAAAACAATTCCTTCTGATTGACATGTATGGTGTCATCATAAAGGAAAGCAAGGGATATTTTATACCATACACATATGAACATTTTAAACAGGCGGAACACGACAGACTTACCAGGGCATTTCGAGAAGAACACTTATTTACCAAGGCTGGAAACGGCGACTTAAGCTCTGACGAATTTCTTTCACTGTTAGGCTATTCAAACCCGACAGAAACCATGCAGGACTATCTGAAAAATTACTTAACGTTTGATACCGGTTTTTTGCGGTTTGCGGAAACAAATTATATGAAATACAACTTTGTCCTGCTCTCAAACGATGTAAAAGAATGGAGTCAGTATTTGTTTGGACTCCACGGACTTCACAAATATTTTAAGACCTGTATTGTCAGCGGGGATATCCATATGCGCAAACCCGAAATTGGCATTTTTACGTATACCATCGAACGCCTGCACTGCAATCCGGACGAGTGTATTTTGATTGACAACAGTGTCAGAAATCTGAACGCGGCACAGAGTATTGGAATCAATACCGTGTTATTCAACAGGGATCTAGAAATTTATTCTGGCGATATTGTGAACAATTTTGAGGAATTGGAACAGTTCCTTATTGGAAAGCAATCCACGACTTCTATGCCTTGAACGTTTCTGTCAGATACGACAATCACAGGTTGCAAAAAAGCGCACATTTCGGCTGCTTTGATACCGGAAACAAACCCGATACGGCAACCACAGGTTGCGAAAAAGCACCTTCAAATTGGTGGCAGTCAGCCGTACTTTTTGGTATTATATATTGCACAGGGATGCGAAGGAAATGAGAAACACCGCTATGGTAATTTCCTCCGCCTTTCCATTATATGCTGCATAAGGAACTGTAAAGAAATAACATGACAATATTGCGCCGGATTGTTAAGTTATTTCTTTACAGTTCCTAAGGATACGGGGGAATAATCAATGAAACTGTCTGAGAAAATTGTCGAATTGCGCAAAGCAAACAAAATGACGCAGGAAGAGCTCGCTTCCATCTGCAATGTGAGCCGCCAGTCGATCTCAAAATGGGAGGCTGACATCGCATTACCAGAGACGGATAAACTGCTACTGTTGGGCAAAATTTTTCACGTTTCCATAGATGTGCTGTTGAAAGACGATCTGATGATAGACGGGATCCGGGAAACACACAGCTGCGGCAGCAATGCGGTTCAGGAGAAGAAAAACGCAGTTTATGAGGGCATTCTGATCAAGGAAAGCATTGACGACGAGACAATTATTGATGTTCTCAACATACACAAAATTGAACTGTGGAACACTGGCGGAAAACCGAAATACTGGACAGCGCTCTTTTTTACCTGTGCAAGAAGTGATTTCCCAGAACTGGTCTCAAAAGTAATGATTTCCAACCCAGATAATAGTGAGAACTGGTTTGTTGATTTCAAGTCGGGAAATACGAAATATATTGTGTTCAGAAATAAGATTCTGCAATATCCGATTGGAAATCAGGAAGAAAAAGACCTTATCTGTAACGAATGTCGAAAAATGGGTATTGCAGATGCGCAGATGAACTGGCCGGAATAAAATCAAGAATGCTCGTCTGGCATTCTTAGGAACTGTAAAGAAATAACTTAACAATATTGGCATGTTATTTCTTTACAGTTCCTTATCACAAGTAATTTGTGAACAGTTCCTTATCTGAGTCAAATAGTAATCGAGTAGGGGATGTCCTTTCCCCCTACTCGCCGCGCGGCCCGTGCGTCACGTTAGTGACATATTTCCTCTGCACGGGCCTGTGCAGAGAAAGGAGATTTATATCATGAGAGTATTGTTAACATCAGCCGGACTGGAAACAGATGAAATTCAGTACTATTTTACCAAAATGATTCCTGTGAATATGGCCTTGGCAAAAGCACTGTTTATTCCAGTCGCAGCCATCAATCCCGATGCGGTTGCCGTCCTTCCAAAATGTATGAATGATTTGCTCAAATGCGGCATTTTAAGCGACCATATTTCCGTGTATGACCTACACAAAGGAATGTCTTTCAATGACCTAAAACAGTATGACATCGTATATCTATGCGGCGGAGATACCCACTATCTGCTCCAGCGAATGAACGAAACCGGTTTTTCTAAAACCTTAATGGAATATATTCATTCCGACGGCGTTGTGCTTGGCGTGAGTGCCGGAAGCCTGATCTTCTCCAACAACATTCCCAATCATTTAGACTTCCTTGATACGAAGCTGGATGTTCACTGCGCTGACGGGGAACCACTGGGAAAAATTGCTTATCCCCTGAAAGCCAATATCCGCCTGACGAATACCCGCGCACTCGCAATCCGGAATTTTCCTGACGGTGTGGAGATCATTGGAATGCAGGAACCTTAATTTTCTTTTAAAATGATAGTTGTTATCATATTATTCGTGTGATAGAATAAAACTAATGCAATTATTTACACACAATTTTGTATGAAAGGAATTATCAATATGGATATAACATTGGATGAGAATCTTAATACAAAACAAGATAATCAAGTATTATTAAGAATGCTTGATCGGGGCATAGATGACATGGAAACTGGCAGAGAATTACCATTAGAAGAGGCATTTGAAAAGATTTCCAAATTAAGGAATGAACAAAGAAATGCAAGAACGTAAAGTTGTTTTAACCTGGGAGGCTATTTATGATATAACTGATATCGCAAATTACATTGAAGCAAAATTTGGCATCACCAGAGCAGATCAATTTCAAAGTGAAATACACAAGAAAATAAAGGATTTAGAATTATTTGGAACAATGTTTCTTAAAACCAATCTTCTATATCGCAGTTATTCCATTTACCAAAAACCTTTTCCACCATCAATTATTTTTTACATTATAAAAGAACCAGAAAATGAAATTCATGTATTGAGAATCATACGGGAAGAACGCGATTGGGAAAAACTTCTTACGTACCAGCAAAGCTATACTTATCCATAAGCAAAAATACTGTGAAAATTCTAATGCAAGAAATGCGTCCCAACTTTAACCAAGCCTCCCCCGATCCATGCACCGAGCGTATTCAGGACCAGATCGTCCAATTCGGAAAACCCAGTTCCAAATACATATTGCAGCGTTTCAATCAACAGCGAAAACAGAAATCCAGAAATAGCTATATGCAGGAGTTTTCTCTGTTTTCCCATATATTGCAGGTACATGCCAAACGGGACAAACCAGATAATGTTACCAAAAAACAGATAGGTAAATGCAAACCAATCCCCTCGCCTGATCAGATCAATATATCCTTCAAAAAGTGTCAGAACGATCCTGCCATTCTGACACAGATTCTGCAATGTAAAAGTAGAACGAAATACTGTTATCCGCAATACAATCGCAAGATATAGCAGAAATAAAATTGTAACAATTATTTTTCGAAATTTTCTCATCCTCAGCGCTCCGCTATCTACTTCTTATTATATTGAGCATTTGTTCTCAAATATGAGATCAAGGGTTCAATATATTCTTTGGAAGAATTGTCAAAGGAACTTTTAATCCCCTCCTCAAATCCAAGATCCTGTTCCGTTTTATTCTTTTTGTGCCTGATCATGATTGCCGCCACCTTCATCATCAGCCTGTCCGGCAGAGACATTTTCTCATAACACAATCCGCTCTGCATATAGAAATGTGGTATCTTTGTCATTTCTTCTGCAGAAAGATTCTGCCTCCAGAATGTTTCGACGATCTCCGCGGCTGCGTTAGGCGTCGCCCCTGTCACAAACAAGATCATCTTGCTGATATTGCTCTTTTCAAACAGTCTTTTTGCCTTCTGGAATCCATCCGCCCTGCCCGCATGTGCACGGGTTCCAAAGATGACAATATCGTATTTGGACAGCATACCTGACGACACGTTCCGATAGTCCTCGATCGCGCAGCCCATCTCTTTCGCGACCAGCTCTGCATACCTTTTTGTAAATCCTGTGCTGCTCTTATAAATCACAATCATATTATTCTGCTTCACAATCTCTCTCCTCCAACGCCTGTTTTAAAAATGCCTCATACGCCGATTCCTGCTGTGCAAAAATCTCGTCCACCGAAATTCCCGGTGTTGTAACCGAAAAGATCGTTCCAAGACCAATCGTATAGATCAGCATATGCAAATGCAGCCGTCTTGCCTCTGGCACACTGATCTGCATCTGCTCCGCAATAAAATCCGCGACATGCGAACCTGCCTCTGACTGGTACAACCCGTCCAGCGAAGAGATCCCACCCCTCTGCCGCAGAATAAAGATCTTAAACAGATTCGGCTCTTCCTTTGCCAACTGAATGTATGCATTCCCAGTGCTGCGGAACAAATCCTCTGGATCGATGCGCGCCGCGATATATTCCTGTATAAAACGGCTCACCTGTTCCGTCACATCATGACGCAGACCATCCATATTTTGGCAATAGCTGTAGATTGGCTGTACGGAACAGCCCAGCCTGTCCGCAATATTTTTGACCAGGACCTGTTCCATGCCGCTGCTCCTCGCTATCCCAAACGCAGCATCCACGACCATTTCCTTTGTAATTCTTTGCTTCGGCATTTGCCCCTCCTCAATATATATAATTCAATTATATAAATCATTTATATAATTGAATTATATGCTTTTATGAAACATTTGTCAATCTAAAAATCAATTAATTCATTGATGCCACCTTCTCTCTGTTGCAATTCACACCCTATAATTATTTATAATGATTTAAGTATTTTAGATGTGAATTGTAGCAAATTTGTCCGCCATACAACGACAAATCTGCGGTTTTGTATTTGCTTTGTACTTCTGTGAAATACAAGGTGTAGAATTCTTTGTGCAGATTTCTGGATTTGTTCAATTACTATTTTATATGAAATTTGTGCATGTATGGTACATGTGCATTCATGCCCTGCGAATCGTAAATTACAGTTTAACCCAGGACTTTGCACTGCGCTGCAAATTATGGTTTCACAAGCCACGTGAGAAAGCATGGTAGTTGGGATGCATCTGGCCATAATACGTGGCTTTGACATCCGCGAAGCGGTTTTTACATGATTTGATGCTTGTAACAGGAAGCCAAAGAGGCCGAACTGTCATCTGAACTATCAATAGTAAGAAACTACAGAACAGCACTCCACGATATGCTTGCCCATGACAGAGCCTCATAGTATAATATTTTAATAGGAAACGGCAAAAATAGATGCGTTTTCTATCAAAAAGTTCGTTATATAGGAGGAGCATTAAAGTGGAAAAAGCACGACTGCCTGTCGATTTCAATGAAATGATTGACTGCGATACAATTATGCTCTCCCAGTCTGATCAAAAAACAGATTGGCAGGGAAACATCATAGCTTTGCCGTATTGATTCCAACGGCATTCAGAATCGACCTAAATTGAGACACAAAACACTTTAACAGGACAATAAGAGGAGGCGTCCGAATTGACAATTAAAATGCAATTTCACTACAACAGTACAGAATGGCTCTATGCGCCGGGTTTTGTCTATCATCAGTATGACGATGGCGTATCCAGGGAATTGAGTCTGATCTTTCCCCACCGCGCTGAGTGGAAATCCGATGAACGATTTCCCTTGGTTGTATATATTCCGGGAGCCGCATGGCACAAGCAGGAGTTGTACTTTGACGTTCCCAAGTACACCAGACTTGCCGAATGGGGCAATGTCTTTGCGATCGTTCAAGTAAGAGAGTCCAACATTGCACCTTTTCCGGCACAGTTGGAAGATATCCATCGTGCCGTTGCATGGCTGATCAAACATGCAGAACAATTTCATATTAATACGAGTCAGATCTTCCTCGCTGGAAATTCCTCAGGAGGACATCTCGCACTGCTCGCCGCATTTACGAAAGCCCATGGAAAATATATTCCCGAAGGTTTTTTCGACTATACTATTGCAGGAGTAATTGGTCAGGCCGCATCATCGGATCTTAAGATGTGCCAAAGCACCCCATGGCCGGCAGAATGGGGAAAACGACCGACCACCTATCTGATGGGCGCAGACACCGACGAAGAATGCCTGGAAAAGGCCGATATCGTTGTGTGCAAAAATTATGTGACCGATGGCGTACCTCTGCCGCCAGTTCTATTGCTCCACTTTGCCGATGATCCTGTTGTAAACTGCCAGATGAGCCGCGACTTGTATGAAATCTTAACGCAAACAAGTCACAACGCAGTTTATTATGAGCTGGCCGGAAACGCACATGGCGGCAATGGAATGTGGGCACATGAGATTGTCAATATCATGGAGCACTTCATTTCCAAAACTAAAGATCCTGTTCCCTCTGGCGACCAAGAAGAAAAAATATTTGATATCTCGCCCAAGGAACGGATCTTATTACGCCGTCTGCGCAAATATCCATGCCTGTATATTGAGAAATATTCCATGCGTAGACTGGGAGACTTTTTTACCGGATACCTGACTGCATTGCAGGAGCATGATTTAGACACACTCTGCTTCCTTATTCCTTCTGAGCGCAATGCATTTAATACATTTGTGTTAAAAAAATATGGACTATACCCCAATTCAACACTGAATTATGTCAGTGCGATCTTACAAAATATCCCAGACGGAAAAGCAGCGATTGAGACATTTTTCGAATTACTAGACGAATTTTTAGAGGCAAATAGATTTGAAAAATTGACATAACCTCTCCAACGCCATAGATTCTATCATTATACTGATCGGAAGATAAATATGAAAAAATTACAACACAAAATAAAATCTGGACAACGATCTGACAGAAAAAATCATCAACGCGCAGCTGGAAAGCGACATGATGTCCTTATCTGACCATCATGTGATCGAGTCGGTCAGCCGTTTCTTTCCTGACACAAGACAAACTATTCCATCCGAGTTTATCCGGAAAAACATGATGCGGGAAGTCATTTATGATGTTCTCTGCGGTTCCTGTGGCAGACAGTTTATTCAAAGTATCATAAATATCAGTCAGGCCGATGCCATCTACGAGGCTAACAGCTGGATCAAAGAGAACTTCCGCAATTCCTTTGCCGTCGAACATCTGGCGCAGCAGCGAAATATGAGTGTATCCCAGTTTCATCAGAAATTCAAAAACGCCGTGGGAATGGGCCCACTGCAATGCCAGAAACGTCTGCGGCTCACCGAAGCCAGACGTCTCATGCTGGATGACAGAAAAAATGTGACGGAGGCCGCGCTCGAGGTCGGCTACGAGAGTCTGTCCCAATTTGCCAGAGATTACCGAAAAATATTTGGCTCCGCCCCAAAAGAAGATATTCAGAGGGCGCTTCCCTTATGGCAATCCAGACAAATGATCCCAAAATTACACTGGTGGCCGGCGGATATCCGCTGTTTGCAAACGGCAGGATCGCCGGCGGTATCGGAGTCGGCGGCGGAACCGAGGAACAGGACTGCGCGATTGCTGAGTATGTAGTGTCCGTTTTTGAAAAACTGGTTGGATAACGTTTTCCTACAGTTCCTTAGGACGGACAGGAACCGGGAATGATACTGGCTCCTCATATTTTCCATTGAAATAATAGTCCAGTACCTGCGCATCATGCCGATACACGATCGACCACTGCGTTGTCCACTCTCCTTTTGTCTGTGACACTTGCGCTAATGCTGCTTTTACCGCCTCAGTTGTAAGAATACCATGCGCCTGCTCATATATAGCGCAGAGCAGTTCATAGCGCTCTTTTGCGCTCTCGCCGCCTGCTGCCGTATCGCCATTTGCAAGATTAAAATTCGTGACGCAGGCTGTGTCAACCACCACCATCTCTCCGTCTACAAATTCAACACTGACTGACGCCCCCGACGCATCAGAGATGGCAAGATGGTGGCTGATGCCGCCAGATGCGTGAATATCATACTGCCTTAGCAGCTCCACGGCCTCCTCCACAGTCGCTGCGCGGTTGAGCAGCAGACGGATCGCAGTTGTGACTGTCAGGTCCGGTTTCTCCGTGTCCACCGCTTCCATGCCGCCCTCATTCACTTCCAGATCAGCAACACACAGCCCTGCTTCATTGACGCCATCCATCGGGACATACAGTGCGGCGATCGCCAGCATCTTATCGATAAAATTGTCGGGCACTGTCTCTGCACTGCCTGTAACATTCTTGAAATCGCATGTGGCAATCGATGCGTAACCGTCCTCTGGTACACACTTCACAATAATCGGAACCGCTCCATCCCAGTCAAAATTACGCCCCCAGACATGACGATTGTTATCGTCCATCCCAGAGATCACACTGCACGCTGGTCCCTCATTTGTCACATCCACCTGGTAAAATCCGTTGGAAATACAGTTTGTCAGAAATGCGCTGACTTCCCCGTCCGACGATGCGCCGCCATTTTCCAGAAATTCCCCAAAATGATAATCACTGTCCACTTCCATATAGTACACATTTTCTTTCTCCGCAATCGGACGAACCGAATCTGCGATTTTCAGTTCCTCCCGAAAGATCAATCCTGTACCGCCCACAAGAACAATCACAACCAGTGCCAGTGCGATCAATGCTATTTTCCACCATTTTCCTGATTTCTTTTTCATAACAATCCTCCCCTTTTTTATCCTCCACTTTAACATCTTTGTATCCATAAAAAAAGCGCCTGTCTGGTAAGTTACCAAAACAGGCCGGTGAGTTGCTGATGGAATAGTTCATGATCTCTTATTCTGTTGAATCATCTTATTGATCTCCTGAACCTTTTTCCAGTCGTCAAAGTAAGCAATCAGATAGGTTCCCACAAATACAACAACAAGCATGACTGCAAGGCACACAAAAAAAGCAACGCTCATCACCAAAAAATCATATACTACAATCCCCATAAAAAGCACTACTGCCACAACCACACCAAAATACAGCAGAAAAAATTTCGGACTGGACTTGATCTCAAAAAAGCCTATCACAAAGTGAATCACCGCGATCACAAGGCAGATGCACATTAATTGAATCGCCATTCGATTGTCAATCGGATCAAAGATTCCCATATCGCTGATCAGTACATACGCAATGACAACAAAGGCATAAGAGATCGTGAAGCTTGCCAACGCTTTCATGATTCTGTCTAAAATTTCAGCTTTCCGTTTCAATTTATCATCCCCTTACTATCTCCCCGCGAATTTTTGCTTCAGCGCACTCACATAATGCCGGTTCACGATCAGGCGCTCCCCGTTGTCGAGAATCGCCTCGAAGCGCCCGTTTAACTGCGGTTTGATCAGTTTGATCTTTCGGATATTGACAACCACCGATTTGCTGATCCGCGCAAAACCACATTTCCCGATTTTGTCCTCCACCTCGTAGAGTTTATAATCACATGCGTAAACCTCTGTGCGTGAATAGACAAACGTCCGCTCGTCGACGCTCTCGAAGTAAAAAATCTCCTCCAGGGAAAGCTTGCTGACCGCCCCGTCCTTTGATACGGGAAGGGAGAACATCAGAGTCTGGATCTCATCGATAATATGCTGCAGGTCAGCATCGATCAACCCGCATTTAATATGGATCTCCGGTTCCCTGTACCCGTCGTTTTGTTCAATCAAAAGCTTCATGTCAGCACCATGCACTCAAACGTCTTTAATGTAATCTTACCACGCATCGTTTCCCCTGTTTCCACATTCTCATAACACGCCAACAGTTCTACCGTTGCCGGTTCCCTGTTAAAATTCTGCAAAAACCACACTCTTTGCACTGCACCATTGTCATCTGCAGGCGTACTTCGCTCATTGACCGTGACACCTTCTGTCAGTCTGACCTGCAAGCCGCAGCCCAGCCCTCTCTCCTTTAAGATATCACTGTAAAACGCTTTCAAAAATCGTTGTTCATTCAAAGAAGCAATATAATACGCTTCCCCGCTTCCATAAACATTTTTTGTGAGCGCCGGATATCCTTTATAGAAATCCCGCTGGTACTCTGCCAACACTTCTGCACCATTTGCGTGTATCAGACCGCACAGCCCAGTAATCCGATAATCCGTGCCCTGATATCGCACACTGTTCTCGCAATATCCGCCCGGTGCATCGATCTCCTCCGTTCTGATCCCAAGCACATCCCCCAGAGGGTGCGCGTCTGTATACGTCAGATCGGATTCGTTCACTTCGCCGCTCCAGCAGGTCGTGATATAGCAGCCGCCCTGTTTTACAAATGTCCTCACTTTTTCCGCATAGCCGTCTTTATACATATAGTTCAGCGGTGCGATCACCACGCTGTATGCATTGAGCTCTCCCTCCATATCAACGATGTCCACGTCAACTCCCAGCTCCCACATAGGTCTGAAAAAGTCCACAAACACAGCCTGATAATTCAGATCGTTGTCCACTGCCCGGGCATCCTTCACAGCCCACCAGTTCTCCCAGTCAAACACCATGGCGATCCGCGGTCTGTTGCAGGTGCCAATGACCTTGGGGGCAATCTTTTCAAGGCGCTCCCCAAGCCTTGCCACTTCGCGAAAAACTCGTGTATCCGCCCCATTCCGATGGTCGATCACTGCACCGTGATATTTTTCACTGCTTCCCCTGCCTTTGCGCCACTGAAAATACTGCACACTGTCAGAACCGCAGGCAATCGCCTGAAGGGATGACAATTCATGCATTCCCGGTCTCTTTAACCGGTTGATCTGCCGCCAGTTCACGACAGAGGGCGTGCTTTCCATCAAGAGGAAATTACTCTTTTTCAGGCTCCGCATCAAACAGTGGGCTGCCGCAGCGCTTGCCGCCGTCTGCAGCTCGTCCGCGCCGCTGTGCCAATCCGGATAACTGTCCCATGAAATGATATCCAGCTCCTTTGCCCACTGAAAATAGTTGAACGTCTCAAAAAACTCCATCATGTTCGTCGTCACAGGCAGGCTGCTGTGACTGCGCACAGCCTTGATCTCCTCCCTGCAGAAACTGCGCTGCTGACTGTCCACAAAACGTCTCCAGTCCAGATTCTGTCCATGCACCAGATCCTCTCCGCGCGGAGAAGGGCTTTTAACCTGGTTCCAGTCTGTGTAGGTGTGGCTCCAGAAACTTGTCCACCACGCCGCATTCAGCTGATCAAGGCTGCCGTATTTATCCTGCAGCCATTTCCTGAAAGCGCTCTGGCACTTGTCACAATGGCAGGCTCCGTCGCCCCCGTTTCCCCCAATCTCATTCGATATGTGCCAGCCGATCACACCAGGATGTGCGCCAAATCGTTCTGCAAGCCTTGTGTCAAGCTGCCATGTTTTTTCCCGCATAACGGGCGAACTTGGGCAGTAATTGTGCCTTTTTCCCGGATAATTCCTCATACCATACGCATTGACCTGCAGCACTTCCTCATACTTGCTGGTAAGCCATTGGGGCATCGCCCCTGTGGGTGTTGCAAGAATCGTGTAAATGTCATTCTCATACAATCGCTGTATGATTTTCTCCAGCCAGTCAAACTCATACTTCCCTTCCTCTGGTTCCAGATGACTCCACGCAAAAATGCCCAGCGATACACAGTTTACGTTCGCTTTTTTCATCAGCTGCAGGTCTTCTTCCAGGATTTCCGGCCTGTCAAGCCATTGGTCCGGATTGTAGTCCCCACCGTGTATGATTCCCCCATAGTCATTCATTGTTTTCTGTTTCATGATATCCTCCTCACATACTCTGTCACATTTCCAATGCATTTCACATTTCCCTCCTGAACCAACAGTAATCCGTCCTCCGCGATCGCATACACCTTATGTCCGAAAGACTGGACCGCCCTGTCGATCTCCTGAAACGTTTTTCTTTATCTTATCACAAGCCTGTCCTTTTTGAAAGCCAACAACACAAAAAAAGACCGTCGAGCGGTCTTTTTCATGCAAAAGAAATCCTTTGCTGCCTGAGTTGTATCTCTATCGCTTTTCGATCTTCAAGTTCACTCTCCAGCGCGGCTGTCCGATATATGTCTCTTCCATGTACACTTTCTCATACCGGTGCACACCGAGCAGCAGCCCGATCAGCACTGCATACACAAGTGTCCCACTGCCTCCATACACCAGAAACGGAATGAGGGTTGATGTCGCCGGAAACCATCCTACATTGATCAAAAGGCCTTCCAGACAGTTTAAGAGAATGACCATCATACACGCCATCGATACCAGAAAACCGAGCTGGTTTTTCTGATTGTATACAATCTTTACCGCACGCAAAACCAACGCCGCCAACAGAATCAGCAGCAGGATCCCAACAATGATACCATACGTATAAATACTCATCAACGGTGTAAATCCATTATCCATGGCCATCGCAAAATCCATGCCTTCACCATATTTGCTGTTTCCGGTCCCCACAAATTTTGCATTTCGCAGGATATCGTCAATCACGTTATAAATGTATCCCGCACCACCCTCATACTGCTTCCGTTGAAAAAACGCTTTCAGGCGCATCACCCGAAAAGATTCCCATCTCCAGTTGGTACTGATGCGCCAGATCAAAACGACCATTGGCAGAATAACCGCTGCAGCAGCAAGCATCGTCATACGTTTTTTCTCCTGGCCAAACATCCCTTTTCTGATCGCGGCAAACAACATGACAATCATGCACACACCAATATTTACCGTCACCCAGAGCGTAGCTGAAAAATAAGTCGTAGCAAGACAAGTGGCGCCAATCACCACAAACCCTATGACCACAGCGCGATACCCCCTCATGCGCAGCTGGTATAGAATCCCCGCAAAGGCTGGAACATACAGATACACCAGTATCGACATTGCCGGTATTCTGCCATTTACGACAGGCATATAATGCCTCCCAATAAAAAAGAAAATTGTCATAATGATATAGATTACCACACCAGCTCGTCCTATGATGCTATAATCAACAAAATAGACGATGGCCGTCACCGCAAACCCCGCGAGCAAAAACATCCCTTGGCGAAATAGCACTCTCTCAACGCCATACATTGGCATCATGCAAAGCATTCCTGCGATACTCAGCACAAAGATCAGCAGGAGCATTCGCCTGTCAATCTGCGGGCGGTGAATCCGGTCCATCGAAACACCGATCTCCACCGGATCCCCCATCCCGCGCACCGCCTTTGCGACAGCCTTGTCATGCTCCATTCCCGACTGCTCATACGCTTCCGTCTGGTCCATAATATGGTTCGACAGCTCGCGCGCCACACCGTCGCGCGCCTTCGTACAGCGTATCTGCTCTGTCAAAGTCTTTATAAATTCCTCCATTTTTATCTCTCCTTACATTCACAATCCGTGAAGAACGCTGCCCTTGCGTTCTTCTGTATGAAGTTTTAGATTTTCTTAGTCTGCGTCTTTTGCAGGCTTAGAAAATCTCTTCACACTGCCATGCTAAGCACGCTCACGACAGCTGTCTGATACTCCTGCCACTCCTCCTTTTTCGATTTCAGGTATTTTTTGCCGCCCTTTGTGATGCTGTAATACTTGCGTATCTTCCCATTGACCTCACTCTCATACGAGGTCAGAAAATGTTTCTCCTCAAGGGAGTGCAGCAGCGGGTAAAGCGTCCCTGCCTTCAGTGTAAAGACGTTGTTAGACCTTTCCTCGAGCTTCTCGATCATCTCGTAACCATACATGTCCTTGTCCTCCAACAGACGCAGGATCAACATGGAAGTACTTCCCGAAATCAGTGACTTGTCAATTGCCATAATAAAATCATTCCTTTCTTATTTTTCTGATGCCGCAGATGAGCATTTAGTCAGCTTCGCAAAAGCCGGCTTGGCATTGTCATGAGTAGTTTATTAACGTTCTTGATCTGCCTTAGGAACTGTTAACAAATTACTCCTGCTTTGACGGACAAACAAGCAATAATAACAGTGATCGGCACGATCAATTAGCATATATAGATTGTCTATATATTATATTTGAATTATATATCGGTAATCTATATATGTCAAGTCAAAATAAAATTCTTTGCCTTTTTTACAGTTCAGCCTATCCGTATAACCACGATTTCTAACATTGGCTAGAAAATAGGTGAACATGTCCTTCAGAAAATCGTCGACGGCTATCTAAGGAACTGTGTGAACAGTAGCAATATTTTACTTTATCATATACCAGATAATCGTCACTGTATATGATTGACGATCATATAGTTCCCTTATATAATCATCTTATAAAACATTGCACTCCATTTTCACCTTAGAATACTGCCCGAATCCAAAAATAGCCATTCTCGTATTATAAAAATAGTGAGGTATTCAAATGAAACATTTTATTCGGTTAACCGACTTGCAATCAAGCAAACTATACGAAATCTTCCATATTGCTGACGAAATCAACAACGGAAAATACAGCGGTTTTCTCAACGGAAAAAGCGTGACCCTGTTTTTCCCTGCTTCCAGTATTCGGACGCGGGTTACATTCGAAAAAGGCATTCATCTGCTGGGCGGTCATCCAATCCTTTTTCCCACTGAATCTCTGGACAAAAAAGAAGCCATAAGAGATGTCTGCGGATATCTGAATAATTGGGTAGATCTCCTGATCGTGCGTCATAAGGACATTCATTTAATGGAACTGCTTGCCCAATATTCCAAAGTTCCTGTCATCAACGCCATGACAGATATCAATCATCCCTGTGAGATTTTATCAGATCTATATGCCCTCTCAAAAATCAGAACAGATTTTACAAAGGACAAATACCTGTTCTGCGGAAAATCAGGCAATATTGGTCTTGCCTGGAAAGAGGCTTCACAGGTCATGGGATTTGAACTTTCACAGTGCTGCGCCGCTGGCTATGAGATGGCTAACGTAACAATCTACCATGACATCAAAACTGCAGTCAGAGGAAAGGATATTATATGCACGGATTCCCTGCCTGCTGATGCGTTAAATGATTTTAAGAACTGCCAGGTAACAAAGGAAGTGATGGATCTGGCGAACAAAAATGCCATATTAAATCCCTGTCCGCCATTTTACCGCGGTGAAGAAGTCAGTGACGATGTGATTAATTCCGACTATTTTGCCGGCTATGACTTTAAGAAGAGTTTATTAGTGGTTCAGCAGGCTGTTATGATCTGGTGCATGGTTGGTTAATGACATGTGTATCAAAAAAGGACTGCATCTCGCAATCCCTTTTCACAAACAGAATCCTGTCACTACGTCAGTTCAAAACTCTCCGACTTCAAGGCGCAGTATCGTCTGCCCTTTGCCGCCGTAAATTTGAGCACACAGTAATCCGGGTCCGTCACACCCTGCTTATAATACATCGTGTCGCCATCACACCAGATTTCGCGTTTGATCGCTTCGTCCTGCAGCACTTCCATCGTCCCGACCAGCATGATGCCCTCATACTTATAGCGTCCCTTATTATAAAAATAGATGCTCGCTTTTGGATTTCTCAGAAACTGCTGTGTCCGCATGGACGATGTATTTGTGGTGAAATAAAACGAATTTCCCTCAATCTTGCGCGGCACAAACATCGCTTTCACATTCGGAAATCCGTCCTCGTCCACGGAAGCGACCAAAGCTGCATTTTGTCTGTTGATAAATTCAATCACTTGCTCTCTTGTTATCATTTGAAAATCTCCCTTCTGAAATTATTTATTTTTATATATGGTTTTCTGGTACAGTACAGCCTCCTCTCTCCACATTGTCCCGGCAAAATAGCAGTCACTGTTATTTGCGCAGCACAATACTGGTCAGTGTGTCAAGGATTCGGGCAAGATATTGCTCAAACTGCTCTTGCTCCTCCTGTGAAAATCCCTCGTAGAACAACGTGTTCATCTGTTGAGATACCCGTTCATATTTTCCCTGTAAGGACTTGGCGTATTTAGTGAGCGATATGATTGCCTGCCGGCGATTTTGGGGATTCGTGTTTCGCTCCACGATGCCCTTGCGCACCATTCCGTCCACCACGATAGACACTGTATTCTTGGCAAGCGACGTTTTCTCGCTGATCTCGCTGATAGTCATATGATCTGTTTTCCACAGGACAAATAAGATCCGCCCCTGCCCACCGCTGATCTCGATACCATTTTCCAGCAACAGCCGCTCAAAGATCCTGTCCTGAAGCTGCTTGATCTGCGTAATGTAAAATCCACCCTTTGTCTCCAATCAGCCACCTCTTATCTAATTAGAATATTTCTATATAGAACTATTTATAATATATCATAATGTGATATGAAAAGCAACTTAAATATAAAAATTACCCTGTGCAGCTACGCAGGTAACTGTTCACACAGTTCCTTATTAAGCATCAAACATATTGCAGCCTGATTTACAATTAGGATACACAGGATTTCCGCAGGCAGAGCATCCTTCCGGCATATCTTCCGCCAAAAGCTTGTTTTTCATATAGTTCCTCCACCAAACTTTATTCTTTTGACGGGACGCAGGAGGTTCCCGATGATTATACGGAAATCTTCTTTGTCTGCTTACGGAAGGACGGGCGTCTGGAAGTACCCTCTACGGTGGAGCTTGCCTGCAAGCCCCGAAAAGATCGCGGAGTCACTGATCATTATCTCCTTCTCTCAAGTCTCCAACTCCAGATTTCGCAAAAAACCAACGTAAGTCACCACAAAATAAATACTGTACACCCCAAAAAACAGCAGAAACGAAATTCCAAAATACAGCCACGCCGGCGTCTGCACACCAGAATAATAATTAAAATTATCACCCACATATCCCGCGATAATTCCACTGATCACACCTGCAAACAGCGCCGGACACAGATAGAATAATACAAGCTGCTTCCAGACAAGGCCCGCAATCTCTCTCCCGCTCATGCCAATCTGCCGCAGCACCTTATAGCGGAATCTGTACTTTGCAGAATCGCTGAGCTGCTGTATGGACAATACAGTCAGTGCGACACACAAAAAGACCAGTCCGACATAGATCAGCGGAAAAATCAGTGTCGCCAGCATACACTTCATTTCCACTGTAATATTGTCGCGAACCAGATTATCCGAACCCCAGACAAGAATCGAATCCGAGCCACAACAACTGTTTTCATTTTCATCGAACATTTTGGGTTGATTCAAATCAAGCGCTATCGATTTTCTTGCTGTCTCCACGGCTTCATCCAGCTCATTTCTTAAATCAGCCGGTGCATCCCCTGCAATATTCACGGCCAGCTCCGAATAATACGGCCGCATCCTCGCCACCTCCGCATCTGGAACAACGATCACATAGTCCCCGCCATTCTGCCCGTCCTGTGAAAATGGCTCTGTGTAGAAACCTGCAAATTGCAGATCACAGTTTCCTCCGCCCCCTTTGATCACAAGCTGATCCGAAAAATCACCCGTCTCCCGAAATACCCTGTCCTTCATGTGAATGATATACGCACCGTCCTGTAAGGAAACCTTCTCCAGTCCCAGCATACCGCGCAGCCGGTTATAGTCTGTCAGCCCCATATATGTATCGTACCTGCAGTACGTAGAATTGCGGTAATACTCAATATTTTCCATGTTGGGACTTCCATCCGCGTTCCGGTATGTGTCGCCAAATACGCGCAAATGGGTATACAGCCAGACATTCACCTGATTTGTTCCATTTTCATAAATATGGTACGCATATGCTTCCTCAATGGGTACACGTTTCTCTATGACAGCAAGCTGTACCGCAAAGTCATCCTCCACATACGGACTGTAGATATGGATATCAAACGGCATCTTTACTTCAAACATATAATCCTGATACAGATTGAACATCATCGCGATCGAACAGCCCAGAAAAGCCAGAACAAAAAGCGCTGTCAGCGTTCCCATGGTAAATCGCATCGTCTTGATCTTCGAGGCAAACTGCCTGAGCAAAAACAGATTCTGCCCCCTATAGACAGCCCTTCCTTCATGGCGGACATAGCAGATGATCCAGGCGGACAGTCCCGTATAAAAAAGGTAGATCACAAGCACCAGCCCCACGATAAAGAACACGATCATGCCGGTATCCCATTCCTTCCAGCAAAACAACCACACCCCAAACAGGATTAAAAACAGGACAGACAGCGGAAGCAGCCATCTCTTCATCCCCTCATGCGACTCCCTGATCTCCTCATTCTGCTTCTCTGCATTCATCAGGCTATGGATATTCATCTTCCTGAGCTTTCGCTTACACCGCAAAAACGCCAGAAGATAGCAGCCCGCATAGCAGAGCAGCGTCATGACAAGACACGTTCTGTTGATCTCGATATTGAGCCTGAAATCCATCAAGACCATGCTGTAGAGCACCGACATCAGGATCTGCTGTACCAGCATCCCAAACACAAGTCCCGCAAGGAAAGCCCCCGCGCTGAGAAGCATATTTTCACGCATATACAGCTTTGCGATCTGCCTTTTTCCCATACCCAGAAGCAGATAAATGCCAAACTCCCTGCTGCGCTTTTCCAGGATAAAGCGCAGCATATAATTGATCAGCCATGCGATGATAAGGACAATAAAAAATGTTGCCAGCCCCAGCATGACTTCCATGATTTCCACCTCCTGGAACAGCTCCTGTATGTCCTCGGAGAACAGGAGACTGTTAAAGGCAAACATCAGCGCCACCACAACTGTCATCGTGACAAAATAGACGAGATAGTCTTTTGCAGACCGCCGCACATTCCGCAGCGCAAGTTTAGCGAGCATCGCCGTCACCTCCCGTCATCTGGTCTGTCATAAAATCCGACGTACTTCTTGTGCCAGACTCTGCCGCAGAACTGGTATTTGTTCCCGTCATGGAAAGCACATCCAGGATACGGTTCAGAAACGCGCGCCTGCTCCTGTTCCCGCGAATCAGCTCATGGAAGATCTGACCGTCCTTTAGAAACAAAATCCTGCTGCAGTAACTTGCCGAAAAGGCGTCATGTGTCACCATGAAAATCGTCGCGTGCTTTGCCTCATTCATTTGCTGAAATGTCTCCAACAGTGTCTCTGCCGCCTTCGAATCCAACGCTCCTGTCGGCTCGTCGGCAAGGAGGAGCTTCGGACGGTTGATGAGCGCCCGCGCACAGGCGCAGCGCTGCTTCTGCCCTCCTGAGACCTGATAGGGAAATTTGTCCCGGATCTCCCAGATCCCAAGCAGCCGCATCATCTCCTCGCTGTCTTTTTGAATCACTTTTCTGCTCTTGTTCTGAAGCGTCATCGCAAGCACGATATTCTCCC